>NZ_LT607501.1:5271-76462 GCF_900095235.1 Janthinobacterium sp. UMAB-60
CTACAGAGGATTGCACGCACACGCCTATATGCTCAGCAGAAATACTCGCTATCTCGAAAAAGACATAGAAAGCAGCGCCACCCACAGGCTCCATGCCGACACCCCGGCCTTGCGGCTTACCGCGTGACGGTACAGCAGGGAGCGAGCTGGGTTGACAGCTTACTCGTCAAGCAACACCAGTCCGATCGCAGCATGACACCGCCACCAAGCGCCACCAGGCGACTCGACCGCCACAACACACTAAGGAGAACACTATGCACTCTTTGACAGCGGTACCTGCCGCCTTGCTGGTGCTGGGCTTGTGCACCCCGGCATCAGCGGATTTCCACATGGAATACGAAGACATCATTGCCTCGATCGATGCTCATGCTGTCGTTTGCAGCGAATTGGATGAGGAAAGCGTTCGTAGAACCCAGGTGACATTGGAAAAAAAACTCACCGAAGAGCAACTGCAAAACCTTCCCTGCGTCCGTAAGACAGATATCTACAAAAGAACTTTCCAGCATGAATACAACTGGCTCATGTCCCTCACCACTAAAGAGCGGCAAAAGGCCTGCCACCACGGGTGATAAAAGTAATTATCCGCGCTGGCGTCAGCAGACGGGCCACAGAAATGACATCGCCACAGTGGCCAGCGCCAAGGCTAACAAAACTGACTTATGGAGATAACAACATGAACTCGATTACAAGCATGGCAACGGTCCTATTGATGCTGGGCGTGTGCACAACCCTTATCGGCTGATTTCGAGCGCGATTATGAAGAAATCATTGCCGCCCTGGACGCTCATGTTGCCGCCTGCAGCGAACTGGAACCAGCCAGAGTAAAAATGGCCCAATTCCTGCTGGAATCGGTTATGAGCAAGGAGAAGTTGCAAGATATAGACTGCATCCGCAAGACCGAGATCTACAAGAAATACTTCGAGATAGAATACGGCATACTCAGGACAAGCAGCACCGAAGTCAGGCAACGCCTCTGCCAGCAAGAACTCAGTGACCGCAAGCCTGCGGATCAGTAAATGAGATTGCGATACGACCGGCAATAAAAAAGCCGACTTCATGATGAGTCGGCTTTAATATAAATACTTGATTGTATTGCGAATTCTTGGTGGGAAGTGCAAGTTTCGAACTTGCGACCCCTGCAGTGTGAATGCAGTGCTCTACCCCTGAGCTAACCTCCCGAAGCGAGGCGAATTATCGCATAGGTGTTGCGGCATCTGCAAGGGCTGGCGACAGGAAATTTAGCATGTCACGCTTTTTTTCTCAGGCGGCCGCTGGTGGCGCCAGGACGGCGGTCCAGATGCACTGGCCTTTGGCGGCCTTGTCGAGGCCGGCGATGGTGGCTGCGTGGGCGGCCAGTTCGTCGGCCGTGGCGCTCTGGAAGATGACTTCGGCCAGGGGCACGATTTCCAGGGCGGCGCCGTCGGCGGCCACTTCCACTTCTTCTTCCATGCTCAGGCTATTCTGGCCCCGTGTCATGGCCAGGTAGACGTCGGCCAGCAATTCCGAGTCGAGCAGCGCGCCGTGCAGCTTGCGGTGGGCGTTCGAGACGCCGTAGCGGTCGCACAGGGCGTCGAGCGAGTTGCGCTTACCCGGATGCATTTCCTTTGCCTGCACCAGGGTGTCGATCACGCCATGCACTTGCTCATGCACGGGCGGCAGGTTCAGGCGCTTGAATTCCGCGTTGAGGAAGCCGATATCGAACGGGGCGTTGTGGATGATCAATTCGGCGCCGGCGATAAATGTGCGGAATTCTTCCGCGATTTCCGCGAATTTCGGCTTGTCGCTAAGGAATTCCGTCGTCAATCCGTGGACGGCCAGCGCGCCCTCTTCCGAGTCGCGCTCGGGATTGATGTAATGGTGGAAATTATTCCCCGTCAACATGCGGTTGCTCAATTCGACCGCCCCGATCTCCAGGATGCGGTCGCCCGTGCGCGGATTCAGGCCGGTGGTTTCAGTATCGAGAACAATTTGACGCATGGCGGATTCATTCGTAAAAGCAAAAAGCGAAGGGCACAGTATAGCAAACCTGTGCCCTTCGATGACAACCGGCGACGCCAGGCATTCTTACGCGCGCACGGTTTCCACGCCCAGATTGGCCAGCTCATCGGCCCGCTCGTTGCCCGGATGGCCATTGTGGCCGCGCACCCAGCGCCATTCCACTTCATGAACGGCCTGAGCCGTATCGAGGGCTTGCCACAGGTCGACGTTTTTCACGGGCGCCTTGGCCGCCGTTTTCCAGCCGCGTGCTTTCCAGCCGTGGATCCATTCGCTGATACCCTTCTGGACATACTGGCTATCGGTATACAACACCACCTGGCACGGGCGTTTGAGCGCCGTCAAGGCTTCGATCACGGCCTTCAATTCCATGCGGTTATTCGTCGTATTCAGTTCCCCGCCGTAAATTTCTTTCTTGGCACCATCGGCCACCATCAGTGCGCCCCAGCCGCCCGTACCGGGATTGCCCTTGCATGCGCCATCGGCGTAAATCTCAACCTTATCCATCTTGCTGTTCCCGCCTTTTATTCGTGACCGGTGCGCCTGCGGGCGCCGTCGCCGGTTTCTTGGTCCACGCCGGACCGATCAAACGCATCCCTTTGACGCGCTTGATCGCCTGCACTATATACACTGCGCCCAGATATGGCCACCAGCGCGCACCGGCCTTGTCCATGAAGGCGTTGCGACGCAGCCATTTTTCTGTCTTGCAGGCAGGTGCGTAGCAGCCGAAGTGGCTTTGGCTGACGCCCATGTTCAGCAATTTTAACCAGTCTTTCATGCGCGGCATAGAGATCAGCTCGCCCGCCTGCGGCAGGTAATGGCGTCCCGTGACTCTTCCGAGGCCCTGGCGCATGCCCCACAGGCTGGCCGGATTGAAGCCGCAGACGATCACGCGCCCCTCGGGGATCAGTACGCGCTCCACTTCGCGCAAGACCTGGTGCGGCTCGGCGGCAAATTCGAGTACGTGCGGCAAGACCACCAGATCCAGGCTTTGCGAGTCGAACGGCAGCTCGTCGAAAGCCGACACCAGAGTCAGGCGGCGCTCCTGCGGTGGGCGTGGCGGCAGGCGCGCATCGAGCAGCCATTTGTTCGGCATGCGGTTGGCCGCCAGCGCATCGAGCTGCGGCAAGCCGATTTGCACGGCGTTGTAACCGAAGATATCGACGGTCAGGCTGTCGAGGCATTGCTGCTCCCAGGCGCGCACGTAGAGACCGGCCGGGGTCTGCAACCAGCCGTCAAGCGCTATAATGGATTTTTCGGATGCCACACTGTCCATTCAGTTTTCTCTTTTGCTCATGACACATTCCCCTGAACACGCTTTATCGGTACTTGCCGTGCCCGCCTTTGCCGACAACTATCTGTGGCTGATCCATGACGGCCGCCACGCCGCCGTGGTCGACCCTGGCGATGCCATGGCCATCCTCGATGCGCTGCAAGCACATCAGCTGACCTTGTCCGCCATTTTACTCACGCACCACCACGCCGACCACACGGGTGGCGTCCCTGAATTGTTGCAGCATTTCGCCGTGCCCGTCTTCGGCCCGCGCAATGAGGCTATCACAGCCATCACGCAAGCGCTTGGCGAAGGCGATGTCGCCTATGTGCCAGAGCTGGGTTTGCAGATGACCGTCATCGACGTGCCCGGCCATACCAAGGGGCATATCGCCTATGTGCGCCAGCGCTCGGAGCAAGGCGATGCACCATGGCTGTTTTCCGGCGACACCCTGTTTGCCGGCGGCTGCGGCCGCCTGTTCGAAGGCACGCCGGGCCAGATGGCCGACTCGCTGGGCAAGCTGGCCGCCCTGCCCGACGATACCGAGGTATTTTGCGCGCATGAGTACACCTTGTCCAATCTGCGCTTCGCCAACGCCGTCGAACCAGGCAACCTTGCCCTGCAGGAACGCATCGCCATCGACACGGAAAAACGCCAGCAGGGTTTATCGACCGTGCCGTCGACCATTGCTCTTGAGAAAGCCACGAACCCCTTCCTGCGTTACCGTGAACCGGCGATTCTGACCAGCCTGAAGGTGGAAGGCAAGCTGGCCAGCGATGCTTCGCCCGTGGAAGCATTTGCCGCACTACGTATGTGGAAAAACAATTTTTAAGCTTCTGTTTCTAAAAAGAAAAATCCCGGCGATACCATCAAGCATCGCCGGGATTTTTTATCGATCTATTTGATCTGGATCAGATTTCTTCGTACAGCGGCAAGGTCAGGAATTCGGCGAACGATTCCGACGTCGACATTTCCTCGAAAATCTGGCCGGCGCGCACATAGGTCGGACCGTTGCCGCCTGGCGCATCGCGCTGCACCTTGGCCAGTTCTTCCGGAATCATGGCGCGCACCATATCGGCCGTGACCTTGCGACCATCTTCCAGCACGCCCTTGCTGGAACGAATCCATTGCCACACTTGCGAGCGGCTGATCTCGGCCGTGGCCGCATCTTCCATCAGGTTGTGGATAGGCACGCAACCGTTGCCGGCCAGCCAGCTGCCCAGGTAATGGATGCCCACATTGATGTTGTAACGCAAGCCTGCTTCCGTGATCGGCGCTTCCGGCTGGAAGTTCAGCAGATCCGACGCTTTCACATCGATGTCGGGACGCTGTTTCTCGATCTGGTTCGGCTTGTCGCCCAGCACTTTGGTGAACTCGCCCATGGCCAGCTCGACCAGACCCGGATGGGCAACCCAGCCGCCGTCGTAGCCGTCGGTGGCATCGCGCGCCTTGTCGTTGCGCACGCCGCCCATGGCGATGTCGTTCTTTTCGGGATCGTTCTTGATCGGGATCAAGGCTGCCATGCCGCCGATGGCTGGCGCACCGCGTTTGTGGCAGGTTTTCAGCAGCAGCAAGGCGTAGGCGCGCATGAACGGCGCCGTCATGGTGACCTTGGCGCGGTCGGCCAGGCAGAAATCCTTGTCCAGCTTGAATTTCTTGATGCACGAGAAGATGTAATCCCAGCGGCCCGCGTTCAGGCCCGAGCTGTGTTCTTTCAGTTCGTACAGGATTTCATCCATCTCGAAGGCAGCCAGGATGGTTTCGATCAGCACGGTCGCCTTGATCGTGCCTTGTGGCAAGCCCAATTCGTTTTGCGTCATGACGAAAATATCGTTCCACAGACGCGCTTCCAGGTGCGATTCCATCTTCGGCAGGTAGAAGTACGGGCCGGCGCCGCGTGCCAGCTGTTCCTTGGCGTTATGGAACATGAACAGGGCGAAATCGAAAATGCCGCCGGAGATGCGCTTGCCGTCAACCAGCACGTGCTTTTCATCGAGGTGCCAGCCACGCGGACGCACGACGAGGGTGGCGATCTTGTCGTTCAGCTTGTACGACTTGCCATTTTGCTCCAACGAAATCGTCTTGCGCACGGCGTCGAACATATTGATCTGGCCCGTCAGCTGGTTATCCCAGTTCGGCGTGTTCGAATCCTCGAAGTCCGTCATGTAGCTATCCGCGCCGGAATTGAAGGCGTTGATGACCATCTTGCGCTCGACGGGGCCGGTGATTTCCACGCGGCGGCATTCCAGCGCCTTCGGAATCGGCGCGATCTTCCAGTCGCCGTCGCGGATATGCGCGGTTTCTGGCAGGAAATCAGGACGCTCGCCCGCGTCGAGGCGCTTGGCCCGTTCCACGCGCACGGCCAGCAACTCCTGGCGGCGCGGCTCGAATGCGCGCGTCAGCTTGGCCACCAGCGCCAGCGCTGCCGGCGTCAAAATCTGTTCGTAGCCGGGCTGGATTTCACCCGTGATTTGCATGCCTTCGGGAAGTGTGATCGTGTTCTGCGTCATGAAGTTCTCCGGTTTTTAATAAATATAAGCAAAGGTAATCTGGTGATCCAAGTATAAGCGGAATGACTGCGCGGACAAGCGGGACAAAGGCGTAAAAACACTCTGCCGGGCGGCGCGTTTGTTCTATAGTATTGCACTATAAGGCATGGAAACGAGATTAAAAATCACTTCATCTATGCGTTTTTATCACAAGTGACGAGATAGCGAGCACAGCATATGGGCCAGTTCAGACAAATATCGACCTTCGTGGAAGTGGTGGCCAAGGGCAGCCTGTCGGCGGCCGCGCGCGCGGAAGGCATCGCCCCGGCCATGATAGGCCGGCGCCTCGATGCGCTGGAGCAACGTCTGGGCGTCAAATTGCTGCAGCGCACGACGCGCAAGCTGGCCTTGACGAATGAAGGCGCCGCCTTCCTGGAAGATTGCCAGCGCATCCTGGGAGAATTGGAAGAGGCGGAAGCGGCCGTGGCCGAGCGCAGCGTGAAGGCCAGCGGCCATTTGCTCATTTCCGCACCGGCCGGCTTCGGACGCCAGCACGTGGCGCCATTGATCCCCTCGTTTGTGGCCGAGCACCGCGACGTGACGGTGTCGCTGAACCTGAACGACCGCCTCGTCGACCTGATCGGCGAAGGCATCGACGTGGCCATCCGCATCGCCAGTCTGTCCGATTCCTCGCTCGTGAGTACGAAACTGGCCGACAACCAGCGCGTGCTGGTCGGTTCGCCCGCCTATTTGAAACGGGCGGGCACGCCGCGCATCCCGGCCGACCTGGCGAAACATAATTGCCTGGCGATCAGCAGCGAAGGCAGCCAGCGCGGCTGGACCTTCCGCGAAAACGGCAAGAATGTCATTTTGAAGGTGGCCGGCAATATGGTCTGCAACGATGGCGAAGTGCTGCACGACTGGGCCTTGGCCGGCAAGGGCCTGGCGTGGCGCTCGATGTGGGAGGTCGGTGCGGAAATCGCCTCTGGCCAATTGGTGACGGTACTGGACCAGTTCGCCGCGCCGGGCAATGATATTTATGCCGTGTTCGCCCAGCGCCGCCACTTGCCGCTGCGCATACGGGCGTTCGTGGATTTTTTGCGGCATAGCTATTCGCAACCCGACTACTGGCGTGAACGGGCTATCTAGATAGCGCCCAAGCCTAGACGTGGGTGCGCAGGTCGGCGCAGGTCGGCTTAGCGCAGCGTAAGCCGACACCAGCCCATACATCTTGCCAGCACCACCATTGTCGGCTTACGCGCAAGCGCTAAGCCGACCTACCAGGCGACGCAAGCACACCAAAAAGTGCGCGCACCCACGCAAAACCCCTGCCTCACAGAAATTCAGGCGAAAAAAAATCCTCGGAGACCGAGGATTTCTTTATTTCGTTTGATCCAGCGTATTAGATTGGCTGAATGTTCGAAGCTTGCTTGCCTTTAGGGCCAGCAGTCACTTCAAAAGAAACGCGTTGGTTCTCTTGCAGGGACTTGAAGCCGTTCGACTGGATAGCCGAGAAGTGAGCGAACAGATCTTCGCCGCCTTCGTCAGGGGTAATAAAGCCGAAGCCCTTCGAATCATTGAACCATTTTACGATGCCAGTTGCCATTACAATTTCCTATTTCAGTTAAGTTGGGCTTGCGCCCGTTATATCGTTTGAAGCAAGAAAGAAATGACAGACAAACTGCACTACTACCTCGAATCCAACGATGCCCAATTATACCAACAAAACTGAGAAAAACCATTCTTTCGCAAAATAAACTTGCGAACACTACTTTAATAGCCAAATCCCCGTCTTGCGGCGCCCTGTACCAGCGGCATGCAGACACTATATCCTAATCTGCGCCGCCGACGCTTTGCGTTGCATCAAATGAATCATTGCAACCACATCTCTATGGTGCTGTCACTTACACGCTGAAATGGGTGGCGCCCGCATCGCGCGCGGCCCAGTGCAGCAGCGCCTCCACCTGCGCCCGCACGGCGGGCCATTCCGCCACCGCCTGCGCCGGCGCGTTGAGCATGGCGCGCACCTGCTGTTCGATGCGCCGGCATTCCTGGCCCAGCGCGGCAAAGCCGAAGGTGGCGGCCGAGCCGGCGACCGCGTGCAGCGCGCAGTGCAACTGCGTCAGCGGCTCCAGACGGGGGCCTTCGCTGTCGCAGCGGCCGCTGGCCTGCGTGATCGCTTGCATCAGGGCCGGCACGCTGGCCGCATATTTTTCGTTCAGGGCGCGCAAACGCGCGCGAAAATCCGGGTCGATCAAGGTTGCCATCGCAATACTCGCGGATTGGCTTACTTGGTGCCAAAGATGCGGTCGCCGGCATCGCCCAGGCCCGGTACGATGTAGGCATGCTCATCCAGGTGCGAATCGAGCGAAGCGCAGTACATCTTGACCTTCGGATGCGCGTTCTGGAACACGGTCACGCCTTCCGGTGCGGCCACCAGGGCCAGGAAGATGATCTGCTCGTCCGTCACGCCGCGTTTCTTCAGCACGTCGACGGCGTACACGGCCGAATTGCCGGTGGCGACCATCGGGTCGCACAGGATGAAGGTGCGCTCGTTCAGGTCGGGCAGGCGCACCAGGTATTCCACAGGCATGTGGGTGGTGGGATCGCGGTACACGCCGATGTGGCCCACGCGGGCCGATGGCACCAGGTTCAGCAAGCCATCGCTCATGCCGATGCCGGCGCGCAGGATGGGCACGATAGCCAGTTTCTTGCCAGCAATGACTGGCGCATCGATGGTCACCAGCGGGGTCTTGATTTCGCGCGTGGTCAGCGGCAGGTCGCGCGTGATTTCATAGCCCATCAGCAAAGTGATTTCCTTGAGCAATTCGCGGAAGGTGCGCGTCGACGTGTCGTGCTCGCGCATGTGGCTCAGTTTGTGCTGGATCAAAGGGTGATCGGTAATGAACAAATTCGGGAAGCGTGGATCTTGTTTCATATTGTTGTTCTTTCTCTGCTCTGGCGCGGCGGCAAGCCTGGGCCGCAGGCGCGCCGTGTGTCGATAAAATGATGGATTGCCGCATTATCCCAGCCCACAGCCCGCCTGTGGCCGGAATTTTCGAAATAATCGGTTTTATTGAAATCAATCCTCGCGCAAGGCGCGCGCCAGGATGGCCGCGCAATCGGTGCCGGCCGGCAAGCGGCCATACGCGCCGCCCGGCGCTTGCGCCAGCCGCGACTGCAGGAAGGCCTGCGCAACAAAGGGCGGCGCATGGCGCAGCAGCAAGGCCGCCTGCACGGCCAGCACGATGCGCTCGGATAATTTCCTGGCGCCAAACTCGTCCGTTTGCGGCCCGTCCAGGTCGGCCAGCAGGCGCGCGCGGTACTCGGCGAAAATGGCATCGGCATCGCCAGCCAGTGCCAGCTCGCCCGCCAGGGCGTCGCGCGCGGCCGGCGACTTGCCGAAGGCGCGCAAGACGTCGAGACACATGACGTTGCCCGAACCTTCCCATATCGAATTGACGGGCAGCTCGCGATATAAACGCGCCAGCGGCGCGTCCTCCACATAACCGGTGCCGCCCAGCACTTCCATGGCTTCCGCGCCGAAACCGGGACCGCGCTTGCAGATCCAGTACTTGCCGGCCGGCGTGAGCACGCGCGCCAGCATCGCTTGCCGCGGATCGTCCTTTTCATCGAAACAGCGGGCCAGGCGCAGGGCAAAGGCCGTGGCGGCTTCCGATTCGAGCGCCAGGTCGGCCAGCACGTTCTGCATCAAGGGCTGCCCGGCCAGCGGCTTGCCGAACACGGCCCGCTGGCGCGCATGGTGCAACGCCTGCGCCAGGGCGGCGCGCATGATGCCGGCGCTGCCCAGCACGCAATCGAGGCGCGTGTGGCTGGCCATTTCCAGGATGGTGGGAATGCCCCGCCCCGCCTGCCCCACGAGCCAGCCGTAGGCATTGGTAAATTCCACTTCCGACGAGGCGTTCGAGCGGTTGCCCAATTTATCTTTCAGGCGCTGCACGCGGATGGCATTGCGGCTGCCGTCGGGCAGATAGCGGGGCAGGAAGAAGCACGATAATCCGCCCTCGTCCGCCTGCGCCAGGATCAGGTGTGCGTCGCACTGCGGCGCCGAAAAAAACCATTTGTGGCCGACGATGCGCCAGGCGCCGCCGGCCTCGTCGCCGAACAGGGCCCGCGCCTCTGCCGGCGGCACGGGCACGGCGCGCGTGGTGTTGCTGCGCACATCGGAGCCGCCCTGCTTTTCCGTCATGCCCATGCCGACCAGGGCGCCGCGCTTCTGCTCCACGGGCAGGGAGCGGGGATCGTATTCGCGCGAGAGGATTTTCGGCAGCCAGCGCGCGGCGATTTGCGGCAGATCAAGGGCCTGGCGCAAGGCCGGTACCGAGGCATACGTCATCGTCACGGGACACTGCGTGCCGTTTTCCACCTGCCCCACTAATAGATAGGCGGCCGCGCGCGCCACCTGGGCACCGGGACCGGGCGACGCCCACGGCGACGCGTGCGCACCGGCGCCCACGAGGATGTCCATCAGCGCATGCCAGGCCGGGTGGAACAGCACTTCGTCGATGCGCCGGCCGGCCCGGTCGAACTGCTGCAGCTCGGGCGTGTGGATATTGGCCAGGCGCGCCAGCGCATACGTCTCGGCGCGGCCCAGTTTCTCGCCCAGCGCGTCGAGTTCCTGCCGCGCCGCGCCGCCGCCCTCGCGCAGCAGCGCTTCGATCAGCGCCGGGTCGCAGGCGAACAGATTGACGTTTTCAAACGGCGTGGCCTGGTTGAAAACTTCATGCGTGTCAAAAGCATTCATGGGAGTCTCCCGCGATTTGTTATCATGACGCCCTTGCTGTCGCTGGCGCACCGTCAACACCGTCTGCCAGCCAGACTAGCGCAAAGCGCATGGCGGGGCAAGCGCGCCAGTGGAAGCAAGTACAGAAAAATATTTCCATGTGGAACGAAAATGCCTGCGCGTGTCGCACAGCATGATTTTTTTCATGGAAGGCAGGAATATTTACAAAACCTGAAGCAATGTTGCTCTATTTCATGTAATCGAATGCTTTTCAATGATACATTTCGTGTGGATCGCATTCCGATAGTTGCCCTCCGGCCCGCTATGGCGCGCGTCACGCACGATGCACTCTTTCCGTTGGCGCCCTGCCCTGCAGCGTGCGCCGGCACTGATAACAAAAAGGTTAAAGCCCGCACGATGTTTTCCAGCACCCCATCCGCCGCCCACCGCGAGGCACGCCACGAGTTGGACAACCTCATGGAAGAGGCCGGCGACGTCGTGTTCCGGCTCGATACGGACGGCCTGATCCTGTTCGCCAGCAAGCGCGCGGCCACCCTGTTCAGCGCGCCCTCGGGCCTGTCCGGCCACTTGCTGCTGCCGCTGGCCACCGAAGCATCGCGCGCGGCGCTGCAGGCAGCGCTGGAAGATTCCCTGGAAGAGCCGGGCCGCCTGGAAGTGCGCCTGCAAACGCCGGACCAGGAAATCTGGTTCGAGCTGCGCCTGTCTTCTTATATGAACGCAGCCGGCGTGACCGAATTGCTGGTGGTCGGGCGCGACACCTCGGCCCAGCACAACACGGAAGAACGCTTGCGCCACATGGCCACGCACGATGCGCTGACCGGGCTGCCGAACCGCCTGCTGCTGTCGGACCGCATCCGCATGGTGATCGCCCAGGCGGCCCGTTCGGGCCAGGGGTTTTCGGTCGCCACCATCGGCCTCGATGGTTTTAAAAAGGTCAACGATGGCCTGGGCCACCCCGTCGGCGACGCCGTGCTGCGCCTGGCCGCCGCGCGCCTGCGCAAGACCCTGCGCGACAGCGACACCCTGGCGCGCGTGGGCGGCGATGAATTCGTCGCCGTGCTGCCGGGCAGCGCCACCGACGCGCAGATCAAGCTGGTGACGGGCCGCCTGCTGGCTACCCTGCAGGCGCCGTTCGAAGTCGATGGCCACACGATCTACGTGGGAGCGTCCGTCGGCGTATCGATCTATCCGCTGCACGCGGAAGATGAAGTGCGCCTGGTGGCGCTGGCCGATGCGGCCATGTCGCGCGCCAAGGAAACGGGCAAGGCCCGCTGCCTGGTCTACAGCCCGCGCCTGAATGGCCCGTCGGAGCACGATATTTCGCTGGAAGCGGCCATGTTCCACGCCGTGCGCGAAGGCGAATTCCTGCTGTTTTACCAGCCCATCGTCGATGCGCACACGCGGCAGATTCAGGGCTTTGAAACCCTGATGCGCTGGAAGCACCCGACCCTGGGCCTGGTGCCGCCCGTGCGCTTCATCCCGATTGCCGAAGCCAATGGCCTGATCAACCTGCTCGGTGCATGGGCGCTGAAGGCGGCCTGCGTGCAGCTCAAGCAGTTCCAGGAAGTGGCCAGGCGGCCGCTGTACATCTCCGTCAACATCAGCCCGCGCCAGTTCCGCAACGACAAATTCCTCGACGTGCTCGATGACGCCATCGCCTTTTCGGGACTCTCGGGTGAACACCTGGTGCTGGAAATTACGGAAGGCACCCTGATGATCGATCCCGTGCATGCGGAAACCATCCTCGTCAAGATGACGGAGCGCCGCGCGCGCATCGCCATCGACGATTTCGGCACCGGCTACTCTTCGCTCGCGTATCTGAAGCGCTTCCCCATTTCCGTACTGAAGATCGACCGTACCTTCATCAAGGACTTGCCCGAATCGAGCAAGGACGCGGCCATCTGCAACACCATTCTCGACCTGGCCAAGCATTTGAATTTGTCCGTGGTGGCCGAAGGCGTGGAAACGGAGGAGCAGATGCGCTTCATGGAGTCGCGAGGCTGCCAGTATGTGCAAGGCTATTTGACGGGCAAACCGATGCCGGCCCATGCCGCGCTATCGGCCTTGAGCGAAAAAACCCATGCGGCGCTGGTGCCCACGCCGTCTGCCAATGAACAGCGCGGAGGGGTGCAATGAATCCAGGTCATTTCGCGGTACCGACACAGCTCGGCAAAAACACCCTGGACCTGCTGTGGGCGCGCACGCGCCAGCAGGGCGACATGCCCGGCTTCGCGAAAGCCATCAGCGCCATCCTGGGCGCCATGCGCGGCGAGGATGACCACGAATTCGACATCACGCAAACGGTGCTGTCCGATCCTGTCCTCACGCACAAGGTGCTGCGGCTGGCCAACAGCGGCATGTATTCGGCCTTCGGCCAGCGGGTCAACACGGTCTCGAAGGCCGTGCTGGTGCTGGGCATCGACGCCATCGGCCACCTGGCGCTGGGACTGAAGCTGATCGAGGAGCTGTCGCAGGCCTCGCCCGACTCCGTCAGCGCGCACGTGGAAATGGAAAAGGCCGTGCTGGCCGGGATGGTGGCGCAACAAGTGGCCACCAGCGCCGGCAGCCTGCAGGCGGAGCAAGCCGTCGTCTGCTCGATGCTGCACACCCTGGGCCGCATGATGGTGACGTTCTACATGACGGACTTCTGGGCGCGCATGCAGGCGCATGCGGGTCCCGGCAACGAGGCGGCCGCCGCGCGCGAAATCCTCGGCCTGTCGCTGCCGGAAGTGGGCTATGCCACGGCCGCCCACTGGGGCTTGCCGCAGCACCTGATCAACGGCATGCGTCCGATGGAGCCGTCGCCCGACAATGCGCCCGTCAGCGGCGCGGACTGGATGGCAGGACTGTCGACCATGGCGGCGCGCTGCGCCGACTCGCTGTGGCATGACGATGCGGCCGGCGCGGCGCAAGTGCACGCGCTGATCGACGACTATGCGGGCACGCTGGGCATCGCTGCCACGGACCTGGTCGTGGCGGTGGACAAGGCGAAGATGATGGCGGCGGCCGACCTGTCGATCGCCCCCCTGTCGAAACCGGCCGAACGGCGCGCGCGCCAGCTGGCCTCGACGCGCATGCGCGCCGAAGGCAACCGCATCCTGATCGGCGGCCTGGCCGACCTGCGCGGCGCCATCGGCAGCGCCAGTCCGGGCCAGATGGTCTCGATGGCGCTCGAAACGCTGCACCAGGGCTTTGATTTTTCGCGCTCGGTGGCGTTCGTGCGCAACCACCGCGATCATTTGTACTCGGCGCGCATCAGCATGGGCGAAGGCATGGCCGACCTGCAGGATCTGATGGTATTTGGCGACGCGTATGAGCCGAACGTCTTCCACGCGGCCCTCAATAGCGACCGCGTGATCTTCATCGACAATGCGCGCGACCCGAAATTTGCCGCCAAGCTGCCGCAATGGTGGAAAGCGACGTTGTCGGAAGCGCGCAGCTTCGTCGTGCTGCCCCTGTCGGCCAACGGCCACCCCACGGGCTTCCTGTACGGAGACTGGGACGACAGCTTCCCGCCGATTCAATTGAACCAGACGGAATTCAACCTGATCAACGATATCCGGGCGTTACTGGTGCAGTCGGTGGAGATGCGGCACCAGCTGGAGCTGGTGGCGAACAAGGTGGCGTGACAGAAAACGCCAACCATGTTGTCGGATTACGCGGGGCGATGCCCCGCTAATCCGACCTACGCGCAACGTATGGCGTGGGTGGTAGGTCGGATTAGGGCCGCAGGCCCGTAATCCGACAACATTCAACTCACTTCAACTTCGGCGTATTCACCGACACATCGCCGCACTGCGCGCGGTGCATCAGCGCGTGGTCGATCAGGACCAGCGCCAGCATGGCTTCGGCGATCGGCGTGGCGCGGATGCCCACGCACGGGTCGTGGCGGCCGAACGTTTCCACCATCACGGGATTGCCCTCTTTATCGATCGAGCGGCGCGGCGTGCGGATCGACGACGTCGGCTTGATAGCGATCGAGACGCTGATATCCTGTCCGGTCGAGATGCCGCCGAGTACGCCGCCGGCGTTATTGCCGATAAACCCTTCCGGCGTCAGTTCGTCGCCGTGCTGGGAACCCTTTTGCGCCACCGAATCGAAACCGGCGCCGATTTCCACGCCCTTGACGGCATTGATGCCCATCATGGCGTAGGCGATGTCGGCGTCGAGCTTGTCGTAGATGGGCTGGCCCAGTCCCACCGGCACGTTTTGCGCAATCACGTCGATGCGCGCGCCGATGGAATCGCCGTCGCGGCGCAATTGATCCATCGCCTCTTCCATGCGCGCGATCAGGTCCGCGTCGCCGCTGGCGGCAAAGAAGGGGTTCGCATGCACGTGTTCCCACGACTGAAACGGCACGGCAATGTCGCCCAGCTGGCTCATGCAGCCTTTGAAGGTGGTGCCGTACTGCTGCAGCAGCCATTTCTTGGCGATCGCCGCCGCGCCCACCACGGGCGCCGTCAGGCGCGCCGAGGAACGCCCGCCGCCGCGCGGGTCGCGCACGCCGTATTTATGCCAGTAGGTGTAATCGGCGTGGCCGGGACGGAAGCTTTCCGCGATATTGCCGTAATCCTTGCTGCGCTGGTCTTCATTGCGGATCAGCAGCGCGATGGGCGTGCCCGTCGTCACGCCCTGGTACACGCCGGAGAGGATTTCCACCGTATCCGATTCCTGGCGCTGCGTCACGTGGCGCGAAGTGCCCGGCTTGCGGCGGTCGAGCTCGGGCTGGATATCGGCTTCCGACAGGATCAATCCCGGAGGACAGCCATCGATCACGCAGCCGATGGCCGGGCCATGCGATTCGCCGAAAGTGGTAACAGTAAACAGCTTGCCAAAAGAATTGCCGGACATAGTAGGAAGTGTGAGGACTGGAAAACTCAATTCTACCAGCCTGCGGGGCAGGCCATGCCGCTAATGCCGCAGCAAGGCCCGATATTCCCGCGCGTTATCCCCATTTTTAAATCCCGTGTTTTTTTTCATACAAAAAACACCAAATATGAGTTGCAATCATGCAATACAAGAAATATTGCTCTACGGAATAGGCTTAAAAAAACATTTTGCTTATTAAATCGCTATATACTTGGATCAAAGCGCGCTACACAATGCATGTTCAAGGCTGCGCCGAGAGCACGTCACAAATGCCCAGGGCTAGGCGTCGTTGCCGAAGACGGTACGCAAGTACAAGTACGGTAAGGGCAACGCAACAACGCCATGGGCTTTTGCGACGCGCTCGTAAAAAATATCGAGTCATCCTGGAGAAGCTATACATGCCCGCACCGATCATCCCCCTTGACGCCAACAAGGACGATCACGACGACCTGGTATTCCTCGATGAGCAACCAGTGCCGCCGCTGGCCGTCGCACCGCGCAGCGTCTGGCGGGTGATGATCATCGACGACGATGAAGACGTCCACTCCACCACCACTTTCGCCCTGGGCAACCTGGAAATGCAGCACCGCCCGCTGGAATTCGTGCATGCGTATTCGGCCGGCCAGGCACGCGAACTGCTCAAGCATGAAGACGACATCGCCGTCATCCTGCTCGACGTGGTGATGGAACAGGATGACGCGGGCCTGCACCTGGTGCGCTACATCCGCGAAACCCTGAAAATGACGGATGTGCGCATCATCCTGCGCACGGGCCAGCCCGGCTATGCGCCGGAAATCGACGCCATCCGCGATTTCGACATCAACGACTACAAGACCAAGTCCGAACTGACGCGCATCAAGCTGTTTACCACGGTGACGGCCGCCATCCGCTCATACGAACAGATACGCTCGATCAGCAACAGCCGACGCGGCCTGGACCAGATCGTCCACGCCAGCACGCAGCTGATGGCGCTGCACGGCGTGCAAAACTTCTCGGCCGGCGTACTGGCGCAGATCGCCGACCTGCTGGACATCCGCGCCGATGGCCTGCTGTGCGTACAGGACTTGCAGGACAGCGGCGCCAGGGAGCTGCTCGTGTCGGCCTGCACGGGCAGCTTTTCCAGCTTGCCGCACAGCGCCCTGTGCGGCCTGCAAAACCCGCGCGTGATGGCGGCCATCGAGCACACGCTGGCGCAGCGGCGCAATGTCTACGCGCACGACTACGCCACTCTGTACTTCGCGGGCAAGGCCAGCCGCGATGCGGCCGCCTACCTGGTCCTGCCGCGCCCCCTCTCGGCCATCGATGAAAGCCTGCTGGAAGTGTTTTGCAGCAACGTCGCCGTGGGCCTGGACAACGTCGAACTGGTATCGCACCTGCACAACGCCGCCTTCTATGACCAATTGTCGAAGCTGCCGAACCGCACGCGCCTGGTGGAAATCCTCGACGCCGCCCTGGCCGGGCCCGCGCGCGACGACGCCACCCTGGCGCTGGTCGACCTCGACCATTTTGCCGAGACCAACGATGCGCTGGGGCACCAGTTCGGCGACGCCCTGCTGATCGCCGTGGCGGGCCGATTGCAAACCCAGCTGGGTCCCCAGCTGACGGTGGCGCGCCTGGGCGGCGACATCTTTTGCGTGCTGGGCGACTCGTCGCAAGTCAACCCGAGCAAGATCCTGGCCCTGTTCCAGGCGCCGTTCTGCATCGACGGGCAAGATGTACAGCTGTCCGCCACCCTGGGCCTGGTGCGGCTGGGCGAACATGCGGGCACGGGCGCCGATGCGCTGAAGGATGCCGATATCGCCCTGAAACGGGCAAAAAGCCAGCAGCGCGCCGGGCACTTCTATTTTTCGCGCAGCATGGGCATCGAAATCCGCGAAAGAGTGCGCATGATGCACGCGCTGCGCACGGCCTTCAGCCAGGACCAGCTGTTTGTCGTGTATCAACCGCAGATCGACCTGACCACGCGCCGCCCCGTGGGCGCCGAAGCGCTGCTGCGCTGGCAGACGCCGGACGGCAAGTTCATCTCGCCCGACCGCTTCATCCCCATCGCCGAGTATTCGGGCATCATCATCGACCTCGGTGAATGGGTGCTGCGCACGGCGTGCCGCGAACTGGTGCTGCTGCGCGAGCAGGGCCACCGCAACTTCGTCATGTCCGTCAACGTGTCGCAAGTGCAGTTCCGCCACCCGCTGTTCCTGGAAATGCTGCGCGCCGCGCTGGAAGAGACGCAGGCGCCGCCCGAATTCATCGAGCTGGAAATCACGGAATCGATGGCCATGGAAGAGCCGGACCTGCTGATCAAGATGTTGTGGCAAATCAAGCAGACGGGCGTGAGCATCGCCATCGACGACTTCGGCACGGGCTTCTCGTCGCTGTCGTACCTGCAGCGGCTGCAAGTCGACCGCCTGAAAATCGACCGTGCGTTTGTGACGGAAATCACGGGTTCCGCGCGCGGCAGCAGCATCGCCGAAATGGTCATCCAGCTGGGCCGCAACCTGGGCCTGGCCGTGATCGCCGAAGGGGTGGAAGACGAGCGGCAAGCACAAATCCTGCAAGCGCTGGGCTGCCCCATGGCGCAGGGTTTCCTGTTCGCCCGCCCGATGACGGCCACGGCGCTGGGCACCTGGCTGAACAACGAGGCGCTGCAGGGCGCGGCGTAACTATATATTCAATTCATATATCAGGAAATAAAATGCTTCCAGCAGAAATTTTATCTGAACTTAAAACCACCCTATTTGCAGGAAATTACAATCTTTTGTTAGGTACAGGTGTTTCCTTTGATAGTTTAAATAGGCGAGGGACCGCTGTTCAAAGCACACAAAAACTAACAGAAAAACTATGTTCACTGAAAAAAGTTTCTTCGCAAACCCCGCTCTCTAGAATTTCTCTTTTGTTAAACCCAGCAGAGATCAAAGAATATCTCACCGATGAATATTTAGGCTGCAAACCCGGCGAAACAGTAACCGCCCTGACCAGATTTTTATGGAAAACCACTTTCACATTTAACATCGACGACGCGCTTGAAACAGCATACAGCAACAATCCAGATAGAGCTCAAAGCGCCGAACCAATTAATTTCGATGACCAATACAGAAGAGCAGAAACTCAATCCTCGTTGCACATTGTTCATTTACATGGATTTGTAAGAGAACCAGAAAAAGGTTATGTTTTTTCCGTAGCTGAATATGCCCGAGTAACCCGAAATCAAAATCCTTGGATGCATATACTTTCAGAACTAATTGCAAGTGAACCATTTATAATTGCTGGAACAAGCCTAAATGAATCTGATTTAGAATACTATCTATCGGGAAGGTCGACCACTTCACCAAGAAAAAATAGAGGTCCATCTATACTCGTTGAGCCTTTTCCAGATGCAGTTACCGATAGCATCTGCGAAAGACATAACTTACATTTGGTTAAATCCACAATGGCTCAATTTTTGCAATGGCTTAATAAAGAAGTGGGGAAGCCACCCACAATATCTGAATTAACTTTACCATCAGATGCTAATTTATTTTTTCCAAAACCAAGCAACTTAGAACAATTGGCATTTTTTTCATCCTTTGAACTAGTACGACCGCTCAACCCATCCAATAAAGATGAAGTAATGTCTCCTTTTTATTATGGCCGAGCAGCCTCATGGATGGATCTTTGCAATTCTGCCGATGTTCCAACACAAGATGAACTTCGCATTGGAGCAAAAGCAAGAAATTTTCTAGAATCACCGGTTGGCCCAAATAAAATTCTTTCTCTTTTAGATGAACCAGGATCTGGGAAGTCAACTTGCATTCGAAGAATAGCATACAATTTATCTTTGGAAGGAAGAATTGTCTTTAACTTAAAAAGTAATTCAAATATTCAATTTGACTCAGTAATTTCCTGCTTGAAATTTATCAACAAGCCATTCTGCCTAATTATTGACAGTGTTGCAGACCAAGCTGCAGCCTTAAAGCCGCTACTTGATTCAAACGATATAATTAAACCATTTGTCATTATTTCCGCAGATAGAAGTTATAGAAAAGATCATTTGGATCGTTTACTTGGAGACCTCAATATTGAATATTTTTCCGTATCGAACTGGCAACCCGATGCGCTATCGCAATTAATTGAGCGTTATAGAAAAGCTGGCCTCATTGGATCGTCTCTAGCAATCCACGACCCAACAGCATTTACCCGAACATTAAAAAATGACGTCGTAGCTATTGCGTCCTGCAGAATTTTAAACGATTTCAGACCATTAGAAGACATTGTTAAATCAATTTGGAATCATGCAACAGTAGCAACCAGAAGAACTTATGCTATTGCAGCGCTTGCTAATCACTGCTATTCGGAGGGATTATTTTATCCAATTTTGGAAGCTGCGCAGAATAATGAACAATTGGAAGAACAATTTACAAACACCAGCCCATTACCGCTTGCATACTCTTATGATGATGATGACTATGTAATACCTTTAAATCCAGTAATTGCTGATCGAATACTTGCAGTAATTGGAAGAGAAAAACAAACAATAATGCTTGAGATTTTCGGCAGCCTTGCTAAGGCTTTAGCGCCCTATGTAAATAGGCAGGCAACAATCGACCGAACTCCTGAAGCCAAACTCGCAGGACGACTTTTTAGTGCGGAAAAGGTTGTGCGCCCGTTACTTGGAACTCTGGCTGATGATTTTTATGAGGCGGCAAAAGATAGCTGGGAATGGAATCCAAGATATTGGGAACAGCGGGCACTCCTAATGCAAACCATAAATCTTGATGTTGCAATACAATTCGCACGCCATGCGGTTGCCATAGAAGCACATCCATTCCCATGGACCACATTAGCATCTTTGCTTATCAAGAAGATGGAATTCAAATCTACACATCGTGACATGCTTTACGATGAGGCATTTGAACTACTAAAAATGACATTGAAGAGAGAAGAGAATCATGGATGGAGGGCAACACCTCACCCTTATGTTGTACTCTTCAATGGAACCAATATATTAATAACATCAGGCGGTTCACTTTCTCAAATGAGAAAAGATTTCATTAAAAAACAAATAGAAAAGACAATTATATTTTTCCCAAGGGAAAAACAATTAATAGAAAATTGCGATAACCTATTAATCAAAATAAAATAAATGCAGGAGTAAAAACAAACGCCGGCATGTGCCGGCGTTTGTTTTTACTCCTGCATTGCGATCGCTTAATCGGTGGTTTCGGCCGGCCAGTCGCGAATATACGCTTTCAGCATCTGGTTTTCAAAGCTTTGCGCTTCGAGCACGGCGCGCGCCACGTCGTAGAAGGAGATGACGCCCAGCAAGGTTTTGGCGTTCATGACGGGCAGGTAGCGCGCATGTTTTTCCAGCATGATGCGGCGCACTTCGTTCACTTCCGTGTCGGGCGTGACGGTGATCGGGTGGTCATCCATGTGCTTGCGCACGGTGCCGCCGCCAATCTGGCCCGCGTTCTCGTGCAGCGCGTTGAGCACTTCGCGGAAGGTCAGCATGCCGACCAGGTCGCCAAATTCCATGACCACCAGCGAACCGATGTCTTTTTCAGCCATGGTATTGGCCGCGTCAAGCAGGGGCTGGTCAGGCGTGACCGTGTAGAGGATGTTGCCCTTGACTTGGAGAATTTCAGATACTTTCATATTGGCCGTCCTGTCCGCGTGATTGGTATTTTAGTTATTCTAGCCCTTACTGCGACTGTAGCCTATGCCTGCGGAAAAATCCAGCCTTGCGCGCAATCAAATCGAGGGGGATTGTCGGGCGAGAAAAACGTAGCGAGCGGATGCGCGGCGCGGCCGAGAAGCGCAGCGGTACGCGAGTACCGTGAGCATCGCCGGCCGTGCCCCGCGACGCGCAGTAGTTTTTCTCACGCTCTGCGGCGAAACCAGCCGGCGATGGATAGACGTTCACGCGCCGTCGGCAGCACCTCGTGCAGCATCTCGCCCGACAGAAACATGGCCATGCGCCCTGCTTCGGGCGCGATATCCACGCTGGGGCCGCCATCGGGGTGCAAACGCAGCGCGCCGCCGTGTTCGGGCAGCCAGTCGTCGTTCAGGTACAGCACGACGGACACGGTGCGCTTGTCGTCGTCGCGGAAACGGTCCAGATGGGCCCGGTAAAAGGCACCCGGCGCATACAGGGCGAAATGGCTTTCGTACTCTTCCAGCCCCAGGAACAGCTCGCGGTTGAGGGTCTGGCGCAACGCTTCCATATGCTGCAGATAGCTATCGCAGGCGCTTGAGCGGCCCGCTTCCAGCCATGCGATATGGTCGCCGCGGATATCCGGCTGCAGCAGCGGCGCATGGCCGCTGCCCACGCCGGCGCCCTTCATCTTGCCGCTCTGCATCGCTTGCACGCATTCGGCGGCCAGTTGGCGGCTGAGTTCAGGGGAAATGAATTGCTCTTGCATCAGCCAGCCTGCGCGGCACAGGCCGTCAACGATAGACGGTCCGGGCACGGCAAGGGCGCCGTCGAACGATATTGCGGGCATAAAGTCTTTCCTGGTGGACATACATGAGAGTGCGCCTGAAGCCCAGGATGTCGTTCGCTTGCAGCTGCTTCCCCGCGGTGCGGCGCACGCGCAATGGTCGAACAACCCGAATATCGCTGATCCGCCATCCTACCACCGCCATGCGGAGGCGGTCACTTTTTTTGACTTCAAGTGACCCGCGCCGCCCGCCAGCACGGCGCCATGCGCCCTGCACGCGAGGCCTTTTACTCAGCGCTAAATCAGGTTACGATCTTGCCACTATAAAACTTGGCGGAGACACCATGAGCGGCCCGAAATACCCCGGTTTCGACACTTTATCCCTGCATGCGGGCGCGGCGCCCGACCCGGCCACGGGCGCGCGCGCCACGCCCATCCATTTCACGTCCTCGTTTGCCTTCAAGAGTTCGGAGCACGCGGCCTCGCTGTTCAACATGGAGCGGGCCGGCCACGTGTACTCGCGCATTTCGAATCCCACCAACGCCGTGCTGGAAGAGCGCATCGCCGCGCTCGAAGGTGGCGTGGCCGGCATCGCCACGGCCAGCGGCCAGGCCGCCATGCACCTTGGTTTATGTACCATCGCCGGCGCCGGCTCGCACATCGTTGCCTCGCGCGCCCTGTACGGCGGTTCGCACAACCTGCTGGCCTATACATTGAAACGCTTCGGTATCGACACCACCTTTGTTGACCCGCGCGACCCGGACGCCTGGCGCAGCGCGATACGCCCGAACACGAAAGTGCTGTTCGGCGAAACGCTGGGCAATCCCGGCCTCGACGTGCTGAACATCCCCCAGATTGCCGCCCTGGCGCACGAACACCAGTTGCCGCTGATGCTAGATTCGACGTTTACCACGCCCTATTTGCTGCGCCCTTTCGAGCATGGCGCCGACCTGGTATTCCACTCGGCCACCAAGTTTTTATGCGGCCACGGCACGGCCATCGGCGGCTTGCTGGTCGATGGCGGCACTTTCGACTGGCAGGCGGCGTACGACAAGACGGGCCGCTTTGCCGAACTGTGCGAACCATATGACGGCTTTCACGGCATGGTCTTCGCCGAGGAATCGACGGTGGCGCCGTTCGCCCTGCGCGCGCGGCGCGAAGGCTTGCGCGATTTCGGCGCCGTCATGAGCCCGCACAATGCCTTCGCCATCCTGCAAGGCATCGAAACCCTGGGCTTGCGCATGGACCGCCACGTGGCCAACACGCGCAAAATCATCGACTTTTTGCTGGCCAATCCGGCAGTGGATGCCGTGTCCTACCCCGAACTGCCATCGCACCCCGACTACGCACTGGCAAAGACCCTGCTGCCGAAAGGCGCGGGCGGCGTCTTCACTTTCCGCCTGCGCGGCGACCGCGCGGCCGGCCAGCGCTTCGTCGACAGCCTGAAAATCTTCTCGCACCTGGCCAACGTGGGCGACGCCAAGTCGCTCGTCATCCACCCGGCCTCCACCACGCATTTCCGCGTGCCCGACGAGCAACTGGCGCAAGCGGGCATCACGCAAGGCACCATGCGCCTGTCGGTGGGCCTGGAAGACGCGGACGACTTGATCGAAGACCTGGCCCGCGGCCTGAAACTGTCGCAGAAAGGCGCCTGAGATGTTATTCACCATCGAGAACACCACGGCCTACTGCTACACCGGTGGCAAACCATACAACCCGGATCAACCCACGGCCGTCTTCATCCACGGCGCGCAGAACGACCATTGCGTGTGGGCGCTGCAGACGCGCTACTTCGCCCACCACGGCTGGAACGTGCTGGCCGTCGACTTGCCGGGCCACGGGCGCAGCCTGGGCGCGGCGAAAACAAGTGTGGAAGAACTGGCGCGCTGGATCCTGGCCGTGCTGGACGCAGCCGGCGCCGCCAGGGCCATGCTCGTCGGCCACAGCATGGGCTCATTGATCGCGCTGGAAGCTGCGTCCCTGGCGCCGGAGCGCGTCAGCCACCTGGCCATGCTCGGTTCCACCTACCCGATGAAGGTCTCGCCGGCGCTGCTGGAAACAGCGCTCCAGGACGAACAGGCGGCCATCGACATGGTCAATATCTGGTCGCACTCGTCGATCGCGCAAAAGCCCTCGTTTCCCGGCCCCGGCTTCTACGCCATGGGCGGCGCGCGGCGCCTGAAACAGCGCATCGCCGCCCTCAACCCCGCTCACGTGTTTCACACGGATTTTTATGCCTGCAATGCCTACGCGAACGGCGAAATCGCCGCCGCTTCGGTACACTGCCCCACTGTATTCATTTTCGGCGCGCGCGACATGATGACGCCGCCCAAATCGACCAGGCTGCTGACGGCGGCCATCGCGCATGGCACCGTGGTGCAGGTCGACAGCGGACATGAATTGATGGCCGAGCAACCGGACGCCGTGCTCGACGCGCTGTTTGCGTTTGCGCAAAGCACCCCGGCATGACGCCATGCCATGCACACTTTTTCAGGATCGATGAATGATGTTGTTGAATACCCTGCACGATGAACTGACTGGCCGCGGCAGCGGCACGGAAGCGGAGCGGCACGAACGCTATAAATGGCTGGAGCAACTGCGTTTCACTAACCCGCTGGCGGACGAAGGCGGCCCCATGGCCGGCATTCCGTACTACCAATGGTGCCGGCTGCCGCAGGCGCTGGTCGTGGCGGGCCAGCACACGGATCTGCTGGTCGGCACCACGAGCTCCCAGTACCTGGTCTTCGAGGGCCGCCACGCGGCAGCCTTCGCGGCCGAACTGGGCCTGCAATACGACGCCAACAACCGCATCGACCGCCCCGGTGGCCTTGACGAGCTGCTCGATGCCTATGAAGAGCAGGACGACGGCAACTGGACCACCTTGTCGAACGAAGCGCCAGCGCCACCGCTGGCCGGCTGGGACGACGTGTACTTCCGCGTGCGCGACCTGAGCGACGGCAGGACCATCCAGAGCGTGACCACCATCGCCTACGAAAGCAGCCGCTTCCCTGGCTACACCCTGCTGGGCACGACCATGGTGGGTGTCGGCGCCATCGTCCACGACGACGAGACGGCGCAATATATGCAGCAAATCTTCGCCGACTGGGCCATCCAGCGCGATTGCGCGAACGCCTGCCTGCCAGCGCAGGAAGCGTGGCCCCACGCGCCGCGCCAGACGCCGCCCGAGACGTTCGGCACTGCGTTCGACTTTGGCCGCAACCTGACTTACCAGGATGCGCTGCTGGCCGCCTACGGGCGCGCGCAGGCGCAGGCGGAAAACGACGGTGGTGACGCCGCCTACTGGGCGTGCGCGGCCGCCAGCACGGCCTACCAGGTCTTCTCGCTGCGCTACACGGCAGGCTTGCCTTTGCCTGACGTGGAAACGGCGCTGGAAGTGGCCGTCGCCGCCAGCGAAACGGCGCGCGCGGCCCTGGCCACCGCCTACGATGACGATGCCTTGCCCGCCTTTGATTTCGAACAATTGACGGACTATGCGCGCACCCTGCAGTTGCTGGGCGCGACCCTGCTGTTCGGCCGCCACGACCTGGCTGCCCGCCTGGCCGCCCTGCAGACGGCCTTCGATGGCGACGATGGCGTGTATGAGGCACTGCTGTCGACCATTGATCCGCAGCGTCCCGCCGTCGACGAATGGTATTTCGCCGAGCCCTACTCGGCCCTGTTCGAGTGCCTGGACGTGGACGATCGCGCGCAGCAACTGGAACACCTGCGGCACTACCTGGCCAGCTGGCATGGCGCGTTGGTGCGCGAAGACTGGTTCAACGGCCATTTGCGCGCGCAGGGTCTGGGCGGCTACTACGGCCTGTGGGCCTTCGAGGCGGCCGCCGTGGCCAAACACCTGGGTCTGGAGCGCAGCGCGCTGGCGCATTGGGTCATGCCGCCTACCCCCTGAACACCCCCCTTATTCTTTCAGATAGCATTCATGATCAACACCGCAGCCCTGTTCAGCACCGCCTTCCTGCCCGGCCAGGCCGGCCAGGCCGGCTTCGACACCGAGACGATCACCGGCCTGGCCGAATGGCGGCTGGACATACCTGCGCTGTTCAAGCTGCTCATCGGCGCCGGCACGCAAGCCGTGGTCTGGCCCATCTACGGCGATGGCGAAGACTGTCCCTGCGTGCTGGCCGCGCCGATGGCGCAGGCGCAGGCCAGCTGGCAAGCCTTGTCCGCGCTGATGGACAAGCCGCGCGACGCGGCCGCCATCGTCGCGCGCGCCGGCATCAGCACCTTGCTGGCGGGCGGCCAGGCGTGGCTGATCCTCGATTGCGTGCAGCTGGTCCGGCACGATATCGACACGCCGGACTACGCCGCCGCGCTCGAGGCCCTGCGCGCCGAAGCGCAAGCCCTGCACCTTGCCCTGCTGCGTGGCGACAGGGAAGCCCTGGCGCCCCTGCTGGCCGCCGGCGCCGCATCGCCGGCCACCGGCTACTGGTCGGAGTCCGCCAGCGCGCAACTGGCCGAAGTCGAGGAACTCGATACGCAAGACGTACCGTTCCTGCAAGGCCTGGAAGTGGTGGGATGGGAGGAAGAGGCGCTGTGCTATGAAGTGAGCAAGGCCGGACAGCCCGACATCCTGGGCCTGGTCACGCCGTATGGGCGCTGGATCGTGCCGCTGTCGCTGAATGTGACGGCACTGGGCGCGCGCCACGCGGACGACGGCTGGATCACGTTTGCCACGATGGCCCACCCGGACGCGCACGGCGTGCTGGATCTGAACGGCATGGTGGTGCTGCCGCCCGCGCCTGGTGCCCTGTATGTGATCAGCCCCCATCTGCTGCAGCAAATCGATGCGGACGGCGCCAGCCGCTTGCTGCGCCTGCCCGATGGCGCACTGCTGATGGACGGCGTGGACCACATCGGCCGGCGCGACGATGGCTATATCGACATCGAGCGCCAGGCGCACGATGACGAGCGCAATGTCTGCGGCGTGCTCGACGCCACCGGCAAGGTGGTGCTACCGACTGCCTACAGCTCCGTGCAGGATTTTGGCACGAAGAAGAAAATCGCCATCGTCAGCCAGCGCATCGATGGCCGCTTCCTGTTTGGCCTGGCGAACAGCCAGGGCGAGCTGCTGGCGCCATGCCAGTACGAAGCCATCGATAGCGCCACCACCTCGTCGCCGCCCAAAGTGCGCAAGAACCTGATCTTCGCCATCGACGCGCAAGGCCTGGCCTGCATGCTGACGCTGGATGGAAAACAGGCCTTCACGCCGCTGTACCCGCCCGCCCACCATTTGCGCGGCGTGGCCTTGCAAAGCGATTTTTTATATGTGGTCAAGGACAGCATGGCCTGGAGCATGGATTTCACGGGCCAGTTGCTGGAACAGTTCGACACCGTGGACAACTTCAAGGCGGCCATCACGGCGCAATTGAGCGAGGCCATGGGGCTGGGCAAGAAAAAACCCGTCAGGCGGCGCAGCTTTACGCCGTCGCAGATCCTGGCCAAGGCCGACCGCGAGCAGTTGCGCGCCATGGCCGCCCTGCTCTTGCAAGGCGATGCGGAACTGGCCACGCGCTGCGTGGACATCACTTTGGAAGAGCTGGCGGAGGACGACCCGGAAGAGGAATACGAAGGCGATACGCCCGAGGCGGCGTGCTTCTTCCTGCTCTGGTCCACGGCCGCCGATGCGCTGGGCCACGGCACCACGCTGGACTGGAAATCAGTCGATGAAGTGCCGCGCATCGCCCAGCATATCAGCCTGCCCGCGCTGCGGGATTTTTCGTGGGCGCAGCGCGAGGATGGCGACGCCATGGCCGAGGGCCTGGCCGCCATCGCCGCCCACCTGGCACCGCATCAGCTACGCCTGGTCAACCTGCACGGTGGCGAGGATACGTATTATCTGGGCGTCGTGCGCGCGCAGGATGCGGCGGCGTTCAGCAAGGTGGCGCTGCAGGCGGCCTTGCGGCCCGTGCTGCTGTGATTTTTCCAATACAAGGAATCCATGCACGCGAAAAAATTCATCGATGATGTCGTCGCATCCAATGCGTCGCTGCTGGTCTTGTATGCGCAGGGACGCCAGGGACAGACGCAACTTGGCGCCCTGCTCGACGGCCTGGCACTGGCCGAGGCCCAGCGTGTACAAGTCCTGGCCTTGATCAAGCTGGCAATCGATGACGCCACGTACCAGCTGGTGTGCGGCATCGAGGGCAGTGCGTCGCTGGGCGACAATCAGCAAGATTACACGCTG
The DNA here is from genome assembly GCF_900095235.1 of Janthinobacterium sp. UMAB-60. Lineage (NCBI taxonomy): Bacteria > Pseudomonadati > Pseudomonadota > Betaproteobacteria > Burkholderiales > Oxalobacteraceae > Janthinobacterium > Janthinobacterium sp. UMAB-60. Next base: position 33,284 of record NZ_LT607501.1, read on the forward strand.
CTCGACGAAGATGGCAATACGCTGACGGGCGCGCTCGATGCGCTGCTGTACGACAGGTTGAACACCTGATCGACTGTCAGTTGCAGCGCACTTCCCCGAAATGCTGCGCCAAAGTCAGGCCCAGTCCCTGCTCCACGGCGTTTTCCACCTGCGCCGCCAGCGCGGCCGCTTCTTCCGCCGCCTTGATGTCGCGCTCGTTGGTGGAACCGGCCGGATAGCCGGAGTTCACGCGCATGCCGCCGAAGACGAACAAGCGGTAGACGTCGGCCAGGCTGATGCGGTTGACGTTGCCCAGCAAGACCCAGTGGTCGGAACTGTCAGCCACGCGCTTGCCCCACTGGACGCGCACGGCGCCTTCCACGTTGACTCTGCCCACCCAGCCCTGCTGCACCATCTTGTCGAGCAGGGTTTCCATCTCTTCGAAGCCCAGGCGCGTGCTGCGGCGAATTTCGGCCGCGCCCACCAGGGCCGAATCGGCGCAGTGACAGGCCTGGTGCAGCACCTTCAGGATGGCGACGGCGTCGACGAATTCGCTGCCCGGCGCCGCCTCGTACCACCAGCGCTCGTATTTCACGACGGGCAAGGCCGCCACCAGCAAGGCGCCCACCAGGGTGATCATCCAGCTCAGGTAAATCCATACGAGGAACAGGGGCAAGGCGGCCAGCGCGCCATAGATGCGCGAATACGTGGGGAATTCCTGGATGAATTCACCGAAGCCCCGCTTGGCCACCTCGAACGCCAGCGCCGCCAGCAAGCCGCCCCAGGCCGCGTCGCGCCAGTCCACGTCGCGGTTCGGCACGGCGATGTAGAGCAGGGTAAACGCCAGCATGGTCAGACCGATCGACACCAGCGTATAAAACACGGCGCCGAGGAAAGGCACGGCGCCCACCACGCCGCTGGTGGCCATGAAGAGGCGCGATGTCACCGTCAGCGACACGCCCACCAGCAGCGGCCCCAGGGTGACGATGGCCCAGTAGACGAGCAGGCGCTTGGTCCAGCGGCGCTCCTGGCGCACGCGCCAGATGCGGTTGAAGACGCGCTCGATCAAGCCCATCATGCCCACCGAGGTGACGATCAGGGCACCCGCACCGATGGCCGACAAACGCGTGGCCTTCGAGGCAAACGTCGTCAGATAATCGAGGATGGTGTTCGATATCCCCTTGGGCATCACGCTTTGCACGAAATAGTCTTCCAGCGCGTGGCGGAAGGTATTAAACAGAGGGAAAGTGGTGAAGATGGCCAGGGCCAGCGTGAGCAGCGGCACCAGCGCGAACACGGTGGCGAACGTCAGGCTACCGGCCACCTGCGGCAGGCTTTCCTCGCTCACGCGGCGGCGCGCGAACTGCAGCAGGTCGCGCGTTTCGGACCACGTCAGGCCGCGCACGACGGCCAGTCCCATGCTCAGGGCGCGCCACAGGTATTGAAAGATCGGGAGTATATATTTTGAAAACATGTGCAAAATCAGAACGGCGCCATGACAGCAGTCGTATCAGGCTGTAAAGCGCCCTATAATACCAATGATGAAGCCAACCAATCTGATTATTCTCGTATTGTTTTATTCACGCCATGGCGCCACGCGCCAGCTGGCCGAGCTGATAGCCCAGGGAGTGGAAAGCGTGCCTGGCTGCGACGCGCGCCTGCGCACCGTGCCCGCCGTCTCGACGGTGGCCGAGGCCACGGCGCCGGAAGTCCCGCCTGATGGCGCTCCTTATGTGGAACTGGAAGACTTGCAGGACTGCGCGGGCCTGGCCCTGGGGTCGCCCACGCGCTTCGGCAACATGGCCGCCGCCATGAAGTACTTCTGGGATGGCACGGCCAGCGACTGGCTGGCCGGCAGCCTGTCCGGCAAGCCCGCCTGCGTGTTCACGTCCACGGGCAGCCTGCACGGCGGCCAGGAATCGACCCTGCTGTCGATGATGATCCCCCTTTTTCACCACGGCATGCTGGTCATGGGCCTGCCCTACACGCATCCCGAACTGATGACGACGTCCACGGGCGGCTCGCCGTATGGCGCCACGCACTGGTCGGGCATCTCTGGCGACAAGGCCTTGAGCGACGATGAAAAGCGCCTGGCCGTCGCCCTGGGCCGGCGCCTGGCGGAAAACGCCGCGAAACTGGCAGGCGCATGATGCACGGCACACTGCACAAGTATTTTCACTGGGGCGCCATCGCCAGCCTCGTCACCCTGATCGTCTGGTGCCTGCTGTGGGAAACCGTCGTCGCGCCGCTGCAGCCGGGCGGCTCCTGGGTCGTCCTGAAGGCGGCGCCCCTGCTCATTCCCCTGTACGGCGTCATCAAGCGCGACGTGTACACCCTGCAATGGTCGTCGATGGTGATCCTGCTGTATTTTACAGAGGGCGTGGTGCGCGGTTACAGCGACACGAACGCCACCTCGGCCATCATGGCCTGGGGCGAGGCGGCCATCGTCTGCATCTATTTTGCCTGCGCCGTGCTGTATCTGCGCCCGTATAAAAAGGCCGCCAAGCGCATGGCCAAAGAGCTTCTGGAAAAAGTGAATAAAGTGAGCATCAAGAAATGACTGGCCAAACCGATTTCCTCGCCGCCTGCCGCGACCTGCTGGGCGACACCTATGTACTCACCCTGGACGCCGACACGGCGCCCTTCCTCACCGACTGGCGCGACCGTTTTACCGGCAAGGCCCTGGCCGTACTGCGCCCCGCCACGGTCGACGAAGTGGCCGGCGTGCTGCGCGCGTGCGCGCAATGGCGGATTCCCGTCGTGCCGCAAGGCGGCAACACGGGCCTGGTCCTGGGCAGCATCCCGGACGCTGCCGGCACGGCCGTCGTGCTGTCGCTGGCGCGCCTGAACAGCATCCGCGCACTCGACCCCGTCAACCGCACCATCACCGTCGACGCGGGCTGCATTTTGCAAACCATCCAGGAAGCGGCCAGCGCCGCCGGCTGTCTGTTCCCATTGTCGCTGGCGGCCGAGGGCAGTTGCACCATCGGGGGCAACCTGGCGACGAACGCGGGCGGCACGGCCGTGCTGCGCTACGGCAATACGCGCGAGCTGTGCCTGGGCCTGGAAGTGGTCACGCCGCAGGGCGAGATCTGGAGCGGCTTGCGCGGCCTGCGCAAGGACAATACCGGCTATGACTTGCGCGACCTGTACATCGGCGCCGAGGGCACCCTGGGGGTCATTACCGGCGCGGTGATGAAACTGTATCCGCAGCCGAAAGCCTGCATCACGGCGCTGGCCGCCATGCCCTCGCCCGCCCACGCCCTGCGTTTATTAAGCCTGATGCAGGACCATTGCGGCGCCAGCCTGACGGGTTTTGAACTGATGTCGCAGTATTGTCTGCAACTGGTGGCGCAGCAATTCCCGCAGCTGCCGCGTCCTTTCGCCGAGCAGCATGGCCAATATGTGCTGCTCGAACTGTCGAGCAGCCAGTCCGAGGCGCATGCCGTGGAATTGCTGGAAGCGAGCATCGGCGCGGCCCTGGAAGACGAGTTGATCGAGGATGCCGTCATCGCCAGTTCCGTGGCGCAGTCCGAAGGCCTGTGGCAGCTGCGCGAACACATTCCGCTGGCGCAGGCGCAGGCGGGCAAGAACATCAAGCACGATATATCGCTGCCCATTTCCCGCATCGCCGACTTCATCGCCGTCACGGACGTGGCCTTGGAAAGCGCTTTCCCCGGCTGCCAGCTCGTGTGCTTCGGCCACCTGGGCGACGGCAACCTGCATTACAACGTGGCGCCGCCGCCCGGCATGACGGATCAAGACTTCCTGGCCAACCAGGATGCCATCAACCGCATCGTGCACGACCAGGTGCACGCTTTTGGTGGTTCCATCTCGGCCGAACACGGCATCGGCGCCCTGAAGAAGGATGACCTGGCCCGCTACAAGTCGCCGCTGGAACTGCAGCTGATGCGCGCCGTGAAGCAGGCGCTGGACCCGCAGAACATCATGAATCCGGGGAAGATATTGTGAAGCCGTCGTATCTCCTGCTCATGGCCTTGCTGACCGGTTCCGCCAGCGCGCAAGACATCTACAAATGCGTGCAGGATGGCCAGACCAGCTACAGCGCCGCGCCCTGCACGGGCGGCCAGCTGCAGATCCTGGAAATCCCCTCGCCCCCGCCTGCCGTCGACAAGGGCGCGGCCACGCGCCAGCAACGGGTCGCCAGCCAGCTGGAGGCGGCACGCAAGAAGCAGGAAAATCTGGCAGACCAGGCGCGCGAACGGGCCGCCAGGCAGAAGGAAACGCATGACAAGCATTGCGCCCAGCTGCGGCTGGAGCAGAAATGGACGGCGCAGGACGCCGTCGGCGCGGGCGACAAGAACCGCGACGCGGCGCAACTGAAAGCGCGGCGCGCCGGCGAACGCCTGGCCGTCGAATGCCTGAATTGAGTGCGCCGCTGACCAGCCCGGCGACGACGCGCCTGCTGTCGCGCTGGCTGCTGCTGGGCGAATGGCGCGCGCATCCCGTGCGCGCCTTCGTCGCCATCCTGGCCATAGCCATCGGCGTGTCGCTGGGCTTTGCCATCCATTTGATCAACGCGGCCGCCTTCAATGAATTTTCCACGGCCGTGAAAAGCCTGTCCGGCCAGGCCGATGTGCAGGTGGCCGGGCGCGAAGCGCTGTTCGATGAAAGCATCTATCCATGGCTGGCGCAGCGCGACGGCGTGGCCATGGCCTCGCCCGTGCTGGATCTGCAAGCCGCAGTGGCCGGCCGCGCCGGCAAGGACGGCGGCCCGCTGCACATCCTGGCGCTCGACGTCTTCCGCGCCGGCTTCATCTCGCCCGACCTGATCGGCGCGCCCGCCGAAGGCCAGCCTTTCGACACACTGGCCGACGACGCCATCTTTTTATCGCCGGCCGCCTTGCGCTGGCTCGGTGTGGCGCAGGGCGACACGATTGCCCTGCAATCGGGCACGGGCCAGGTGCGGCTGCGCGTGGCCGGTTCGCTGCAGCGCGCGCGCGCCGGCCAGCGCATCGCCGTAATGGATATCGGCGCGGCGCAGTGGCGCTTCAACAAACTGGGCAAGCTGTCGCGCATCGACTTGAAACTGCGCCAGGGCGTCAACCGCGACGCCTTCCAGGCGGACCTCGCGCGCGCACTGGAAGCCCGATACCCGGGGCGTTTCCAGGTGGGCCAGCCGAATGACGAGAACCAGAATAGCCGCAACAATAACCTCAGCCGCGCCTACCGGGTCAACCTGACGGTGCTGGCCCTGGTGGCCCTGTTTACGGGCGCCTTTTTGGTGTTTTCCACGCAAGCGCTGTCCGTCATCCGCCGCCGCGGCCAGTTCGCGCTGCTGCGCGTGCTGGGCATGGAGCGGGGACAATTGCTGCGCCAGGTGCTGCTCGAAGGCGCCAGCCTGGGCGTGGTCGGCGCTGCCCTGGGCATCGCCGGCGGCTACGCCATGGCCGCTGTCGCCCTGCGCTTTTTCGGCGGCGACCTGGGCGCCGGTTATTTCGCGGGCGTGCAGCCGCAGGTGCAATTCACGCCCGTCGCCGCCTTCGTGTATTTTGCGCTCGGTCTCGGCGTGGCCTTGCTGGGCTGCGCCGCGCCCGCGCTGGAAGCGGCGCGCGCGGCCCCCGCCATCGCCCTGAAATCGGGCAGCGAGGAAGTCGTGACGACGCGCCTGGCGAAAACCTGGCCCGCGCTGGCTTGTTTGCTGCTGGCCGGCGCATTGACCCTGCTGCCGCCCGTGTTCGAGCTGCCCCTGTTCGGCTATCTGTCCATCGCGCTGCTGCTGATCGGCGCCATCGCCCTGATGCCGCAACTGGCGGCCGTGGTCTTCCGCTTGCTGCAGCGCGCCTGGCTGCGCACGGACGCGAGCCAACACGCGCCCGTGCGCAGCCTGACCCTGTCCCGCCTGGCGAACGCCTCGGGCCAGGCCGGCATCGCCTTGGGTGGCGTGCTGTCGAGCTTTAGCCTGATGGTGGCGATGGCCATCATGGTGTCGAGTTTCCGCGTCTCCGTCGACGACTGGCTGCTGCAGATCTTGCCGGCCGACGTGTATACGCGCACGACCGCCAGCGGCGGCACGGCAGGCCTGAACCCGCGCGAACAAGCCGCCATCACCGCCCTGCCCGGCGTGGCCAGGGTGGATTTCCAGCGCCTGCGCTCGCTGTCGCTGGCGCCCGACCGCCCGAACGTGATGCTGCTGGCGCGCCCCGTCAACCTGGCCGATCCGGGCAAGAGCATGGTGCTGGTAGGCGACACGCTGCCCGTGCCCGATGGCGCGAAACCCGTGTGGCTGTCCGAGGCGGCGGCCGACCTGTACAACGTCAAGCCTGGGCAGCAGATAGCGCTGCCGCTGGCGGGCGGCTTGCACCAGTTCTTTGTCGCCGGCATCTGGCGCGACTATGCGCGCTCTTCCGGCGCCATCCAGATGCCTTTGGCCGACTACCGCGCGCTGACCGGTGACATGGATGTCAGCGATGCGGCCCTGTGGCTGGCCAAGGACGCCACGGGCGAGCAGTTGCAGCAGCGCCTGAAGGCGCTACCGTTTGGCGCCAGCCTGGAAGTGTCGAACCCCTCGGCCATCCGCGCTTTGAGCCTGCAAATCTTCGACCGCAGCTTCGCCGTCACGTATTTATTGGAAGCGATCGCCATCGTCATCGGCCTGTTCGGCGTGGCCGCCACGTTTTCCGCGCAAACCCTGGCGCGCGCGCGTGAATTCGGCATGCTGCGCCACGTGGGCGTGACGCGCGGCCAGATCTTGTCCATCCTGGCGCTGGAAGGCGGCGCGCTGACGGCGCTGGGCATCGCCACCGGTTTTGTTCTGGGCCTGTTGATCAGCTTTGTGCTGGTCTTCATCGTCAACCCGCAATCGTTCCACTGGACCATGCAGCTGCACCTGCCGTGGCCCCTGATCGCCAGCGTGGCCGGCGCCCTGCTGACGGCGGCCGCCCTCACTGCCCTCATCGCGGGCCGGCAAGCGCTGTCCGCTGGACCCATCCGCGCCGTCAGGGAGGACTGGTAATGCGCCGTTTGACTTATTTACTGTTGTTCTGCAGCGCCGCCGCCATCGCCGCGCCGCCCGCCTTCGCCCCCGTCACGCCGCTGCCGGCCGGCCAGACCCTGCGCCTGCCGCACGATTTCGGCGCCCATCCCGCGTACAAAACGGAATGGTGGTACGCCACGGGATGGGTCAAAACCGCCGGCGGCGAACAACTGGGCTACCAGGTGACCTTCTTTCGCAGCGCCACGGCCGCCGATGCCGACAACCCCAGCGCCTTCGCACCGAAACAGCTGATCATCGGCCACGCGGCCCTGTCCGACCCGAAGGTGGGCAGGCTGCTGCATGACGAAAAAAGCGCGCGCGAGGGTTTCGGCCTGGCTTACGCCAAGGTGGGCGACACGGACGTGAAACTCGACGACTGGCGCATGCGGAGGCAAGCGGACGGCACTTACCAGGTCAGCCTGGCCGCGCGCGATTTCAATTTGCAGCTGGTCCTGACGCCCACGCAGGCCGTGCTGCTGCAGGGCGTTGGCGGCTACTCGCGCAAGGGCGCGCGGCCCGCGCAATCGAGCTACTACTACAGCGAGCCGCAGCTGCGTACCACGGGCACCATCACCCGCGCAGGCGGCAAGCCGGAAACCGTGACGGGCACCACCTGGCTCGATCACGAGTGGTCGAGCCAGGTGCTCGATGCGGACGCCAGCGGCTGGAACTGGATAGGCGCCAACCTCGCTGACGGCGGCGCGCTGATAGCCTTCCAGATCCGCAGCAAGACAGGTGCTAAACTATGGGCGCACGCGACATGGCGCGATGCGTCCGGCAAGATGACGCAGTTCGCGCCCGGCGAGGTCGATTTCACGCCCACGCAGCTGTGGCGCTCGCCCCGCACGCAGGCCGAATACCCGGTCGCCACCGAGATCCGCACTGGCCCGACGCGCTGGCAAATCAAGCCGCTGCAAGCCGACCAGGAACTCGATTCGCGCCGTTCGACAGGCGCCGTGTACTGGGAAGGCGCCGTGACGGTGGAGCGCGATGGCCAGCCGGTGGGCCGCGCCTACCTGGAAATGACGGGCTACGTGCAGCCGATGAAGTTATAAACAGTACCGCAAGCAAAAAGTAAATCAAAGCGAAAAACAATGACAACCAGCACAGAAACAGGCAGCACGAGTACCACCGCAACCACACCGTCCCCCGACACCGGCACCAGCCGCGAACTGAAGAAAGGCAGCCTGGCCGCCTTCAAGGGTTTGATGCCCTTTTTGACGCCGTACCGCAAGCAGTTCTTCCTGGCCGGTATCGCGCTGGTGGTGGCCGCCGCCTCGACCCTGGCCATCCCCGCCGCGTTCAAGCAGATGATCGACCTGGGCTTCGGCGGCGCGGCCGGATCGAAAAGCATCCAGCATGTCGACCTGGTCTTCCTCGCCCTGTTCGGCGTGGCGTCCATCCTGGCGCTGGCCACGGCGGCGCGCTTTTATACGGTGTCGTGGCTGGGCGAGCGCGTCACGGCCGACATCCGCAGCGCCGTGTACCGCCACGTCGTCACGCAAAGCCCCGCCTTCTTTGAAACCACGCAGACGGGCGAAGTCCTGTCGCGCATCACCACCGACACGACTTTGATCCAGGCCGTGGTCGGCACCAGCATCTCCATGGCGCTGCGCAATGTGCTGCTGTTCCTGGGCGGCCTGGTGATGCTGTTCGTCACCAGCGCCAAGCTGGCCGGCATCATCATCGGCTTGCTGATACTCGTCGTCGTGCCCATCATCGTGTTTGGCCGTCGCGTGCGCAAGCTGTCGCGCGATTCGCAGGACCGCATCGCCGACGCCTCGGCCATGGCGGGCGAAATCCTCAACGCCATGCCCACCGTGCAAGCGTTTACGCACGAAAAAATCGAATCGAAGCGCTTCGGCGACTCCGTCGAAGGCGCTTTCATGACGGCCATGCGCCGCATCCGCGCCCGCGCCCTGCTGACGATGATCGCGATTCTGCTGGTCTTCGGCACCATCGTGTTTGTCTTGTGGCTGGGCGCGCGCGCCGTGCTGGAAGGCACGATGACGGGCGGCGACCTGGGCCAGTTCATCCTGTACGCGTCCATCGTGGCCGGCGCCATCGGCGCCTTGTCTGAAGTGATGGGCGAAGCGCAGCGCGCCGCCGGCGCCACCGAGCGCCTGCTGGAATTGATGGCCGTCAAATCGGAAATCGAGTCGCCTGTCACGCCACTGCCGCTGCCCGCGCGCGCCGCGAACGGCGCTTCGCTGTCGCTGGACGACGTCATGTTCTCGTATCCGTCGCGCCCGGACACCCACGCGCTCGACCACGTCAGCCTCGATATCCGCGCCGGCGAAACGGTCGCCGTCGTGGGTCCGTCCGGCGCCGGCAAGACCACGCTGTTCCAGCTGTTTTTACGTTTTTATGACCCGCAAAGCGGCAGCATCCGCCTCGATGGCGTGGACATCAAGCAGCTCGACCTGCACACCCTGCGCGACGCCATCGGCATCGTGCCGCAAGATACCGTGATCTTCTCGGCCGACGCCATGGAAAACATCCGCTACGGCCGCGCCGGCGCCAGCGACGAGGAAGTCATCGCGGCCGCGAAAATGGCGGCCGCCCACGAATTCATCGAGCGCCTGCCGAACGGCTACAAATCCTTCCTCGGCGAACGGGGCGTGCGCCTGTCCGGCGGCCAGCGCCAGCGCATCGCCATCGCCCGCGCCCTGCTGAAAAACCCGCCGCTGCTGCTGCTCGATGAAGCGACCAGCGCGCTGGACGCGGAATCGGAACGCCTGGTGCAAAAAGCGCTGGAAGCGGCCATGGTGGGCCGCACCACGGTCATCATCGCGCACCGCCTGGCCACCGTGCAGCGGGCCGACCGCATCATCGTCATGGAAGACGGCAAGATCGTCGAGACGGGCACGCACGCCTCATTGGTTGCGCTCGGGGGCATTTATGCCAATCTGGCGGCCCTGCAATTCCATCACGTACAGCTCAATCCAGCGGAATAATCATGAACGCACTTTTCCACGCCAATCTGGGCATCACCGATTTCTGGACCTTTTTACTGGGGACCATCTTCATCGTCATCCTGCCCGGCCCCAATTCCATGTACGTGCTGTCGGTGGCCGCGCAGCGCGGCGTGCGGCCCGCCTATCAGGGCGCCTTCGGCATCTTCGCGGGCGACCTGATTTTGATGGTGCTGTCGGCCTGCGGCGTGGCCTCCCTGCTGAAAGCCAGCCCGGCCCTGTTCTATGTCGTGAAATACATCGGCGCGGCCTACCTGGGCTGGATCGGCCTGCAGATGCTGATAGGCTGCTGGCGCAAGCTGCGCGCGCCCGCTCCCGCTGAAGGAGAAGCGGCTGCCGTACCTGCCCCCGTCAAGGAAAGCGACCCGTTCCGCAAGGCCCTGATCATCAGCCTGATGAACCCGAAAGCCATTTTGTTCTTCATCTCGTTTTTCATCCAGTTCGTCGACCCGGCCTTCCCGAATCCCGTGCTGTCCTTCATCGGCCTGGGCCTGATCTGCCAGGTAATCAGCTTCAGCTATCTGACGGCCATCATCTTTGTCGGCGTGCGCCTGGCCGAGACTTTCCGCCGTCGCCGCCGCCTGTCGGCCGGCATGGGCGGCGGCGTGGGCGCCATGTTCATCGGTTTTGGCGCGAAACTGGCCACGGCCACTCTGTAAGGAACTACCGTGAACGAGCTTGAGCTGCGCCAGCGCTGCCACACCGTCCTGCCGGGCCACTGGCAGCCCACGCCAGCGGCCACCTTCGCCGCCATGGCCGCCTGGTGCGAAGCCAACGACGTTGCGCACGATACCTATGGCGAAGGCGCGCTGATCGAACGGTTCGAAAACAAGGTCGCCAGCCTGCTGGGATTCGAGGCGGCCGTGTTCTGCATCACGGGCACCATGACGCAGGTGACGGCCCTGCGCCTGGCTTGCCAGGACCGGGGTTCGCGCCTGGTGGCGCTGCATCCCACGTCGCACATCCTGCGCCACGAGCGTGGCAACCATGCATTACTCGATCACTTCAAGGGTTTGATGATCGGCGACCCGCAGCGTCCGTGGACGGTGGACGACTTGCGTGCCGTGCCCGATGCGCTGGGCGCCGTCCAGGTCGAACTGCCGATGCGCGAAATCGGCGGCCAGTGCCCGTCCTGGGAAGACTTGAACGACATCAAGCGGCACTGCCGCGACAACAATATTCACCTGCACATGGATGGCGCGCGCCTGTGGGAAGCGCAAGCGGGTTTTGGCCAGCCCCTGCCCGCCATCTGCGATGGTTTTGACTCCGTCTACGTGTCGCTGTACAAGGGCATCGGCGGCCTCGGTGGCGCCATGCTGGCCGGCAGCCGCGGCTTTGTCGAACGGGCGCGCGCGTGGTTCCACCGCCAGGGCGGCAACATCGTGCACCGCACACCCTACGTGGTGGCCGCCGCCATGCAGTTCGACGCGCGCCTCGCCGCCATGCCCCGCTATTTCGAACGCACGCAGTGGCTGTACGCGCTGCTGCGCGACTTTCCGAACATCGCCGTCAACCCCGCCCAGCCGCAGGCCAACATGCTGCACCTGCACTTGCCCGTCTCGCGCGAGCGCGCCCTCGCCATCCGCAACCAGGTGGCAGAAGACCACGGCATCTGGCTGTTTGCCCGCGCCAGCCATGCCGCCCTGCCCGGGCACAGCGTGGTGGAATGGTATGTGGGAGATAACCTGCTGGAACTGCCCGACGACAGCGTGCGGCTGGCATTGACCTTGCTGGACCAGGCCATGCGCGCCAGGACCTGAGCAGCGCAGGTCGGGTAGGTCGGGTAGGTCGGGTTAGCGCGCAGCGCGTAACCCGACGCCACCACAATCGTGCCAAAAAAAAGCGCCCGAAGGCGCTTTTTTCCTTTCATGGCGGCCGGGTCGGCCGCCACTACCTGCTTAGAACTTGTAGTTGTAAGCGAGACCGATCAACTGCATGCGGGTCTTGAACAGGCCCTTGGTGGTTTCACCGTTGCCGGTGCAGCCAGTCAGCACCGGCGAGCAGAGATTCTTGTAGTTGACGTCAGCATCCTTGAAGTCGATATAGCTGTAGGCCAGGTCGATCGAGGAATTGGCGTTCAGCTTCCAGTTCGCGCCGACCGAATACTGCATGCGGTCGCTGTCCGGCAAGGCCGGGTGGCGCAGTTCCGCGCTGGGTACCGGTGCCTGGTCGTGGGCGATACCGGCGCGCAACAGCAGGTTTTCACTGTACTTGTAGTTGGTGCCCAGCGAGACGCGGTAAGTGTCTTTCCAGTTCTGGCGAATGCGCTCGGCGCCTTCGGCCGTCGGCGGGAACTGGATGTCCAGGTTCTGCAGACGCGAAGTGCGGGTCCAGGTGACGTCGCCCATCAAGGCCCAACGATCATCCATCTGGTGGAAGGCGTTGATCGATACGGTTTCCGGCGTGCGCAATTCAACCAGCGCCTTGGAATTGACCTTGCCCGATGCACCGCTGATGAAGCCATTCACAGCCGCATTGTTCGACACTTGCGAGAAGTCCCAGATCGTGTCGCCTTTCAGCTTGTGCGAAATCGACGAACGGTAGGAAACACCGAAGCGCGTGCCCTCATTCATCTGGTACAGATAACCGAGGTTGAAGCCGAAACCCCAGTCGTTGCCATCCATCGAGGCGTGGCCATCCTTGGCGCCCTGCAGTGCAATGCCGGCCGCATTCGCGGCAGCCAGGCCTTGCGCCTTAGCTACACTCGCCAGGAAAGCCCCCGAGATGACCGGATTCGCGCTCAGGGCCTTGACCGTACCCGGTACGTCCACCGCCTGGCCCAGTTCCGCCTTCATGTATTCGGCCGTGATACCGAAACCGAACGAGTGGTGCTGGTCCAGCTTGAACGAAACGGAAGGATTCAGGGCGATGGCTTCGAGCTTGATGTTGGTGATCGCATAGCGGCCGCTCCAGCTGTTGCCGTAATCGAGCTTGGCGCCGTAGGGCACGAACAGGCCCATGCCGACGGTCCATTGCTCATCGATTTTTTTGCTGGCATACACGGCAGGCGCAAAGACCGCATTCGGCACGTAGTCCTTGGTCGTGCCACCCGTGGGCTTGCCCGTGAAATTGAAGGATCCCTTGTCCTGGAACGTCGAATGCGGTACCACCAGGGTGCCGCCGCCCACGAACTGCGTGCCCTCCAGGCGCGACAGGCCGGCCGGGTTGTAGAAAATGGTCGACGCGTCGGCCGCTTCGGCGCCGCTGGCATCGGCCGTACCCTGGGCGGAAACGCTTTGCGAACCGAAACGGTAGCCCGATGCCTGGGCGGTGGAAGCCAAGCCGGCGCATGCGACGGCGATGAGGAGGGGCAGATATTTATGTTTCAAGTTAGTCTCTCTTTATTATATGAAGTGTCTTCGTCACATGGTCTCGGGTAGCTCAACCTCACCCGTCTTGCACTGTTCTTGCCGCCGTGAACTCCAATTCACTGACGGCATGAGCGAAGCATATAATATTTTTTAAAAAAAAGCGAACGTTCGCTCTTTTTATGAAACAGCGTTGTTTTTCTCGCCCATCACGGGGCTGCAGGGGGTATGACGGGGGCTGGAAGCGGTATCAGAAAGCGCTGCTGCATCAGCCCCAGCATCTGTTCGGCCGGCACGGGGCGCGAAATGAAATAGCCCTGCACTTCGTTGCATTGCAGCGCGCGCAGGATGTCGAGCTGCTCGCGCGTCTCCACCCCTTCGGCCACCACGCTCATGCCCAGCGCATGCGCCATCGACAGGATGGCGCGCACGAAGACCTCGCCCTGCTCCGAACGGCCCAGCTCCATGGTGAAGGCGCGGTCGATCTTCAAGCCATCCATGGCGAACTTCTGCAGCTGCGACAGCGAAGAATAGCCGGTGCCGAAATCGTCGACCAGCAGACGCACGCCCAGCGCGCGGATGGCCGACAGCTGCTCCACGGCGCGGTTCTGCTCATCCATCATGGCCGATTCCGTGATTTCCACCTCGATCAGCCGCGCATCGATGCGGTGGCGCGTCAGCGCGGACGCCAGCACCTGGTGCACGTCGCCGCGGCCGAACTGGCGCGCCGAGACGTTGATCGATACGGGCACCATTTCCAGCCCGCTGGCCTGCCAGCGCGCCATTTGCAGGCAGACCTTCTCGATGACGACCTCGCCCAGCTGCGAAATCAGGCCGCTGCTCTCGGCCACGGGGATGAATTCCAGCGGCGGTACCATGCCATGCTGCGGGTGGTGCCAGCGCACCAGCGCCTCCATGCTGCACAGCTGGCCGCTCATGGCGTCGACGCGCGGCTGGTAGACGACGAGGAACTGGTCCTGCTCCAGCGCCGTCACCAGGCTTTGCTCGAGTTCGCGGCGGTTGCGTATGGTTTCGAACAATTCCGGCTGGAAGAAGCGGTGATGGCCCTTGCCCGCAACTTTCACGGCGTACATGGCGATATCGGCATTCTTCAGCAGCACTTCCGTCTCGGCGCCGTCGCGCGGATACAGGCTGATGCCGATCGAGGCGCCCATCTTGTGGCGTTCGCTGCCCAGGTAAAACGGTTCGTCGAAGGCGATGGCGATGCGCTGCGCCACCTGTTCGGCGCGGCTGTCGTCCTCCACCGGGTCGAGCACGACGACGAATTCGTCGCCGCCCAGGCGCACCACATGGTCGCCCGGCCGCAGCACGGCCTTCAGGCGCAAGGAGGCGGCGCGCAGCACCTTGTCGCCCTCGGCGTGGCCCTGTGTGTCGTTGATATCCTTGAAACCGTCGAGGTCGATGAACAGCAGCGCCAGCATCTGGCGCGCGATGGCGGCGCGGCCCAGGGCGCCGGGCAGGAATTGCTGCAGCCAGTAGCGGTTGGGCAAGCCCGTCAAGCCGTCTTCATTGGCCAGGCGGCGCAAGTCGCGCTCGTGCTCCTTGGCCGTGCTGATGTCTTGCAGGGTGACGGCCAGGCGGTCGCCGCTGCGTACCAGGCGCCGGCGTATCCAGCGCAGCTTGAACGGGTTGCCTTCCGGCAGCTCGATCTCTTCCTCGGAAAAGCCGGACTGCATGGCGGCCCGGTAGTTATGGATCAGGTCGCGGAAATACGGCTCGTGGGCGCGCGACTGCAGGCGCATGCCCAGCAACTGCTCGCGGCGCACGCCAAAGTAGCCGGCGCCCGGCTCGTTGCAGTCGACGATCTCGAAGTCGAGGATGCTGCCATCCGTGCCGCGCAGGGCGGAAATGATGTAAAAGCCGTCGCTGGTGCCTTCGGTGGCCATGCGGTAGGCATTGCGCACGCCTTCGGACTGGTGGTGGCGCCACGCCAGGCGCAGCGACAGCACCGTGGCGACGGCGGCAAAGGCCAGCAGCAGCACGGTGACGGCCAGCGCGATGCCGATGTAAATGGTGCGCGTTTCTTCATAGGGGTGCAGCATTTCGCCGTCCGACAGGCCGACCACAGCCGTAAACGGATAGGCTTTCAGCGCCTGCCAGCCTACATAACGGCTTTGCTTGTCGGAAAAAGCAATCCTGCCGCCAGAATGCATGGCGCCGCTCTCCGTTTCCAGGAAGCTGGTGTCGAGAAACGGCGTGCCTTCACCGTTCTGTGTCGGCAACACGCGCGCACCGAGGCGCGTGCTGAACAGCTCGCCCTCCTCGCCCACCATGGCGGACATGCCGAACTTGCCAAAATTGACACTGTTATAGAATTCGGAAAAATAGCTGGAATGAATGGAAATGAGCAGCACGCCGTCAAAATTGCCATCCTCGTCTTCCAGCCGGCGCGTGAAATGCACGAGGCTTTCGTCGGTGCCGGGCACTGTGGCCTCGCTGGCGGCAATGGCCTTCCCCAGCGCGATGCGCAGCGCGCTGGAATTGCTGCGCCAGTGGCGCAGCAGGAAATCGCTGCGCTCGTTGACGCGCAGCTGCTGCAGCGGCGCCGTGGCCGTCACGGGGTGGCCCTTGCGGTCGAGGATGGCGACGATGGCAAATTGCGGCAAGGCATACATGCCCTGCGTCTTCAATTGATCGAGGCGCAGCTGGCCGCGCGAATTTTCCCACTCATACTTGAGCTGCAAGGTCAGCTGGTCCATCTGTTCCAGCGTGCGCAGCAGATACTGGCCATACGCTTTCGACAGGGAAGACACGCTGTCGAGCGCCTGCTGCTGCGCCACCTTCTTTTCCGCCTCCAGCTGCAGCAAGGTGGCCGTCCACAGCACCGCGCACAGGACCAGCCCCAGCAGGGGCCAGGCCAGGATCAGGCGCAGGTTGGCCTTGAGAAAATCTGCCCTGCTCATTTCCACCACGGCGGCGTTATTACTATTCACAAATTGTCGCAAGAACATGGTGCAGCATCTGCCGTTTCTGTGTATTTCTTGAAGGACACACAAATTACCACAGAGTCATGTTTGCAGGGGAAACGGCAGCGCATTTATGTGTGCGGACGGCAGCCCGCCTGTCGCGCCTGCGTTACAATCACCATCCTTACCGTTGGAGAAATACATGCAGCAATATCAAGATTTGATCAAGACCGTGCTCGAAACGGGCAGCTGGCAAGACAACCGCACGGGCATCCGCACCCTGAGCGTGCCGGGCGCCATGATGCGTTTCGACTTGGCCAACGGCAACTTCCCTGCCGTGACGACCAAGAAACTGGCTTTCAAATCCGTGATCGGCGAATTGTGCGCCTTTTTGCGCGCCTCGCGCAACGCGGCCGAGTTCCGCGCGCTGGGCTGCAAAGTATGGGACCAGAACGCCAATGAAAACGCGCAATGGCTGGCCAATCCCTACCGCGAAGGCGAGGATGACCTGGGCCCCGTGTACGGCGTGCAATGGCGCCAGTGGCCCGCATATAAACTGCTGGCCGCCGACCAGCCCGCGCAAATTGCCGACGCGCAAGCGAACGGTTTTACCTTGATCGCCCCCCTCGTCGAGGATGGCGTGCAAAAAGTGCTGCTGTACAAGGCCGTCGACCAGTTGCGCGAGTGCCTCGATACCATCATGACGAACCCGGGCAGCCGGCGCATCCTGTTCCACGGCTGGAACCCGGCCGTGCTGGACGCCGTCGCCCTGCCCGCCTGCCACTTGCTGTACCAGTTCATCCCGAACGCCAGCACGCGCGAAATCTCGCTGTGTTTATATGTGCGCAGCAACGATATCGGCCTGGGCACGCCGTTCAACATCGCCGAAGGCGCCGCCCTGCTGCACCTGGTGGCGCGCCTGACCGGCTACACGCCGCGCTGGTTCACGTATTTCATCGGCGACGCGCACATCTATGAAAACCACCTCGACATGGTGGAAGAACAATTGAAGCGCACGCCGTTCCCGGCGCCCCGTTTCGTCATTTCCGAGCGCGTGCCCGACTACGCGAAGACGGGCAAGTACGAGCCGGAATGGCTGGAAAAGATCGAACCGTCGGATTTCTCGCTGGAAGGCTATGAACACCATGCGCCCATCAAGGCGGCGATGGCCGTCTGATGGCGGTCGCACCGCTGGCCGCCCTGCACCGCAAGCTGTTTGACGAGACGGATGGCAGCAAGTTCGCCCGGCTGAAAGAGCGGCTGCTGAAAAAGCATGCGCCCGACGACCGGCTGGCCGTGCTCGATATCCTGACGGCGTATGCGCGCGATGGGCAACTGCTGCACTGGCGCAGCTTTTTGATGACGGATATCGTGCATCTGGTGGATGGCAGTCAACATGCGGCCTTTTTCGCCTGGGCACTGGAGCAGCCCACACTGGCGTACTGGGGCATCGATGGCTTGCTGAAAAGTACAGGCGTGGAGGCGTATGCGCCACTGGTGGCGCTGGCAGCGTCCGGCGCCACGCGCCTGGAAGTGCGCGCCAAGGCGATCAAGAGCCTGGCCGTGTTCAGCCGCCAGCCGTTTGACCAGGGCTTGCCGTCCGATCCCGGCCACTGGAAGGCAGAGCAGCTGCGGCTCGATACCGTGCTGGCCTGGCAAGCGGACGGCTATCCTGACGGTGCCGGCTACAAGGCGCCCGTCACGCATGAGACGTTGACCCGGCCGCTGTCGCGCCTGGAAATGGCCGCCACCTTCCTGGAGCGAAAACTGGCGCTGCGGCGCCAGCGCGAACAGGACCTGGCGCAACCGTCGAACTGGCTGACGCTCGCCAGCGCCGCGGACATGGCCGGGATCGACGCGCACTGGGTCTTGCCGGAAATCTACCGCCGCTTCCTGGAATGGTATTCGCCGCTGCGCGTGCATGTCGACGGCAAGCGCTTCCCCCAGGGCCTGCACCTGTACGGCGCGGCCGAGCTGGTCAAGGCCCAGCACGGCTACTCCGTCCATGCCGTGAGCCTTCGCAAAATCGCGGCCTGGCCGCCGAAGCTGGTGGTGATAGCCGATGCGGGCGGCGACCCGTACTGCGTGGACCTGGAGGAAAGAAGCATCGACGGCGACTTGCCCGTGTACCGCGCCGAACATGGCACGGGCGGATGGCGCTTCGAGCTCCATACGGACGATTTCATCTACTTCCTGCACGAGATCGCGCTGGCGGCCTAGCCTGCTTCGCCTCCCGGCCCACCCGGGCCGGGGCCGCCTGCCCCCCGTCCGCCCGGCGGACCGAAACGCGGTTCGCGCTCGCCCTCTTTCGCCGCCGAGGTGGCACCGCCCAGGCGGTACGACAGCCCCACATAAATCATCCGTCCATCAAACCGGCGCGTACTCGTCTCGCGCAGGGAAGCGCTGTTGATGACGGTTTCCATCTTGTTGCTGCTGAACACATCGGTCACGTTCATGACCAGGCTCAGCTGCGGCGTCACCGTATGGCGCCAGCTCATATTCAAGGTATTGTTCGGCGAGCGATAACCCTGCCCCGACAGCATCTTGCCCTGCATTTGCAGGGCCAGCTGCAGCTGATTCGCCGCATCGAACTGGTAATTCAGGCGCGCGCGGCCGCTCAGGGCATTCGCCGTGCGCGTGCTGCGGTTGCCCAGGTCGTCGGAACTGGTCTGCTGGCTGCGCGCCAGGTTGCCGCTCGTGTTCAGGGTCAGCGATGGCGTCAGCTTGCCGCTGACGCTGAACTCCAGGCCGCTCGAATGGCTGCCTGCGCCGTTTTCGCGCGTGGTCAGCAGCACATTGTCGCTGATAAAGTAACGGTAATCGACGATGGCATCCGTGTCGCGCCGGTGGTAGGCGCGCAAGCTGCTTTCCAGGCCAAACAATTTGGTTTCATAGCCGATCTCGAATGAATCCGTCTGCGTGGGTTTCAGCTTCGGATTGCCGGCCGACACATTGAACTCGTCGCGGTAGATTACGTACGGGTTCAGGTCGCCCGCGCTGGGGCGACGCAGGCGGTGCGCATAGCTGAAGCGCAAATTGCTCTCGTCGCTGACTTTATACGTGGCGAACAGGCTGGGGATGTAGTTGACGTAGTTGTTGCCGGCCTCGACGCCGCCCGTGATCTGGCGCACGTTCAAGTCCGTATATTCGGCACGCAAGCCGGCCAGCGCGCCCCAGCGCTCGGTCAGGCGCATCTGGTAGGAGCCGTACAGCGCGATGGTGCGCTCGTCGAGCTCGAAACGGTTGCTGCGCATGGGGTTGATGGTCTCCGCCAGGCTGGCCGGGTTGATGTCTGTATATAAAGTATCGAAACTGCTCTTGTTATCGGCCACCTTGTAGCCCAGCTTGGCCGTGCCGCCCGCCAGCGGACGCTCATAGTCGCCGCTGAAGTCGACGATGCGGTTGCCCGTCTCGCTGTGCTGGCGCGCGCGGCTATCGAAGGCGTTCAAGGGCTTCACCGCGTAGGTATTGACGTAATCGCTGTCGCTCTCGTTGGTCGAGGATGACACGCGCAGGTCGATTTTGAGGGTTTCGCCCGGCAACTCGCCCTTGTGGTCGTAGCGCGCACCCCAGCTGTAATTGCGGCTGTCGCCATTGCGCACGGTACTGCGCACATAGTCGCCGATGGTGCTACCCGTGCTGTCGCCATTGATGTAGCGGTCGAGCGAACGCTGGTCGTTGCTGCGCCCGTTATACGACACGCTGGCGGCCAGGGTGTCGTTGGTGTTCAGGTTGTAATTCACCGTACCGTGCAAGCCCAGCGAGTCGTTCAAGCCATTGCTGGTGGACTGCTGGCTGCTGGGGGCGAAGGCGTCTGTGCCACGCTCCAGGCGCTCGCGGCTGACCTCGCCAACGGAATTGCGGCCGTCATGGCGCACATTGATGCCGCCCTGGTAGCCCCACGGCCCTTCGTTGTAGCTGCCGGAGACGGAACTGTTGTAGCGTCCGGCGATGCCCGCATTCGCGTTGACGGTGGCAAAGCCGCCCGGCTTGCGGTTGCGCCGCATCACCAGGTTCAGGATGGGGCCGCCACCGGCTTCGTTGCCGAACTGGGCACCGGGATTGTTGATCACTTCCACCGATTCGATATCGTCGGCCGCCATGGCGTTCAGGGTGGCGCCGCGCGCATCGCCCTGCAGCATGGCCGACGGCTTGCCATCGATCAATATCTGTACATTGCTGCTGCCGCGCAAAGACACGGAACCGTCGGGATCGACGGCCACCGATGGCACATTGTTGAGCGCATCGGCCGCCGTGCCGTTGCTGCTGCCCACGTCGGACTTGACGTCGTAGACTTGCCGGTCGATGCGGCCCGTGGGACGTTCGGCCGTCACGCTGACGGAAGGCGTAGACTCGGCGACGGGCGCCTTGGCCGACACTGGTGCTGCTGCGGGCTTGACGACGGCGTCGCCGGTGACGGTTTGCGCCTGGACAGCGGCGCCCGAGACGAGCAGGCTGCCGCCCGCCAGACAGTGAAAGAGGATTTTATGCATTTGCTTAAAAAAATAATCGAGACGCTACGGATGAGGCACTACGCCGCGGCGTGAGGGCACATGTGGGGGCACAGCTCAAGCATGCCACGACTCCATTGCGCAAAGCAAATGCGAACCATTGTTATTTACTTCAATTTACAAATCTCTTCCACTTGTGGTCGTACAGCCTCATCCGATGACCTTTACGCTACCTCAGCAAGCCATTGCTACGCGCCAGTTTCAGCCAGCCCGGATATTCCGTCATCAGCAAATCGTACAGCTCCGCATCGCTGTGCTCGTCGGGCGAGCTGACGGAAAAGTAATTGGCATTGTCGACCAGGCGTCCCTGCAATTCGTCGAGTTTTTCCAGGAAGGGAAAATCCGAATCGGCAAAGGCGGCGAGAAACTTGCTTTTCGACTTGCGCCCCTTGCCGATGCCCATGAATTGCCAGAAGATGGGTTCATTGCTGGCCCAGCGCAATTGCTTCTCCGTCGTCGCCTGGTCGCTGGTGCCGCCATCGGTGACGAACATCACATACACGGGCAGCTCGGCGGCAACGGGCCGCGTGCGCTCGCCGCCGGCCTTGTCCGGGAAATAAAACGCGCGGATCGCCTGCATGGCGGCACCATAGCGCGTGTCGCCTTCCAGCGGATGGCGCTGTATGGCCTGGCCCACGTAGGTATTGCAGTTGCTCAAGGCCATCGGCGCCGGATGGTGGACGTTCTTGCCAAACAGAAAAACGTCGATCTCGCCATCGTCGTCGAACTTGCAGCCCAAGGCCAGGATGCGCTCGGCAAAGCGCTGCACCAGCCCCTCCTTATATAGCCGTCCCATGGAGCCGGAAATATCGAGGCACAGACACACCTTGGCGCGGTGGTCAAGCAGGCCCACTTTTTGCAGCGACACGCCCGCCTGCTTGACCAGGCTGACCAGCTGCGGCGCCTCGCGTTCAACCCGCTTTTCCAGGTTGATCTTCGCTTGCTGAATTGCCGAAGCCGCCGCAGGAGCGGCCTGGTCGACTTCGCCGCCGAAGTGCTGCACCAGCGCATCGAGTCCCCCATTAAAACCCTGGCCCACGGCCATGCAGCGCCAGCCGCCATCCTTGCGGTAAATTTCTGCCAGCATGACGGCTTTTTCCTGTGCGAAATCACTGCCCGCGAACGCGAAGCGGGCCAGCTCGCGCCCGCCCGCCCGCAGGCGCACGTGGCCAGCTTGCAGCTGCGACATCACGCCGCCGCCATCGATGGACGCCGTCACGACGAGGCGGTCTATGCCGGCCGGCAAGCGCGCCAGCTGCAAGGCAAATTCAGCCGTGTCGTCAACGCTGCCGGCACGCGCTTCCACGCCGCCGCACGGCGTGCGCGGCTGGTTGAAAAAGGTCATGTAGCGCTCGTCGGACAATTTGCCCGCCGCATCGAGGCCGAAACAGGCCACGTCGAGCGCCAGGCCCTGCGCGGCGACGCCGATTTCCAGCACGCCGTCGGGAACGAGATTGGCCAGCGGCAAGCGCTGACCCTTGGACAAGGTTTCCATCAGTGTCTCCTAGGCGATGTAGCGGCGCGGATTGTCCGCGTTGAAATCATCTTCGTCTTCCTTGTCCTCGCCCTTGAAGACGACGGGACCGTTAAAGGCCAGCTGCAGGTTCTCGCCCTGCCAGCTCAGCCACGGCGTCGCTTCGCTGCCGGGCTCCGACGTCTTGCCGGACGGCTCCAGGATGATGCTGTCGGGCGTGATGCGCGCCATGCCGATCACATAGGTGTAGACCGTCTCGTCCGCGGCCGCCTTCGACAGGCGGAAGTCGAAGTCGCACTCGACGATCTGCTGGCCGTATTGCATGACCATTTTCGGGCGCATGGACGCCACCGGGACGGCGCCGTTGGCCAGCGCCGAATACACGCTGAAGACGAGGCCCACCGTGCCCCCGTAGTGCTGCGCCAGCGCAGGATTGACTTCCACCGTTTCCGTGGCCGGCTCCTTGCCCGATGCGCCCGCCACGTCGCCCAGGTGGCGCACATACGGCATGACGTCGAAGCTGCCTGCCGTGTCCGGCGCCTGGATGAAGCGCATCTGGCCATTCGGCAAGAGGATGCCGACTCTTAAATCGAGATCGTCGTTATCGTCGTCGCCATCGCCGTTATCGACCCAGGTGGCCTTGACGGTGAGTTTTGTTGGCGCGCCCGCGCCCTTTTCCAGCGACACCTTGTGCGTCTGGCCCGCCTTGGTCAGCGAAATTTTCGACAGGGAAATTTTTGATGGCGGCGCCGGTTCCGCGACCGCCTGCGCCACTACACCGCCAAAATGCGCGACCAGCGCGTCCAGGCCGCCATTGAAACCCTGGCCCACGGCCATGAAGCGCCAGCCGCCGTCCTTGCGGTAGAACTCGCCCAGCATGACGGCTTTTTCTTGCGCAAAATCAGCACCCGCATACGCGTAGCGGGCCAGTTCGCGCCCGCCGTCGAGCAGGCGCAGGTAGCCGCTGGCCAGCTGCGCCATGCTGGCCGCCCCATCGATGGCGGCCGTGACGACGAGGCGTTCAATGGACGCGGGCAAACGCTCCAGCTGGTAGCTGAAACCGGCCGCATCGCCGGACGGCGCCGAGGTTTCCACACCGCCGCACGGCGTGCGCGGCTGGTTGAAGAAAGTCATGTAGCGGTCATCGGACAATTTACCGGCGGCATCGAGGCCGAAACAGGCAAAATCGAGCGCCACGCCCGCGCTGGCGAGGCCCAGTTGCACGACATTGCCCGTGACGAGGCCGGACAGCGCCAGGCGCTGCCCCTTGATCAGGTTTTCCATGGAGTCAGGTAGATAAGAAGGGAGATACAAAGGAGAAGCAAAACCGGGCAGCGTGGCCGCCCGGCAAAGGTACGCCCTTTCAGGCGTCAACATGCTTTTTACGCATTAATACCAAAAGAACGGGCCAGTGGGCCCAGGCCGCCTTTGAAACCCTGGCCGATAGCCTTGAATTTCCATTCGCTGCCGGCGCGGTAGATTTCGCCGAAGATCATGGCCGCTTCCGTCGAGCCGTCTTCCGACAGGTCATAGCGGGCGATTTCCGCGCCGTTGTCGCCGTTCAGGCAGCGGATGTAGGCCTTGCCCACCATGCCAAAGTTTTGCTTGCGGTTTTCCGCGTCGTGGATGGTCACGGCGATGGCGATCTTGTCGATGTCGGCCGGCACGTTGGCCAGGTCGATGGCTATTTTCTCGTCATCGCCATCGCCGCCACCGGTGGTGTTGTCGCCCGCATGGACGATGGAGCCGTCAACCGACTTCAGGTTATTGTAAAAAATGAAATCGGCGTCGGAACGGGCCTTGCCATCCGTTTTCAGCAGGAAGGCGCTGCCGTCCAGATCGAATGCGGCGCCATCGGTGGCGCGCGGGTCCCAGCCCAGGCCAATCACGATTTTATTCAAGCCGGGAGCTTCCTTGCTCAGGTTGACATTGCCGCCTTTTTGCAAACTGATCGCCATGGTAATTCCTCTTTAGTAATGAGTGGGTTGCATTCGGTGTTTCAGGTCACGTCGCCGGTACCCCGGCTTGATGAGCCATGAGCCTACCATAAAGTTCCTGCTTGTCAGCCGCGCACTATTGAAAATAATGCCATGCGGAAAATACCGTACGGCTGTCCCGATGCGCAAAATGACGGATAATGCCGCTCGACAAAAATTTTACTATCCCCCAGGTTTGTCCTTGAACAAGATACGACTCGACTGCATCCCCGGCACCCTGTGCGATGAACGCCTGTGGTCGCGCCTGGCCCCAGCCCTGGGTGACGCCTTTCATCTGCAGCACGTGCCCCTGCACCAGGCGCGCACGCGCGCGCAGATGCAATCGATGATCGCCAGCCACAGCGCTTCGCAAGCCCACCTGGTGGGCTTTTCGCTGGGCGCCTACCTGGCGCTCGAACACGCGCTGGCGCACCCGCAGCATGTGAAATCCCTCACTTTGATCGCCAATTCGGCCCAAGGTTTGCCGCCGGCTGAAATTAGCGCGCGCCAGCGCATCGTCGCCATGCTTGAGCGCAATGCCTACGCGGGCATCACGCGCCAGCGCCTGCGCGAACTGCTGCATCCCGCGCACCTGCAGGACGCGGCCATCACGGGCCTGATCCAGCAGATGGGGCTGGACCTGGGCAAGGAGGTGCTGCTGGCGCAATTTCTCACCACAATCGATCGCCCCGACCTGATGGCGCGCTTGCCGGAACTCGATTTCCCCGTGCTGATCGTGGGCGCCGAAGACGACAAACTGGTCAACCCCGACGACCTGCGCGCCATGGCCGCCCGCCTGCCGCAGGCTACCTTGCATTTACTAAAAGACAATACGGGCCATATGATACCGCTGGAAGCGCCGGACGCGCTGGCGCAAGCCATGCGTGCGCATCTGGAGGCGTCCGGCAATTTCAACGATAATGACGGGCATCGGGCCATGCCCCAACTACTTTGACAGAAGCAATGAGCCATTTGACCATCATCGTCGCCACCGACCAGCAAGGCGGCATCGGCATCAACAATACCTTGCCATGGAAATTGCCGGAAGACCTCGCGCACTTCAAGCGTTTGACGACGGGCCACCCCATCCTCATGGGCCGCAAGACCTTCGATTCCATCGGCCGTCCGCTGCCGAACCGCCGCAACATCGTCATTACGCGCAATGCCGACTGGCGCCATGAGGGCGTGGAAGCGGTATCGTCGGTGCAAGCGGCCATCGCCCTGCTCGATGGCGCGCAAGGCTATGTCATCGGCGGCGCGGAAATCTACCGGCAGTCACTGGCCCTGGCGCAGCGTTTGATCATCACGGAAATCGGCCAGACGTTTGACTGCGACGCGTTTTTCCCCGCCGTGGACCATGCCGTGTGGCAAGAAACCGCGCGCGAAGCGCATGTCTCGGAGAAATCCGGCCTGCCGTACGCCTTTGTCACGCTGGAACGCAAAGCCTGATAAGGTGATAGAGATAGAGATCGCCAGAATGTTGCTGTAATACCCCTGTCACACCGTTGCGTCACGCTAGCGCATGCTGGTGACGCTTTGCTACGATATTTTTTTCCCGCAGATGCCGCATTTCTGCGAGAATCCCGTTCTTATTTTTTTTCTGCGGCTGCCGGGTTGTACTACCGCCTGACCGTCGCGCCTAGTCCGCCCCTTCACATCTGTCAGGGGCGGCTTGCTTTTTTGGAGACATGCATGAAATTTCGTTTCCCCATCGTCATCATTGACGAGGATTTCCGTTCTGAAAATACGTCCGGCCTGGGCATTCGCGCCCTTGCCGCCGCAATGGAAAAAGAAGGCATGGAAGTGCTGGGCGTGACCAGCTACGGCGATTTGTCGCAATTTGCCCAACAACAATCGCGCGCATCGGCCTTCGTGCTGTCGATCGACGATGAAGAGTTCGGTGCCGGCTCCGTCGAGGAAACCGACCACGCCTTGAAATCGCTGCGCGCCTTCGTTGAAGAAATCCGCTACAAGAACGCCGATATCCCGATTTATCTGTACGGTGAAACGCGCACCTCGCGTCACATTCCGAACGATATCCTGCGCGAACTGCATGGTTTCATCCACATGTTCGAAGATACGCCGGAATTCGTCGCGCGCCACATCATCCGCGAAGCGAAATCCTACCTCGATGGCCTGTCGCCGCCGTTCTTCCGCGCGCTGGTGCACTACGCCAATGACGGCTCCTATTCGTGGCACTGCCCCGGCCACTCGGGCGGCGTGGCGTTCCTGAAGTCGCCTATCGGCCAGATGTTCCACCAGTTCTTCGGTGAAAACATGCTGCGCGCCGACGTCTGCAACGCTGTCGAGGAACTGGGCCAGCTGCTCGACCATACGGGCCCGGTCGCCGCGTCCGAGCGCAATGCGGCGCGCATCTTCAATGCCGACCATTGCTATTTTGTCACCAATGGTACGTCCACCTCGAACAAGATGGTGTGGCACTCGACCGTGGCGCCGGGCGACATCGTCGTCGTCGACCGCAACTGCCACAAGTCGATCTTGCATTCGATCATCATGTGCGGCGCGATTCCCGTGTTCCTGATGCCGACGCGCAATCACCTGGGCATCATCGGCCCCATCCCGCTGCATGAATTCACGCCGGAAAGCATTGCCCGCAAGATCGAGGCGAACCCGTTCGCGCGCGAAGCGAAGAACAAGAAGCCGCGCATTCTGACCATCACGCAATCGACCTACGATGGCGTGATTTACAACGTGGAAACCCTGCGCGAAATGCTCGATGGCAAGATCGACACCCTGCACTTCGATGAAGCATGGCTGCCGCACGCCACCTTCCACGATTTCTACAAGAATATGCACGCCATCGGCAAGGACCGTCCACGGGCCAAGGAATCGATGATTTTCTCGACCCAGTCCACGCACAAATTGCTCGCCGGCCTGTCGCAGGCGTCGCAAATCCTCGTGCGCGAATCGGATACGGTCAAGCTGGACCAGGATGCCTTCAACGAGGCTTACCTGATGCACACCTCGACCTCGCCGCAGTATTCCATCATCGCCTCGTGCGACGTGGCCGCGGCCATGATGGAAGCGCCGGGCGGCACGGCCCTGGTGGAAGAATCGATCATGGAAGCGCTCGATTTCCGCCGCGCCATGAAGAAGATCGACCAGGAATGGGGCCAGGACTGGTGGTTCCAGGTGTGGGGTCCGGACAGCTTCAACGACGAAGGCATGGGCCAGCAGGAAGACTGGATGATACGCGCCGAGGACGACTGGCACGGCTTCGGCGACCTCGCTCCCGGCTTCAACATGCTCGACCCGATCAAGGCGACCATCGTCAACCCGGGACTGTCGCTGGACGGCCAGTTCGGCGAGACGGGCATACCCGCGTCCATCGTCACCAAATACCTGGCCGAGCACGGCGTCATCATTGAAAAATGCGGCCTGTACTCGTTCTTCATCATGTTTACCATCGGCATCACCAAGGGCCGCTGGAACACCTTGCTGACCGCGTTGCAGCAGTTCAAGGACGACTACGACAAGAACCAGCCGATGTGGCGCATCCTGCCGGAATTTGCGGCCGCCAACCCGCGCTACGAAAAAATGGGCTTGCGCGACCTGTGCCAGCAAATCCACGATTTCTACAAGGCCTATGATGTGGCGCGCTTGACGACGGAAATGTATCTGTCGGACATGATCCCCGCCATGAAGCCGTCGGACGCGTTCGCCAAGATGGCGCACCGCGAGATCGAGCGCGTGGCCATCGACGAACTGGAAGGCCGCATCACGTCCATCCTGCTGACGCCGTATCCACCGGGCATCCCGCTCTTGATCCCGGGCGAGCGCTTCAACAAGACCATCGTCGACTACCTGCGCTTCGCGCGCGACTTCAACGAGCGCTTCCCCGGCTTCGAGACGGATGTGCATGGTCTGGTGAAACGCGAAGTCGATGGCAAGCGCGGATATTTTGTTGACTGTGTGAAACTGGACGAGAACATCTAAAGACGTCGTCGTTCCATAAACTACGGTCATGAACGCCGCCTGATGCAGATCAGGCGGCGTTTTTCATTCTGGACCTCCCGCGTACGCTTGCGCCAGATCAAACGGCTGGGGTATCGGGCTTCTAAGATGGGCGACTCGTGCCCTTGTGATGGCTGGCATATGACGCTCAAGGTGTGGCTGGAAATCGTGCAGCAGGCGGCGGCTGGCAGTGGCGCCTTGCTGATGACGGCCTTGAAGCAGGCTCAGGTAACTGTAGCCCGGCGGCACGATGAAGAGGAGGACGGCGCGGGCATCGTGCTGTTTGCCGAGGCCGATAGCGCGCTGCTGCAAGCGCTGCCGGCCCTGTGCCGGCACGCCTCCGTGCTGGCCATTGCCGCCTGCAGCCAGCCCCCCAGCTGCGCGCAACAGCGCGCCCTGATGGCGGCAGGCGCGCTCGATGTGCTGCTGTGGCCGGACGGCGCCGTTGACGCGGGCCAGGTGCTGGCGCGCCTGCAGCGCTGGCAAGCCGTGGCGCAGCTGCTGGCGTCAAACGCCGTGCGCCAGCAGCTGGTGGGCGACAGCGCGGCCTGGACCGCCTTGCTGCACCAGGTGGTGGAAATGGCCGCCTTCAGCCAGGCTTCGATGCTGATCACGGGCGAAACGGGCACGGGCAAGGATTTATTGGCGCAACTGGTCCACCGCCTCGGCAACTGCCGCGGCGACTTCACCATCCTCGACTGCACCACCCTGTCACCGGAACTGGCTGGCAGCGAACTGTTCGGCCATGAACGGGGCGCGTTTACGGGGGCGGCTGGTGCGCGCGACGGCGCTTTCGCCCTCGCCGATGGCGGCGTGCTGTTTCTCGACGAAGTGGGCGAACTGCCGCTGCCCCTGCAGGCGCAGCTGCTGCGCGCCATCCAGGAACGCAAATACAAGCGCGTGGGCGGCAATACCTGGCAACCCACCCAATTCAGGCTCGTGTGCGCCACCAACCGCGAACTGGAAGACGAAGTGGCGCGCGGCGCCTTTCGCGCCGACCTGTATTACCGTATCGCCGGCTGGCGTTGCCAGACCCCGCCCCTGCGCGAACGCCAGGACGATATCCTGCCACTGGCCCGGCATTTCCTCGCCGAACTGGGGCAGCGCCCTGCGCCACCGCTGGACGCCGCCGTGCGCGAATACCTGCTGCTGCGCGACTATCCGGGCAATGTGCGCGAACTGCGCCAGACCGTCACGCGCATCTGGCACCGCCATTGCGGCCCCGGCCCCATCACCATCGGCGCCCTGCCCCCCGAAGAACGGCTGCTGGCGCCGCTCTGGCCCGACCAGCATTTCGAGGCGGCCGTGCGGCGCGCCCTGGCGCAGGGCTGCAAGCTGTCGCACATCACGCGCTGCGCCACCGACATGGCCATCCGCCTGGTGCTGGCTGAGGAACACGGCAACAACCAGCGCGCCGCCGCCCGCCTGGGCGTGACGGACCGCGCCCTGCAAATACGCCGCAAGGCGGCCGCCTGCGCGGCAAGCAGCCTCACGCCAGCCCCGCCAGCCGCAAAAAATTGCCACCCATAATCAACGATGCATCCAGCGGCGGCAAGCCCAGCAGCTCAATCTTGTGCAATTCCAGCCCCGGATGCAGCCAGGGGCCGTCCGAGCCGAACAAGACCTTGTGCGGCCCCGCGCGGCGCACGGCCTGCTGCAGCAAGTCGAAACGGCGCACGCCGGAGCTATCCGTGTAAATGTTCGCGTGACGAACAAGGTGGTCGATCAGCGCCAGCTGCGCCGCCCAGTCGTCGCCGAAGCTGCCCAGGTGCGGCAGGATGAAGTTGACGTCGGGATACTGCTGCGCCAGCAGTTCGGCCACGGCCACCTCGCCGGCGGGGTCGTACAGCACGGGCAAGCCAAAGAAGCGGGCCGCGTCGCACACTTCGCCGCTGATGCGCGCATCAAACCGGTGCGCCTTGATGCCGACAAAGCCGTAACGCTCGACGGCAGTGCGCAGCAAGTCCATGATGCGGCCCCGGTCGCGCCGCGCATGCACGAAGGCAAAGCCGTAATAACGCTGCGGATCGGCAGCGACCAGGCGCGCCACGCCATGGTTGGCGATCGCATAATCGGAGTGGAAGGTCGCGAACAGCACGCTGCGGGCGATGCCGGCCGCCCGGGCGCGGCGCACATAAGCAGCTAGCGGCGCATCGCTGTCCCACGGTCCGCTCAAGCCGTCGCCCGGTCCGGCGTGGCAGTGACTATCGATGACCAGCGCCATGGCCGCCTCTCAGTTCCAGTCGCCCATGACGACGATGCGGTTGCCGCGCCGGCGCCAGCGCCCGCTTTCCTCTTCCTGTTGCGGCGCAGGCGAGCGGAACTGCGGCAATTGCTGGTGCAAGGCCCGCGTCAGCGCGCTTTCCACGGCGCGCGCACTGCCGTCGCCATCGGCCGCCAGGCGCGCCGCCTGCCCCGCGATGCGCACGAAGCGGCGCGCCATCGCCAGCTCGCGGTCGGCCGGCGCTTCGCTCTCCATTTCCAGCTCCAGCGCATCGCTGGCCGCGCGCCCCAGGGCCGAACCGAGCGCCGTGCCCACGCCCGGTATCGGGATCATCGAACCGAGGGCGCCGCCGACAAAGGGCAAGGCCGTCTTGGCCACGGCCTTCAAGGCGCCGCCCAGGGGCTTGGCCACCTTGGCGATGCTCGATCCCACCTTCTTGACGCCCTTCCACACGCTCTTGAAGACATTGCCGAGAAACTGCTCCAGTTCTTCCTCGCTGGCCACTTCCAGCAATTCCATGGCCAACTGCAATTCTTCCTCTTCGCCGAAGATGGCCGGCGCCGTGCCCTTGCCGGGCCAGTCGCGGCCGAATTCCAGCACGTCAAACGCGGCGCCGGCCCGCTGCCGGCATTGCGCGCATGCGCATTCGAGTTGGTGCATGATGCTCTCCTTCGCAATGATCAAGGTGCTATCGTCAGCTCCACATTTCACCGAGCACGGCCAGTTCCAGTTCGCGCCGCTGGTTGGTCAGCACGCCGCGCTGGTTGGCGAACATGTCGTCGTGGATGCGCTGCTCAATGCGGCGCCGCTGCGCCGCCGAGGACAGGGGCGCCACGTACACCTGGTGCCCGCTCAGGTCGACGCCCATCATCTGGCCGCACAACCGGTGCTGCAGCAAACGCCGGTGCAGATCGTCCGTCTGGCCGCTGTAGGCGCGGCGCCGCCCGGCCGCATCGAATTCGATCACATACAGGCCCGCCCCCCGGCCATTCGGGTCGCGCAAGGCATTGGCGAGCGTGCCCAGCGCCAGGTAATTGAGGGCGGCCGCTTCCGGCACCCGGCCCATGGTGCCGGCCAGGGTTGGCGGGATTTCACCCTGCATCTGGCCATCGTCCTGCGCCTGGTCTGGTCCCTGGTCCTGGCCTTGATCCGCATCCGGCTGCTGCTGGTCGCCAAACGCGGGCTCGGCCACAGGATAGGGCGCCGGATAAATCGTCGGATAGATGGCCGGATAGCCGCCCCAGCCCCGGTAACGCGGCGGCAGGTAGGGCAAGGGCGGCGGCGCGGGGCGCGGGAACCGGCGCGCCGGATTCGCCTGATAGCGTGGCGGCATGGGGCGGCGCGGGCCGCGCAGCGGTGGCCGCGCGCGCACGGCGCCGCCGCCATAGCGCCCGCTGCCGGGGCGCCAGCGCTCGCCTTCCCATTCGGACTCGGATTCCCCCTCCTGCGCCCACTCCTGCTCGTATTCAGCTGCCGCTCCCGCTTGCCCCGTAAAGGGCAGCATTTCAAACGCTTCGTTCATATCGCCTCCTGATGTGATGTTCAAGCAAATCCATCGCCTGCTCCAGTTGCCCGGGCGTCTGGTCGGCCCGCAGCAGAAAAGTCAGCGCGCCGGGACCCTCCCCCGCTTGCGCCAGCGCCAGCACGCCCGCTGCGCGCAAGGCCGGCTGCAAATGGGCGCGCCCTGACAGGCGCTGCACGGGGAAGCTGCCGCCCCGACAAGCGATGCCGGCCGCCGCCATCCCGCCGCGCCATTGCGCCACCCGGTCCGCCAGTCGGGCGCGTAGCGCGTCGCCGTGGCGCGCATTGAGCGCCAGCGCGCGCCGCGCCGCCGCCAGCACGGCGGCCGAAGGCGGACTGGCATGCACGCGCGTCTGGCTGTGCGCTTCGAAGCGCCGCAGCAGGGCGCCGCTGCCCGCCAGCACGGCCAGCGGCACGCCGAAACCCTTGGCCAGCGAGGCACCGACGATCAAATGACCACCCGCCTTGTCGTGAGCGCCCTGCAAGCCGTGCAGCCGTGCCGAGCCGCCACCGGACGCGCCCATCACGCCCAGCACCTGCGTGTCGTCCAGCAGCAGATAACCGCCCCCCTGGCGCGCCAGGGCCGCATAGCCGGCCAGCGGCAAGACCTGCTCGCTGCCCGGCACATAGCCGTCGGCCAGTATCAATGGACGCCGCCCCTGCCTGCCCCAGGCCATCACCAGGCGCCGCAGCGCCGCCATCTCGCCGCTGGGAAACACTTGCTGCGGCAATCCCAGCGCCTGCGCGCGCTCGGCGCCCCAGCGCGCGATGGCGTAGCTGCCGCCATCGACGAGGATCACCAGCCGCTCGGCAGCCAGCATGCCGAACAGGTCCCAGAACAAATGCAGGGTCGACGGCAGCACGCAGGCCGCTTCGCAGCCTTGCAGCGCCGCCAAGTCCGCTGCCAGCGCTGGCGCCCCCGGCGGCTCGCGCAGCGCCGCCGGCTGGCCCAGGGTCAGTCTGCTCCATGGCGCCAGCTGGGCCGCCGGATGGCGCATGCCCAGGTACAGGGCACTGGTAAAGTCGAACATGCACGCGCCCCGCTCCCGCCCTAGACGCTGCGCAGCTGCTGGCTCAGGCGCTGGCGCAGCAACACCGAGGGCATGGTCGATTCGATTGCGGGGTCGCTGCTGTCGACGGACAAATCCACCCCCGTGGCGGCACGGTAGCCGTGGATATAACCTTGCACTTGCGGGCGCCAGAAGCGTGCCCAGTTGAAGGCCTGGGTGGGTTCATAGATATCGCTCCAGTTGCCGTAGCGCACGGAGAGCAGCAATTGCTCGCCAAAGATGGCCAGGTTACGGAAATGCATCACGCTCGTATCCGTCCAGCCCTGCAGTTTCTTCATGGCATCGACACGGTCCATCCACGGTTCCGGATACGCCACCATCACGCGCGTGGGCAAAAATTCGCGGAACTCGGGGCGCGCCAGCATCCATTGCTGCATCAGCATTTCGATGCGCGCCGTCGACGGCAAGTCGCCGAACTGGTTGTGCGCGCCCTGCGACAGGATCAGGTGGATTTCCTTGAGTGCATTCAGCACCGGGAAGGCGTCCGCCTTGACGGTGGTGTCATCATCCTGCTTGTAGAACGAGGTGAGCAGGCGCAGCAAATGGTGGAACGCTTCGAGGAATTTCGAGCGGCTGTCGGCTGGCCGGAAGTGCTGTACCGCCTTGCCATCGAGACGCACGCCGTAATGGTGGTCGTACTCGTAATTGCGGCGCACCACGGTCAGCCGGTGCTGCTCATCTTGTGTGTATCCCCACAGCAAGTTGTTCAGCGGACGCAGCATGTCGATTTCCGTGTTCGACAGGGGATCGAGGCCGGCGCCGGGCGCGCGCAGGTTCTGGAAGCGCTGCGTGATGGCATTCATGGTTTGCACCAGCATGCCCTCTTCGTGCCAGTACGACCAGATCAGTTCCAGCAGGCAAGGATTGGCCAGCTTTTCCTGGATGATGCCAAAGCACAGGTCCACCTCGCCCTCCTGGCCGCGCGGGATGCTGATGGGGATGTCGGGCAGCTTGCGGCGGATCACTGCCAGGTAGGGCAAGGTCTGGAAGCCATCGATGTTTTCCAGGTAATCGTTGCGCAGCACGGTTTCCAGGTCGCGCCCCTGGGGAATGTCGCGCCGGTCCAGGTAGGCGTTGTCCTCGGCCGGATTGAAGGCCAGCGGCTGGTTCAGCACGCCGCAATTGACCATCACGAACGCTTCCGTCGCCACTTTCAGCACGCGGTAGGAATCGGCATCGGAAAACGGCAGCGCGCGGCGCTGCTTGAGCTGCTGGAACATGTCGGCCTTCTTGACGAAGCGTTCCTGTTCGAAGCCGCGTACATTCGCCAGATCGCCGCAAAACAGGCTGTCCATGAAATGCAGGTAATTCGTAAACGACATCGCTTCGGTGCTGTTGCGTATCAAGGTCCACAGCGGCAAGTCTTCCGTCGGCTCCGTCTCCGTGCGCGTCAGCGACACGCCCACATTGCCGGAAATGGGCTGCGGCTGGCGCTCTTCCGTCTCGTAGTCCGCATCCACGGCCAGCATGGCGTTCGGGCTGAGGCCCTCGGGCACGGGCAAGGCGTTGCGCAGTTCGGGCCGCTGCGACAACATCATCTGCGCCGCGAAGCGGTGCATGCCGGCGCGCCGCACGGGTGTGGAAAACGCGTTCGGCGTGCCGCGCAGGGGCACCCACGGCGAGGCGGCCAGCACCTGCACCAGGTCGCGTCCACCGGCGCTTTGATCGCCGTCAAACGAGACGCTGGCCACGGCGCGGTCGCCCACCCTGCCGAAATTGCAATCGCTGGGATGGCAGTCGGGCGTCTCAAACGCCAGCGCCACCTGCGGATTGAGCTGGGGCTTGAAGCACAGCACGGCGCTGCAGCCGGCCTGCACCATCACGCACTGGGGCGCGGTGGTGGGGAAATTGCCATACACCCCCACGTAGCTGCCCGTCGCCAGGTCGGCAAACACGGTGCAGCCACGGCCATCCGTCCAGCGCACGCCCACCAGCATGGCGGGATCGGCTACCCAGGTGACGGGATTGAAATTATGGCAATCCGCATCAAGGCCCCGGTACAGGCTGATGGCGGCATTGACGACCATGGCCCCGCTGTCCTGCTCGTGTACGGTGACCGCGATGCTGCCGCCGCGATGTATCGGGCCAGCCTGGCCAGTCTGGCCAGCCCCCCTGCTCTTGCCACCCATCTTGCTGCTGATCTTGCTGCTCATGTCATTCTCCTCAATGGATAATCAAACGGGATGCCAGGGGCGGCAGCGGCCTGCCGGACTGGCGGCCGTGCCGCACGACATCGGCGCACAGCTCCGACGTGTCCAGGGTGCTGCGCAGGGACCAGTGGGTCAGCAGGCGTCCCAGCAGCTCGCTTTCGTCTTCCGGACTCAGGCTGCCGCTGGCGCGCGCCTGGCCCAGCACGGCGAACACCAGGGTCGGCGTGGCCTCGTACATCTGCGCCGGCGCCAGGGTCCAGCTGCGAAACAGCCGCGCCAGCATGGCCGGCTGGCGCATGTGCACGGCCATGACTTCGACCAGCGAGCCGCCGCGCAAGGCCGGCGGCCGGTGCTGCACCAGCAAGCCCACCAGGGCCGCCATGCTGGCCTGCAACTGTTCCAGCAGTCGCCGCTGCCCCAGGGGCAGGCCCGTCAGCGGGTAGTACGACAGCCACAGCTGCTCCAGCCGGCTCCATTGCGGATGCGGATACAAGGCCCGTCCCATGGCGCAGCTCAGGCGCACCCGCAGCCATGGCACCGGGTGGGGGTCATCGATATTGAGACGGAAGACAAACACGCGCGGCAGGCTGACCACGCCGATCAGGCCCAGGGTAGCGGCCACGCCGACCCGCGCCAGCGACCAGAAATCGGCCACGATTTCTGAAATCCACCGCTCCCACAACTGCCACACGTGCACCAGGCCGCTGCCACCATGCTGCATGGCTTGCAACATGGGCCGCAGCGATGCCACCAGGTCCAGCAGCGCCGCGCCCTGGTGGCCCACCTCGTGCACCAGCGACGAGGCGATGCCGCTGCCGATCATGCGTTCGCGCGGCAGGCGGATGATGGCCACGGGATTGTCGCCGCCGCCCGGCAGGCGCGTACGTGCGCGGCGGATGGCGGCGCCCGGCCCCCGGTCCAGGTAGCAGATCACGGGCGGCGCCTGGTACACATTCCCGGGCAGCGCCAGCGCGTCGGCGGCGACGATGTCGAGGCCGGCCAGCCACACGCCCGTCTTGTGCTCGCTGCGCTGCGTGATGACTTCGTTGAACAGGTCGAACTGGGTCAGCGCGGCGTTGAATTTCAGGCGCAGGAAGGTAAAGCGGCGCTGCGCCTCGGCGGCGGTGGCCATGCTGGCGCCATCGGCGGCCTCGCGCCGCAGCCAGGCCTGGAACTGGGCCACCATGCGCCGCAATTCGCGCCGGCCCTGCACCAGCTGGCTTTCGATGGCCGACTGGGCGCTGGGCATCAGGGCGGCCGCCAGCACCGTCGGCTCGATCAGCGCGAACGGCTCCAGCCGCGCCAGCCGCGTCAGCAGCGAGCGCGCCTCCTGCGCCAGCATCCAGGCAGCGTAAGCGCCGATGGCCATGATGTCAGACGCCGTACAGGACGATTTTATGGCCCTGGCGCGCCCAGCGCCCGCTGGCCGGGCGCATGCCGGCCTGGCTGCGCGCGGCGCCCGGCGCCTGGCCGCCCGCGCCGCTGCCGTTCTGCGTGGCGACCTGGCCGCCGGGGCGGCCCAGCAGGCCGGGCGCGAACTGGCGCGCCGCCGCGCTGGCCGCCGCCTGGGCGATGGCGCGCGGATCGCCATTGCCGCGCGCTTGCGCGGCGCGGTTGACGGTGTCGGCGGCCAGGCGCACGAACTGCTTGGCGCCCTCGAATTCGCGGTCCTCGTTCGACGACGCTTCCGCTTCCAGCCCCAGCGCGCTGCCGGCCGCGGAAGCGAGGCCGCTGCCGATCTTAGCCCCCAGCGGACCGCCGAAATAGCCGCCGATGGCGCCGCCTGCCAGGGGAATCGCCTTCTTCGCCACGCCCTTGAGCACGCCGCCGATGGCTTGTCCCACGGGCGACTTGATAATGCCGCCCGCCACAGAGGCGGCCTTGCGCAGGAAATTGCCGAGAAATTGTTCCAGCTCGGCTTCATTACTCACCGACAACAGTTCATTCGCCAGCTCCATCTCCTCGGCCTCGGAAAACATGGCGTTCGAGCCGCCCTCGCCGCTCCACTCGCCCTGGCCAAACTCGAACTGCTCCGCTTCAAAACCGGACATCTCCTGCCCGTATTCCAGGGTCGTACGATCTATGTCATGCATGATGAGCTCCTCAAAGTTAACACCTCAGTTCGGATTACCTTGCCGGACAGCCTGGCCATCCGGCTAACAATCGAGCACGACGATGTGCCCGCCCTCGCGGCGCCAGCGGCCAGCGTCCCGTCCCGGCGTTTGCGCCGCCTGCCTGAGCAAGCCTGGCGCCACGCTGCGCGCCACCTGCAGCAGGGCAGTTTCCACCCGCGCCCTGGGCGCGCGCGCGTCCATGCCGTCACGCGCCAGTTCCGTATTGACGGCATCGATCAGATGCACGACCTGGCGTGCCAGTTCGAATTCCTTGTCTTCCGGGCTCAATCCTTCCAGTTCCATGCCGAAGATGCCCGCAGCGCGCCGCTTGAGCGCCTGCGGCGAACCACCATGCAGTGGCAGCAGGGGCGCCACCACCTTGCCCAGCAGCTGGCGCAGCGGCCCTTCCAGCGGCGTGCCGCGCACTTGCCTGCCCGCCACGGTGGCGCCCAGCTGACGCGCCAGGAAAGCATCGAACTGGGCCGGCCCCTGCAATTCCAGCAAGTGTGCCGCCAGGACCAGCTCATCTTCCTGCTGCAAGGACGGCATGGCTGGCGCGTCAGGCAATTCCATTTCGGGACGATAGGCGAGCAGGCGGCTGGTCATGGCAGACTCCGGTGAAAGACGGGCGTATGGCCCATGCCTCCCTGACGCAAGGGCCATGCCAGCCATCTGTGGGGAAAGGACGCGGGGGAAGAACGGCATGGCACGGCGAACGGCATTTCGCCGATAGCGTAAAAACCATCGTTTCCGGCGAAGCGAGTTTCGTTGTCAAGATGAGCTTTGGAACAAGCTTAACGGGCAGGAATGATTACGCCGCCAGCGAATCAGACGGCCACCAAGGCCGTGCGGGGCGAAACGGCGAGTGTTGTATGTGACCTGGGGCAGTTCGACACGCATGAGCGCCAGAAGGAGCGGCGTGGCCGGCAGCCAGCTGGCCGAGGTGCTCCCGAATATCGGCAACTTCAGCCGGCGCGACCGGGGTTTCATGACAGTAAATTAACCGTTCACGGCGATGCTCAGGGTGGCGACATAACCCTGCGTGGCATTGCCCGTCGATGCTGAGCGGCACACCCGCCGCCGCCATGCGTGTTCGTGCCATCGGCCGGATATGGCCCGCCCGTTTCCTCGGGAATCACCGCTCAGGCGCCTGCCGCATCATTTCGAGGTCGGATGCCAGAGCGTGATCATGTAAGTCCATACATATTCCGTCAAGAGAGGCAAGCCCGCCAAGGCGGGACTCAGGCTGGCGCACAGGAACAGGACGTGTGTGGCCCGTGGCGAAAGCGTCTTCCTGGCGGCCAGGGCGAGCTTGCGTTCCATGCTTCAGGCCGTTGTATTGACCAGGTTGCCGCTGGATGGCAGGCTGGCGCTGCTGCTGGAAGCGCCCAGGCTGCCCGATAGCGCCTGCAAGAAGCTGCTCAGCTTGGTGCTGCTGTCGCCGCTGGCGCTGGTGCTGGCGCTGCCGCCCAGGGCAGTGATCAGGCTGGAGAAGCTTGACTGCAAGTCCGAAACGCTGCTGTTGTCGCTGCCCGTGCCGGACGACAGGGTCTGGATCAGGCTTTGCAAGTCCGATTTGATATTGCCGTGGCCCCGTGCCCGCCCGCCGCCGCCGCCGCCCTTGTCACCGTCCTTGTCACCATCCTTGTCTGCGCCGGCGCTGGCGCCCGCGCCGCCCTGGGCGTGCAAGCTTCCCATCAGCTGGTGCAGGAACGCGCCCAATGCCTGGCCGGCATCGCTGCCGCTGGCGGTGCTGGTGTCGGTGCCAGTGCTGTCGGACGACGCCGTGTCGGGCACCGTCACCCCGATCGACGACAGGGCGCTGGAAACGGCATCGAGAAAGCCGTTATCGTCCTGCCTAGGCGGCCGCGCGCCGCCCACGCTGTCGGTACTGCCGGTATTGCTGCCGCTGACGCGGTTGAAAGCGCTCAGCTGGGTAGCCGCGCTGCTGGAACTCAAGGCACTGATGCTCATGGTCAATCTCCTGTGGGTAATTGGGGACGGCGCGGGCCGGGGCGGCTGTCGCCCCGCTGCTGCGCCTGCTGGCGCTGCTCGGGCATCAGCACGGCCAGCAATTGCTGCTCCAGCCGCGCATGCAGCAAGCTGATCTTCGCCATGGCTTGCGCCGCCGTGTTTGCCAGCGCGCTGGCCTGCGCATCGTCGTAGGCGCTGGACCCGGCCAGCTCGCGCAGTTGCGCATGGGCCTTGAAGGCGATCTTTTCCTGTTCTCGCAGCAAGGGCGCCTGGGCGTAGGTGGCGGCGAAAACCTTGTCCTGCTGCGCTTCGCTCAGCTCGATGCCGTGCAGGAACGGTGGCAAGCCTGGCGCGCCGGGTCCGGCACCGTGGCCCAGGCCGGGCGGCGGCCCCGGCATGGCGCGCGCTGGCGGGCCGTCCGGCGCAGATTCCTGCTGGGCGAGTGCCAGCAGCGGCATGCTGCAAGCGGACAGCAGCAGCAGGGATACGGCGATACTCAGGTGTTTCATCGGCTTTCCTTTCGTGGCGATCAGCCTTGATTGTCGGCGTCTGACGTGTAAAGCAACGTTAGGCTGGCGTAAAAGCATGTAAAGAAAGATGCATGAATGTAAGCAGACGTATGTAAAAGCGGGTAAAACGGCCCTGAACCGCCACTGTTGACTGCTATCATCGGGCGATATTCACCCGAAAAAGCACAGGCATGAGCAAGGTTTTGTTAATCGATGACGACGTGGAACTGGTCGGCATGTTCCAGGAATACCTGACGCAGGAAGGTTTTGACGCGCGCGCCGTGCATGACGGCGAAAGCGGCGCGGCCGAAGCGCTGACGGGCCTGTACGCCATCGCCGTCCTCGACGTCATGATGCCGCGCATGAATGGCCTGGAAACCCTGCGCCGCATCCGCGCCGGCAGCAACCTGCCCGTCCTGATGCTGACGGCGCGCGGCGATGACACGGACCGCATCGTGGGCCTGGAGCTGGGTGCCGACGATTACGTGACCAAGCCGTGCACGCCGCGCGAGCTGACGGCGCGCATCCGCGCCATCCTGCGCCGTTCGCAGGCGGCGCCACACGACAGCTCGGGCCTGGCGCCGCTGGCCGTGGGCCAGTTGACGATGTGGCCGGAACAGCGCCGCGTTTCCTGGGCCGGTGCGCACCTGGAGCTGACGAGCACGGAATTCAACCTGCTGGAAGTGCTGGTGCGCCATGCGGGCAAGCCCGTGAGCAAGAATCAATTGTCGGAACTGGGCCTGGGCCGGCCCATGGCGCGCTTCGACCGCAATATCGACGTGCACTTGAGCAGCCTGCGCCGTAAACTGGGCAGCCTGGCCGATGGCCGTTCCTGCCTGCAGACCGTCTACCGTCTCGGCTACCAGCTGATCAAGGAGTAAGCGTGGGCCGCCTGTTCTGGAAATTTTTTCTGTGCATCATGCTGGCGCAAGTGACGGCCACCATCGGCATCGGCGGCACCTTCTGGCTGAAAAACCGGGCCGCGCAGCAGGAACGGGCCCTCGACATCGATACCAGCCCGCCCGCGCAAATGATCATCGAGGCCGCCAGCGCCACGCTGGAAGCGGGCGGCAGCCAGGCCTTGCGGCATTTTCTCGGCAAGATGGAGCGCATGCGCGTGTTTGCCGTCGATGCCAAAGGGCAAGAACTGATGGGCCGCACGGTGCATCCCGCCATGCTGGCCAAGGCGCGCGCCATGCTGGAGCAAGGCCAGCCCCATCCCGTCGTGCGCACAGTCACCGGCAGCGACGGCCAGCGCTATCTGCTGTTCCTGCCCTCGTCCGAACGCTTCCGCCATCCCGAAGCGGGCGCCGCGCGCGACACGCTCAACGCCGTCACCCTGAGCGGCCCGCGCGCCATGGGACCCGGTCCACGGCCCGACGCAGCGGGCGCCCCGCCGCCACGCGGCGAATTCGGCCGCGGCATGCCGCCCGGCTCCCGCATGGACAGCCCCTACCGCACCTTCATTCCGCTGGCCGCCGCCATCGCCGCCAGCCTGCTGTTCTCCTTCTTGCTGGCCTGGTATTTTGCGCGCCCCATCCGCGACTTGCGGCAAGCGTTCGAGGCCGCCTCGCACGGCGACCTGGCGCCGCGCTTTCACGCCAGCGGCAAGCGCGGCGATGAATTGACGGACCTGGGCCGCGATTTCGACCGCATGACGGGCCGTTTGCGCAATCTCATGGAGAGCCAGACGCGCCTGCTGCATGATGTGTCGCACGAACTGCGCTCGCCGCTGGCGCGCCTGCAAGCGGCCATCGGCCTGGCGCACCAGCAGCCGGACAAGATGGACGCCTCGATGCAGCGCATCGAACGCGAAAGCGAACGCATGGATAAGCTGATCGGCGAGCTGCTGACCCTGTCGCGGCTGGAAGCGGGCGCCGCCTCCCCCCTCAGCGAAGACGTCGACATCGCCGAGCTGCTGCACGACATCGTGGACGACGCCCGCTACGAAGCGAAGGCGCGCCAGGTGGGCATCGCCCTGGCGGGCGACGCAGCCATTGCCGACGCCGCTGTCACGGGCCGGCCGGAACTGCTGGCGCGCGCCGTGGAAAACGTGGTGCGCAATGCCGTCAAGCACAGCCCCGATGGCGGCACGGTGGAAGTGAATGTATCGCGCCTGCATGACGGCAAGCAGGATCTGCTGCGCATCGCCGTGCTGGACCAGGGACCTGGCGTGGCCAGCGCCGACCTGGCCCGCATTTTTGAACCGTTCTTCCGCGCCAGCCATACCCAGCACAGCACGGACGGCCATGGCCTGGGCCTGGCCATCGCCCAGCACGTCATCAACGCCCATGGGGGCCGCATCGGTGCCAGCTTGCGCAGCGGTGGAGGGCTGTGCGTGGAAATGCTGCTGCCCGTCAAAACGCCAGGCTGACCTTCCGGCGAGCCTGGCGTTTTGACGCGCGGATGTGCTGCTACGCCTGCGTATCGATGATGCTGCCCAGGGTCGACGAGGCCGATTTAGCCGGGCTCGTCGCCGTATCGGCGCTGCTGGCCGTCTGAGGAGCTTGCTGCGCCTGCGCGGCCGCCGCCTGTAACTGGGCAATTTGCGCCTGCAAGGCCTGGATTTGCTGCGCCAGCTGCTGCTGCAGCTTTTGCGACGCGTCCGTCTGCGTACCCTTCTGCGACTCCGTCAACTGCTTTTGCGCCGCCGTGATCTGCTTTTGCAGCGCCGCGATCTGCGAACTGCTGCCTGAACTGGCGCTACTGGCCGCGCCGACTGTGCTGCCTGAACCGATTGCCGCTACCATGATGCCTCCTCAGTGTTTCAATACCAAGGTTAACGGCAAGCATGGAACGCGAACGTAGGGCCGCAGGTGTAAAGGCAGGTAAAGACAGCTCAAGACGGCTGGCGCCCCACCCTTCCAGCGATCAGGTCTTCGGCAAGGTCACGCCAACCTGGCCCTGGTATTTGCCGCCACGGTCCTTGTACGACGTTTCGCAGACTTCATCGGACTCGAAGAACAGCACTTGCGCCACGCCTTCGTTGGCGTAGATTTTCGCCGGCAACGGTGTCGTGTTGGAAAATTCCAGGGTCACGAAACCTTCCCATTCCGGTTCGAACGGGGTGACGTTGACGATGATGCCGCAACGGGCATAGGTGCTCTTGCCCAGGCAAATCGTCAATACATTGCGGGGAATGCGGAAATACTCGACCGTACGGGCCAGTGCGAACGAATTCGGCGGGATGATGCAATAGCCCTTGCCCGATACGTCGACGAAGTTGTTCGCGTCAAAATCCTTCGGGTCGACGATGGTGGTGTTGATGTTGGTAAACAACTTGAACTCGTCGGCGCAGCGGATGTCATAGCCATAGCTGGAGGTGCCGTAGGACACGATGCGGTTGCCATCGCGTTCCTTGACCTGGCCAGGTTCGAACGGCTCGATCATGCCCGTTGATTCCGCCATGCGGCGTATCCATTTATCGCTTTTAATCGTCATCGCAGGGGTATCTTTCTAGAATATCGGAATGGCGGGGGCCGCACGCCAAGTACA
>NZ_LT607502.1:0-67902 GCF_900095235.1 Janthinobacterium sp. UMAB-60
TCCTCCTCACGCCTTGTCCGCGCTCCTGATGAACTGCCAGCAGAAGACGCTCCCTACTGGCATAGGCTCTAAGTATCAAGACCCGCCTGGCATAAGATGCCGCGGATGCCGCGCGCTAGCGTTGCGCCAGCGGCCCCGCCTCCAGCGGCTCGGCGGCGCCCGGCGGCACGATGGGCAGCAATGGCTCCGCCTGGACAGCCGGCACGTCAGGCGCCGCCTCGGCGGCCAGCCGACTGGCCAGGCACGCGTCGAATTGGGCACTCAGGGCATGGCCGCACTGCTCCGAGCGCAGCACGTCGCCGATCAGGCGATAGGCATCCCAGGCTTGCCGCCCCTCATCCGTGTCGAGGGCGGCAAAAGCCAGTTCGAGTTCGCTCGCCGCCAGCTCGCCATCGGCCAGGGCGGAAATCGTCTCGTGCAATCGTGTATGCGTATCCATGATGGGTCCTGCCATTTCAAGAGGATAGTTGCGGAAACCGGACGCAGCCATGCCAACCTCATACTCCGCAGATTACCAGCGCTTGTCAATCGGCATATCCAACAACGGTTTCAATTTCTCTGCGATCACTTCGCGCGCGCGGAAAATGCGGCTGCGCACGGTGCCGATGGGGCACGCCATGATCTCCGAAATCTCTTCATAGCTGAGGCCCTCGATCTCGCGCAGCACGATGGCCGTGCGCAGCTCGATGGGCAGCACCTCCATGGCCGCGTTGACTGTGGCTGCAATCTGCTTGCTGGCCAGCACCGATTCGGGCGTATTGTTGTCACGCAATTTATTGCCGTCATCGAAGGACTCCGCCTGCTCGGCGTCGGCATCGCTGGACGTGGCGGCACGCCGCCCCTGCGTGACGAGATAATTCTTGGCCGTATTGATGCCGATGCGATACAACCAGGTATAAAAGGCGGCATCGCCGCGAAAATGGCGCAG
The DNA here is from genome assembly GCF_900095235.1 of Janthinobacterium sp. UMAB-60. NCBI lineage: Bacteria > Pseudomonadati > Pseudomonadota > Betaproteobacteria > Burkholderiales > Oxalobacteraceae > Janthinobacterium > Janthinobacterium sp. UMAB-60. The sequence continues at coordinate 929 of NZ_LT607502.1, forward strand.
CGCCCGATAGGCCTTGATAAACGTTTCCTGCACCACATCTTCGGCCTCCGCCGGGTCATGCACAAGTCGCGACACCAGGCGCATCAAGCGGCGCTGATATTTCGATACCAGCACATCGAATGCCCGTTTGTCGCCAGCCTGCACCCGCTCGACCAGTAACTGATCATACTCGCGCTCTGTCCTCACGCCCGATGTCCCTGTTCGCATGCAGCGTGGGCGCCTGTATGGATATAGAGTTGGCCCGCTGCAAGAAGTTCAGTGTTCGCCCCATTTTTATTCTTCCCCACTGCGCGCCGCGATGGCCCGGCACGCCACGGCCAGCGGGCGGAAGGCGGTGCAAGCGCTGCCACGCTGCGCCAGCACCTGCGTGCGTCGCCCCGCGGCATCGGCCAGGCACAGCACCAGCAGCGATGGCCACAGGGTCGAGCCCGGCAACAGGCGCAGCACCGGCGGCACCAACGGCGCCGCGCCGGACGGCGCCCCGCCATGCTCCAGATATACCGCCAGCCGCAACTGGCCGACCGGCGAAATATCAAGCACCTGCGGCTTTCTGCGCTGGCGCAGCAAAGCCAGCAAAAACACGCCGCCAGCCGCACTCGATAGTGCACCGGGCCAGCCCAGCGCATAGCCGCCCACCAGCTGACCGGGGCCGGAACCAGAGCCAGACAGGGCCGCAATGTGCCACGCGCCGCTCAGGGGCCAGGCGGCCAGCACCGCGCACAGTCCCAGTACCGCTTGCAGCAGGCGTAAACAGACAGGCGTGCGAATGACAGCCGCTACCGCGATCGACATATTGCCAACTCAAAGGGAAAAACATCAGGCGCGCCGGCACCATGCCGGGCAAATTCAGGCACCAACGAACGTTGGCACCGAATCAGCGCTCACTACGGTTTGACCGTAGTGAGCGCTTGAAAGTTCCTGCTTATTTCGCTTTACCGAAAATCAGCGTGCCATTCGTTCCGCCGAAGCCGAACGAATTCTTCACTGCGTAATCGATCTTCATGTCCCGTGCCGTGTTGGCACAGAAATCGAGATCGCAAGCAGGATCCTGGTTGAAGATGTTGATGGTCGGTGGCGACACCTGATGGTGCAATGCCAGGACCGTAAACACCGCTTCCAGACCGCCCGCGCCGCCCAGCAAATGGCCCGTCATCGACTTCGTCGAGTTGACGACCATATGCTTGGCATGCTCGCCGAAGGTGCGTTTGATGCCCATCACTTCCGCCACGTCGCCTTGCGGGGTCGACGTGCCGTGCGCGTTCAGGTACTGAATCTGATCCGGGTTCAAACCTGCGTTGTTGAGGGCCGCGATCACCGATCTGCTGCCGCCGCTACCATCTTCCAGCGGCGAGGTCATGTGATAAGCATCTGCGCTCATCCCGAAACCATGCACTTCGGCATAAATCTTGGCACCACGGGCCACCGCTTGCTCATACTCTTCCAGCACCATGACGCCAGCACCCTCGCCCAGCACGAAGCCGTCGCGGTCGGCATCCCACGGACGCGATGCCGTTGCCGGATCGTCGTTGCGGGTCGACAAGGCACGTGCCGAGGCGAAACCGCCCAGGCCCAGCGGCGACACGGTCGATTCAGCACCACCGGCAATCATGACGTCGGCATCGCCGTACTCGATCATGCGCGCGGCAGCGCCGATGCTGTGCAAACCGGTGGTACACGCCGTCACGATCGCCAGGTTCGGACCCTTCAGACCATATTTGATCGAAAGATTGCCAGAAATCATGTTAATGATCGAGGCAGGCACGAAAAATGGCGAGATACGGCGCGGACCGCGCTTTTCGTACTCGGATTTGGTTTCCTCGATCAGCGGCAAGCCACCGATACCGGAACCGATGATCACACCGATGCGCTCGGCGTTTTCCTCGGTCACTTCCAGACCGGAGTCCTGCATCGCCTGGATGCCTGCAGCCATGCCGTAATGGATAAAGGTATCCATGTGGCGGGCTTCCTTACCGGAGATGTACTCTTCGATATTGAAACCTTTGACTTCACCGGCAAAATGCGTGGTGAAGGGCAATGCATCAAACTTGGTAATCGTGGCAATGCCGGATTTACCTTCGGTAATTGCGCTCCACGCCTCGGCAATAGTATTGCCGACAGGTGAAACACAGCCCAGGCCGGTTACAACAACACGACGGTTTTTAGAACGGCTCAAGCGATTCTCCTGAAGTCGGTCAAACAGGCTTAGGCCTTGACGTGTGCGGTGGCGTAGTCGATCGCCTGTTGCACGGTGGTGATTTTTTCAGCTTGTTCGTCAGGGATTTCCATTTCGAATTCGTCTTCCAGGGCCATGACCAGTTCCACGGTGTCCAGGGAATCGGCGCCGAGATCGTCGACGAAGGAGGATTCGATTTTGATGTCTGCTTCTGCAACGCCCAGTTGCTCAGCGACGATTTTCTTAACGCGTTGTTCGATATCCGACATGTTATGGCTCCAAAGTGTGTGTTACGGAAAGTGCGCGCATTTTATCAGGTTTGCGCGTCCGAATACTAATTTCGGTGTCTGCTGCTAATTCGACCGAAGCTGCTGCTAAAAGATGCGATTATAGACAAAAACGGCCGTTGAATCATGCCACAAACGCCCGCCCTGTCTACCTTTCACATCAATTCATGTACATTCCGCCGTTCACGTGCAGGGTCGTGCCCGTGATATACGCCGCTTGCGGCGAGGCCAGAAAGGCCACCGCCGCTGCCACGTCTTCCGGCTTGCCCAGGCGGGACAGGGGAATTTGCGTCAACAGGGCCGCGTGCTGCTCTTCGCTCAGGGCCTTGGTCATGTCGGTATCGATGAAGCCCGGCGCGATGCAGTTCACGGTAATGTTGCGGCTGCCGATTTCGCGCGCCAGGGCACGGCTCATGCCTTCCACGCCGGCCTTGGCCGCCGCGTAATTCATTTGCCCCGGATTGCCCGACGACGCCACCACCGACGTGATATTGATGATACGCCCAGCCTTGGCTTTCATCATGCCGCGCAGTACGGCGCGCGACAGGCGGCCGACGGCCGACAGGTTGGTGGAAATCACGCTGTCCCACTCGTCATCCTTCATGCGCATGGCCAGCTGGTCTTGCGTGATGCCCGCATTGTTGACGAGGATAGACAGGCTGCCGTAGGTTTTCTGCACTTCGTCGACGACTTGCGCGCAGCGCGCCGCATCGGTCACGTTCAGGACCAGGCCCTTGCCCGCCACGCCTTCGGCGGCCAGGTAATCGGTGATCGCTTGCGCGCCGCTTTCCGAGGTGGCGGTGCCAACCACGGTGGCGCCTTGCTTGCCCAGTTCGGTGGCGATGGCGCGGCCGATGCCGCGCGAGGCGCCCGTGACCAGCACGACTTGATTTGCTAAATTCATGAGTATCCTTAAAGATGGCTGACGGCAGCCACAGCTGCACTGCCGTTTGCTGTTTATTTGAGCTGCGTCAAAATGCGTTCCAGCGAGGCCTGATCGACGATGGCGTCGCCCACCAGCACGGGATCGATGCGCTTGGCCAGGCCCATCAGGACCTTGCCCGGACCGCATTCGATCACTTGCGTGATGCCCTCAAGAGCCACTTTCTGCATCGTTTCCACCCAGCGCACGGGGCTGGCCGCCTGGCGCACCAGCGCATCCTTGATACCGGCGACGTCGTTGACGATGGCTACGTCGACGTTGTTGATCAGGGCGATCTGCGGTGCCGAGAAATTCAAGCTGGCCATGTATTCACGCAAACGGTCCGAAGCCGGCTTCAGCAGCGACGAGTGGAATGGCGCGGAGACCGGCAGCTTCATGGCGCGCTTGGCGCCCTTGGCCTTGGCCAGTTCGCAGGCGCGCTCGACGGCAGCCGTGTGACCGGCGATGACCACTTGCGCAGGCGCATTGAAATTGACGGGCTCGACCACCAGGGCCGGGTTTTCCGCCGTCGCTTCCGCACAGGCGGCGCGCACGTCGTCATCCGACAGGCCCAGCACGACAGCCATCGTGCCCTGCCCCACGGGCACGGCTTCCTGCATCGCTTGCGCGCGGAAACGCACGAGTGGCACGGCATCCTTGAACGAGATGACGCCGGCGGCGACCAGCGCCGAGTATTCACCGAGGCTATGGCCGGCCACGACGTTCGGCACGGGGCCGCCCGCCGCCAGCCAGGCGCGGTAGAAGGCCACGGCCGCCGTCAGCATCACCGGTTGCGTGTTGGTGGTCAGGTCCAGTTCTTCCTTCGGACCTTCGGCGATCAGCTTGCCCAGGTCGAATTGCAGGGCATCCGACGCTTCGGCCACGGTTTGCGCCACCACGGGGTTGCCGGCGAAACCGTCGAGCATCGCAATCGCTTGCGAGCCTTGGCCTGGAAAAACAAAAGCAAATTGTGTCATGTCGACTCCGTTTTTTTTACTATTTAGAGAATCAGAGACCCAAAGGCAACTGCTGGGGTACGTCCCTGCGGGATCGGAATGCATTCCATTGAAATGCATTCCCCCGACGGGTCGGACCCCGAAGTCAGCCTTCGGCTATCACATCCTTGCCAGCACGGCGCCCCAGGTAAAGCCGCCGCCCACGCCTTCCATCATGACGTTGTCGCCCTTTTTTACTCGGCCGTCGCGCACGGCGATGTCGAGCGCCAGCGGGATCGAGGCGGCCGAGGTGTTGCCATGCTGGTCGACGGTGACGACCATCTTGTTGAGCGGCAAGCCAAGTTTCTTGGCCGTGCTGTTCATGATGCGGATGTTCGCCTGGTGCGGGATCAGCCAGTCGATCTGGTCCGAAGTCATGTTGGCGTGCGCCAATGCTTCATGCGCGACTTTTTCCAGCACGGACACGGCCAGCTTGAACACGGCCGGGCCATCCATGTACAGGAAGGCACTGCCGGCCAGCGCACCGCCAGCCACACTGCCCGGCACGCTGAGGATATTCGAGTGGCGCCCGTCCGCGTGCAGCTTGGCGGCCAGGATGCCTGGCTCGGTGGAGGCCGTCATGACGATGGCGCCGGCGCCGTCACCGAACAGCACGCAGGTGCCACGGTCATCGAAATTGAGGATGCGCGAAAACACTTCGGCGCCAATCACCAGCACATTCTTGTGCATGCCCGACTGAATAAAACTATCGGCGGTGGCGACTGCATACACGAAACCGCTGCAGACGGCTTGCACGTCGACGGCGGCGCAGTGATTCGTGATACCCAGCTTGCTCTGCACGATGCAGGCGGTGCTGGGGAAGCTGCCGAAGAAATCGGGGGTCGAGCTGGCGACGATGATCAGGTCCAGGTCGTTGCCGCTCAGGCCCGCCATCTCCAGGGCCTTCTTGGCCGCTTCCACGCCCAGGTCCGAGGAGTTTTGCGACGGTGCCGCGTAATGGCGCGCCGAGATGCCGCTGCGCGAGACGATCCACTCATCCGACGTCTCGATGCCCTTGGCGGCGAGCTGTTCGGTCAAGTCCTGGTTGGTGACGCGCTTCTCCGGCAAGTAGCTGCCGGTGCCGATAATTTTGCTGTAAATTTTGCTAAAAACAGTCATGCAAGTACCCGTCCACTAAATGGTAGAGCTTGTTGAAGTAGGTTCGTCCGGTACTGGCGTGCGCGGCATCAGCTCGGCGATCAGGCTGGCCAGCTGTGCTTGCACGTCATTTTTTGCCGCATCAAAGGCGCGGCGCAAGGCCCATTCAAACGAATAGGCATCGGCGCTGCCATGGCTCTTGAAGACGAGGCCACGCAAGCCCAGCAGGCTGGCGCCGTTGTAACGCGATGGATTCAAACGGTTGCCGATGGCTTTCAGGGCCCCGCGGGCAATCAGCGCGCCCAGCATGGTGATCGGGTTGCGCTTGAATTCGGTAGTGAGCACGTCCTTCATGAGGCGCGCCAGGCCTTCGATGGCTTTCAGGGTGACATTGCCGACAAAACCGTCGCAGACGACGATATCGGTCGTGCCCTTGAAGATATCGTTGCCTTCCACGTTGCCGTAGAAGTTCAGCGCGCCACGTTCGTGGTCGGCCTGCAGCAGCTTCGAAGTGAGCTTCACCACTTCATTGCCTTTGATATCTTCCGTGCCCACGTTCAGCAAGCCGATCGTCGGGCGTGCGATGCCTTCCATGGCGGAAACCAGCACGGAACCCATGATGGCGAACTGGTGCAAGTGATGCGGTTCGCAATCGACATTCGCGCCCAGGTCCAGCATGTAGGTGGGGCCGTTCTTTTGATTCGGCAAGATGCTGCAGATGGCCGGGCGGTCGACGCCGGACATGGTTTTCAAGACATAGCGCGACACGGCCATCAGGGCTGCCGTATTACCGGCGGAAACGGAGGCTTGCGCCGCGCCGCTCTTGACCTGTTCGATGGCCACGCGCATGGAGGAATCCTTCTTGCGGCGCAGGGCCACTTCCAGGGGATCGTCCATGGTAACTTGTTCGGAGGCATGCAATACCGACAGGCGCGGATGCGTGTCGGCTTTATGTTTTTTCAGTTCGGCACGAATCACGTCTTCCAATCCAACAAGGATCAGTTCGGCTTCAGGCTCATGTTTTACGAAGGAAATTGCTGCAGGGATAGTGACTGAGGGACCATGATCTCCGCCCATGCAGTCGATAGAAATTTTGATTGTCATTTGTGTTGATTCAATACCGCTGCGGGCGTGCGGCAAGATGTGAATCGGACTGGAGCATATGCAGGGCGCAGCATGTCATGCACCGCCTGAGCAAGCTTGATTCAAAATGACGGGTGCGCAAGATGAATTGCAGCCGATAAAAAAGAAGAAGCGGCGCCACGCCGAATAACCACGCAACACCGCTTTCATCTTACCCAACAAAAACGTCGATTACTCGTCGTTTTTGGTCTTCAACACTTTACGGCCACGATAGAAGCCGTTAGGGCTGATATGGTGACGCAGGTGTGTTTCGCCGGTAACTGGCTCGACGCTCAATTGCGGCGCGACCAGGAAGTCGTGCGAACGGTGCATGCCGCGCTTGGAAGGGGTTTTCTTGTTCTGTTGAACTGCCATGATGACTCCTAATACATAAGTTCTAAAATTTTAGCACATTCGATTGGCAAATACATGCGAATCGAGTATCCCAGCGGCAAAGACTACCCGAAAATAGCCCGGGCCGACATCGTTTATTACAATTACATTTCACTACACTTGCCATACTCGATTACAACACGCGTTTGACACGTCTTTTACAGGAAGCATCAAAAACCTACTGCGCCTCCCGCTATCGCCTTTGCGTTGCTCAGCGTACCTTCGTACGCCTGCGCTACTCAAGACGATATCAGGCCGCTCGCTACGGTTTTTTAAAGCTTCCTTTTTACTACTTTATTCTGGCTTCAAGTCCTTCAGTGCCGCAAACGGCGACTGCTTTTCAGTCTTGAGAGCATCGAGCTGCGCCGTATCGGGGCAGACGTCGTGTTTGGGTACCTGCGGCAGGGCCAGCAAGGCTTCATCTTCGATCAGGGCCGCGGCATCCATGCTGCGGCTGCCGACGATCACGTCGATCGATTCATCGTTGATGATTTCTTCGATCTCGTCCGCCTGCTCGTCATCCTTGCCCAGCATCAGAGTGGTCGTCGAATCAATTACGTAAGCATACGGAGTCAGGCAGCGCTGGCAAACCAGCTGAACGGTGCCGTTGACCGACAAGGTCAGTTGTGGGTAGCCCAGCTTGCTGGTGCCGCCGACGACCTTCCAGGCGATATCGCCGGAAGCATCTGCACAATCCTTGGTCAACCGGGTCATTTCAGCGACAGGAGTTACACCCTCGCGGCTCCCGCTGATACGACAAAAATCAAAGGCGTCGATCACAAAAGCATTCATTGGTAGAAAATTTCCCCGGAAAACCTGCGATAATAACAGGGTTTTGAGCACCGAGTCAAAGGCTAAGCATCTTTTTTGACGCAATCATTGCCATAAACATGACAACTTCATCAACACCGTCATGCCGCATGGAGCCTCAGTTATGGGTTCTGTGCCCTGGAATTTATGTGAAATTCCACTGACACCGACCAGCGCGGCCATGCCGGCCGCCATCCACTACCGAATGATACCAACTTCCGCCCCCTTGCGCTTGATTCTTGCATCGAGTTCGACCTACCGCAAGGAATTGCTGCAACGCCTGCGCCTGCCTTTCGAGGTCGCCGTGCCCGATCTCGACGAAAGCCCCCTGCCCGGTGAAAGCCCCAGCGCCACGGCCCTGCGCCTGGCCCAGGCCAAGGCGCAGGCCGTGCTCGACCGCTACCCTGGCAGCCTCGTCATCGGCTCCGACCAGGTCGCCACCCTGGATGGCGCGCAGATCGGCAAGCCGGGCAACCATGACTACGCCCTGCTGCAACTGCAAACCATGCGCGGACGCCAGACCGTGTTCCACACGGCCCTGTGCCTGCTCGACGGCCGTCAGAATCCGCCCGTGGCGCAGGTGGAAGATATCCAGACCCTCGTCACCGTGCGCGATTTGCCCGATGCCGAACTGGACGCCTACCTGCGCATCGAGCAACCGTACGATTGCGCCGGCAGCGCCAAGAACGAGGGCCTGGGCATCGCCCTGCTCGAACGCATCGACAGCGTTGACCCCACCGCCCTCACCGGCTTGCCGCTGATCGCCCTCACCAGCATGCTGCGCAAGGCGGGCGTCACGTTTTTTACCATTTAATTTACCGACAAGAAGAATATGACCGGCACCCTGTACCTGATCCCCAACCACCTCGGCCTGTCCGAAGGCGCCATCGACCCGTTGTCCCGCATCATTCCAGAGCAGGTGCGCCAGATCACCTCGCAACTCGATTATTTCGTCGCGGAAAACGCCAAGACGGCGCGCGCCTTTTTGAAATTGATCGGCAACCAGCATCCGCTGGCCAGGCCGCTGCAGGAAATCACGATTTCCGAACTGAACGTGAATACCCCGGCGCAAGCGCTGGCCGGCTTGCTGGCACCGCTGCTGGCGGGCCGCGATGCGGGCCTCGTCTCGGAAGCGGGCGTGCCGGCCGTGGCCGATCCCGGCGCCGACCTGGTGCGCCTGGCACATCAGCACGGCATCAAAGTGCGCCCGCTGGTGGGCCCGTCGTCGATCCTGCTGGCCGTGATGTCCAGCGGCTTGAACGGCCAGAGCTTCGCCTTCAACGGCTACCTGCCCACCGATGCGGCCCTGCGCGCCAAGCGCATCAAGGAACTGGAAGTGCGTTCGCGCACGGAAAAGCAGACCCAGCTGTTTATCGAAACACCGTACCGCAACGCCGCCATGCTTGAAGCGCTGGTGGCGCAATGCGCGCCGTCGACCCTGATCTGCGTCGCCACCGACCTGAGCCTGGACACGGAAAGCGTGCAGACGTGGAATGGCGCGCAGTGGAAGAAACAATTGGCCGCCGGCAAAGCGCCTGATTTCCACAAGAAACCGACCGTGTTCTTGCTGTTGGGACAGTAAACGACAAACGCCACGGGCAATTACCCGTGGCGTTTTTTATTGCAGCCCTACCAAGACAAGTAGGATTACACTCTTCTTGTTCCGGTATTTTTCTGTCCGCCCTTGCCCGTTTCCAACACAAACTTGGCGCCATCGTCGCGGCCCAGCACTTTGACCAGATACGGCATGACTTCGCGCAACATCGGCTCCAGGGTGTACGGCGGGTTCAGGATGAACATGCCACTGCTGTGCAAACCGAAGCCGTCCGGCGACGGCGTGTTGACCGTCAAGGTCACGTGCAGCCAGTCCGAGCTGGGCAGTTGCTTGAGCTTGTCGGCGAACTGGCGCGATTCCATGCGCTGCAGCACCGGGTACCAGACGGCGTAGATGCCCGACGGGAAGCGCACGAGGGCGTCGGCCAGGGTGTCCTTGACCTTGCGGTAATCCATCTTGTCTTCATATGGCGGGTCGATCAACACCAGCGCGCGGCGCGATGGCGGCGGCAGCAGGGCTTTCAGGCTCTGGAAGCCATCCGCCTTGGTGATGAGCACGCGCTTGCCGCGCACGGTAGGACGCTCGCCCTGGGCCAGCGCATGCGCCTCGACCTTGCGGAAGTTGTCAGCCAGAATTTTTGCATCGGCCGGATGCAGCTCGAACAGGCGCAGACGGTCTTGCTCGCGGCTCACCTTGTCGGCGCAGTACGGCGAACCCGGGTAGTAGCGCATCTTGCCACTCGGATTCATTTCCTTGATCAGCTTCATGTACTCGGCCAGCGAGGCCGGCAAGTCCGTGCGGTCCCACAGGGGCGCGATGCCCGTTTCGTATTCCGCGTTTTTCGCGGCATAACCACCGTCGAGCGCATACACGCCCGCGCCGGAGTGGGTATCGATATAACTATAGGCGGTATCTTTTTGATTCAGATATTGCAACAACTGAATCTGCACATAATGCTTCAACACATCGGCGTGATTACCCGCGTGAAAGGCGTGGCGGTAACTCAACATAAGCTGGCTAATTCCATAATAAAAATAAACAAAGGCGGGAGCGCTGACACCGGGCAGGGCATGAAAACAGACTGGAGGGGGTCAGGCTGCGGGGCCAGGAAACAGCATGGACCAGCGTAATCAGCGCGCAATTATCAGCATTATCCACCAGAAAGGGCGATTGCATCAAAAAACACCGATAAACAAGCCCATGCATTCTCGGGACTGGCGTGGCCGGGCGCGGTAGAATACGCGCATCGGGCGCCCCGCGCCCATCCGCCCTACTATACATACGACCATGCACAGCCTGACCCTCACGACCGATAACCGCGCCGACGTCGCGGCAGCCCTGGCCGGCCCGCGCTGGACGGTGGCCTGCCTGTGCGCGCTGTGGTGCGGCACCTGCGGCAGCTACCGCGCCACGTTCGAGGAACTGGCCGCGCGCCACCCGGACACGCTCTTCGTCTGGATCGACATCGAAGACCAGGCCGACGTGGTGGGCGACCTCGACATCGACAACTTCCCCACGCTGCTGATCCAGCGCGAAGACCATGTCGCCTTTTTCGGCACGGTGCTGCCCGACGGCGGCCTGGCGCACCGCATGGTGCAGGCGCAGCAAGCGCTCAGCGGGGACGAACTGGCGGCGCTGGCCGGCAGCACGCAGGAGCGGCGCGACTGGCAGCGCGATTGCAATCTGCGCCACCTGCTGGCCGCCACCCTGGCGCAGTAAACATCAAGCTAGCCGCAGCGGCAGGCTACGCAGCCGCTTTCCCGTCAAACTGAACACGGCGTTGGCCACGGCCGGCGCGATCGGCGGCGTACCCGGTTCGCCCACGCCTTCGGGGTGTTCCGCGCTGGCGATGATGATGGTTTCCACCTCGGGCGTCTGGCCCATGCGCAACACGGGATAGTCGTGGAAATTGCTCTGCTCGACTTTGCCATCCTTGAAGGTGATCTCGCCGCCCAGCGCCGCCGACAGGCCGAACAACACGGCCGACTCCATCTGCTGGGCGATGATGTTCGGATTGACGGCGATGCCGCAATCGATGGCGCACACCACGCGCTGCACGCGAATCTCGCCGTTTTCCACGGATACCTGCGCCACCTGCGCCACGATGCTGCCGAAGGACTGGTGCAAGGCCACGCCGTGCGCATGGCCGGGCGGCGCACTGCCCGCCCTGGCGACTGCCGCATCGAGCACGGCCAGGTGGCGCGGATGTTTCAATAACATGGCGCGGCGGAAAGCGATGCCGTCCTGCCCGGCCGCATGCGCCAGCTCATCGATAAAACTTTCCTTGAAGAACGCATTGTGCGAATGCCCCACGGAGCGCCAATAACCGATGGGAGCGGCACTGTCGGCGATCACGTGGGCGATGCGCTGGTTGGCGATTTCATACGGCATGTCGAATTCGCCTTCGGCCGTGGTCTTGTCCGGCCCCGCGCCGGGCAAGCCGAAGTTGCGCTGCAGAAACTGGTGCGTGATGGAACCACTGACGGATTTGTTGTCCCAGGAAGCGATGCGGCCGTGCTCGTCCAGGCGTGCCGCAAAGCGGGCCAGCGCGGCGGGCCGGTACATATCGTGCTGCGTGTCCTGCTCGCGCGTCCACACCAGCTGCACCGGCGCGCCCGCGCACTGCATGGCGATGGCCACGGCTTGCGCCACCATGTCCACCTCCAGGCGGCGGCCGAAACCGCCACCGAGCAGCAGCACCTCGATGCTGACATCGTTCGCGTCGACGCCGGCCACCTTCGCCGCCACGTCGACGGCGATGCCGGGCGCCTGCGTCGAGACCCACAGCATCACCTTGCCATTTTTCACCTGCGCGGTGCAGTTGACGGGCTCCATGGCGGCGTGCGCGAGGAACGGCGCGCGATACTCGGCCTTGACGCTGCGCAAATCCTGCACGGCCTTGCCCTCGACCACGCCGCTGGAATAATAGGTAAAACCCGCGTCGCCATCGAGCAGGCGGGAAAATTCGGCAACGACGCTCTCGCTGGACAGGCCCGCCTGCGGCCCCGCCGTCCACTGCACGGCCAGAGCGGCGGCCGCCGTCTTCGCGCGCCAGTACGTGTCGGCCACCACGGCCACGCAAGATACACCGCGCTTGCCAAGGCTCGGCGTCAGATCCGCCACCTTTTTCACGCCGGGCATGGCCAGGATGGGCGCCGCGTCGAACGCGGCGACGGCATCGCCGAGGCGCGGCGGCAACTGCAGGGCCGCGTACAGCATGCCGGGCGGGCGCGCATCGATGCCGAAGCGCGCGCTGCCATTCACTTTGGACGGCGTGTCGCGGCGCGGCGCCGGCTGGCCGATCAATTTAAAATCCTTGGGCAGTTTCAGCACGGGCGTGCCCGGATCGATGGCGGCGGCGCGCTGCGCCAGGCTGGCGTAGCTGGCGCGCCGGCCATCCGGGTGCAGCACTTCACCATCCTGCGTGCGGCATTGCGCGGCCGGCACCTGCCACTGCGCGGCGGCCGCGGCCACCAGCATGGCGCGCGCGGACGCCCCCGCTTCGCGCATGGGGCCCCAGCCATCCTTCACGCTGGACGAGCCGCCCGTGACGATCACGCCCAGTTCGCGCGCCGCCTTGGCCACCGTCCACTGCGCCAGCGCTTTCAGGCGGCCCTGGTCGTCCGGGTGGAACGGCAGGCTATCCTTGAGCATGGCCACATTGCCGAAGATTTTATCCATGGGCGCCTGGATCAATCTGACGCTGACCAGGGGGACGTCGAGTTCCTCGGCCACCAGCATCGGCAAGGCCGTATGCACGCCCTGCCCCATCTCGCTGCGCGGCATGGCCAGGGTCACCGTACCGTCCGTGCCGATGGCCAGCCAGCCGTTCAGCGCCACGGCGCCATCCTGCAGCGGCAGCGGCGCGCCGCCATGCAGGCGCTGGCGCGGCGGCAGCACACCCCAGCCCAGCACCAGGGCGCCCACGCCGGCCACGCCGAGGCCCAGGCCGCCGAGCAGGAAACGGCGACGCGAGGTGTTTTTTTCTCCGGCCATGGGATACCCTTTAATTAGTTAATGGTGGTTGCAGCGGGTCGAGCCAGCGCTCCAGCATATCCTGTGCCAGCACCGGGCGGCTATAAAAATAACCTTGCGCCAGCGTGCAGCCATGGCGCAGCAGGAAAGCGGCCTGCTCTTCCGTCTCCACGCCCTCGGCGATCACCGACAAGTGCATGCTCTTGCCCAGCTGGATGATGGCAATGGCAATCGCTTCATCATTGACATCCGTCGAGATATCCTTGATGAAGGAGCGGTCGATCTTCAGGGTCTGCACGGGCAACTGCTTCAAATAGGCCAGCGAAGAATACCCGGTGCCGAAGTCGTCGATGGCCAGTCCCACGCCGATGGCGTGCAGATCGTTGATGAAACCGAGCGCGTCGCCCGTGTTCATGATCACCGATTCCGTCACTTCCAGCTGCAGGCGCTGCGGCTCCAGGCCCGTTTCCTTCAGTATATCGGCCACCATGCCGGCGATGCTGCCCCGCTCAAACTGTTTCACCGACAGGTTGACGGCCATCTTCGGCACGCGCAAGCCCTGCGCCTGCCAGCGCATCATCTGGCGGCACGCTTCGTCGAGCACCCATTTGCCCAGCTGGTTGATGAAGCCGCTGTCCTCGGCCAGCGGAATGAAGCGCACCGGCGGCACCAGCCCCAGTTCCGGGTGATTCCAGCGCACCAGCGCCTCCACGCCGACCAGGCGGCCCGTGTCGATTTCCACCTGCGGCTGGTAATTCAGGAACATCTCGTTCTTTTCCAGCGAGCGGCGCAGGAAGGTTTCCAGGCGCAGGCGCTCGACGCCCTCGCCCGTCATCGACGGCGCATAGAAGCGGTAGCCGTTGCGCCCGCGCGCCTTGGCCTGGTACATGGCCACGTCGGCATTGCGGATCAACATGTTCAAGTCCAGCGCGTCATCCGGATACAGGCTGATGCCCACGCTGCACGTGACGAACAATTCATGGTCGGCCACCGTGAACGGCTGCTCGAACATGGTCATCAGCTTTTCCGCCACCTGCGTGGCGCCGTACTCGCCATCGACGCGCTCGAGCAGCACGATGAATTCGTCGCCGCCCAGGCGCGCCAGGGTGTCACCTTCGCGCAGGCGGGCCGCCAGCTGGCCGGCCACCTTTTGCAGCAACTCGTCGCCCACATGGTGGCCCAGCGTGTCGTTGACGTTCTTGAAGCGGTCCAGGTCGATGAACAGCACGGCCAGCTGCTCCTGGTCGCGCGCGGCGCGCAGCAGCGCGTGCTGCAGGCGGTCGTGGAACAGCAGGCGGTTCGGCAGCGCCGTCAGCGGATCGTGGTGCGCCATGTGGTCGAGCTTTTCCTGCGACTCCTTGATCAGGGTGATGTCGCTGAACACGCCCACGTAATGGGTGGTGACGGCGCGCGTGTCGCGCACGGCGCTGATGGTCAGCCACTCGAGGTAGACTTCACCGTTCTTGCGCTGGTGCCAGACTTCGCCGCGCCAGAAGCCGCTGGCGATCAGCTCGTCCCACAGGGCCTGGTAGAACGCCGCGTCGTGGCGCGCCGAGCGGTTCAGCGACGAATGCCGGCCCAGCGCCTCCGCTTCGCTGTAGCCGGTGATCTGCGTGAAGGCGGGATTGACGGTGACGATGATGCCGTTCGCGTCGACCACCATCACGCCATCGGCGATATGTTCCAGCACGGTGGCCGACAGGCGCAGCTTTTCCTCGGCTTCCTTGCGCGAGGTGATGTCGGCATAGACCCAGATGCTGCCGTCGTTGGGGTGCAGCGGATCGAGCGCGCAACCGCTGACCAGGGCCCAGAACTGGCTGCCGTCCTGGCGCAGGTAGTGGCGCTCCTCGCTGAAGTCGCCGCCGGCCGCCAGGGCCGGATACTGGCGTTCTCCCGCCTCCTCGAAATCGTAGGCGCTGGTAAACACGATGGCGGTGGAATTGCCCGTCATTTCGCCATGCCCGTAGCCGAACAGCTCCTCGCAGCGGCGGTTGACGGAAATGATGCGGCGGTGGCGCACGAACATCACGCCGAACATCACATTGTCGAGGATGGCGCTTTGCTCCGTCAGCAGCGCCTCGATGCGCATCTCGTGGTGCTTGCGCTGGCTGATGTCGGCAATGATGCCGTCAACCCAGACGACGCCCTGTTCACCCGCCTGCGGCTGGCCATTCTCGGCCACCCAGCGCTCGATGCCGAAGGCGTCGATGATGCGGTATTCCAGCGCATACGGTCGCACCTCAAGCACCGCCTGGCGCACGGCGCGGCGGTGCTCGCGGCGGTCTTCCGGGCAGATCAGGTCGGCCCAGGCGTGCGTGCTGCCGCGCATGAACTGGCGCGCCGAATAGCCGGCGATGTCTTCGATGGCATCGCTGACGAAATCGATGGGGCCGTCGGGCCGGTAGCGGAAGACGGCGCCCGGCACTTGCGTGACGATGGTGCGGAAACGCTCTTCACGCTGGCCCACATCCTCGAACAGCTGGCGAATGGCCGCGCGCATTTGCTCGAGCTGGGCCGTCAGGCGACCCAGCTCGTCATTGCTGTGCGAGGCCAGCGGCGTATCAAAATCGCCGTGCGACAGGCGGTCGGAAAAGCGCGTCAGGCGGCGCAGGGGCTTCAACAGGCGGCGGTTCAGGAACAGCACGATCAGCGCCATCGACACGGCCAGCTGTGCGCCCAGCACGAAAATATAGGCCATCTGCTTTTCGCGCAGCTCCTGCTGGCTGCGCGCATCGTCCATCTCGACGACGACGTGGCCGATGCGCTCGCCGCGCACGAGGATGTCGCGCTCGGCGCGGTACAGATTGCCCACGGGCCGCTGCGGCGCCTGCAGGCGGATGAATTCCGTGTCGCCCTGTCCCAGCACCTTCACCAGCAGCACGGAACGGTCGCGCATCACCGATTCGACCAGAGAATGGGCCGATTCCGCATTCATGTTCCACAGCGATTCCTGCATGCCCAGCGCCAGGATGTCGGCATTGCGCTGCAAGGCTTCGTTCAGGCTGGTGCGCGCCGACTGGCGTTCATGCACGCCGACCAGCAGATAGCTGCCGAAGATGGCGGGCACGACCAGGCCGCCAAACACCACCAGCAGCAAGGCGCCATAGATCGACGAGCCGTACAGCACACGCAGGCTGGCGCGCAAGCGCTGATAGGGCGAATTAAACATGCGGCAACAGGACAACAGGGATCAGGCAGGCGGTCATGGAACTTTACAGGGGAATACGGGTGATAAGGCGGGAAGAAACTTTTTCAGGAGCAATTATGCATGGAAAAAGCGGGGGAAGTCACCAATAAACACGCGCCAACGACGACCTCATGCCATATACACAGGGCTGAAAAACCACACGCGGGCCGGTACGCCGGGCCAGCGCCAGCAGAAAAACGCGCAGCTTGCTATCATCGCGCCACTTTACCTCGAGGAACCACCATGACCTTCTCCATCTACTCCGCTTCCATCCCCGTCTTCAAACAGATCCTGGGCAGCCTGGCCGCCATCCTGGACAAGGCGGAAACGCACGCGCAAGACAAGAAAATCGACCCGAACGCCCTGCTGCAATTCCGTTTGTTCCCGGACATGCTGCCCTTCGTGCGCCAGATCCAGATCGCCACCGACTTCGCCAAGGGCTGCGGCGCGCGCCTGGCCGGCGTGGCCGTGCCCCCGTATGAAGACAGCGAACAGAGCTTTGCGGAACTGAAAGCGCGCATCGTGAAAACCATCGCCTTCCTGGAAAGCCTGCCGCAAGCGGACATCGACGGCAGCGAAACGCGCGCCATCACCACCGGCAGCGGCGAAAAGACCAAGCACTTCACGGGCCAGACCTACCTGTTCCACTACGCGCTGCCGCACTTCTTCTTCCACGCGACGACGGCGTACGACATCCTGCGCCACAATGGCATCGAAGTCGGCAAGAAAGATTTTATTGGTAGTTATTAATTAATCGCTAGCGTCAAAAGTACCGGGATCAGACCCTCGCGGCCGCCAACGCTAAGCTCTGCGTTGGCGTCCTTGGGGGTCTGACCCCAGCAGTTGCCGTTGGGTTTGGCAACACAAACGTCAAGTATTCCGGCGCGGATACCCTTGCGAAAGAATCCGCACCCACACCACTTCCTTCTCTTCATCCGTCATCGACACCCAGTGGGCCACTTCCACCACGCTGCGGCCGCAGCCGCGGCAGATTTCGTCGAAGGTGGTCGAGCAGACGGCCACGCAGGGCGTATCGGGACGCGGCGGCAATTCCTTGTCAGCCATCAGGATACCTTCGGCAAGCCGAGCTTTTCCCAGCCTTCGACGCCCAGCGCTTCCAAGGTGGCGATATTCTTGTCAAAGATGTCCGACGCTTCCGGGAACGCCTCGACGGCGCGCTCGATGCTGTCTTCGCGCAGCAGGTGCAAGGTCGGATAGGGCGAGCGGTTGGTGTAGTTGCTGATGTCGTCCTCGAACGTCTCGGCAAACTGGTAATTCGGGTGGAAACTGGCCACTTGCAGTTCGCCGGCCAGGTGCATGTCTTCCACGGCCGCGTCGGCCACATCGAGAAACTCGTTGTAGTCGAGGAAATCGTTCAGCGTGTACGGATGAATCAGCAAGGTCGTGTCGATCTGCTCGGGGTCCGTGTCGGCCAGGGTTTGCAGCTCGTCCATCAGCATTGCCAGCAGATCTTCCGGATTGCTCGATTCGCACACCACGTAACGGATCTGCTTCTTGACGTGCACGGCCTTGGCGAACGGGCACAGGTTCAGGCCGATCACGGCCTTTTCCAACCAGGCAACGGTATTGGCGATGATGACGGCGTTGTCGTCGTCGTGGCGCGGCGGGGTGTTCATATGCATGACTCTCTATCAATAGGGCGGCCGGCAGCCCAATGGCCGGCCAAAGCCAAATTGTACGCACTCTTTGCGCAGTCTCATACTGGACGGCTGCCAGGCTTGCGCCATCGTCCTCGCCATGTATGCTATAACAGCGGCCGAATCACGCATCGGGCAAATTAAATTTGCAATAATGACAGCGTTTGCGAATGGAAACTCAGCCGCTTCCCGCTTATTGCCGCTTATTTCCTGTCATCATGCTGACATAATTCTTGACTCCGGCATGTGGATATACGTACACTCGCAGCTTGATCATGGGTCTGTCCGATGTTTCTCCGACGACAACAATGGAACACTATGCACGAAAACTCCTTTAAATCTACCGTCCTGGCGGCGTTGGCCCTGGCGCTCGCGCCCGCCCTCAGCCAGGCGTACGAAGCCGGTGTTGAGAGCGATAACGCGCCAGTCGCCGCCGCCACCGCACCGGCCCTGATCCCGATGACCGCCCAGGTCACGGCGAAACTCCCCACCCTCGATAACCGCCTGCAAAAGACCGACCGTCTGCTGAAAAACCTCAGCGACAATTCCGATCCGCTGCGCGAAGCCGACGTCTGGGGCCGCATCCGCAGCGGCTATGCGATTCCCGACATCAATAACCAACTGGTGGCCAACCACGTCAACTGGTACGCCACCCGCCCCGACTACATCGCCCGCACCACGGCGCGCGCCTCGCGCTACATCTTCCACGTGGTGCAGGAACTGGAAAAGCGCGGCATGCCGACGGAACTGGCCTTGCTGCCGTTCATCGAGTCCGCCTTCAACCCGCAGGCATTCTCCAGCGCCAATGCGGCCGGCATGTGGCAATTCGTGCCTGCCACGGGACGCGATTTCAACCTCAAGCAAAACATGTTCAAGGACGAACGCCGCGGCGTGCTGGCCTCGACCGACGCGGCCCTGACGTATCTGCAGCGCCTGTATGACATGTTTGGCGACTGGCAACTGGCGCTGGCCGCCTACAACTGGGGCGAAGGCTCGGTGCAGCGCGCCATCAAGAAAAACCAGGCGCTGGGCAAACCGACGGACTTCGAAAGCCTGGCCGACCTGATGCCGGCCGAAACGCGCAATTACGTACCCAAGCTGCAAGCGGTGAAAAACATCATCGCCAATCCGGCCCAGTTCGGCCTGACCCTGCCCGTGGTTGACAACCAGCCGTATTTCACGGCCATCGACAAGACCAGCGACATCGACATCACCGTCGCCGCCCAGCTGGCCGAACTGTCGATGGATGAATTCAAGGCCTTGAATCCGCAATTTAACCGCCCCGTCATCATCGGCGGCGAAAAGACCAAGATTCTGCTGCCGCAGGAAAACGCCGCCAAGTTCACCACCAACCTGGCGCAATGGGGCCATGCCTTGTCGAGCTGGACCACGCACAAGATCACCAATGCGCGCGAACGCATCGAAACCCTGGCGTCGAAATTCGGCACCACGGCCGACGTGCTGCGCCAGGCCAACAACATTCCCCAGCGCACCAGCCTGCGCGCCGGCTCCACCATCCTCGTGCCGAAGACTTCGGCCACGATGAACATGGACATCACGCAAGAAATCGCCGACAGCGCCACCATGCTGCTGGAAGCGGACCGTCCGGAACGGGCCGCCAAGGCACTGCGCCGCGCCGCCAAGGGCGGCAAGGTGCAAGCCGCGCCAATTTCCCTGGTGAAACCGCGCATCCAGCGCGGCGGCGGCAACAGTCGCGCCAAGGCCCGTCACTGATCATCTGATCTGTATAGAGCCACCTCGCCGGCCGCCACAGCATTGCTGTCGCGGCCGGTTGCACATCCGCCCACCCACCCAGACAGGAGTCGTCATGGCTTTCTTGCAAGGCAAAAAAATCCTCATCACGGGCCTGCTGTCGAACCGCTCGATCGCCTACGGCATCGCCAAGGCTTGCCACCGCGAAGGCGCGACCCTCGCCTTCACGTATGTGGGCGAGCGCTTCAAGGAACGCATCACGGAATTTGCGGCCGAATTCGGCAGCGAACTGGTATTCGACTGCGACGTTTCCAGCGATGAACAGATCAGCGCCGTCTTCAGCGACCTGGCGCAGCATTGGGAACACCTCGATGGCCTGGTGCACGCCATCGGTTTCGCGCCGCGCGAGGCGATCGCCGGCGACTTCCTCGACGGCCTGTCGCGCGACAGCTTCCGCATCGCGCACGATATTTCCGCCTACAGTTTTCCCGCCATGGCCAAGGCCGCCCTGCCCCTGCTGCATCCGGGCGCCTCGGTGCTGACCCTGACTTACCTGGGCGCCGTGCGCGCCGTGCCCTACTACAACACCATGGGCCTGGCCAAGGCGTCGCTGGAAGCGTCCGTGCGCTACCTGGCCGAATCGCTGGGTCCGCGCGGCATCCGCGCCAACGGCATCTCCGCCGGCCCCATCAAGACCCTGGCCGCCTCCGGCATCAAGGATTTCAGCAAACTGCTGGGTTTTGTGGCCGAGCACGCCCCGCTGCGGCGCAACGTCACCATCGAAGAGGTCGGCAACACGGCCGCCTTCCTGCTGTCCGACCTCGCGTCGGGCATCACAGGCGAGATTACCTACGTCGATGGCGGCTTTTCGCAAGTGATGGCCGTCAATCCCGAAGTAGAGTAAGGCGGTGATGGCCGATATTTTGCGGTTGTCACTTGACAACCGTGAATTATCGACCTACATTGGAGGCATCGCATGGCGCGCTCCTCGCATCCGAAGAAGGAAATCGAAGCGGCGCTGCGCCACGCGGAAAGCCAGGGCTGGCGCGTGGAAACGGGCGGCAGCCATGCCTGGGGCAAGATATATTGCCCCTACAATGACGGCGGCTGCCGCTGCGGCGAATTCTGCATCGCCTGCATCTGGAGCACGCCGAAAAATCCCGGCAACCACGCACGGGCGATCTTGCGGGTGGTCGATAACTGCACTGTCAATAAGCTGATGCACGACTGCATGCAACGCAAGTCCAGGGGATAGCCATCATGGATTACATCTTTACGCTCAAGTACCGCTTGCCCGACCACGAAACCGACCTGGACGCGCTGGCCGAGCGCCTGGGCAGTGGCGGCTGCGACGACGCCCTGGTCGGCATCGGGCAAGCGGGACGCCTGGCGCTGGAATTCACGCGCGAGGCCAGCAATGCCAACGCAGCGCTGCTGAGCGCCCTGGCCGACGTCAAGGCCATCGTGCCCGAGGCCGTGCTGGTCGAGGCCGCGCCCGACTTCGTGGGTCTGAGCGACGTGGCGCAGGTACTGGGCCTGTCCCGGCAAAACCTGCACAAGCTGATGAGCAAACACCGCCACAGCTTCCCCGTACCCGTGCATGAGGGCAGCGCCACCATCTGGCACTTGGCCGACGTGCTGGCATGGCTGCATGCCAAGGGAACATATCAGCTGGAACCCAGCCTGGCCGAACTGGCGCAGGTCACCCGGCACATCAACCTGGCCAGGGAAACGGCACAGGCGCCGCCGCTGCCCGCCGATATCGCGGCCATGCTCAATTAAGAGTCTATCCCAATAGATGAATACATCCCCTGCTGGCGCCCCTCAGAAGCGGGGACTGCGTTGATCGTCGTCGCGTGGCTCGCCACGCGTCCTCCTCACGCCTTGTCCGCGCTCCTGATGAACTGCCAGCAGAAGACGCTCCCTACTGGGATAGGCTCTAAATAAACGAAAACTACGTATTCTTACTGATTTCACATAGGAAACATGTTCAAAACGTGGTAGGACTTTCCTTTCTCCCCATTTAGGCCGTGCAAAACGACGGCAAATACGGTATAGTGTCGTTGTGCGCTGCAATATGTTCCCTTGAAGCGATGGCAACACCGCAGTCATGCACTACAAACTTAGCAGCTTCGCAAGCCTTAGCGCATCCACAGGATGCCGCTTATAAAGCCCTCCCGCCTTGTGTGTCGCACCTGACACCGTCCCGGCGCAAAGCTTTTGTGCCGAAATTTCTTTCTAGTTGAGTCATTTCGTTTTGGTTGGCGTTGCTATTTTGCGTTCTGCTTTTTGCAAGAACGCTGATTTTTACGAAAGAAAAGAATGACATTTGAATCCTTAGGCCTGCATCCGTCCATCATCGCCGCTCTGACCGAATCGGGCTACACCGCGCCAACCGCGGTACAGTCGCAAGCGATTCCAGCCGCGATCGAAGGCCGTGACCTGCTGGTCTCGTCGCAGACCGGTTCGGGCAAGACCGCAGCTTTCATGCTGCCGTCGTTGCACAAACTGGCCAGCGCCGAACAAAGCGCCGCCAGCAAGACGCCGAATCAGGAAATGCAAGCATCGCGCGCCCGCGGCGAGCGTCCACGCTTCAAGGCTGCCCAGCCAAAAATGCTGGTGCTGACGC
The DNA here is from genome assembly GCF_900095235.1 of Janthinobacterium sp. UMAB-60. Lineage (NCBI taxonomy): Bacteria > Pseudomonadati > Pseudomonadota > Betaproteobacteria > Burkholderiales > Oxalobacteraceae > Janthinobacterium > Janthinobacterium sp. UMAB-60. The sequence continues at coordinate 23,446 of NZ_LT607502.1, forward strand.
CAACGCGCGAACTGGCCCTGCAAGTAACCACCAACACCGACAAGTACAGCACCGGCATCCGCCGCATCAAGGCTGTGTCGATCCTGGGTGGCATGCCTTACCCTAAACAGATGCAATTGCTGGCCAAGAATCCTGAGATTCTGGTCGCCACTCCTGGCCGTCTGATCGACCACATGGACTCGGGCAAGATCGACTTCTCGCAACTGGAAATCCTGGTGCTGGACGAAGCCGACCGCATGCTGGACATGGGTTTCATCGACGACATCGAAAAAATCGTGGACGCGACGCCAGAAGGCCGTCAAACCATGCTGTTCTCGGCAACGCTGGACGGCGTGGTTGGCAACATGGCCCGCCGCATCACGAAAAACCCGCTGGTCATCCAGATCGCCGGTTCGTCGAACAAGCATGAAAACATCACCCAGCGCGTCCACTTCGTCGACGATCTGTCGCACAAGAATCGCCTGCTGGACCACCTGCTGCGCGACGAAACCTTGGACCAGGCTGTTGTGTTTACCGCCACCAAGCGTGACGCCGACACCATCGCCGACCGTCTGAACATCGCCGGCTTCTCCGCTGCCGCCTTGCACGGCGACATGCATCAGGGCGCGCGTAACCGCACCCTGGACGGCATGCGTCGCGGCCAGGTCAAAGTACTGGTCGCCACCGACGTTGCCGCCCGCGGTATCGACGTACCGACGATCACCCACGTGTTCAACTACGATCTGCCGAAGTTCCCGGAAGACTACGTTCACCGCATCGGTCGTACCGGCCGCGCTGGCCGCAATGGCCTGGCCATCTCGCTGGTGAACCACGCTGAAGGCATGAACGTCAAGCGCATCGAACGCTTCACCAAGCAATTGATCCCGGTCAATGTCATCGAAGGTTTCGAGCCTAAGAAAACGGCGTCGGCACCACGTTCGAGCGCCCGTCCAGGCGGCTGGAAACCAGGCGACAACCGTGGCGGCGCGAAGCCAGCGCAACGCACGTTCAGCAAGCCAGGCGCACCACGCAAAGACGGCGCACCTAGCACCGGCGGCGGCTACAAGGGTTCCAACCCGCGCAGCACCGACGGCGCACGCCGCAGCTACGGCGACCGTTAATCACGGCGCCATGCCGCCAGCAGGCGGCAGGCAATAAAAAAACGGCCACCAGATCGCTCTGGTGGCCGTTTTTTCATGTCCGCTGCATTTATTTCTTCGACACCTTCTGGCGCGACAGCTTGCGCAGCTTGGCTTGCTCGAAGCGCACCTGCTGCTCCGGCGTTTCCAGTACCAGCGGCGGCACGGCCACGGGCTTGCGGTTGGCGTCCACGGCCACCATCGTGAAATAGCAGCTGTTGGCGTGGCGCACCAGGCGCTGCTGGATGTTTTCCGTCACCACGCGGATGCCCACTTCCATCGAGGTCGTGCCCGTGTAATTGATCGAGGCCAGGAAGGTCACCAGCTCACCCACGTGGATCGGCTGCAAGAACATCACCTGGTCCACCGACAAGGTGACCACATAGCTGCCCGAATAGCGGCTGGCGCAGGCGTAGGCGACGCTGTCGAGGTATTTCAGGATGGTGCCGCCGTGCACATTGCCGGAAAAGTTGGCCATATCGGGCGTCATCAGGACCGTCATCGTCAGTTCATGGGCCGACCAGTTCATCGCGCTGTCCAAAGTGTTCTCCAAGGGGGAATAAAAGTGAGGGGGATGTAAAAACCGGCCCCAGGGGCCGGTGGCAGGGACAGGCTGTTACAGTCCCAGGGTATCGATGTCGGCCAGCGAGTCGCGGCCCTTGTCGGAAATGTCGTGGCCCTCGCCTTCCGCGCGCGCCACGATGTGGGCTTTCTTGCCCAGGAAATAGGCCACGTCCGATTCCAGCTTGGTCAGCGGATCGGCGGCGACGGCGCGCAGCCCCATGATGCAGCGGCGCAGGAACAGCAACTGTTGTGCTTTCTCGGTGATGGACAAACGGCCATCGCGTGCATAGCTGAGCAGCTTCAGGCCGGACAGGCGCTTGGCATTGCGGGCAACGCAAGCACTGGGGCGCTCGGTCTTGATGCCGCGTGCAACTTGCTCCAGCGCGTCATATTCATCGGTTGTTAATTTCTCGTTCTTCATTACTTTTCCATAAAAGGCCAGGTGTTCGGCCCCCATGGTACGCGCCCCGCTGCGCATCGGCAACAGGCAACGTGATTCAGTCGCCGCCCACCCTGCGGATGGCGTACCGAAAATGCGCGTGAAGCGCGCTTATTTGTAGCTGCGCAGCAGCAGCCACGCCAGGCCGCAACCAGCCACGGCGCCCGCCAGCGCCAGCGCTGCGAGGTTTTTGCTGGTGATCACAGGGCGCCGGCCCAGGTAGATTTTGTTATGCAAGGAATTGCCCATGGTGGTCTCCTGTACAAGAATTTTTATGATGTCTCATTATAAGAACAGAATCGTGACGGCCACATGACACACAGCAGTTAGCGCTTGATTTGTATCCACTCGGCAATGTTTATTGGCATTTTTGTTGTTTAATTGGCGTGGCGCCACCGCCGCCCGCGCAATCCATTTCCGACCAGAAATAAACAGCGCGCGGCAGTGGCCTCGCCGCCCAGGTGCGCTCAGGCGCGCGATGACTTGCTGTCAGCCCATCTTGACGGGCGGCGGCGGCGGCGTCGGTTCCTCGACGGGCACGGGATCCGTGTGCGGCGGCTTTTCTGGCGGCGGCGTCAGCGGATCGCCTTCGGGCGGCGGCGGAATATCCGGTTCAGGCGTGCTGTGCGCACGCAGCGGGGCATGACGGGATGGTAGTTGCATGGTGACCTCCTTTGCCCCACTGTAGCCGATGACAGGAAAGACTGGCGCCCGCGAGCCGCGCCATAGGCCGGGTAAAACGTCGATTTTTTTTACACACGCGCGAAAAACGGCACCCCTGTTTTTATAAGCTGTTGAATTCAAATGCAAATATTAGATGGTACGAATTCTGCTTCAAGGGCGTATGAGGTTATCTGAGGCAGCCGCCACAGTGACCTGGTCCGATCAACCCTCACGCTGAAGGAAATGCCATGAAAACGCTGTCCTCATTCCTGCGTCTCGCTCTCTCCGCGGCCACCATCGGCGCCGCGCTGATCAGTGCTCCCGCATTCGCTGGTCCTTTGTTTACCGTCAATGAAGGTTCCGTCCCCGGTTCCGCGGCCAATCTGGTGGTGGCCGACCGCATCAGCTTTGAATATCACGCGCGCGTCGAACAAACCATCGTTGGCGGTTTAGGTGGCGGCAACGACCCCTTCACTCAAACAGGCTTTCTGACCAAGGCCGCTTTCGGCAGCCCCAATGGCGGCAGCGTTCCATCGCAACTGAACGCCCTCAATGGCTATGGCATCTATGGCCTGTTTACCATCACCGGCCAGTCCGATACGCTGGCTGGCGGGATCCACGCCAACTTTCAAACCCTGAGCATGACCTTGTACATCGACCCCAACCAGGACACGGCACTGTCGATCAGTAACGTGGCAGGTTCGCCGGTGAACGTGGGTGGCGTCACCGGCGATGACTTTGCGATCGTGACCTACACGCTCGACGTGGGCGAAGCACACATTTTCGCCGGCCTGGCCCAAGGCGACTTCAAGGCCTTGCTTAACGCCACATTGACGCCGCAAGGACAGTTATTTTTCGTCAACCCCAACCCGTTTTTCCCGCTGGAGTCCCTCAGCGGGAATACGAACAGCTTCGTCGGTGGCAGCCTGACCAACAGTTTCATCGCGATGGCCGACGGTGGCGGCCTGGAATTATTCCAGGCCGCTGTACCTGAACCAGGCACCATCGCCCTGCTCGGCATCGGCCTGTTTGGCCTGGGCATGACTGCGCGCCGCAAGCAAGGCGGGCAGCGCCAGGCTTGACATGCGATCATCGCGCCTGAAAGCCGCTGAGGTCCTCAGCGGCTTTTTTCGCTGTGGCAAGCGGCAAACCCATGCCGTTCACGCAAGCGTCCTCCCGTTGACCGGCGCCACCAGCAAATCGTGCAGCGGCCGGCGCAAGGAGCGCGCCTGGGCCGCCGGGCCGGCGCCGATGCGGCCAAGGAACACGGCCCGATCAAACGCCACAGCACCCAGCACGGCCTGGCATTGCAGCGCCAGTTCCTGCGCCAGCTCCAGCATGCCGTCGGTGCGCGAAAAGGCCCGCCGTTCGCGCACATAACGGGCGAAGATCAGCGGCGTCAGTTCCGGCTGTAATTGCAGGCCCAGCTGCGTGGCCGTCAGCCAGAAGCGCTGCATGGCCCTGCCCGCCGCCACGTAATCGTCGATGTGACGCGGCGGCGCCTCGGCCAGCAGCACGAAATGCGCGGCGCAATACAGGCCCGGCAGCAAGTCCATCTGCAGACGCGGGGCAATGGTGCCTCCCAGCCAGGTATTGAAAAAATCCACGCGGCGCCAGCTGTGCATGACCCAGCGCATCAGCCGCGCCGTCATCGGGTCCACGCCCAGCGCCTGTTCCGGGATGCGGTCGCTGCTGAAGCGCGCCCCCCACTCGATCACGTCGCGGTGTACCTTGTGCGCTTCGGGCATGGTCAGGCGCAGCTTCGCATTGTCGAACATCAGGCGCGCGCAGGCCAGGCGCATGCGCCAGCCTTCAAACCACTGCACGCTGTAGCCGGGCGGCAAGCTGGCCGCCAGGGCCGCCTTTTCGCTGGCGCGCAGGCGGCGCGTGCTGAGCCGTCGCCGCTGCACGCTGCGCTGCGGCAGGAAGGCCGCCAGCGGGTCGGGCAGCATGCCGGGGCTGTCGACAAAGCGCACGTCAAACGTGGGCAAGGTGTCGGGCAAGCCGCCGCGCCGGCGCGCTTCCATGCGCAAGCCATGGCTGCTGGCCGCCAGCGCCATACTTTCAAGCAAGGCGCCCAGCGACAGCTGGCTGGGATGGCCGTCAAGGTCGTACACGCAGTGGCTGCGCGTATCGAAGCCATGCACGACGACATGGCGCGGGTCCACGACTTCAAAGCGCCACGGCTGCGTGTTGTCGCCGCTGGGTGCCCAGCGCGCCTGGTCGAGAATGTTTTCCAGTACGGGATCGATCATCAGCGGTGCCTGTGCCATTTATGCCCCCTGCGCCGCGCGGCGCCGCTTGATGATGGCCATCGTCAGGCGTTGCAGCGGATGACGGTTGCCACCGGGACGCCAGGTACGCACGAGCTTGTTGCGGTAGGCGTCGAAATGCATGCCGTGCGGCGCCGCCATCACCTTGCCGCGTTTTAACAGGATCTTCAAGGCTTCCGTGGCGGCCGCGCCCGCGCACAACTGGCAACCCATGATGGTCGACGGTCCACGCCGCTCCTTCAGGTTGATGGCCGACGGGTCGACCAGGTAGGGGCCGTGCAAGCCGGCCGGCGCCAGCCCGACGAGAAAGCGCAGGGCTTTTTCTTCCTCGGGCAAGTCGCCCCAGCCAAAATACTCTTCGAACGTCATGCCGCCCGGCATGAAGCTGAGCACGGCCGTGCCCATGCCCAGCGGCGCGGCCGTGATGGCGGGGATACCCAGGCGCGCGCAGGTGGCGAAGGTGGCCTGGCGCGCGGGAAAGGCAAAGAAATCCAGGCCGTCCACATACAAGTCGACACCGGCAAAAAACTCCGCCAGGTTGCTGTCGTGTATGCCGTCAGGAAATTGTTTAATCTCCAGTTCTGGATTGATGTCCGTCGCCATCTGCGCCAGCACGGACACCTTGGGCTGGCCCAGGGTGGACATCATGGCGCCGGCCTGGCGATTGAAGTTGGCGATATCGAAAGTGTCGAAATCGGCGATGTGAAAAGCGCCGATACCCAGCCGCGCCAGGGTCAGCAAATGCACGCCGCCCACGCCGCCCATGCCGGCAATGGCCACGCGCTTGCCGCGCAAACTGTCCTGCTCCGCCTGCGTGACCCAGCCCAGGTTGCGGGCAAATGCCGCGTGATACGAAAAACCGTCTGTCATGCTCACCTCTTCTGTGCGTCCCTTGCGGACGAAAAAGTTTGGACAGGTGAGCCGGGGATAAGTTCCCCGCACGACAGAAAAAACCGCTTAGCGCGTCAGGCGCCGCGTCGCAGGCACGCTGCGCTGTCGCGCTGCCGCTGCCGGCGCCACCGCACCGACCTTGAACACGCTGACGATCTGCGCCAGCCCGGCCGCCTGCTCGTTCATGGCCTGCGCCGCCGCCGACGCCTGCTCGACCAGGGCCGAGTTTTGCTGCGTCATGTTATCCATCTCGACGATGGCCTGATTGATCTGCTCGATGCCGGCGCTCTGCTCCGCGCTGGCCGAGGAAATCTCGGCCACGATATCGGTCACATGCTGCACGCTGGAAACGACTTTTTCCATCGTCTCGCCCGCCAGCGCCACGAGTTTTTCACCGGCGCCTACTTGCTCGGCGGAACTGTCGATCAATTGCTTGATTTCCTTGGCGGCCGCAGCCGAACGCTGCGCCAGATTGCGCACCTCGCTGGCCACGACGGCAAAGCCACGCCCCTGCTCGCCCGCGCGCGCCGCTTCCACGGCCGCGTTCAGGGCCAGGATATTCGTCTGGAAGGCGATGCCGTCGATGACGGCGATGATGTCACCGATCTTTTTCGACGAGGCATTGATGGCGCCCATGGTCTCGACCACCTGCCCCACCACGCCGCCCGCCTGGGTCGCCACTTGCGAGGCGGAAATGGCCAGCTGGTTGGCCTGGCGCGCATTGTCCGCATTCTGCCGCACGGTCGAGGTCATCTCTTCCATGGTCGATGCCGTTTCTTCCAGCGATCCCGCCTGCTGTTCCGTGCGCGCCGACAGGTCGTGGTTGCCGGAAGCGATCTCGCCCGACGCCGTGGAAATGGATTCCGCATCGTTGCGCACCTGGCTCACCAGGTGCGCCAGGTTGTCGCGCATGGCCTTGATCGCCATCAACAGGCTGTCCGTGTCGCCGGGGCGCGTGTCGATGTGCGTGGTGAGGTCGCCCTTGGCGATCTGCGCCACGATGGCGGCTGCATAGTCGGGTTCGCCACCGAGCTGGGCCAGGATACGGCGCAGCATCAGGGCCGCCAGGCCACCCACCACCACCATCAGCGCGCCGCCGATGGCCAGCAGCACGCCGGCCTGGGCCCAGAATTTGTGGTTGATGTCATCGATGTAGGTGCCCGTGCCGATCAGCCAGTCCCACGGCGCAAATTTCACCACCGCATACATCTTCGCCACCGGGTCGGGCACGCCGGGACGCGTGCCGTCCGCCTGCACCAGGCCGATGCGGCTGTTGGCCAGCGCGGCCCGGTAGCGGTCGCCCGCCTGCTGCATGTTCTTTTGCGGCGTACCGATGCGCGCGGGATTCGGATGCACGTACAGCAAGTCGGTACTGAAGTCGCGCACAAAGTAATACATCTCGTCCTTGACGAAACTGCCGATGGCCAGCTTGGCCTGCTGCTGGGCCTGTTCACGCGTGAGCTTGCCCGACTGTTCCAGCGCATACGCCTTTTCCACCGAGGCATTGGCCAATTCCACCAGCACCGTCAATTGCTCGACCCTTTCGGCCATCATGGTCTGGCGCAAGGAATACAGGGAGAATGAAGCGATGAGGACGATGCCGAGCAAGGTGCTGAAACACAATAGAAGAATGCGCGAACGGAGTGTCATGGGAGCCTGGGTAGAAAATAAAGCATGGAATTATAAACAATTTCCTGATGGAAATCTTTTTGCAAACGCAAAGCGGGCGACGCTACCAGGCTGATGCCCGGCAGGCACCGCCCGCTTCGTTACTGCTCGCTTGTTACTGACGCATCACGCCAGCGCTTCCTTGGCCGCCTCTTCCGGCGTCAAGCCGTCGTAGAACTGGTCGGTAAACCACTCGACCTGCTCTTCGATGTGGTCTTGCGCCTGTGCCACGGTGGCGCCGCCGGCCACCAGGAAGCCTTCAACCTCGATACACCAGTTGATCAATTCCAGGGTTTCCGGATCGAGTTCTTCTTTCTTAGCCATCGTATGTCCTTGCTTGTCAAATTGCGATCACATCACCAAGCAGCAGTTTAACAGCTTCGCCGCCCTGCCGCCCCTGCGGTTCAACAATGAAGATTACTTGACTGCAACGTTTTTACGTTCCGGATACAGCACCACCTGCACGTAATTGTGCATGTCCAGGTAGCGCTGCGCCGCCTGTTTGACGGCTTGCGGCGTGATGGCGCGCACGCGCTGCTCGTAGCGCAGGATCTGCGCGGGATCGCGCCCCTGCGTCACCGAACCCATCAGTTGGTTCATCCAGTAATTATTTTCCCGCAAGGATTTCTGCTGGCGTGTGATCCAGTTCAGCTTGACCTTTTCCAGGTCGGCCACGGACGGCCCCTCGGCCTTCATCTTGTTGATTTCGGCAAACGCGGCGGCGATCACCTTGTCCACGTTTTCCGGCCCCGTCGGCAAGTTCAGCGCCACCGAATAATGGCCATACGGATGCTGCCCCATGGAAGTTTCGAAGCCGCCGCCATAGATCATGCTCATCTTTTCGCGCAGCACTTCGATGACTTTCAGGTTCAACACCTCGCCCAGCGCCTGCAAGGTCAGCTTTTGCTCGTCCGAATACGCCGCGTCGCCATTGAAGGTGATGGAAATCGTGCTTTTGGGCTCGCTGCCCATGTAAATATCCTTCTTGACGATCCCTGCCACCGGGCGCATGCCCACGTCGCGGTAGGCATGCGGCACCTCCGCCACGGGCAAGGTGCCCAGGTAGCTGGCGATCAGGGGCTTGATCTTGTCGAGCTCGAAGCTGCCCGCAAAGATGAAGGTCATGTCGCGCGCGCTGGAAAAGCGCTGGCGGAAGATGTCCAGCGAGCGGTCCAGGCCCACCTTGTCGAAATCGGCCGCGCGCGGCACGCCATCGACACGCGGGTTGTCGCCAAACATGGCGTGCTGGATGGCATCGTAAAACACGGCTTCCGGCTGCGCCATGCTGTTTTTCGCCAGGTCCTGCTGTTTGCCGATGAAGGATTGGTACAGGCCCGCATCCTTGCGCACGTCATGGAAATACAGGCTCACCAGCTGCAGCATGGTTTCCACGTCGGCGCTGCTGGCCGAGCCGCCAAAGCCTTCGCTCAGTTCGCCCAGCGAGGCGCCCACATTGACCGTCTTGCCGGCCAACACTTTTTGCAAGTCCAGCGGCGCCAGGTCTTTCAGACCCATGCTGCCGACCACGGCGCTGGCATAGCGGGCGCTGTAGATATCGGCGTCGCCAAACAGCGACTGGCCGCCGAAGCGGGTCGAGCCCATCAGCACCTGGTCATTCTTGAAATCCGTCGGTTTGAGCAGCACGCGCACGCCATTGCCCAGGGTTAGCTCCGTCACGCCGATGGCGCTGTTGAGCTTTTCAGCGACGATGCTGCCGCCGGCCGGCGGGCCATCCATCAGCGTGCTGGCCAGCACTTTTTCCGTGCGCGGCTCGACCTTTTGCCGCTCGGCTTGCGCCACCGCGTCGAGCAATTGCTGCTGCGTCGGTACAGCCGAGGCGGTATCGCCCGCTTTCGGCTCGGCGCCCATGAAGACGACGAGTTTCTTTTGCTGGTCGGGAATCACCTTGGCCACCGTCTCATTGATTTCCTGCAAGGTCACCTGCGGCAAGAGTTCCTGCGCGTACAGCAATTCATTGGCGATGCCGGGAATGGCTTCCTGCTCCAGGAAGTGGCGCGAATACTCGGCCACGAAACCGGAGGAATCGGACTTGTCGCGTTCGCTGTGCGCGCGCTCGTAATTGCGCAGCATGTTCTTGCGCGCGCGGTCCAGCTCATCCTGGCTGAAACCGAAGCGGCGCGCCCGCTCATCTTCCTGCACCAGCGCGTCGACGGCCGGCTGCACGCCGCCCTTGCCCAGCAAGGCATACGCGCTGAACGATTCGTAGCCACGCACCAGCTTGCCCATGCTGCTGCCGCCCTGGATGAACGGGGGATTCGCCTGCTGCGTCAATTCCTGCATGCGCGCGCTGAGCATCTGGCCATACAGGTTTTCGATCATCTGGCGGCGGTAATCGGCAATCGTGACGGGCTCCTGCGCGGCGCGGATCGGATAGCGGATGAAGACGCTGTCGTCGGGCGCTTCCTTGTCCGTGATCACCAGCGCTTCCGTCTGCGAGCGCTGCGGCACTTCCGCATACAGGCGCGGGCGCGGTTGCGCGGGGTTTTTCAGCTTGCCGAAATGCTGCTGGATCAGTTTTTCAGCCTGTTTCGGCTCCACGTCACCGACCACCATCACTGCCATCAGGTCGGGCCGGTACCAATCCTTGTAGAAACGCTTGATGGCTTCCGGCTTGAACGTTTTCAAGACGGATTCCTTGCCGATCGGCATGCGCTGCGCATAGCGCGAACCGTTCAGCAGCTTCGGATACAGCACCTTGTTCATGCGGTCGCTGGCGCCCTTGCCCAGGCGCGCCTCTTCCAGCACGATGCCGCGCTCGCTGTTGATGTCGGCCGGATTGAATTTCAAGCCATGCGCCCAGTCTTCCAGCACGAGAAATCCCTTTTCCAGGTTTTCCTTCTTGTTCGTCGGAATCGGCAGCACGTACACGGTTTCATCAAAGCTCGTGTAGGCGTTCAAGTCGGCGCCGAACTTCACGCCGATCGATTGCAAATAGGAAATGAGTTCATTGCGCTTGAAATGCGTGGAGCCATTGAAGGCCATGTGTTCCGTGAAATGCGCCAGGCCTTGCTGGTCGTCATCTTCCAGGATGGAGCCGGCTTTCACCACCAGGCGCAATTCCACTTTCTGCGCGGGACGGGCATTTTTCTTGATGTAGTAGGTCAAGCCATTCGGCAATTTTCCTACAGTAACTTCTGGTGCCAGCGGCAGGGGATCGCTCAAACGGATTTCCGCCTGGGCCATGCAGGCGCAGGCCAGCAAGACGGCGCCCGAGATCAGGCGTAATTTACTCAGCTTCATGTATTCTCGACGGTAAGATTCAGTAGACATACCTTACACTGAAATCGTCTTTCCGCCATTAAAAACAGCTTAGGAAAAACGGCTTTGCCCAAGCAACTTTGCCGAATGACAAACTCAACAGTGACCTGCCCCTTTTTTTCATCTGTGCTAAAGTATTGCCGCCGGTCATGTGGATCGGCACAACAATACGTCTTCGGGGCGGGGTGCGATTCCCCACCGGCGGTAAGACCGGCAACGGTCAAGCCCGCGAGCGCTTGTCAGGTTTCGCCTGATGAGGTCAGCAGATCTGGTGTGACTCCAGAGCCGACGGTATAGTCCGGATGAAAGAAGATGTGCAGTAAACGCGATGTCCCATCGACCTGTCGATGCGGCCGGCTGCGTCTATTCGCTTGCCCTGCAGCGTTTTTCGCCTATGCGAGGAGCGTTTCACCATGTTAGTCAACAGCTATACCCTGCTTTCCAACGACCTGGAAGGTCGCATCCAATCCGCCCTGGCCGCCATGCGCGCCGGCATTCCCGTCATCCTGCTCGACGATTTCGACCGCGAAAACGAAGCCGACCTGATCCTGTCGGCCGAGAAACTCACGCACGAAACCATGGCTTTGCTGATCCGCGAATGCAGCGGCATCGTCTGCCTGTGCCTGCCCACGGACGTCGTCAGCGCGCTGGAATTGCCACCCATGTCGCCCGACAACGGCAGCCGCTACGGCACGCCGTTCACCGTCTCCATCGAGGCGCGCGACGGCGTCACGACGGGCGTGTCGGCCGCCGACCGCGTGACCACCATCCGCGCCGCCATCGCCAAGGATGCCAAGCCGGCCGACCTGGTGCGCCCCGGCCACGTCTTCCCCCTGCGCGCCGCGCCCGGTGGCGTGCTCGAGCGCCGTGGCCACACGGAAGGCTCCGTCGACCTGTCGCGCATGGCGGGCCTGAACCCGGCCGCCGTGCTGTGCGAGCTGATGAACCCGGATGGCAGCATGATGCGCGGCGACGATATCGAGCGCTTCGCCGAATTGCACGGCATGCCGATCCTGACCATCGAGGAACTGGTGGAATGGCGCAGCACGCGCGGACAGTAAAGCATCAGGCGGCCACGGCCTTCGGCAGATGCACGTGCCGGTACACGAGGCCCGCCGCCAGGCCATACGCGGCGGCAATCGTCGCGTAGGCCAGCGGCAAGCGCAGCGACCAGTCGGGCAGCATGTGCAGGATGCTGCCGATCAGGGCCACACCCACCAGCGCGCCGATTTGCCGGTTCGCATTCAGGGCCGCCGCCGCGCTGTTCGCATGCCGCTTGCCGGCCACCCGCATCACGGTGGCCGTCATGGCGGGAATGGCGATGCCGATGGCCACGTTCATGACGGCCGTGCCCAGCGCCAGCCAGCCATACGGCGTGCCCGGACGCAAGCCCATCAGCAGCAAGGCCATCACGGCCCCCACCAGCAAGCCCGCCAGCATGGGCAGACGCGTGCCATTTCGCGCCGCAATACTTCCCGCCATGAAATTCCCCACCGTATAGGCCGCCATCATGGGCAGCAAGCGCAAGCCCGACTGCAGGGCATCGGCGCCGCCCGACTGCTGCAGGAACAGACTCAATAAAAACAGCTGGCCGAACACGCAGAAATTGATCAAAAAACCCACGCCATTGGCCGCGCCGAAGCTGCTGCTGTGAAACAGTTCACGCGGCAACAGCGGATGGCTGCCGCTGCGCTCGCGCCGCAGCAGTTGCCCGGCAGACAATACCGCCAAGGCGCCCGCCGCCAGCACGCCCGGCGACAGCCAGCCCAGCACGGGGCCTTCGATCAAGGTAAAACTGAGGCCCGCCAGCGCCGCCACACCGAGCGCATGGCTGAACAGCGATAAATCGCGCGGCTGGCGCGCCGGCGCGGCCAGCAGCAGCTGCGCCATGACGATGGCCAGCACGCCCAGCGGCACGTTGACCCAGAACACGCTGCGCCAGCCGAACTGGTGCACGAGGATGCCGCCGATCAACGGGCCGGACGCGCCGGCCACGCCCACCAGCGCCGACCAGGCGCCCAGCATGCGCGTGCGTTCGCGCTCGTCGTCGAAGCTGTGCGTCAGCAGGCTGAGCGAACTGGGCATGAACAGGGCCGCGCCCGCGCCCTGCAGCAGGCGCGCGGCCGTCAAAAAATGCCCGTCGGGCGCGGCGCCGCACAACACCGAGCCGAGGATAAAGATACCGAGGCCGCCCTGGTACACGGCTTTCGGCCCGTAGCGGTCGGCCAGCGCGCCGCCGGCCAGCAGCAGCGCGGCAAACGTCAAGGTGTAGCCGTCGACCACCCACACCAGGCCCGTCAGCGGGATACGCAAGTCCAGCGCGATATCGGACAGCGCCACGTTGACGGCCGTGACGTCGAGCATGGCCATGACGAAGCCGAAGGCCAAGGTGAGCAGGATCAAGCCGCTGGCGCGGCCCGGGGGAGTGATAGACATGATATTTCCTTGCAGGGACAGCGGGGCAGCCATTATGCGAGAGTTGCCTGATGCGGTAAACAGGCATAAAATCGGCACATTGATGCAAAAATGCATCACCAAAGAGGACTGCACCATGGACTGGGACAACGCGCGCATCTTTCTGGCCATCGGCCGGGCCGGCACCCTGCGCGGCGCGGCGGCCCTGCTGCGCATCGACCAGGCCACCTGCGGGCGCCGCCTGGCCGCGCTGGAAAGCTCGCTGGGCGCCACCCTGTTCCTGCGCACGCCGTCGGGCTACGTGCCCACGCCGGCCGGCGAACTGGCGCTGACGGCGGCCGAAGCGATGGAACGGGCGGCCGACAAGCTGCAGCGCGAGATGCAGGGCGTTGACAAGCGCCTGTCCGGCCTGGTGCGCGTGGCCACCACCGACACCATGGCCAGCCATTTCGTCATCCGCGCCATGCAGCGGCTGCACGCGGCCCACCCCGACATCCGCATCGTGCTCAACGTGGCGCCCGCGCTGGCCAGCCTGACGCGGCGCGAAGCGGACCTGGCCGTGCGCGGCGTGCGCCCCACCGACCCGGACCTCATTTCCCGCCACCTGGTCAGGCGCAGCCTGGGCCTGTACGCCTCAAAAAGCTACCTGGCCGAACGGGGCGAACCCGTGCGCGGCACGGCGCTGGACGGGCACGACATCGTCATCTACCACCAGTCCGTGACGCCCCGTCACGGGGAAAAAATCGCGGGAGAATCCGTCGCCAACGCCCGCGTCGCCATGGAGGTGAATTCAGCGGCGATGCTGCAGGAAGCCACGCGCGCGGGCCTGGGCGTGGCCGAGCTGGCTACTCATTTAGGCGATATCGACCCGCAGCTCGTGCGCATCTGGCCCGAGCGGGCGGAAGCGTACGACGTATGGCTGGTCATGCATGCGGACCTGAACCGCTCGGCCCGCGTGCGCGCGGTGGCCGACGCGATTATCCACAGCGTCGCCAGCGTGGCCGGCCAATAGCGAGGCGGCCAGGCACGGCCGCACGGCAGGACAATCGCTTGTATCGAACGCATCCAATGTTAAGATGCCATGATGACCCTATCCGTCTCCCTCATCATCAGCCTGCGCCGCCTGCACCGGGCCACCATGGCCTGGCTGGTCAGCTGGTGGCGCATGCTGCATTTCGCCACCCTCGTGTTTTCGCTGGCCCTGTCGCCGTCGAGCTATAACCGCGACAACCGCCCCATCCTCGCGCACCGCCTGGTGACGAACACGGCGCCCAATCTCGTGTGGTTCAGCGTGGCCTGCGCGCTGGTCAGCCTGGTGCTGATACGCATCGTCGTCGTCAGCGCGCAAAGCTACGGCCTGTCGCGCTATGCGCTGGAAATGGTGGTGCGCGTGCTGGTGCTGGAACTGATACCGCTGACGGCCGCCCTGTTCGTCGCGCTGCGCCTGACCCTGCCCGACGGCATTGCGTTCGCGCAAATGCGCTCGTCCGGCATGCTCGACACCATGCAGCGCCAGGGCATCGACCTGCTGCGCCGTGAATACTTTCCACGCGTCATGTCGGGCATCTTCGCCGTGTGGATGCTGGCCATCGTCAGCTGCGTCACCTCGCTGATCCTCGCGTATGTCACCATCTACGGTTTCACCCCGTGGGCGCTGCAAGGCTACACGCGCGTGGTGGGGCAGATCTTCAATCCGGCCGTGGCCCTGATTCTGATGCTCAAGGTCATCTTCTTCAGCTTTGCCGTGGCCCTGATCCCGCTGGCTTCCTCGTACTATCCGGAAGAGCCGCACGACCGGCGCAACCGCCTGTGGGCCGCGCACGGCCTGTCCGAAATGCTGCGCCTGTTTTCCGTCATCCTGCTGATCGAAGTGGCTTCGCTGATGGGCAATTACTACTGATGCCCCGCCGCCACCGCCAGCGATCCCCGAACCACCCATACGAGAGCCAGAATCCATGAGCCAGAGCCAGCCCCCCAATCCCGACCAGGTCGACGTCACGGCGCCAGCCGGTCTCACGCAAGATGCCGTGCTGCCCGCCCCGCCGCCCGTGCGCCACGCCGAACTGAAGGCGGCCATCCTGCTCGTCTTCATGTTCGTGCTGGTGGTCGGTTCCGTTGTCTACCTGATGTATGCGCGCGGCGCCTTTGAGGCCACACAAACGCTGGTGCTGACGGCCGACGATTCGGACGGCGTGGGCGTGGGCGCCGACCTGACCTTTTCCGGCTTTCCCATCGGCCGCGTGCAGCGCATCGAACTGGCGCCGGACGGCCGCGCGCGCGTCATCATCGACGTGCCGCGCAAGGATGCGCACTGGCTGCGCAGCAGCTCCATCTTCACGCTGGAGCGGGGCATCGTGGGCGGCGCCAAGCTGCGCGCCTACAGCGGCATCCTGACGGACTCGCCGCTGCCCGACGACGCCACGCGCGACCTGCTGGTGGGCGACATGGCGGCGGAAATTCCCCGCCTGCTGGCCGCCGCCAAAGACTTGCTGAACAACCTGGGCAGCCTGACGGGCACCGATTCTCCGCTCGACGGCACCCTGCGCAATGTGCAGGCCGTGACGGGCAAATTGAGCGGCCCGGGCGGCGCCATGGGCTTGCTGACGGGCGACGACAAGCAGTCGCGCCTGCTGGTCGAGCGGGCCAACGCCCTGCTCGTCACGGCGGACCAGCTGGCACGCCGCACGGATGGCCTTGTCGCCAATGCCGACACGCGCGTGTTTGGCGAAAAAGGCGTGATGACGGATGCGCAGGCCACTATCGTGCAGCTGAACGCGCTGCTGGCCGACACGCGCGCCAGCCTGAAAAAAGTCGACGCCGTGCTGGTCGAAGCGCAAGCCGTGGGCGCCAACGCCAGGGCGGCGACCGCCGACCTGGGCCCGCTGCGCGCGGACGTGGAAAGCAATCTGCGCAAGGTCGAGCAACTGGTCAATGACATCAACCGCAAATGGCCGTTCAAGCGCAATCCGGAGATCAAACTGCCATGAGAAATATCCATATCGTCCTGTCCGCCCTGGCCATGGCAGCACTTGCCGCCTGTTCCAGCGGCCCACCCGTGCCCGACTGGAAAATGAATGCGCAAAGTTCCGTCGAGCGCTTCCAGGCCGCCTATCTGAATGGCAACGCCCTGGTCGAGCAGACGGAATTCCGGCGCGCCCGCAGCCAGGTGGCCGGCACGGGCAAGCTCGATCTCGTGGCGCGCATCGAACTGCTGCGCTGCGCCGCGCGCGTGGCCAGCCTGGCCTTCGAGGACTGTGCCGGCTTCGACGCCCTGCAAGCGGACGCGAATGACGCCGACCGCGCGTATGCGGCTTATCTGGCCGGCAAGGCGAAGGCGGCCGACGTCGCCCTGCTGCCCGAGGCGCAGCGGGCGGCAGCCGGTGCCGGCTCCGACACGGCCGCCGCCAGCGCCGTGGCGGCCATCGATGACCCGCTATCGCAGCTGGTGGCGGCCGGCGTGCTGCTGCGCTCGGGCCGCGCCACGCCGGCGCTGCTCGACACGGCCGTCGCCACCGCCTCGGACCAGGGCTGGCGCCGCCCGCTGCTGGCGTGGCTGGGCGTGCAGCGCCTGCGCGCCGAACAGGCGGGCGACACGCAAGCGGCGCAGCGCATCGCGCGGCGCATGGCGATCGTCGAGCAGCCGCTGGCCCCCTGAACGTGCCGATGGCGGCCCAAGGCAGGCAGAATCAGGCATAATCAAGCCAGGATGACAGCAATGCGGTGCAGGCAGCGAGGTGTGACGATGCAGTTCGAGGATTTCGACTTTTCCACCCCCGAGGCCGGCAAGCACGGCGAGGGGCCGCCTGGCGATGGCGCACCGGCCGCCACGGCCGTACGCCTGCAATACCTGCTCGACAATACACCGTCCATCATCTATTGCACCGTGCCCAGCGGCGACTTCAAGATGACCTTTGTCAGCAACAATGCCTTGAACGTGCTGGGCTACCAGCCCGAAGACATGGTGGCCGACCCCAACTTCTGGTTCGACCACATCCACCCCGACGATGCGCCCGGCATTTTTTCCAGCCTGGCGCAGATCTTCGTCGAAGGCGCGCGCGCCTATGAATACCGTTTCCGCGTGCGCGACGGCAGCTATCTGTGGATGCACGACAGCCTGCGCCTGGTGCGCGATGAGCATGGCGTGCCGTTCGAGGTGATCGGCTCGCTGACGGACATCACGGAACGCAAGCGCATGGAAGCGATGCTGCAGGCGCGCGGCGAAGAACAGCAACTACTGATCAGCAAGTTGCAGGAAGCGCACGACCAGCTGCTGCAATCGGAAAAGATGGCCTCCATCGGTCAGCTGGCGGCCGGCATCGCGCATGAAATCAACAACCCGATCGGCTTCGTCAATTCCAACATGAGTTCGCTGCAAGGCTATGTCGGCACCCTGTTCGGCGTGATCGGGCAATATGAAACGGCGATACGCGAGACGCCCGACGGCCCGGCCCTGGCCGCCCGCGTGGCCGAGGTGCGCGCACAGGCCGACCTGGCCTTCCTGCAGGACGACATGGTGGACCTGGTGCGCGAATCGATGGATGGCCTCAAGCGCGTGCGCGACATCGTGCAGGCGCTGAAAGATTTTTCCCATGTGGGCGAGACGGACTGGCAAGTGGCCAGCCTGCATGCGGGCCTGGACAGCACCCTCAATATCGTCGCCAACGAATTGAAATACAAGGCGCGCATCGAGAAACAGTATGGCGAACTGCCGCCGATACTGTGCCTGGCCTCGCAGCTGAACCAGGTGTTCATGAACCTGCTCGTCAACGCGGGCCAGGCCATCAGCAGCGACGGCGTGATCAGCATCCGCACGGGCCACGCGGGCGACTGGGTGTGGGTGGAGATCGGCGACACGGGCGCCGGCATCCCACCCGAGCACCTGAACCGCATCTTCGAACCGTTCTTCACCACCAAGGCCGTGGGCAGCGGCACGGGCCTGGGGCTGTCGCTGTCGTACGGCATCGTCAACAAGCACGGCGGACGCATCGAGGTGGCGTCCGAAGTGGGCCACGGCACGCGCTTTACCGTGCACCTGCCGCTGCAGCCGCCCACCACCGCGAACGCCTAGGCTTCCTTCACGGGCGCGTACACGCGGATGCTCAGGCGCCCGCCATTCTTGCCTTCGAAATCGAGCAGCTGGGCGATCACGCGGGCCGTCAGCACGTGTTCGGCCGCCAGCAGCATCAGGCCGTCGCGGCTGATCAGGTCGCGCGACAGCGTCATGCCCGGCTCCAGCTGGCCCGACAGCACGGTCAGGTCGCGCGCCGGCGGCTCCGTCTCCTCCATGATGCCGCGGAAAGCGGCCACCACGGCCGGGTCGTAGCGCTTGCCGACGCTGTCGTAGATCAGGGTGCGGGCTTCGTCGGCGCGCAGGCTGCGCTGCACCATGGCGCCGATCTGCAAGCCGTCGTAGTCGGACGCCAGCGCCAGGATGCGCGCGCCCATGGGAATGGCCAGGCCCACCAGGCCATCGGGAAAGCCGCCGCCGTCGAAGCGCTCCAGCTGCGAGCGCAGCATGACGGAGACGGCGCGCAGCTCGTCGAGCGCCATCAATAATTGTTCGGCGCGCAGCGGATGCTTGCGGAACGCGGCCAGCTGCTCGCCCGTCCAGGCGCTGGCCGGCAGTTCCAGCACGTCGTCACTCAAGCTGAGCTTGCCGACATCCTTGAGCAGGGCCGCGATGAACACGTCGCGCGCCTCCTGCCCTTCCAGGCCCAGCGCCTGCGCCAGCTTGCGCGACAGCTCGGCCACCCGCCGCGCATGGCCGGCCAGCTTGCCGCCGCGCATCTCGATCAGGTTGGAAAACACCTTGATGGTCGTCACGAACGTGGCCTTCAGGCGTTCGTTGGCCGCCTGCACCTCGTCGTGCGACTGTTTCAGCTGCTGCGTGCGCGTGGCCACTTTCGCTTCCAGGCTGGCGTTGAGCGCCTGCAGCTGCACGTTCTGGCTGGCCGTCAGCGCTTCCAGGCGCAGTTTTTCCTGCTCCAGCGCGCGCCGTTCCAGCGCGTGGCGCACCACCAGCACGATATCGTTCTCGTCCCACGGCTTGGTCACGTAGCGGTAGATCTCGCCCTGGTTGATGGCGTCGAGGATGGACTGGATATCGGCATAGCCGGTCAGCAGCAGCCGTATGGTGCCGGGCCAGCGCTGGCGCACCTGGGCCAGGAATTGCGCGCCATCCATGTGCGGCATGCGCATGTCGGAGATGACCAGGTCCACCGTCTCGCTCTCGAGCAGGGCCAGGCCCGCCGCGCCGCCGTCGGCCGTCAGCACGCGGTAGCCGTGCGGGCGGAACAGCCGCCGCAGCGACGAGAGAATATTCGGTTCGTCGTCGACGCACAGGATGGTCGGCGGCGCGGCCGCGGTGCTGGCGCTGGTACTCATGCTCATGCTCATGCTGTCCTGTTCGGTCATGGTGCCACGGCCTGCGCCTGGCGCACGGGCAAGGTGATGCGGAAAGTGGTGCCGCGGCCGATGATGCTGCGCACGTCGATGCGGCCGTGATGTTTCTGCACCGTCGTGTAGGCCAGCGACAGGCCCAGCCCCGTGCCCTTGCCGACGGCCTTGGTGGTAAAGAACGGGTCGAAGATGCGCGACAGGTGTTCGGGCGCGATGCCGCCGCCCGTGTCCTCGACCTCGATCCACACTTCCGCCGCGTTGTCGCTGCCCGTGCGCAGGGTGATGCGTCCGTGCACCTCGCCCATGGCGTGGGCCGCGTTGACGACCAGGTTCATGATCACCTGGTTCAGTTCGGAAGGCTGGCATTCGATATCGGGAATGTCGCCATATTCGCGCACCACGTCGGCCTTGTACTTGACCTCGTTATTCACGATATTGAGCGTGGTATCGATGCCCTGGCGCAGGTCGGCCCAGACCCACTCCTGGTGCGCATCCGTGCGCGAAAAATCCTTCAGATCCTGCACGATGCGGCGCACGCGCGAAATGCCTTCCTTCGACTCGCCCATCAGCATCGGTATGTCGGTGCGCAGGAAGTCCAGGTCGATCTGTTCGCGCAAGGCGCGCAGGCGCGCCGCCACCACGGCGTCGGCGACGGCCGGCTCGGCTTCCTCGTAGGCGTCGAGCATGCTGAACAGGTCATCCAGGTAGCCTTCCAAGGTGCCGACATTCGAAAACACATAGCCGATGGGATTGTTGATCTCGTGCGCCACGCCGGCGGCCAGCTGGCCGATCGAGGCCAGCTTTTCCGACTGCAGCAGCTTTTGCTGGGCCAGCGACAGCTTGCTGTTCAATTCCGTCAGGGCCAGGTTACGTTCGCGCAATTCGAGATCGGCGATCTGGCGCTGGCGGATATCGTCGGCCAGGCGCTCGTTCATTTCGGCCAGCTGGGCCGTGCGCTTGGCCACCAGGTGTTCCAGGTTGTCATGCGCCTTGCGCAGCGCCAGTTCGGCCAGGCGCCGCTCGCTCACGTCGCGCAGCGTTTCGATGGCGCCCACCAGACGTCCCTGGCGGTCGCGCAGGGGCGCCGCCGTGAAATGCAGCCAGTGGCCGTCAGGGCCGATATCGGCAAAGAAATCCTCGGCCTCGAAGGCGCCGGGGATGACTGGTGAACGCTTCAGCTTGCCAAGGTAAAGGTCATTTTCTCCGAGCGCGATATCGTCGGCCACCAGCAGGTCGGCCAGGCAGGCGCGCGGCTGCGGATAAAACGCCTTCCAGTGGTCGCGCGTGCCGACCATCTCGGCGGCCGTAAAGCCCAGCAACTGTTCACAGGCGCTGTTCCAGTGCGTCACCACATGGTCCGTGTCGATGGCGAAGGTGGCCACGGGATGGCCATCGAAAAATGCCGAGAGCGCGATGGTGTCGCCCTGGCGGCGTTCCGGCGTGGCGGGCAGCGCCTGCCCTGCGTCTGTTTCCATGGCCTCTTTCTTGTTCATGCCAGCATGATCCGCGACATTTCATCGAAGGTGTGTTCCGTTTGCCCCAGCAGCGCCAGCCACGCTTGCTCGTCCAGCGCGACGCTGCGCCAGCCCGTGGGCGACAGGGCCGGCACCAGCGCATCGTCGACGCCGGCCAGGTCGAGCGCCAGGGCGACGGCGTTGGCCAGGTGCACGGCCAGCGGCAAGCCGCCCGCTTCCAGCCGGTCGATGGCGTGGTGGTCGGCCACCGCCTGCTGTATCGCCTCGGGGAACTTCCAGTAAGCGGCCAGGGCGCTGCCCACTTGCGCGTGATCGATGCCGATGACGGCCAGTTCCGCCTCGACCATCTGGCAGTCATGCGCCTGGCGGTAGCTGCGCACGAGCGCGTGCTCGGCCGGGAAGCGCGTCACCAGCACCAGGGTGCCCAGGTCGTGCAGCAGGCCGGCCGTGAACGCCGTCTCGGGATTGACGCGCAGGTGCGGCGCCAGCAGGCGCGCGGCGATGGCCGTGGCCAGCGAGTGGCGCCAGAACGCCTTGAAATCGAAACCGCCGCTGACGGGCGCGAAGCTGCCCGTCAGGGCGCAGGCCGTGACGACGGTGCGGATGCTGTGAAAGCCCAGCACGGAAACGGCTTGCGGAATGCTGGTGACCTTCGATTGCATGCCGTAGAACGAGGAGTTGGCGATGCGCAAGGTCTTTGCCGCCAGGGCCTGGTCCAGCTCGATCTTTTGCGCCAGCACATGCACGTCCGTATCGTCCTGGTCCATGCTCGACAGCAGCTCCAGCACCACCACCGGCAGCGAAGGCAGTTCCTGTATCTGGCGGATGATATGTTCAAAACTGAGCCGTGTCATGCCGCGCCCCCTTGCCGGTAGCGCTGCAGCAGCGCCAGCAGTTCCGCCCCGGCGGAATCGGGCGGCGTGGCGCGGAACAGCACGGCCAGCCGTTCCAGGCGGCGCAAGCGTTCCTGCTCGGCATGCGCCTGCGCGGCGGGGTCCGGCGCCTCGTCCATGACGACATGGCAGCGCTCCACATTGCGCCTGCGCAAGGCCGTCAGGCTGGCCGCCGTCAGGGTGGCGCCTTGGGCCAGCAACACGGCGCCGCTGGCGTCGCTCAAGGCCTGCGCCAGCACCATGCCTTCCTGCGCCTGCTCCATGGGAATCTCGCGTCCGCTTTCACTCACGCTTGCATTCATGTATCCGCTCCATGACGACTCAGGGTGACCAGGCTGCCGCGCGAGCGCGAATGCAAGCCCATGGGATGGACTGCCACGACATACGGCTGGCCGTCGATGGCGGCCAGGCGGGGCGTGTCCTGCCCGTCGAACAGTTGCGGCAAGACCAGCGCCGCCTCGGTACCCAGCAGGGCCGCACCCCGCTCGAACAGATTGGCCGCCGCCGCGTTGATGAAGGCGATCATGCCTTCGTCGTCGAGCCCGATCACGGGCAGCGGCAGAAATTGCAGTACTTCGCGCGCGATGCCCAGGCTGACTTCATCGCGGCTGATCTGGTGCTGCTGCTGGTGCACCAGCGCCTGCATGGCGGCATTCGCCGCCGCCAGCGCCTGGTTGGCGTCGCGCAGTTGCGCATTCAGGCGCACATTGTCGTCGTCGATGCCCTTCAGGCGAAAGGCTTCGGCGATATGCTCGCGCAGCTGATGGTCTTCCCAGGGCTTGGTGAGGAACTTGAAGATGGCGCCCTCGTTGACGGCGTCCGTGACGGCCTGCAGCTCGGTATAGCCCGACAACATGATGCGGATGGTTTGCGGACACAGCAGCTTGGCCTTGCGCAGGAAGTCGGCGCCCAGCATGCCGGGCATGCGCTGGTCCGACACGATCACGTCGACCGCATGGCTGGCCAGCACGTCCAGTCCTTCCTGGCCGCTGTTGGCCGTGAGGATATGGTAGCCATCGCGCCGCAGCAGGCGCTTGAGGGAGGCGAGGATATTCGGCTCGTCATCGACCAGCAGCAAGGTACGCCGCTGCGCCGCAGGCTGCTGTACGGCGTCCGCCGCCAGCACAGCAGTACCCGGCATACCATGCTCGTCGTGCAAATCCATCGGACCATCCTCTCATCGCCACGGCGATATGGACGCTTGCCTGGAGCGGGAATCTGCCGCGCGGCATCATCTTGCGCGGCAATCAGCTTGCGCTGAAATTATACGACTAAATATTCCGTTATAACACTTATCCGGCACTTATCCGCGCCGCGCCGGGCAAGGCGTGTCGCGGTAAAACACAAAGCCGCCCAGGCCGATGGCTTGCGTATCGGCCTTCACAGCGTATACCAGCGTATTCGTGGCCGCCTCGACTCTCAGCAGATTCTTGTGCAGCACCGTTTGCGCGTGCGACAGGGCCAACGATGGCGTCGGCGCCAGTTGCAAACGCAGTTCGGACGTGGCCGCATCATACGCCCAGCGGCCCGGGTTGAAGAAGGCGAAGCCGCCGTCGAAACGCAGGCTGCCATCCTTGAACTGGGTCAGGCAAATGCCGGGAAATTCGCTGGGCGGGTTGTACCAGGTGGCGGCCACGGCGGCATCGGCCGGCGTCTTGCCCGGCATCGGCATGCCGCTCGTGCCATTGTTCCCGCCCATGCCGGCGCAACCGGCCAGCGCCAGCGCGCCAGCCAAAGCGCCCGCGCGCGTGATGAATGTCATGTGCATCCCCATCCCCTTGCTTTATAGAAACACAATCTTAGTCCGGGAAACCTGGCCGTTCAAGCGGCCAGCGCACATAAGGCGGATTTATTTGTCCCCGGCCGCCTTGGCAGCAGCTTCGCGCAATTTGTCCTTTTTGCTCTTGCGCGCGCCCTTCACGCCGCCGTTCAGCGTATCCGTGCCGGGGTTCACCGGCGCGGGCAGTTCCGTCGGCTCGAAACCGGCCACCACTTCGCGCACGATGCGCAAGTCGTTGCGGTTTTCGATCAGGCGGAAATGCGCTTCCGTATCGGCCGTGACGAAACTGATGGCCGTGCCGCTTTCGCCGGCGCGGCCCGTGCGCCCGATGCGGTGCGTGTAGTCGACGGCCGAGCGGGGCAAGTCATAGTTGACGACGGCCGGCAGGCCGGCGATGTCGATGCCGCGCGCGGCCACGTCGGTGGCGACCAGCACCTGCAGGCGCCCCGCCTTGAAGTCGGCCAGCAGCTGGCTGCGCGTGCCCTGGCTGAACTCACCGTGGAAGGCGCCCACGTGCAGACCCGCGCGCTGCAGCTTGTCGGCCACATGTTCGGCCGCATACTTGGTGGCGACGAACACCAGCACCCGGTCCCACTGCTGCTGCAGGATCAGGTAGCGCAGCAGCTGCGTGCGGCGCGGCACGTCGACCGTGATGGCGCGCTGCACGATGTCGGGCTTGTCCTGCGGTTCGGACGCCACTTCGATGCGCACGGGTTCCTGGAGCAGGCTGTCGGCCAGCGCCTGCACGCTGTCGGGGAAGGTGGCAGAGAAAAACAGGTTTTGCCGCTGCTTCGGCAGCAGCGCCAGAATCGCGTTGATTTCTTCGCTAAAACCCATGTCGAGCAAACGGTCCGCTTCGTCGAGCACGCACAGCGACACGCCGCCCAGTTTCACGGCATTTTGCCGCACCAGGTCCAGCAAGCGGCCCGGCGTGGCGACGACGATATCGGCGCCGCCGCGCAAGTCCATCATCTGCGGATTGATCGAGACGCCGCCGAACAGCACGGAAATCTTCAGTTTGATCGGCAACGGCTTGGCCAGCGCGTGCACCGTCTGCCCCACCTGCGCGGCCAGCTCGCGCGTGGGCACGAGGATCAGCGCGCGCACCTGGCGCGGGCCGGAAGCGGGTGCCATCAGCGCCTGCAGCAGCGGCAGCGCGTAGGCGGCTGTCTTGCCGGAACCCGTCTGCGCCGCGCCCAGCACGTCGCTGCCGCGCAGGATGGCGGGAATGGCGGCCGCCTGGATGGCCGTCGGCGCGGCATAGCCGGCCTTGTCGACGGCGCGGACCAGGGCGGGAATCAGACCCAGTGAGGAAAATGGCATAGCGGGCCTTCTTTATTCGTCAAGTGAGACCGGCCGCGAAAGGCGGCCGGTCGGAATTGCGACAGTATAAGGCAGACTGCTACTGGCGTGGCATTTGCAGCGCCGGAAAGCCCGCTTCATCGTAGCCCGGCATGCCGCGCCGGATCGCGTGCGAAAAGTCCGCGTCGTCGTTGGCCGCCCGCGCGCGCGCCGTGACATGGCCGCCCTCGCGCAGCTGCTGGAAGCTCTGGCCGGGCACCAGGCCCTTGACGTCGAACAGATAACGGTCCAGGTAGCCCGAGGCCATCAGCCGGTAGTCGAGCGGCAGGCCCGGCACGATGCGGCGCACCATCTCGAAGACGATGGTGGTGCAGTTGGCCGTCACGGTGTTGTAGAACCGCGGCTGGTTTTTCAGCGTCTGCGCCTCGTCCAGATAGGCGAGGAACAACGAGCGCATGGCCGCTTTCGGCATCATCACGCGGTACAGATACATGTCCTCGCCCCGCGCATTCGTGCGCACGCGCAGGATGTCGCGCTCGTCGGCGGCGATCAGGCTCATTTCGAAATGCTTGAAAAAGCCGCCGATGGCGGAAAAGCTTTCGCCCTTTTCCTTGCGGATCTCGATGGAAAACGTCAAAAAGCGCCCGTCGGCAAAGCCGAACGAGATCAGGGTGTGCGCGATGTACGGCCCCGTCCAGTACGACAAGGCCGTGTCCACCGTGCGCAGCTCGTCGAGGTCGTAGCTGCGCCGCTCCCACTTGACCGTGTAATCGTCATCGCTGCGCCAGTCGAAATTGCGCACATTGTCCAGCGTGACGAGATTGCCCGCCACCTTGCCCGTGACATTGCGCGCCACGTCGTCGGCCCACACGCGCTGCTGCTTCGGCGTGATCAGGCTCCACCACAGGAGCAGCAGGACAAAACCGGCCGCATACGGCAGCAACATGCGCACATCGCCGCGCGTCCACCACAGCACCACGCTGGCCACGCCCAGCGCGCCCCACAGCAGCGCGCCGATGGCTTGCGCCGCCGTGCCGCCGGACAGCTGGTACCACAGCGCCAGCGCGCCCCACAGTGCGGTCAACAGAAGAATCAGGGAAACGGCCATTTTGCCGAGGGTGGCCAGCACGGAGCGGGCACGCAGTGATAAGAAAGTCATGCCCCGATTATAAGGGCAAGCGCAGGATGAGGTGCGTCCGGGCAAGTAGTGCTGCAACCGACCCGGCCGCAAAATCATTGCTTGCCTGCCAATTTATTTCATGAGAGCATGTTGCGAAAATAAAATATATAGACAAGGCGGACTGTCTCGGCAGCGATGCTTTGGCCATTCCAGGAGATAGCTTGCAGCCCCTTTCCCTCTACGCCCTCGCCGGCAGCCTCAACTCCCTTTTCATCGTCGTCAGCTTGTACGGCCTGTGGTCGCAGCTGCAAAAGATCTGGCGGCGCAAGCGCGATGCTGGCATCGGCGCCGGCCGGACGACGGACATCCTGTCGCTCAACCAGTTCACCGTCAGCTTCCTCGCGTATTGCGCGTTCTTTGTGTACGGCTATTCGATCACGCCGTTCAACCATTACATCGTCTGGCCCCGCTTGCTCGCGTCCTTGATCGCGCTGGCCATCCTGTATGAAATCGACCGCGACCGCCGCAGCCTGGCATCGCGCAATGCGCTGCTGGCCTGCGCTCTGCTGCTGTGCGCGGGTGTGGCGGGGCTGGCCTTCGGCCCCACCTTCACCGATGAAAAGCGCGTGATCTCGCAAAGCCTGATCGTCACCGTCACCGTGCTGCTGGCGCAGGGCTATGCGCACCAGATCCGCTTGATCTGGCGCTCGGGCAAGACGGGCGCCGTGTCGCTGAAGATGAGCCAGTTCATCCTGGCGATGGATGTCAGCACCATCTTCTTTGCCTGTGTCATGGGGCTGAAAACAGGCTGGCCATTGCTGCTGCTAGCCAGCGTCAGCGCCACGACCAAGCTTGCCATCATGTGGCTGTTCCGCTGGGAGAAGATCAGTTCCGCCGCGCAGATCAAACGCCAGGCGCCGGCCTGAGGCTAGAATGGCGGCATCGCCACCATGTTGAAAGCGCCGCCATGCATGCTCCCATTCCCATCCTGCGCAGCTTTTCCGAAGCCAAGGCGCGCGAGTTTTACCTCGGTTTCCTCGGCTTTACCCTGGACTGGGAACATCGCTTCGAGTCCACGGCGCCGCTGTACCTGCAGGTGACGCGGGGCGAACTCGTGCTGCACCTGTCCGAGCACCACGGCGACGCCACGCCGGGGTCGGCGCTGCTGATCCCCGTCGATGACATCGCCGCCCTGCACGCGGAGCTGCAGGCCAAGGATTACCCGTATGCGCGACCCGGCATCCGCGACGAGGACTGGGGCCGCATTCTGGAAGTGGCGGACCCGTTCGGCAACCGGCTGCGCTTCTGGCAGCGCAGCGAGTAAAGTCATTGCCCGCTCAGCGCACGCATTTCCGCATACAGGTTCGCCTTGCCCTCGAAGCCGATGCCGACCAGGTCCGGCATCGTGATGTGGCCGTTTTCCACGCGCACGCCATCGGGGAAACCGCCGAACGGCTGGAATAAATCAGGATACGATTCATTGCCGCCCAGGCCCAGGCCCGCCGCGATATTCAAGGACATCTGATGACCGCCGTGCGGGACGCAGCGGCTGCGCGACCAGCCGTGCTGGTGCAGCATGTCCAAGGTGCGCAGGTATTCCACCAGGCCGTAGCTGAGGGCGCAGTCGAACTGCAGCCAGTCGCGGTCGGCGCGCATGCCGCCGTAGCGGATCAGGTTGCGCGCATCCTGCATGGAAAACAGGTTCTCGCCCGTCGCCATGGGCTTGTCGTAATAGCTGCGCAAGGTCGCTTGCAGCTCGAAGTCGAGCGGATCGCCCGCCTCTTCATACCAGAACAGATCGTACTGGCGCAGCGCCTTGGCGTAGGCGATCGAGGTATCGAGATCGAAGCGGCCGTTGGCGTCCACGCACAGCTTCTGCCCATCCTGCAGCACCTCCATGATGGCGTCGATGCGGCACAAGTCTTCATCGAGCGAGGCGCCGCCGATCTTTTTCTTGACCACCGTGTAGCCGCGGTCGACATAGCTGCGCATCTCGTCCTGCAGGGCGGACAGGCTCTGGCCCGGGTAGTAATAGCCGCCCGCCGCATACACGAAGACTTTTTTGTCGGGCACGCCCGTGCCGTGGCGCTCGGCCAGCAGCTGGAACAGCGGTTTGTTCTCGATCTTCGCCACGGCATCCCAGATGGCCATGTCGATGGTGCCGATGGCCACCGAGCGTTCGCCGTGGCCGCCCGGCTTTTCATTGGCGTACATGCAATCCCACACCTTGTGCGGATCGAGATTGGCGCCGTCGTCCGTGACGAGCGAAGCGGGATCTGCGTCGAGGATGCGGGGGATGAAGCGCTCGCGCATCAGCATGCCCTGGCCGTAGCGGCCGTTCGAATTGAAGCCGTAGCCGACGACGGGCTTGCCGTCGCGCATCACGTCCGTGACGACGGCCACCAGGCTCAAGGTCATCTTCGTGAAATCGATGTAGGCGTTGCGGATGGGGGAAGAGATGGGGATGGTCTTTTCGCGGATCTCGACGATTTTCATGCGGCTCTCCTGTGGGTGAAAACAATGACGCCAGCTTACCCGCGATACAAAGCCATATAATCGATAATAATTTAAAGCATTATTCACTTGAAGTGAAAGATGAACCATGAAAACGGACGCCACAACGGAAATGGCCTTCTTTGTGCTGCTGGCCAAGCTGGGCAGCCTGTCGGCCACGGCGCGCGAGCTGGGCATCACGCCGCCCGCCGTCAGCAAGCGATTGGTGCTGATGGAGCAGCGCCTGGGCGTGCGTTTGCTCAACCGCAGCACGCGGCGCATCAGCCTGACGGGCGACGGCGAAAGCTATCTGCGACAGGCGCGGCAGATCCTCGACGATATCCGCGCCATGGAGGAGTCGCTGGCCAGCGGCGGCGCGGAGCCACGCGGACTGCTGCGCGTGAATGCCACCTTGGGTTTCGGGCGCACGGTGATCGCGCCCCTGCTGTCGCAATTCGCGCTGCGCCACCCGCAGTTGGAAGTGCAGCTGCAGCTGACGGACAGCCCCATCAACCTGGTCGAGCAGGCGTACGACCTGGGCATCCGCTTCGGCGATTTGCCCGACACGCGCCTGTCGGCGCGGCGCATCATGTCGAACCGGCGCTTCCTGTGCGCCTCGCCCGCCTACCTGCAGGCGCACGGCACGCCGCACACACCCGACGACCTGGCGCAGCACCGCTGCATCGTGCACCGGCAGAACGACGACGCCTACGGCATCTGGCGTTTGAGCCGTGGCCGCGCCAGCCACACGGTGAAGGTGCGCGGCACGGTGGCCAGCAACGATGGCGACGTGGTGCTGGGCTGGGCGCTGGACGGGCACGGCATCCTGTTGCGTTCGGAATGGGACCTGGCGCGCTACCTCGACAGCGGCCGCCTGCGCGTGGTGCTGGCCGACTATACGCTGGCGCCGGCCGACCTGTACGCCTACTACCCGAGCCGCCACCAGCTACCCGCCAAAGTGCGCGCTTTTATCAATTTTCTCATCCAGCAATTGCAGTCGGAAGCGGCCACGGCGGCCGAATCAGGTTAAACTACAATATTGCGATATGGCAATATTATGAAGGAGTAAGTTTTGCTAGTCATACTCGGATTTCTCGTCGTGCTGTTTTCCGTCTTCGGCGGCTTCGCCATGCAGGGCGGCCACCTGGCGGCCCTGTTCCAGCCGCTGGAACTGCTGATGATCGGCGGCGCCGCGCTGGGCACCTTCTTTGTCGGCAATGACGCCAAGGCCATCCGCGCCACGTTCGCCGCCCTGCCCACCCTGTTCCACGGTTCGCAGTACACGAAGGCGCGCTATATGGAACTGATGGGGCTGATGTATGAAATCCTCAGCAAGATCCGCAAGGAAGGCTTGATGTCGGTCGAGGACGATATCGACGACCCGTACCGCAGCGCCATCTTCGTGAAATACCCGTACACGCTCGGTGACGAGCACATCCTGGAATTCATCACCGATTATTTACGCCTGATGGTGTCGGGCAATATGGACGCTTACCAGATCGAAAACCTGATGGATAACGAGATCGAGACGCACCACGAAGATGCGGAAATGCCGATCCAGACGATTTCGCAGCTGGCCGACGCCATGCCCGCCTTCGGCATCGTGGCCGCCGTGATGGGCGTGGTGCATACCATGGCGTCCGTCGGCTTGCCGCCGGCCGAGCTGGGCGTGCTGATCGCGCAGGCGCTGGTGGGCACCTTCATCGGTATCTTGCTGGCCTACGGCTTCATCGCGCCGCTGGCCAGCCTGCTGCGCCGCAAGCACCATGAAACGGCGAAGATGTACCAGTGCGTAAAAGTGACCTTGCTGGCCAGCCTGAACGGCTATGCGCCGGCGCTGGCCGTGGAATTCGGCCGCAAGGTCATTTCCGCCACGGAACGCCCCTCGTTCAGCGAACTGGAAAACCACGTGCGCCAGGTGCGCACGAAAAACTGATACGGCCTGTTTCTCTTGCCCGGCGCGTCAGGCTTCCGGCGACGGCAGCGGATACGCCAGTGCGCTTCTGGCGGCTTGCTGTCATTGGCGCGATGACCTTTTGACCAACAACCCGCGTAACAGCAATTCCAAGGCAGAAACTCCCTCGATCAATCGCGCCGTGCCTTCGTCACCGTCGGCGATCCAGAACGCCGCTTCTGCCAGACTGCCGTAAATCAGCGAAGCCAGTGCCCTTGGGCTGGCGTCTGCCACGATGCCTTGATGAATCAGCTCCTGGATAATGCCCTGCATCGACGCGACGCAATGGCGCTGCGAGTCCGGTGAGGCACCACCGAGGACCGCCCTGGCATCGCGTAAAACGATGCGCTGAATTTCCGGCTCCAGGGCCATCTCCAGATAGGCACGGCAGCGACTGCGAAAACCGTCCCACAGATCGTCGGCACGTTCGGAGATGGTTTGCAGGCGCTCATCCATTTCCGCGTCGATCTGTTCTACCACCGCGAGCAGCAAGCCCTTCTTGTCGCCAAAGTGGTGATACAGCGCACCACGCGTCAGCCCCGCCTGCGCGGTGAGGTCATCCATTGATGTGTCGGCATAACCGCGCTCGCTGAACACTTTGCGGGCCGTGGCCAGCAACGATGCACGGGTTTCTTCCATTTCGGCACGGGTGCGGCGAACCATTACTTTCTCCTTACATACGTAGCGCATGATTGTTTACATACAGTGCGTATGAATATATAATTTATTCATACGTGCTGTATGTATTATCACTGCGACGCATCTCCATTGCAAGCAGGGCATGCGATTGCATCACAGCGACCCGACGCCGCCGGATGCCGGCACACGCCATTTATCGATTGATCATGAAGGATATGAACCATGAGTACATCTCCCAACGCTGCAACAGAAACCGCTGTCCGTCACCCGTGGCTGGCGGTCACCGCCATAGGCATGGCCACCTTCTCGGTCGTGACGACGGAAATGCTGCCGGTCGGCCTGTTGACGCCGATTGGCGACACCCTGGACAGCTCCACCGGAACCGCCGGCCTGATGATCTCGCTGCCAGCATTACTGGCGGCCTTGTTCGCTCCGCTGCTGGTGATCGCATCGGGAAGCCTGGACCGGCGCAAAATTCTCTGTGGTTTGCTGAGTCTGTTAGTGATCGCGAACATTGCCTCGGCATTGGCACAAAACATGGCGTGGATGCTGGCTGCACGTGTTCTTGTCGGTTTTTGCATGGGCGGCATCTGGGCCATTGCCGGTGGCCTGGCGTCCCGCCTTGTTCCGGCTCCCTCAATCGGCCTGGCAACGTCGATTATCTTCGGCGGAGTAGCGATCGCTTCCGTGCTGGGCGTGCCGCTTGGCGCACAAATCGGCGACTTTGCAGGGTGGCGCTGGGCCTTTGGCGCCATGGCGCTGTTCAGCGGCCTGGTACTGGCGCTGCATCTGGCTGTCATTCCTGCCCTGCCCGCTGCCGGTTCGGCGACCTTGCACCAATTCGGCAAGCAGTTGCGCAACCGGCAATTGCAAGCGGGGCTGCTTCTGACCCTGTTGCTGGTGACGAGCCATTTCGCGGCCTTCATCTTTGTGCGTCCGTTGTTGCTGTCAGTGTCGGGGTTTGATGCGCAATGGCTGGGCGCACTGCTGTTTTGCTATGGCTTCGCGGGCATCATTGGCAACTTCCTGGCCGGTGTCGTCGCGGCACGGCGCACGGCGCCAACCATCATCGCCATCTCGGGTGGCCTGCTGCTCACGCCGCTGCTGTTCCTGGCGGTCGGCGACTCCCGCATCGGCGGCGGCGTGGTGTTGCTGGTTTGGGGACTGGCCTACGGCGGTGTATCGGTCGGCCTGATGACCTTGATGATGAAGGCGGCGCCCCGGGCCGTGGAGATCGTCGCCGCGCTGTATGTGGGCGTATTCAACGTTGCCATTGCGCTCGGGGCATGGACCGGTGGACAGGCCGTCGACAGGCTGGGCCTCTGCGCCAACCTCTGGCTCGCCGCAGGATTCGCCGCCGCTGCCTTGCTGCTGTCGTTCAGGATCCGCTTTGTTGAACACGCAATGAAAGCTGCCGACAAGCAGCTTGGCTCGGCAACGAACTGACGGCATAAAGTCTGTCATGAAAGCTTCTGGCTGCTTGCCGTCGCTGCCGGGTTCCGCCCCAAAGCAGACGAAGCGTTTTCAATTCACTATGTATGCTCAACGTAAAACATCAGTGGGTTCCGCCTGGAGTACGCGCTCAAAAGTCTCGCGGTCACGCGTCAAGAAAAACATATTGGGCGTGCCGGCGCCAAGGGCATGCAATGGCTGTGTTTTCGTGATTTGCTCCCAGAAAGACGTGGTTGCATCGGACTCATCCAAGACCGAAAAACCAAAACGATTCACATAATTGCGCGTCGGGAAGTTCCGGGGGACTAAATCGAAGATGTACCATTCATCGAAGCCTGGCATGGGCAACTCTCCAGGCTGTGTAATTTCTGTGCTAATCGCCGTGACTCCATCGAAAAACCAACCTGCGATTAGTTCGTCCGAGGTTGGTACATATGGGCCACTGTCGCACGAGGTAATCGCTATTCGTTTTCCGCAGACTAGCTCGGGCACCCTTTGAAGGATGTCCGCCAGGGAGGGGTCCCAATCTTCCGACCATTGGATTACCCAATATCCATCTCGTTCTGAATTTTGCATTTTGTCGGGTCTCTACCGCTATCAATCAAAGTGTCAAATGAAAAAAACTTTCAAGAGCGGCGGCTTCTGGCCGGTAGCGGCTGATGTGAACCTAACTACTCGACTCTACCCAAATCGACTTTCCAGGATGATGCTCTCTTATGGTGTCAATCGCGCGCTGAAGTACTGCCTCGGTTACACCTTCAAGTGGATACGTGAAGCGAGATATATCAATATCTCTCTGCTCAGTGAAATCAGCATCCGTCACCGCGTCACAACCACACCATACGACTGCCCCAATGTCGCTTGCAACTTTGCAAATTTCACGAAATCCATTGGCGCTAATTGCAAGATAAATCATAAATCCTCGTGTAAATGAATGTCCGCTTCTGGCAGCCGATAGCGGACGGTCAGAATGGCTCCGTGTACGAAGTTGTTGCCTTCATAACAAGCAAGAGCTTTTGTTCGCCGCGCCAAGTCTTCTCTCTGCCATTTACTGGCCCGGCGCCGTCTCGTCCGGGCAGCTGACCTCGTCTTCTGGCGTATATAAAGTCATCGGCACGCGCTGGCCATCGACTTCCAGTTCGCGCACCTTCGGCGGCACCAATTGGAACTCGCCTGCCTGCAACTTCTCGCGCAGGGGTTTGCAGCGCAGGGCATCCACGGGGATTTGCCCGCGCGCGGTCCAGCTGCCGTCTTCCTTTTCCGCCAGCAAGACCGACGAGGCGCGCGGGTCATTGCTGATCAGCAGCACGTCCTCTTTACCATCGCCATCGAAATCGAGCAGGTAGGCATCGCACTGCGGCCCTGCGCGCTTCAAACAGGCGGGCAGGCGCCAGGCCGGGCTCACTTGCGTCCAGTCCTGGCGCAGGAAACTGTCCGGCAGCTTCGCCGTGGCCGGGCGCAGGGTCAGGTTGATCGACACGTCGCTCAGCGCGCCCGTCTCGTCAAGGCGGTTCTGGCGCTTGAGCATGGCCTCGGCGCGGGCCCGCACGATGGCCGCATCCGGCCCCGTCGTGCGTTTGCTCAATTCCTGCAGGGCCGCCTGGCCATAGCGGGCGCCCTGGAAGCGCAGGTATTCGAAATCGAACTTGTCCACGTTTACTTTACCGCTGTCCAGGCGCGCCATCTGGCTGGCCACGGAAATGCGCGCCGGGTCCGCCAGCGGCGAGAACAGGGCGAACAGCACCAGCAGGGTGACAAAGGCGGTGGCCACGTTGACGTTGGCGATCAGGTGCAGCCAGTCGCCATACTTGCTGGCCGCCCAGGCATAGCCGGCGGCGTAGCAGGTGGCGACCAGCAGGCAGGCGGCAGCGATCAGGCGGTCGGCCGTCCAGCCATGCGACATCACGCGCAGGGTCAGCGCATAGATGGCGATGCCCACCACCCACGGCAGCAACAGGCAAGCGAGGCGCGTGCCCAGGCGGATGCCGCGCGCCACGCCATGGCCCACTTCGCCATTCTGGAAGGCGGCATTGATCAGCACCACCAGCACGCCGGCCATGCCCAGCAGCACGGACGCCGCATGGCGCGTGGCCCACAGGCGCTCGAAGCCGATGAATGGCAGGGTCAGCAGGAAGCCGGAAACGAGCACGGCGGCAATCGGCATCAACCACGACAGCAGCACCAGCAGCAGGGTGCGGATGCCGCGCACGATGGACGGGCGCACATCCGTGATATGGATGGCGAATGAAAACGCGAAACAGATGACGGGAATCACGAACCAGGCCTGGCCCAGCAGCTTTTTCAGGAAACTGAGCTTGATCAGCAGGAACAGTTGCCCGCCCAGCCACAGCACCAGCCACAGGCCCAGCACGAACAGCAGCGAGAACAGCAACTGGATGCCCAGCTTCCAGGCGATTTCAAAATACGTGGGGTAGCGGGCGATGCGCCGGCCATCCTGGGCGCTGGCCAGCACCAGCGCATGGGCGATATACAAGCCCACCACGCAAAAACCGAACAGCTGGGCGGAAATCACCCGCAGCGGCGCACCGGGCTTGTAGTTACCCCAGATCACGTGTTCCGCGCCGCGCGCCACGTCATGCCAGGCCAGCACGGCCAGCACGGCGGCCGCACCGGCCATCCACAGGGCGATGCGCTTCACCGACATATGGCCCAGGCTGGACACCAGCAGGATCGGCAGCAGCAAGCTGATCAGCATCAGCGGCCCCAGCAGGTAGGCTTCCGTGGCGGGCCACACCTTGTCTTGCGCCGTGCTGTACAGCCAGTACAGCAGCAAGCCTTGCAGCAGGCCCGTCATCAGGCGCGTCACCGCGATGCGCGGCGCCACCACCGGATCGAGCAACGCCATGTTTTTTCCTGCGGCATCCTGCTGCATAGTCATTCCTTTAATAGTCGTTTATTGCTGTAAAGCACGGCCATTATTGCATTTCGTTATATTCATCTCAACAGCGATTCGTGCGGCGGCCCTGCCCGCGTGCCTTCGCCGGGGCGCAATGGCAAGCTTTGCGCCAGGCCCCAGGCCAGTTCCGGCACGAGGAACAGCCACAGCAGGGGCTGGCCCGTGACCAGCAGCGCCCACGCCATCCACAGGGAAACAGGTAGCGCGCCGCCGCGTCATAGCGGCCGAAGCGCGGCTGCGGGTCGATGATGCGCAGTACCGACCAGACCAGTACCACGCCGCCCAGCAAGCTGCTGATGAACAGATGAAACGGTTCGAAGAGGGGCAACGGCACGCCGCCACGGCGCAATTGCTGCGTGCGGCGCTGGCGCGCAAGCTGGACGACGTCGATGCGCGCATCGCGGGATTGACGCAGTTGCGCAGCGAATTGGCGCGGCGGCTGGAGCCGGAGGCGGCGGCGTGCCCGTTACGGGGAGAGGCCGATGCCGCTCAACTAAACCTGGCGTAAAAAAACCGCCTGTGCATGGCAGCAGGCGGTTTGATCTCGGACAAAACCAGGCTTACTTGGCGGCCTTGCGGCGGCGCAGAAAACCCATCAGGCCCAGGCCAGCGAGCAGCATGGCGTAGGTTTCCGGTTCCGGCACGGCGGTCATCACGGACACGTTGTCGATCACGGCGCCCGAGTAGTTGTCGAGCGGCGTGCCGGCCTTGGCGGCGCTGGCAAACGACAGGGTCGCCAGGCCGGTGGTGGCAGCCGTGAAACTCAGGGTATTGCTGTACAAGGTGTTCGAGGCGGCAGCCGTCGAGTAGAAATCGCCTGCCACGCCACCGAAACTGACCGCCACGCCCTGACCTGCGGGGCCGCCGGAATTGCGCGCCATGTCAAAGCTCAGCTTATACGTCTGGCCGGCAACGACATTGAAACTTTGCGAGAGGAAACCCGGACCAGGCGTGCCCAGCATATCGATGCTGTAGCCATTGATGGCATTGTAGGCATTGCGGATCAGGTCGACGGAACTGGCGCCAACGGTCCAGCCCGTAATGGCCGACGAACCGCTGTTGACGACTTTAAAACCGCTGTCGATGGTGTAGCCGGAAGCGACCGTTTCAAAATTGCCATTCGTGATCAGGTTGACGGGGCTGGCGCTGGCGGAGCCTGCAGCAAACAGGGCGACAACTGCTGCGATGGTGGCGATTTTCATGAGCTGGCTTCCTTGCTTTGTTGATATTAAAGTTACCTTAAGTGAAATCATATCTCAGCCATGATGAAAATCAAAGAACTTTGCAAAAATATATTTAACGTGGACAATATGCAACACCTCCAGATACCCCCCCTCTGAGGTGGAGCGTCAATCGAGTTCCTGTCGCGCCACCAGGATGCCGTCCGCGTCGGCGTAGATCCAGTCGCCCGGATGCACGGCCACGCCGCTGATCTGCACGCGCACGTCGCGCCGGCCCGTACCCGCTTTATTGCTCTTGCGCGGATGCGTGGCCAGTGCACGCACGCCGATCTGGCAGACATTGATTTCCTCGCTGTCACGGATGCATCCATCGACGACGATGCCGGCCCAGCCGTTGCTTTCGGCCAGCACGCCCAGCTGGCCGCCCACCAGCGCGCGGCGCAGGCTGCCGCCGCCATCGATCACCAGCACATGGCCCTGGCCCGGCGTTTCCAGGGTGCTGCGCACAAGGGCATTGTCTTCGAACACTTGCAAGGTGGTGGCCGGGCCGCGGAAGCGCACGCGCTGGCCGAAAGCGCGGTACACGGGCGGCAGCACGGCCAGGGTGCCATCGTCCAGCATGGCTGCATGGTCGTCGCACAGATCGGTGGTGGCAAAGCTCATGGGAACTCCTTGAATGGCAGATGGCAACGATTCTATGCCTTTTGCAGCGCCGCAGCGCGTGTTTTGCCGCCCACGCCCACGGCCGTGGCAATCGCCAGCGCCTGGAATACGCCGATGAAGACGAACAGCAAGGCCGGATGGTCGCCATCCATCAGCGCGCCAAAGAACAGGGGCCCGACGGCCAGGCCGCTGTCGAGGCCCGAATACACGACGCCATACACGCGCCCCGTGGCATTCTTCGGTGCCGCCGCGCGTATCATCAGGTCGCGCGACGGTCCCGCCACGCCCGACGTCAGGCCGATGGCGCCCATCAGCACCACCGCGCCCCAGGCCGGCACGACGGCCATGGCCAGCAGCACGGCCAGCAGCGCGGCGGCGGAAAAGGCGATCGCCACGTTGCGGTCCGGCTGCTTGCTGCGCGCGCCCACCACGCCGCCGGCCAGCATGCCCACGGCCGAGGCCAGCATGTAGGCCGTGTAGGCGCTGGTGGCCAGCGCCAGGCTCATGCCGTACAGCTTGACCAGGGCCACGCTGGCAAAGCTCTGGATGCCGCCCAGGGCGATGGCGGTAATGAAGAAGAAGGCAAAACACATCCACACGGCCGGCAAACGCAAAAAGTCCAGCGTGCCTTCGCCGCCGCCCGCCTGACCCGGCGCGGCCTTTTTCAACGGCTCGGGACGGATGGCGTGGCGGTTCAGGAACAGGATCAGCAGCACGCCGAACGGCAGCACGGCCGCGCACTGCAGCGCGATTCTCCAGTCATACTGGGTGGCAACATAGGTCATGAACAGCGGTGCCAGGGCCCAGCCGATGTTGCCGCTGATGCCATGCACAGAAAAGCCGTAGGCCACGCGGGCCGCCGAGACGCGCTGGTTGAGGATCGTGTAGTCGGCCGGATGGAACACGCTGTTGCCCATGCCGGCCAGCATGGCGCCCAGCATCAGCGCCGCATAGCTGTGCGCGGTGGACAGGGCCAGCGCCGACACGCCCAGCAGGAAAATTCCGGAAAACAGCACGGCGCGGGCGCCGAAGCGGTCGACGACAAAGCCGGCCAGCGCCTGCCCCACGCCCGAGATGATGAAAAACACCGTCATCAGCAAGCCCAGTTCCGCATACGACAGGCCGAAGGCGGGTTTCAGCCAGACGAACAGGGCCGCGAGGATCAGGTGGTAGAAGTGCGAAATGCCATGCGCCAGGCCCACCAGGGCGATGACGCGCGCGTCGCTGCGCAAGGTTGGCGGTGACTGCGGCGGCAAGTCTGTTGCCGAGTTAGTTGTTATCATGTCATACCCTGTCTTATACTGGTGAAGCTCAAGTGTATGCAAAATACCATCGTCTGTTTTCCGACAGAACGACATAATTTATCGAATTAAGGCCAAGCTGATGGGTGTACCTATCCTCCACCATACCCGCATGTGTCCGCCAAGGGAGGCGCCCAGTGCGACCATCCCCGTGACCATGGTCGCGCGCGACCTGCAACCCGATGAATTTTTATTACCGCACAGCCACCCCTGGGGCCAGGTCACCATGGCGCTCGAAGGCGTGCTGCGCATTACCGCCAACAACAGCAGCTGGGTGCTGCCGCCCATGCGCGCCATCTGGATCGCGCCGAACGTGGAGCATGCCGTCACGATACTGGAAAAAACCCGCTTGCGCCCCCTGTGCATCCATGCCGCGCGCGCGCCGTTCGCGGGCAGCGACTGCAAGGTGCTGGAAGTGTCGAACCTGCTGCGCCAGCTGATCATGGCGCTGGAGCAGCTGGACCCGGGCCAGGAACCGGCGCGCGAGGCGCTGCTGGCCGAACTCATACTCGACGAGCTGAAACGCTCGGACACGCGTCCCATCCGTGTACCCTTGCCCAGCGACAAGCGCCTGAAGACCCTGTGCGACAGCCTGATCGACAAGCCCGGCTTGAACCAGACGCTGGAACACTGGGCGCAGCAGGTCGGCGCCTCGGAGCGTACCCTGGCGCGGCTGTTCGAACGGGAATTGGGCATGAGTTTTGGCCAGTGGCGCCAGCAGGTGCGCCTGGCGCACGCGGCGCCCCTGATCGCGCGCGGCGTGCCGCTGTCGCAGGTGGCAGAAGAACTGGGCTACGCCAGCCAGTCGGCCTTTTCCGCCATGTTCAAGAAGACCTTCGGCAGTTCGCCATCGGCCTTCTTTGCGCAGGGCGAGCGCTCTTAAGCCATGAAGTCGAAAAGCGAATTTTTACCGGTATAACCCGGCAAGGCCGAGTTCGTGCCCATCTGTTCCTGGGCCGAATACGCCTTCACCAGCGCCTGCGCCTGCGCCGTCAATGCCTTGGCCAGCACGGCTTTCTTGTTGGTCAGCGTCGTGATGTCCTTGCCCACCGATTGCACTTCCTTGCGGATGATGCTCGTTTCGCCCGTCAGTTCACCGATCTTGCTGGAAAACTGGTCCGCCACGCCCTTGCCGTTATTCGTAAACAGCTTGCTGACGGCGTCCGGATCGGCGGCGATGGCGGCCTTGAGTTTTTTATCGTCGAGTACCAGTTCGCCGCTCTTGCCCAAGGTCACGCCAGCGCTGCCCAGGATGGAAGCGGGCACGCCCGTGCTGGCCGTGCGCAGCACTTGCTCCATCTGCGAACGCACCTGGCCCAGGGCCGTATCGGACTTCAAATCGCCCTGCTGCAGGCTCTGCAGCTTGCTGTTGAGTTCATTGTAGGCCGTGACGAAGCTGGCCACGTTGCTGGCGATCTGGCTGCTGTCCTTGGCGATGACGAGGTCCGTCGTGCCTGTTTTCTTCAATTCGATGGTGGCGCCCTCGACGGCAGTCGTCAGGGTATTCGTGGCGCTCTTGATGTCCTTGCCGTCGACGGTGAGCAGCGCATCCTGCGCGGCGGCCGTCTGCTGCAGGCCCTTGCCGGCACCGGGCGCATAGCTGAGCAGGTTGCTGACGGCCGCGTCGCCGGCCACGCTGATGCGCATGCTGCTGTCGGCGCCGCTCTTGCCGTTCAGGGCCAGCGAATAGCCATCGGGACCCTTCACCACGCTGGCGTCGATGCCCTGCTGCTTCAGTGCGGCGGCGATGCCGTCGAGGCTATTGTTGCTGCTGTCAATCGTCAGCGAAATGACCTTGCCGCTGCCGGGCGTAAATTGCTTGCCGTCCGTGCTGCCCACTTCGATTTTGACCAGCGCCGGCGCCCCCGTGCCGATGGCCGCGCTCGACGATTTCTGCGCGCCACTCTGCAGTGTCTGCCCCTGCGCCAGCTGCTTGATGTTCATTTCGTGGCTGCCGCTGACAGCCTTGTCGGTGGTGGTGGCGCTGACGACGTCCTTGGTGCTCGACGTGGCCGAAGTGGCCAGGCCGCTGCCGGCCATGTTCTTGGCCACGGTCTGGAATTTCGCCAGCGCCGATTGCAACTGGCCCAGGCCCGAGAATTTGGCCTGGTCGCGCGCCAGGCTGGCGTTGAGCTTGACGACGCCCGTGTTCTGCGACTGCATCTGGCGCTCCACCTTCGCATACACATCGGCCGAGATATTGCCCTGCGTCGTCTGTGGCGTGTTGTTGGTGTAAGCCCTGCTGTTGATGGTCGAATTAAACATGGTAGGCATTCCCGTCGGGTGTAAGGTCATGGCACACGGTTCAGGTCATGACCGCGCGCTGCGCTCGAAACGGACAACAAGCGCGCGTGACGCGGCAAGGTCCCTCTTCTGGTTGATAATTATGCAGTATTACCGGAATATCAAAACAGCGAACAGAACAAGTTTTTCCTGACTGCAAACCCATATGCACCATTTTAGCGCATTTCACCGGCAGCACTCCCCGGGCGTGCCTCAGCGCATGAATTTCGAAATGGCGCTGCTGACAGCCATGTCCAGCTGCGGGAAAGTGAGTCCCACCTTGAAACCTGCACTGCTGAAAATGCAGTGCGAGACGGACACGCGTGCCTCGATGATGTGTGCCGAGCCATCGTAAAACAACTCGAACAGCACCTTGCCCTGCTTGCCTGTCGGCACCGGCTCCGCGATGACGGCCGCCATGCCGCCCGGCCCCACATCAAGGGTGCGCGCCGCCACGGGTCCCGCGCCATCCATTACCAACATTGCCTTGGCACGCAATATCTTGCGTGCGCCCTGCCTTTGCTCAACTGACACTGTATTCCGCTTCTCTAAAACTATGCATTGTCGATGCGAACTCGCTGCGCGAATCCATCGGACGAATATTATAGTTCCAAACGGAAATTTTGTTTGACTTGTCTCAAGCTTGGCATTTACACCATACCAACTCTTACTCCAGGTCGCGCAGCTTATTGAACGCTTCGTCGATACGCTCGACGCCGATGACCTTGAGACCCTCGATGACTTGCTTGGGCAGGTTGGACTTGGGCACCACGGCCAGGGTAAAGCCCAGCTTGGCCGCTTCGCGCAAGCGTTCCTGGCCCCGTGGCGCAGGGCGGATTTCGCCGGCCAGGCCCACTTCGCCAAACACCACGAGTCCCCGCGGCAAGGGTTTGTTGCGCATCGACGAGTTAATCGCCAGCAACACGGCCAGGTCGGCCGCCGGTTCCGTAATTTTGACGCCGC
Organism: Janthinobacterium sp. UMAB-60; assembly: GCF_900095235.1. NCBI lineage: Bacteria > Pseudomonadati > Pseudomonadota > Betaproteobacteria > Burkholderiales > Oxalobacteraceae > Janthinobacterium > Janthinobacterium sp. UMAB-60. The sequence goes on from NZ_LT607502.1 coordinate 65,571, forward strand.
CGACGGCATTGATAAACACGTCCTGGTCGAAGGCGGCGATGCCCGCGTGGCGGTGCGCCACGGCCAGCAACATGGCCAGGCGGTTCTGCTCCAGGCCCACCGACAGGCGGCGCGCATTCGGCAAATGGCTGGTATCGACCAGGGCCTGGATTTCCACCAGCAGCGGGCGCGTGCCTTCCTGCGTCACCATCACGCAGGAACCGGGCACCTGGTTGTCGTGCTGCGACAGGAACAGGGCGGACGGGTTCGACACCCCCTTCAAGCCCTTTTCCGTCATGGCAAACACGCCCAGTTCGTTGACGGCGCCGAAACGGTTCTTGATGGCGCGCACCAGGCGGAAGCTGGAATGGGCGTCGCCCTCGAAATACAGCACCGTGTCGACGATGTGTTCGAGCACGCGGGGACCGGCCAGCGCGCCCTCCTTCGTCACGTGGCCCACCAGGATGATGGTCACGCCCGTCTGCTTGGCCGCGCGCGTCAGTTGCGCCGCGCACTCGCGCACCTGCGCCACGGAACCGGGCGCCGAGCTGAGCGCGTCCGAATACACGGTCTGGATCGAATCGATCACCACCACTTCCGGCTTCAGGTCGGCCAGGGTGCCGAGGATTTTTTCCAGCTGGATCTCGGCCTGCAATTTGAGTTCCTTGGCGTCGATGACGAGGCGCTTGGCGCGCAGGGCGATCTGTGCGCCGGACTCTTCGCCGCTGACATACAGCACGCGCTTGTGGTGCGACATGTTGGCCAGCGCCTGCAGCAGCAGGGTCGACTTGCCGATGCCGGGGTCGCCGCCGATCAGCACCACGCCGCCGGCCACCATGCCGCCACCCAGCACGCGGTCGAATTCCTCGATGCCCGTGCCGAAGCGGGGCACGTCGATGGCATCGATATCGTCGAGCGACAGCACGGGCGCCGTCTGCGCCAGCGACATGTGCTGCGGGTTCGAATAGCGGTTGTTGCCGCCCGTTTCGGGCAGGGTTTCCACCATGGTGTTCCACTGGTTGCACGAGGTGCATTGCCCCATCCATTTATTACTGATGGCGCCGCAATCGCTGCAGGTGTAGATGGTCTTGACTTTTGCCATGGTGTACTTTGCTCAGGTAAAATGAAACAGCTGGTTATATATACAGTATATACAAACCGCGCTTGCGCGTCACCCTACGCTTCGCTCACCGGTACGCGCGGCGCCAGTGCGCACATCAGCTCGTAGCCGATGGTGCCGGCGGCCAGCGCCACTTCGTCGATCGGCATGCCCTGGCCCCACAAGGTGACCGAACTACCCACTTTTGCGCCCGGCACGTGCGTCAGGTCGACCATCAGCATGTCCATCGAGACCCGGCCGATGAGCCCCGTGCGCACGCCGTCGACCAGCACGGGCGTGCCTTCGGGCGCGTGGCGCGGATAGCCATCCGCATAGCCGCAGGCCACCACGCCCACCTTGATATTGCCGGCCGCTTCGTAGCGGCTGCCGTAGCCCACCACGTCGCCGGCGGCGATATCCTGGATACCGATGATGCTGCTGCGCAAGGTCATGGTGGGCAGCAAGCCGAAGTCCTGCGCCGAGGTGCCGCCGGGAGCGCCGCTGGGCGTGCCGCCGTACAGCATGATGCCGGGGCGCACCCAGTCGCTGTCCAGATGGTGCATCAGCACGCCGGCCGAATTGCACAGGCTGCGCGGCAAGCTTGTCCCGGTGCTGGCCGTAATGCTGGCTACCCCGGCTTCGAAACGCAGCATCTGCTGGGCCAAAGGCAAGCGCGTGGGACCCACCTCGTCCGCATTGGCGAAATGCGTCATCAGGGTGATCGTGCCAATGTGCGGCATGGCGCGCAGGCGCGCATACGCACCCGCCACGGCATCTGGCGTAAAGCCCAGGCGATTCATGCCCGTATTCATCTTCAGATGCACATCGATGGCGTGCGGCAAGCGCGCCGCTGCCAGCATGGCGATCTGTTCTTCGCAATGCACGCTGCCATTCAATCCATATTGCGCCATGACCGGCAAATCGCTGGCGTCGAAAAAGCCTTCCAGCAGCAAGATGGGCTTGGCCCAGCCCAGTTCGCGCAAGCGCACGGCGTAATCGACCTCGACCAGCGCCAGGCCATCGGCGTCGGCAAAGCCCCGCATGGCCCGTTCCAGGCCGTGACCATAGGCATTCGCCTTGACGACGGCCCACACCTTGGCGCCGCGGGCACCGGCTCGGGCGCGCGCCAGATTGTGTTGCATGGCATCGAGATGGATGGTGGCGATGAGGGGCCTGGGCATATGCGTCGTTCACGGCGGGTGGGAAAGCCGTATTTTACCGGATGCACAGTAAGCGGACACTGCAGATGCCCAC
>NZ_LT607503.1:0-67873 GCF_900095235.1 Janthinobacterium sp. UMAB-60
GGGGATCGACGGCGTACGCGTTCTGGATCAACAGCAGCAGAGTCAGGGGCAGGAGTTTGGTGCGCAAAAGAATCCTCTCGATTACGATAGGCGGGGCAATGAAATTGCCATATAGACATATATATTTATATATATTTAATAATTTTAACATTGCATATATAAAACCTGACTATCTTTATTTGCCTCAAGCCAAGAATTGTAGGAATGAATTATTTTGGCTCACACAAAATTAGCCGGCAACAGAGCGTGCCAGAGGGGCATAGGGGTGGCGCCCAATTCACCGTCCTTCTTTTGCCTTGTGGAATTTATCCGACACATGAATTGATTTCGCACAAAGTGCTGGCGCCGCAGCGCTTTTATTCTGCTAGCTTGACCAGCGAACCCGGCGGGGACAGCATGCGCGATGCACGGCAAGTCGATGCACAGTTATTTCAACCCGACATCCCGGTGCGGCTCGACATGCGCACGGCGGCGCTGGTCGAACATGCGCTGGCCTTGCAGGAAATGGCCGGCACGGGCGCCGCCGCGCTGTTTTTGCACTGCCACGACGTGCCGCTGCCCACCGCCTTGCGCGTGCTGACGACGGGTCCGCGCCGCAAACCGGCCGGGCCGCACCTGTTTGCCCGCCTGCGTCCACGCACGGCCGCCCTGCCGCTACCGGCGCGCTGACGAATCCTGTACCATCGCCGCACCCTATCAAAAGAGGCACGGCGATGCAGGCAGCGACACCCCACGACTCCTATGCGGCACTGATGGACCTGATCAAGGCGCGCCATGCGGAACTGAGCCCGCAATTCCAGGCCGGCGCCCGCTACCTGGCCGACCATCCGGACGAAGTGGCCGTGTCGTCGATGCGCAGCATCGCCGCGCGCGCGCAGGTGCAATCGGCCGCCCTTGTGCGCCTGGCGCAGCAACTGGGCTTTGCCGGCTGGCCGGAACTCAAAGCCATCTTCGTCGAGCGCCTGCGCGCGGGGCCAAGCGGCTACGCGGCAAAGGCGGGCGCGCTGGCTGGCAAGGAAGGGAATCTGGTCACCGAAATGTTCACGGTGCAGCAGCGCAACCTGGCCGCCACGGAAAGCGCCAACCACGCCGCCCTGGACGCGGCCGCCAGCCTGCTGCAGGCGGCGCCCCGCGTGCACGTGGCGGGCTTTCGCGCCGCCCACCCGATCGCCTACACCCTGCACTACCTGTACCGGCTGCTGCGCCCCAGCGTGCAACTGCTGAGCGGCCAGGGCGGCACGCTGGAAATGGATTTGCGCGCCCTGCAGGCCGGGGAGGCCGTCGTCGTCGTCAGCTTCGCGCCGTATTCGAGCGAAGCGCTGCTGGTGGCGCAGGCGGCGCGCCAGACCGGCTGCCGGGTGCTCGCCATCAGCGACAGCGCCATGTCGCCGCTGGCCCTGCAAGCCGACGCCAGCATCGTCATCGCCGTCGACAGCCCCTCGTTCTTCCCCTCCATCGTGGCCGGCGTCGCGGCCGTGGAAAGCCTGGTGGAATTGCTGGTGGCGCGCGCGGGACAGGACGCCGTGCAAGCCATCGGCGCGGCGGAAAGCCAGCTGCGGGCGCTGGGCGCCTACGCAAAAACATCGAATGATGTAAATTAAAAACAAATACATCAAACGTTGCAATACGGCGCGGTGCATCCTATAATCGGCCATCTCCCTTGCCGACAAGAAAGCGATGCCATGAGCCATGTCTTCCACCGCAGCCTGACCGCCAGCTATCCCGTCGCCACGGGCGGCGATGGCCCCTACCTGATCGATGCAGATGGCAAGCGTTATCTGGATGCCTGCGGCGGCGCGGCAGTGTCTTGCCTGGGCCATGCGGATGCGGCCGTCATCGCCGCCGTGCAGCAGCAGATTGCCAGCATGGCGTATGCCCACAGCTCCTTCTTTACCAGCGAGCCGATGGAGCAGCTGGCCGATTTTCTCGTCGCCCGTGCGCCTGCCGGCATCGACAGCGTGTATTTCGTCTCGGGTGGCTCGGAAGCGGTGGAAAGCGCGCTGAAAATGGCGCGCCAGTATTTCGTCGAGCGGGGCCAGCCGCAGCGCCGCCACGTCATCGCGCGCCGCCAGAGCTATCACGGCAACACCCTGGGCGCGCTGGCCACGGGCGGCAACGCCTGGCGGCGCCAGCAGTTCGAACCGCTGCTCATAGGCGTGACCCACGTATCGCCCTGCTATGCCTGGCGCGACCAGCAGGCGCATGAAACGGATGCCGACTACGTGGCGCGCCTGGGCCAGGAGCTGGAAGACAATATCGCCGAGCTGGGCGCGGACAACGTCATGGCCTTCATCGCCGAACCCGTCGTCGGCGCCACGGCCGGCGCCCTGCCCGCCGTCGCCGGCTATTTTGCGCGCATGCGCGCCATCTGCCAGCGTCACGGCATCCTCTTGATCCTCGACGAAGTCATGTGCGGCATGGGGCGCACGGGCAGCCTGTTCGCCTGCGAGCAGGAAGCCATCACGGCCGACCTGATCTGTATCGCCAAGGGCCTGGGCGCCGGCTACCAGCCCATCGGCGCCGTGATGGTATCGAAGGACATCCGCGAGACCATCCGCGCCGGCACGGGCTTCTTCCAGCATGGCCACACGTATATCGGCCACGCTACGGCCTGCGCCGCCGCCCTGGCCGTGCAGCGGCAGATCGAGGAACGCGATTTATTGGCCAACGTGCGCGCCATGGGCAGCTTGCTCAAGGAGCGCCTGCAGCAACGTTTCGATGGCCATGCGCACGTGGGCGACATCCGCGGACGCGGCCTGTTCCTGGGGCTGGAACTGGTGCAGGAGCGCGCCAGCAAGCAGCCGTTCGACCCGGCCCGCCGCCTGCACGCGCGCATCAAGGCACGAGCCATGCAAAACGGACTGATGTGCTACCCCATGGGCGGCACCATCGACGGCCTGCACGGCGACCACATCCTGCTGGCGCCGCCGTACATCATCGACGCCAGCCATGTCGATGAGATCGTCGACAAGCTGGGCACGGCCATCGACGCCAGTCTGGCCTAAGCCCGCCCGCTGTTGCCCACGGTGGATATCAGGCTGGCGCCGCAGCTGGTCTTGTGCCCGTCAAACGCCACGGGCACGCCATCGATCAGCACCTGCGGATCGCCCTCGGCGATCACGCAGCGCACGTGACCTTTTATCGGACACACGCAAGGGTCGCCCTTGCGCGCCACGGCCACGCCCAGCACCGTGCTGTTCGGCGCCGCCCCCACCACCTTGCCGCCGTGGCTGGTGGGGTCGTTCAAGCGGATCACGCCACGCATGCTCTTCTCCTTGAATAGGTAAAACGCCTCATTGCGAAAACCCCTGGTAATACTCGCGCGCATCGTGGCGCAAGCCCCACCAGGGCAGATACGCATGATTACCGCTGCGCGCGCGGAACCACGGTTTACCGGGCTGTATCGGCCGCACGACGGCCGGCGGCGCCACCACCAGCGCCACGGGGGCGGACAGGTCGCTGGTGCCGGCCACCAGCACGGGTTTCCCGAAATGGTGCGCGTAGGCGATGCCCAGCGCCACGTTCGTCAGCGCCGTGCCCGCGCCCGTCTCGCCCAGCACGGCCGTCAGATTGAAGCTTTGTTTGAGAAAATCGAATTCCGGCAATTGCAGGGTGAGCGTCTGCGCCAGCGCACCGAGCCGTGCGGACGAATCCTGATGTGTATTGCCGGCGTCGTGGATCAGATAGCCGATCTCGCTATCGCGCCTGTTCACCTTCGCCGCCGCTTCCTCGATGGCCGCCGTCCACGCCTGCACCAGGCGCGGCGGTTCGCCCTTCTTGACTTCGAAATCCGCCACAGCCTTGCTGCTTGGATACCCTAGCCACGCCAGCGGCGCCCGCTCCGTCTTGTAGTCGGGACCGGCCAGCACCAGCAGCACCAGGTTCTCGTTGATCTGCCGGTCCAGAGGACGGCTGGGCGCATCCCAGTTCATGGCCCAGACGGTTTCCTTGGGATGGCTTTGCAGGTAGTCGAGCGCGGCGGCCAAGGAGGTAAAACCGGCGTTGGGGCCGCCCGTGGTGATGCGGACGTCGGGTGGAGTGGAGCGGGTCCAGAGGGTGGGGAAGTTGGGATTGCCGATGTCAAAGGTATCACCAATGTACTCGCGCACAAAATCCGTCGCATCCGCAAGATCCAGCTTTCCTTCAGGAATCGCATACTCAACATGGATGCCGGCCAACTCACGCCAGCGCGACCTGTCCTTGGCTGAATGAACGTTATAGAAATACTCGGGATCTGAAAAATACGGGCTACGCAACAAATTCATTACCTTTCGAATATACTTGCGATGATAGCCACGAAACGTTTCCTCACCTTCATTTCCCCCGGCAACCGGTGAAACAGCTTGCAACTTGGAGTATTTCCCTGGATTTTCCTTGACCATGTCATCGGCAGGATTTGGCTGTACCAGTCCCAAGGCCCACAACAATTGCCATTGTGTAGGGTAATCCCGCCGTTGCAAAGGGTTAAGCCATTGAACGGCGACCACTTGTGCCATGTACGGTCGCTTGACCGTGTCAGGTGAGGCGGCAACGGCATTTTTTGGCGTAATAGGCGATGCACGAAGACGCGCGCAGGCCGTCAGAAAAATTAGCGCCAAAAACACAAGCAATGCATACAAAAAAATGGATTTCAACATGCGAGATTCTCCATGGTGGAAAAAACTTGTGTGCAACATTCTTCTTAATAAGGGGAATCAATCGACATGGAGTTACCCATGCGCCATTTCACCCGACGTCGGCCTCGGATCCGGTGGCGAATTTTCACGCCTATCGATGATTAAAGTCGGCATACCAGCCTCGCAGTCGGATCGCATCACCCAAGCAGCAATAGCTTCTCGACGAAATTCTCCTTTGTAAAAATATTCCAGGAATTCGATGGCAGAGTTATTGTCACCCACCCACTCCAACAACCGCCAATCCGCCGCCACCCTCAACTTGCGCAACTGGTCGGCCTTGATGCGGCACACGCCCACCGCCACGTCGTACGCGAGCGCCCGCTCTGAGTGCATGGGGTTGGTCAGGATGGTGGAATGGTCGGTGGCGTAGGCGCCCGCCTGGCTGGACATCATTTCCTCTATCCGCGTGCTGCGCCATGCTTGGTATTCGGCGTCAGGCGTGGTGTTGGGCATTTCCTGCTGCACTTTTTGGCCCGCGGGACTTTTCCCTTCCCGTACGGCCAGCGCGCGTATCACGGCGCGCTGCTCGAATCGCAGGCGCGCCTCGTCATCGGCCGTGCCCCTCGCGCTGTCCATGCGTTTGGCTTCGCTTTTCGCCGCCTGCCCCTGCAGGCCGCCGGGCGGAATCTCATGATTGGCAAGGTAATCGTCGCCGGGCGCGCGCTGCTTGCCGGCCTGGCGCGATTCGCCGGGCGGCTCGTAGCCTTCGTCGAATTCCTCGCTTGTCTGGCCAAAGCGCAAGGACTGCGGCTTGAAGGGCGGCAGCAGGTCAGGTGCGTTCAGTTCGATTTTCCAGTCTTTGTGGGGAGAGGCATTGCAAGGGCTTTGAACCAGGCCCGTTGCCACGATAAACAAGGGCGCAAACCCGACCGTCAGGATGGTGGAAAAGGAGCCTTCGCTGGCCTCGACGCCCTGCTTGATGGAATACGACGCATATTTCTGCGCCGGAAACCAGAAGTCCTTGCCGCCCGGCGCAGGCTTGCGCCAGTGATCGCTCCAGTAGTGATAGCTGCCCTGCTTGCCCACCTCAAAACCCTGGGCAAACACGCGCTGCACGCACACGCCTGCGGCCTCGGTGGCAGCCAGCTCGCCGCCGTCCTTGCTGTCCTTGGCCAGCGAACCCGACAGTCCGCGCCAGCCGATGCCCTCGATGGCCACGGACGACACCACCACGTCGTGCGGATTGCAATAGATAGTCACCCTGCCATACGATGATTTCTTGCCGCCCCGGGCGGCGCCGGCAATCCCGTATTGTTCACGATCTTTGGCGGCGGAAAAACCGTGCTGCGCGTTGGCCATGCAGCGGTCGATTTCCTCGTCTGTCTGCACCTCGCCCAGGCTGGCGCGCTGGCCGATGATGGCAAAGAAGTTTTTCAAGGTGGCGATGCGCGCCTGCACCGTCACCCTGCCCGTGCTGCCGTCCGCCGCACGCAGATTGCTGGCCACCCAGTTCTCGGCGCTATTGCTTTTCGCCAGGCTGTACGGCGAATTGCAAATGACATAGTTGTCGGCCACGCAGGGAAAATTGTCTTTCACCTTGGGCAGGTTTGCGCCCAGAAAGGCGGCCGCCATCGCCACCATCGTGCCCTGGCTGTGGCACACGATGGTGACGGGCACGTCGGCCTGCTGCTGGCGGATGGCTTCGACCAGCCTGGCCAGACGATAGGCGGCCAGCACGAAATACGCTCGCGGCGGGCAGCTGTACACTTGCCGTTCCGGGAAGGGATTCATGTGCTGGATGGTGTTCCACAAGAATAAACCCTCGCTCAGCCCATCCTTCCACAAGTCGGCCAGCGCGCTGCAGCCATTGGCAAACGGGCCGCCGCCCCAGTAATCCTGTTCGTTCAGGTAGATGCCCTTGCCGTATTGCTGCAGTTCCACGCCGCAAGCCTTGTAGCCCCAGCGAAAGCGGATCACGGGAGAAAAAGTGCCGGCATCGCGGATCAAGGTATCGGCCGACATCTCCGGATGGAGAAAGCCTTCGGCCGTGATCTCGGCGCCATAATTGACCGCCTTCAGTTCGCCGCCCTCCACGCCACGGTGCTGCATATGATGGCAGGAACGCTTGAGCCGCTCGTTCAGGCCGTTGCACAGTCCCTCTTCGGCTGCCGCGTACCACTCGCCATCGGAATTGACGCCGTGCACGAAGATCACGATGCCGGGCAGCGGCAACTGCTGCAGCGTGTCACGGTCGCTGCTCTGGAAATTGGCGTTGCAGGAAAACTGACCGAGGATATCGATTTCGGGGTCGTCGCACAGCGGCGGATGGGGATCGAACAGCATGGTGAGCTCTCCAGTGACGGGGGTTCAGGAACGGCGGCGGAAGAAGAAACCTTTCAGCCGCTGCAGGTGATCGGTCGCCACCTTCGGCCCGCGCCCGTCGGCGCCGCTAACGCCCGTCACGGGACCGTCGCCTTCGCGCTCGATATGCACTTCCACGCCTTCGACGGGCAAGCCGTCGGTGGGACGCAGCAATCGCGGCACGCGGCCCAGCTCGCCCTCGCCGAAGGTGGGCAGCTCGCCTTTCATGCTGGCCGGGCCGTTCCAGTGGTGGCCATCAGTCTTCACCGTCAGCGCGCCGGGACCGCCCAGTTCCACCGCACCGCCGGACAGTTTCAGGTAGGCGCCGCCCGCCGTCATGAAGGTGATTTCGTCCTGCGCCACGCCGACCAGGCGCGTGCCGGCTGTCAGGCGGATCTCCTTGGCGGCGTCCGCCTGCAGCAGGTCGTGCTGACTTTGCAGCAAAAACTTGCCGAAGTGGGCCACCTGCACGATGCCATCCTGGTGCGCGAACAGGGAAATGCCCTTGCCCGCGTTGACATTGCAGCGCTGGGCCGCGCTCAGTTGCAAATGCTGCTGGGCCACCAGGTCGATATTCGCGCCCGCGTTGCCGCTGATGGTTTTGGGGGTACTCAGCGCCACGCCCTCGGGCGCCGTGATGCTGACGGCGGGCTGGTCGGCGGCAATCGCGGCGCCCAGCGCCTTGCTGCCGGCCGCGTCCAACGCCAGCGCCTGGTGCTGGGCGGCAAACTCGCCCAGGGAGGTCAACAATTCCAGGCATTCCTGCATCACGGCGGCATGCTCGCTGCCATCGAGCTGCTTGCCGCTGGCGCCCAGCTGTTTCCAGGCCGAAATCAACAGCGAGCGGGCCGTGCGCACGCTGCCGCTGGCGTCGCTGCGCAATTCGAAGCCGTCACCGCGCTGCCGCCCTGCCCCGTCGCTGCGCGGTTCGGTCAGATAACCGAGGTTCAATTGCGTGGCCGCCTGGTCGCTGGCCAGTTGCGCGCTGATCTGCGACGGCGTGTCGTCAAAGCACAGCTGGTTGCCGCGCCCGCCCCGTACTTCGCGGCTGCGCATGCCGGACAGATAACGGTTGCCCGGCAAGGCGCCGCGGCTGCTCAGGCCGGGCGGCGCGCCCACGGCGTTGTACAGCTGGCCGACGATGATGGGCCGGTCCGGGTCGCCGCCGAGAAAATCGATCAGCACTTCCGCGCCGATGCGCGGCAAGCTCAAGGTGCCGCATTGTTTGCCGCTGCCCGGGCCATTGCCGCTCCAGCTCGATGCCACGCGCACCCAGCCCGAATCACGCTCCGTATCGGAAGCGCCGGAACCGTTGGCATGCGCGTGATCTTGCACGCGCGTCGCAACAAAACGCACATTGACACGTCCCAGCGCATCGCAATGCACTTCCTCGCCGGCAGGCCCGACGACCAGCGCGCTTTGCAGGCGCACCACCGGCAGGTCGCTGCGCGGGTCGAAGCCGGGCACGATGTCAACACCGCGCCGCACGCAGGTAAAACGATTGCAATAGCGCAAGATCGACGCGGGCTCGGCAGCGGCAACCTGCGCCAGGCCCGCGTCCGCCTGCCAGCCGCTGTGCGCGAACAAACGCTCTATGCGCGCATCGAGACCTTTCGGCAAGTTGTTGCTGGCCAACACGCTCACGGCTGTGAGCACGAACTGGCGCTCGGCCGCCGGGTGCGTGTCGATCTCCGCATGTCCTTGCAGACTGAACCATTGCCCCACACAGAAATCGCGCACGCAGCTTTCGCCCTGAAAACACTTGGTCTCCAGGTCGTGGTGCGCCATCGCCAACTGTCCCAGCTGGCGATGGTCGTCGTTGCTGGCGCCGGCAAGCGGCATTTCCACGATGTAGTCGTCCAGGCTGGCCGCCAGGCGATTGCCGTTACGGCCCTGGTCCGCCTTGCTGCCCGCTTGGGTGCGCATGAATTGCGGGCTGTGCGGGTGGCCGTCATCCCAGCTGTAGCGCTCCGACTTTCCGGGCTGCAAGCGACGCACGGCATTCCAGGCCGTGACCGTGTCGCGCTCTTCGGTGGCGTCATCGCGGTGATAGCGCACCGTGCCGGCCGCGCTTTGCGCCAGGCGGCTGGCGTCGTCGAACAGCAGCAGGGCATGCACGGGCATGGTGGTGGCGTTCGCGCTGGCGGTCGCTCCCGCCTGGAAACACCAGGCGATGCCGCGGCGCCTGAGCAGGCGGCGGATAAAGGCGGCATCGGATTCATTATGCTGCATCGTGAATTCGCGCACGGGCAAGCTGCGCGCCGCCAGCGCCGCATCGATGGCGAGATCCAGGCTGGCGGCGAGCACGCTATTGCCCTGCCGCCACTCCTCAAACAGGAGCTGCACGATCTGCAATTCGTGCTTGTTGCGAAACACGCGCGTATTGATGCGTTTTTCCATCAAGGCCAGACCATCGCGCAGCACCAGTTGATAGGTCGCCAGGCCACCATCGCTTTGCCCCGCGCTCGCTTCGGCGACGATGCCGCAGACCCTGCGCAGCTGCCCCTGATCGGTCACGATCTGCAATTCGGCCGGCACGGCGATGAACTGTTTCAGCGGCAGCTGCGCCTCGGTGGCCACGCACAGGATGCGGTACTCAATCCCGCCGCAGATGGCCTCACTGCCGCTGATGCGCTGCGGCAGCAAGACATCCTCATTGATGCCCTCCGGGTAAGCGAGGCGCAGCCTCAGAGCGCGGTTGTCGGCGGTCAAGGCCTTGTCCACGGCCAGCCATTGCGCGAAGTCTTCCATGGTTTTCTTCCTTCCAGCATTTATCGGGGCCCAGCATGCACGGCGGTCTCAGGCGGAACCATCGAATCGAATGTCGTAATGCATGTCGTCACGCTCACGGGCCAGCAACTTGTCGGCCAAAAAGGCATCCTCCGCCAGGCAGGCGCCCATGCCCAGCACGCAGGTGCGCACATCTTCCCGGCGCAGCACCAGGCGTATTTCAAAACTCATGCCAGGCAAGCCAAACAGGCCCAGCATCTGACGCAGGGCCAGCGCACCGGGGCGTCCAGGCAAGAAATCCTCATAGACATGGCGCGCCAGCGGCCCCAGCACGAGGCGCACGCGCAAGTCGGCGCGCCGGCAGCGCTCGCCCAGCATGGCGCCTTGTCCCAGCCGCGCGTTGGCGCTAGCGAGCAAGGTGCGCTCCTGCGGCGCGCGCCGGAACCAGGCGCCCACAAAACGTTGTATGCGCACGGGTACGCCGAAATACTCGGCCAGCAGCGCCTGCATCACGTCGGCCGCCACGGGCCGATGCCGCAACAAGGCCGCGTAATGGGCCAGCACATGCGCTGGCAAGCCATCCGTCAGCTTGGCCACCTCGGCAGGCCAGGCGCCCGCCAGGGCCAGTTGCAAGGGCAGGAAATCGCCGCCGTCGGCGTCGTGCTGGCATTCGATGCGGTAGCGGGCCCAGGCCTGGTAGAACAAGGCCAGCGCGCGTTGCGAGAGCGTGTCGAGCCAGGCACGGGGACCGCCATCGCCCGTTTGCCGCTCGTGGCGGGCGAGCGTTTCCGTGTAATGCAGCGGCAAGCTGCCATGCACGCCTAAAAAACCCAGCATGGCCGCCTGCACATGCACCTGCGTCTCGCCATCTGCTTCCTGCTCCAGCCACAGCTGTTCGATTTCGCCCGGCGCAAACGACAGCGATGCGCTGCCATGCAGGCGCAGGTAATCCTCAAACACCTGCTCCTGCGAAATGCCCTGCTGCATCAGCCAGGCAGACAGCAGGCGCACCGCCTGAAAGAAGCCGGTACCGGACGGATCGGCCAGCAGGCGCGCGACTACACCAGCGTCTGGTTTCCATTGCGTGGCAGGCAGCACAGCAACTCCTTTCCAGTCTTCTGCGACAAGACGATCAGGCGGGTAAACGAGGCCATGTGCACAAACAGCCCGAGAAAGCGTTCGATCACCTGGGCAAAGGCATGCAAACCGCTGCCGACAAAGGCTTCTTCATCGACGGACAGCAGGACGTCGATGCCGAAGACGAGACTGCCGCCCGCCTCGTCCTGCAGCCAGGTACTGGCGGCGCGCTGGCGCAGTCCCGTCAAGCCCGCGATCTGGCGCGCGGCGCTGGCCGAACCGGGCAAGTTGTGCAGCTCGAGTATTTGCTTAAAGAGCGGCAAGCCCTGTTCATTCAGCGACTGATGGTTCAAGGACAATTGCGCGATCAGCCGCCAATGCGACGCCGCGCCCGCAGGGAAGCGACACGGCGCGCCGGGTTTGCGCAGCAGGCGCACCGGCAAGGCGCTGGCCACGCCGTCATGGTGCAAATCGCCCGCGGCATTGCCGAACACCAGGCGGCTCGGCAAATCGCGGTTGCTGCAGGTCAGCATGATGGACACCGTTTGCGTCGCGTCGTGCAGCGGCTGCATGGCGCCGTCGACAAAGGCGATGCGCATGTCGTAGCCGGGATTGCTCAGTGCCATGTCTTCGTCGCGCCGCGTCACCCAGTAGCGTCCCCGGCGCCCGCCCGCTTCGCCATGGCGCATCGAATAGAACGGGTGAAACGCATCGAGTGCACCACCACTCTGCGTTTCACTGAGGACATGCACGCTATCGACGCTGTAAATATCGTAGCAATGCGCCTGCCGCACCGATGGCAGCAGCACATGCTCGGCGCTCGCATGCGTCAGGCGAATGGGATTGGCCGCCTGGCGAAACAGGTTGACGACGGGCGTGCATCCCGTCAGCAGATGCCTGGCGGACAGGGGCCGCAAGATGCGCGCGATATCTGCATCGGCCTGCACGTCGGCCAGCAGCAGGTGCACGGTGCAGCGCCGGCAGGCCGGAGGCAACTGCGGGCACAGCGCGGCCAGGTCCAGGTCGACGAAATTGAATTTATCCGGAAAGGCAAACCATTCGCCCAGCAAGCGGTAAGCGGGATGCGAGGATGCCATGGTCGGCATCAGGGCATCCTCGGCGGCAAAGCCGACCGGATGCAAGGGCACTGCATCCAGCCCATGCCATACACCGTCGGCTTCCACATAGGCACAGCGCGCACGCAGGAACAGGCTGTCGCGCAAGGTGGCGCAAAAGGAAGGCTCGCCATCGAGGAACAGGCGCAGCGCTGGCAGCGGCAGCCCGTCCAACGTGGACGTGGCGCCCGTCGCTTCGAGCGTGATGCTGATCGCCGCCCCCAGATCCAGTGGCAGGCGCACTGCGGGCGGCGCCGCCACGATGGACTGGAAACGCACCTTGGACAGGCGCAGCGGCGCCACGGCGACATCGTAGGTGGTGGTGAACTTGCAGGCAACGCTCTGATGCTCCGCTGCATGCATGAGCGTGCCGCGCGGGATCACGGCCAGCTCGCTCACCGCCGCAAGGTCGTTATCGATGCGTGCAATGGCGCAGGCAGGAAACGGGCGCAAATAATGGGGGAAATTGACTTCCAGCAAGGTGTCACTGAAGGTGCCGAAGCCATCGGCCAGCCGCTTCGCCGTGCGCGCATTGAACATGGCAAACGCCTGCAGCATGCGCGCCAGGTGCGGATCGTCGGTGGTGCCCAGGTCACCGCCCACGATGCCCAGCGCGCCGGCGATGGCCGGATAGCGCCGGGCAAACGCCTGATTGTGCGCATGCAAGGTGCCCAGTTCGCGCTCGTAATATTGCAGCAACTCATCCATGTCCGCTCCCATCGCCCGACCCGCACATGCCGGTACGGCCCCATCTGCATTATTGAAGAAGCGGGAAACTGGCAAATTGAGTTTGAACAAGATTGCAAACATGAATCGGAAAGCAATGCCGTCCGGCCTCCGCCTTGGCAACTTTTGTTCACTCCTTGCCAATATTAATTGACTTATTCGAAACAATCGTTTTAAATCAGGAAGTTACTCAAAATCAATCATCTTGGGCATTCAAACATCGCATTGACCCTCTCGATGCTTGACGTCCACGCTGATGCACTCTGAAGCCAAGGTATATGGAACTGCTCGACTCCCTGCGTCAGACCCCACTGCAAGACGACACGATCAGCGGGCACTATGAAGTGCGCCGCTTGCTGGGCGAAGGCGGTTTCGGCCATGTATTCGAAGCCTGGGATGCCAAGCTGTGCCGCAGCGTGGCGCTGAAGCGGCTGAAACCGCAAGCCGACGTGCTGCATCCCGAAAAACTCATCAATGAAGCGCGTCTGGCCGCCTCGCTGCGCCATGCCGCCTTCGTGCGCATTTTTGCCATCGAGGGCCAGGGCACAAGCCAGTCCATCGTCATGGAACTGGTCGAAGGCCAGACCCTGGGGCAATTCATGCACAGTGGCAAGGCCGACCTGCAGGCGGCGCTCGACATAGCCTACCAGATCGCCGACGCCATGGACGAGGCGCATGCGATGGACCTCGTGCACGGCGACCTGAAACCGTCGAACCTGATGCTGGAAGCGGACGGCAAGGTGCGCATCCTCGACTTCGGCCTGGCGCGCCACATCGACCCGCAAGCGACGCAAACGACCACCCTGTGCGACTTGCAGGGCACGATCGCCTACATGGCGCCCGAGCGCCTGATGGGCCGCCTGCCCGACACGCGCGGCGACGTCTACGCGCTGGGCGCCATGCTGTACGAAATGCTGGCCGGCCAGCGCCACTTCGCCCACCTGAACGGCCTGGCCCTGGCCGCCGCCCACATGCAGGCGACGCAGCCGTGGCCCGACCTACCGGAATCGGTGCCGCCCACCATCAACGCCCTGGTGCGCGCGATGACGGCGCACGACCCGGCCGAGCGGCCTCGCACCATGCGCGATGTGCGCGAGGCGCTAGGGGGGCAGCGCGGCGAACCGCTCACCTTGACCACGCCCCGTGCTGACGAGATGCCCGCGAAGGAAGAACCGCCCGCCGTCGTCTCCATCCGCCTGCCTATTCCCCGCAAGCGCACCCTGCAGTGGGGCGCGGGCATGGCGCTGCTGGCAGTACTGGCGGGTTGGCAGTTGCCCAAAATCGTCCCTGCCGTCAAATCGTTCGTCACGGGTGAAAAGGCGCCAGCGCCATATTCGGAAGTGGCCAGTATGGCGGCGGGAATGGAGGCGTTGCGCTCGTTTGACCAAGAAAGCGCACAGAAACAGGCAGTTGAATATTTCAGTACCGTACTTAAACACAATCCTGAACACGCTGCGGCAAATGCCGGCCTGTCCCTGGCTTTCACATTGCACTATTTTGGCAGTGGTCGTGATGAAACTTGGCTGAAACGCGCAGACATTGCCGCAAAACAAGCATTAGCAGCCGACGATCAACTGGCTCTTGCCCATGTAGCACAGGCCTGGGTTCTGGAATATCAAGGCAAACGTCCGCAAGCGATGCAGGAAGTCACTGCAGCCTTGAACCTTGAACCAAGCAATCTGCTGGGCATGTATGGTAAAGCGCGCCTACTCATTCATGCACAAAAATTTGACCTGGCTCAGGAAGTGCTTGGCAAGGCCATCACACTATACCCCAGCAATCGCCCTTTGATTTCTATCCTGGGCAAACTGCACTACAACCTAGGCAATTACACGGAAGCTGAAAAGCACTTTCGGAAAGCCATACAGATAGATCCGCATGTGGCCAATGCCTACGCCCAACTCAGCGGCACACTTGACCGTCTGAATCGCAGTGACGAAGCCTTGCAGGTCTTGCAGCAAGGTTTACAAGTGCATCCTGACTGGGAGCTGTATACCAACCTTGGCAATGCCCTGTTTAACCGGGGCGACTATCTGGGAGCAGTGCAGGCATTTAAGAAAGCCGTTTCAGACAATAAAGGCGGTCCCGGTAACTACCTGTTATGGGCGAACTTAGCGGATGCCCAACGGTGGGTACCCGGACAGCTTGAATTGTCACGCGACTCTTACCGGCGCGCAATTATGCTGATTCAAGTGATGCTACGCCACTCGCCAGAAGACCCAAAAATCAATTCTCGGCTGGCGCTGTATTCAGCCTATGCGGGCTCCCAAGACGATGCGTTGAAGCACGTAACACAAGCTGTCCATCTTGCTCCCACATTGCCGGACATCCAGTTCAGGGCGGCACTTACCTATGAACTGATAGGCAGGCGCAATGAAGCGATGGCGGCATTGAAACAAGCCATAGAACGCGGCTATCCCCTCAACATGATCGAATCTGCCCCCGATCTGTTGACACTACGGCGAGATGCTCGCTATCAGAAATTACTTATTGATATGGAAAGAAATCGGAAAACATGACCTATGAAAAACCCTGGATGAAGTTGTCTGTCCACTTTGATGCAGACCAGATCACCAACCAGCTTGACTATGCGTTTACTTCCTGCGACGGCACGGCAGATCCGCGCCACGGGCCATATATGGGCGGTGTGCATTTCCAGCAAGGCCAGCACGTCTATCTGGAGGTCAATTGCTGTGGCACAAAGGCGAGTGGTTTTACCTCCTTCCAAATCATCGATTGCTGCCTCATCAGCGTACCCCAGCTAACCCAAATCGGCCCCGATGTCCCCACCCGCTATTCGCTGCCGTCGCCCTTTCTGCAAGCGACCGGCGCCACCTATCAGGTGCCTCTGGATTTCGAGTCCCATGTGCTGCCACCAGACCCTGCCCTGCCCGATCTGCGCCGCATCCGCCAGGATTGGAAGCAAAACCTTGACGTTGGCCAGAGCAAGGGTCGCTGGGAACTCTCGTTCGTACTGACCGTGCGCATCATTCGAGGCGAGCAAGACTTGCCGGAATTGCGTGTCTTCAGTTTTGACCCGGAAGCATCAATAGGTGGCACTGTCGATACGTAATCCGTACAGCCACAGACAGACACTTTTCGCCAAACAACTAGTGCTACCGGATATCCAAGCCGCGCCCCCTCCATTCGCGCGGCTTTTTCACATCCGCACGCAATACGCCGCCCCGCCTGCCGAAAGCGGTAAAATGACGGCCTTGAACCCAAGCTGCGCCCACTGGCGCGGGCTGGCACGCACACAGCACCACCCACAGCCCGGCAGGCACGCGTTTTCCTGCCGCCGGACCAACGACAAAGAACACATGACCACCGTCCCAAAAGAAATCAACGCCGCCGCGGCAAAGAAAAATTCCGCTGAAAAACTCACGCCCATGATGGCCCAATATCTTGGCATCAAGGAAAACCACCCGACGATGTTGGTGTTCTACCGCATGGGCGATTTCTACGAGCTGTTTTTCGAGGACGCGGAAAAAGCCTCGCGCCTGCTGGGCATTACCCTGACGGCGCGCGGCGTTGCCAGCGGCAACCCCATTAAAATGTGCGGCGTGCCGTTTCACTCGCTCGACGGCTACCTGGCCAAGCTGGTCAAGCTGGGCGAGTCGGTGGCCATTTGCGAACAGATCGGCGATCCGGCCACCAGCAAGGGGCCGGTCGAGCGCAAGGTCATGCGCGTGGTCACGCCCGGTACTCTGACGGATGCGGATTTGCTGCCAGAAAAGGCCGAGCGTCCGCTGCTGGCCATGTGCAGCATCACGCAGCGCAAGACGGTCACCACGGGCCTGGCCTGGCTGTCGCTGGCCAGCGGCGCGCTGAAACTGATGGAGTTTTCCGGCGACAGCAGCACCGTGGCGGCGCGCTTGCAGCAGGAGCTGGAACGTATCGTGCCGGCCGAAATCTTGAGCGGCGACAATGGCAACCTGTTCGACGACTACGCGGGCACGCACATCAACCGCGTGCCGGACTGGCATTTCGACGTGGTGGGCGGCCACAAGGCCCTGCTCGATCAATTGGGCGTGGCGACACTGACGGGCTTTGGCGCCGATGGCCTCGGCGCCGCGTTCGGCGCGGCCGGCGCGCTGCTGCGCTATGCGCAGTCGACGCAGGGACGCGGTCTGCAGCACGTGCGCTCGCTGACGACGGAAACGGAAAGCGAATTCATCGGCCTGGACGCGGCCACGCGGCGCAATCTGGAATTGACGGAAACCATCCGCGGCCAGGAATCGCCGACCTTGTTCTCGCTGCTGGATCATTGCCGCACCGCCATGGGCTCGCGCATGCTGCGCCACTGGCTGCACCATGCGCGGCGCGACCAGAACGTGGCGCGCGCGCGCCATGAAGCCATCGCCGCGCTGGCGCAAAGCGAAGCGGCGGCGCCCTTGGCCGCCACCCTGGCGCAAGTGCCCGACATCGAACGCATCACCACGCGCATCGCCCTGCTGTCGGCGCGTCCGCGCGACCTGGCCGCCCTGCGCGACGGTTTATTGCAACTGCCGGCCCTGCGCGAACAAGTCGTGCGCTGTTACGGCCCTGGCCAGGGCGGCGAAACCGGTTTGCTGGCCGCCATCCACGCGGCCCTCGCCACGCCAACCGCCTGCCTGGACTTGCTGGTGCGCGCCGTGGCGCAGGAACCGGCCGCCATGGTGCGCGACGGCGGCGTGTTTGCCACCGGCTTCGACGCCGAACTCGACGAATTGCGCGCCCTGTCGGAAAACGCGGGCCAGTTCCTGCTCGACCTGGAAACGCGCGAACGCGCCCGCACGGGCATCGCCAACCTGCGCGTCGAATACAACAAGGTGCACGGCTTCTATATTGAAGTCACGCACGGCCAGACGGACAAGGTGCCGGACGATTACCGCCGCCGCCAGACCCTGAAAAACGCCGAGCGCTACATCACGCCGGAACTGAAAGTATTCGAAGACAAGGCCCTGTCGGCGCAAGACAAGGCCCTGGTGCGCGAAAAGCTGCTGTACGACCTGCTGCTGGCCGAGCTGGCGCCGCACATCGGCACCCTGCAGACCATTTCGCAGGGCCTGGCCCAGCTCGACACCCTGAACGCGCTGACGGAACATGCGCAGCAGCACAACTGGGCCGCACCGCAACTGGTCGACGAGCCGTGCATCAATATCGTCGAAGGCCGCCACCCCGTGGTGGAAAAGCAGATCGAACGCTTCATCGCCAACGATTGCCGCCTCGTCAACGAGCGCCGACTGCTCTTGATTACCGGTCCGAACATGGGCGGTAAATCGACCTTCATGCGCCAGGTAGCCCTGATTACCCTGCTGGCCTACGTGGGCAGCTACGTGCCGGCCGCGTCCGCCACCATCGGCCCCATCGACCGCATCTTCACGCGCATCGGCGCCACCGATGACCTGGCGGGCGGACGCTCGACCTTCATGGTGGAAATGACGGAATCGGCCGCCATCCTGAACGGCGCCACCGAACACTCGCTGGTGCTGATGGATGAAGTGGGCCGCGGCACCTCGACCTTCGACGGCCTGGCCCTGGCGTGGGCCATCGCGCGCCATCTGATCGACAGCAGCCGCAGTTTCACCCTGTTTGCCACGCACTACTTTGAGCTGACGCAACTGCCGGACAGCCACCCGAGCGCCGCCAACGTGCATTTGTCCGCCGTCGAACACAAGGACAGCATCGTCTTCCTGCACGCCGTGCAAGCCGGCCCCGCCTCGCAAAGCTACGGCTTGCAGGTGGCGCAGCTGGCCGGCGTGCCGCAGCCCGTGATCAAGGCCGCGCGCAAGCACCTGGCGCGCCTGGAAGCGCAAGCGCTCGACGCCACGCCGCAGCGCGACCTGTTCGCGCTGCCCTCCGCCGATCCGTATGCGCAAGAGGAAGAAGAGGAAGCGGCGGCGCCGCTGGCCGCGCTGAACGAAGCGCAACAAGCCTTGCTCGACGCCATCGCCGACCTCGATCCCGATGCACTCACGCCGCGCGACGCGCTGGAGCAGTTGTATCAGTTGAAACGGCTGGCCGCCGCATGACCATACGGCGCAGCATCGCTGGCTTGCGCCTGCTGGCTGCCGGCCTGCTGGTCGCCAGCCTGCCATGGCAAGCGGCGCTGGCCGCCCCGGGCGACCAGGCCGGCTTCGAGTTTGCCGTGCTGGGCCATTCCTTCAACGCGGGGCCGGACGATGGCCCCCTGAAAAAAGCCATCGCGGAAACGAGCGCCTTCAATGCCTCGTTCGTCGTGGCCACCGGCATCAAGGCCGCCAGCGAGTCCTGCAGCGACAAGCTGTACAGCCAGCGCAAGGATGTGCTCGACGCCAGCGGCCCGCCGCTGATCGTCTCGCTGTCGGCCAGCGACTGGGCCAACTGCCGCAATTCGCGCGGCCGCATCAACGCCATCGAACGCCTGAACCGCTTGCGCGACGTGTATTTTGCCGACGACCAGAGCCTGGGCCAGCGCAAGCTGACCCTGTCGCGGCTGTCATCGACGGCGAAGTTCCGCAGCTATGCGGAAAACGCCCACTGGGAATACGGTGGCGTGCTGTTTGCGACCGTCAACCTGCCCGCGAATAACAACCATTTCCTGCCAGAAGCGGGACGCAACAGCGAATTCGAAGACCGCCTGGTGGCCAACCGCTCCTGGCTGCAGCGCCTGTTCGCCATGGCACAGCGCAAGAAACTCGATGGCATCGTGCTGTTTTCCGATGGCGACGTGGGCGTACTGGACGAAGACGACCGTTCGCTGCTGCCCAGCTTCAGTTCGAAACAGGACGGCTTTGCCGGACCGCGCAAGCAGATCCGCACCCTGGCGAAGAAATTCAGCGGCAAGGTGTTACTGGTCGATACGCAGCGCGATGGCGATGCGGACGGCAAGGAGGGCAAGAGTAAAAAGGCCGCTGCCAGGGCTGGCGGGCCGACAATCAGCTGGAAAGGCAACCTGGGCCACGTCAGCATCGACAACGACTGGTCCGCCATCGCCGTACGGCCCGGCAAAACGCCATTCTTTGAGGTACGTCAACGCGCCACGCGGCCGTCGGCGCAAGCGAGGGCCAAAACCTCGACCGTACGCCGTTAGTAGTGGCGGCACAAATGAACAGGCCGGCATCTAGCCGGCCTGAAACAAGCGGTATTAATGAATTGGATGCGTGCGGAAGTGATCGCCCTCGTCGCCTTCATCATCTTCATCGCCATGGTCATGGCCGTGTGCGCCATGCACGTGGCCATGGGCGATTTCTTCGTCGGTGGCTTCGCGTACGTCAGCGACGGTCAGCGAGAAGCGCAGCGCGATGCCGGCCAGTGGATGGTTGCCGTCCAGTACGACTTTGTCGTCGGCGATATCGGTCACCGTGAAGATCATCGCTTCTTCGTCCGGCGAATCGCTTTCCGGCATGCCTTCGAACTGCATGCCCACTTCCAGCGGCTCAGGCAGGCGATTGCGCGGCTCGACCTTCACCAGGGCTGGATCGTACTCACCGAAAGCATCATCCGGTTCGATCTGGATCGTGTTGGCATAGCCAACTTCCTTGCCATCGAGTTCTTCTTCGATCTTCGGCAGGGTGTTTTCATAATCACCGTGCAGGTAGACCATCGGCTGACGGCCGTCTTCGATCAGATTGTCTTGCGCGTCCGACAGTTTGTAGTTGACAGTCACGACCGTATTTTTGGCAATCTTCATTATGCTTCCTTTCATTGTATAAGCTGGCAAATTATACCTTCACGCCGCCAACGGCAGGCGCATTCCTGCATTTCCGGTTGTTATAATGGGCGCATGAAAAAATTAACTCTCCTCGGCGATATCACGCCGGCGCAATTCCTGCGCGACTACTGGCATAAAAAGCCCTTGTTGATCCGTCAAGCCGTGCCCGGCTTCAAGGCCCTGTTCGATATCAAGGCCCTGGCCGAGCTGGCTACCCTCGACCACGTCGAATCGCGCCTGGTCAGCCATGCGGATGGCCACTGGAACATGCAGCAAGGTCCGTTGACCAGCCTGCCCTCGCTGAAACAGAAGGAATGGACCCTGCTGGTGCAGGGCGCCAACCTGCACAGCGCCAAGGCCGACGCCCTGCTGCGCCAGTTCCGTTTCCTGCCGGACGCGCGCCTGGACGACCTGATGGTCAGCTTCGCCACCGATGGCGGCGGCGTGGGTCCGCATTTCGATTCCTACGACGTGTTCCTGCTGCAAGGCCAGGGCAAGCGCCACTGGCGCATCGGCGCGCAGAAGGACCTGAGCCTGATCGACGGCTTGCCGCTGAAAATCCTCAGCAACTTCACGCCCGACGAAGAATTCACGCTGGAACCGGGCGACATGCTGTACCTGCCGCCCCACTACGCGCACGACGGCGTGGCCATCGGCGACTGCCAGACGTATTCGATCGGCTTCCGCTCGCCCACGTTCCAGGAACTGGGCGAAGCTTTCCTGCAATTCATGGCCGACTCGATCGACTTGCCGGGCATCTACAGCGACCCCGACTTGAAAGCGTCGGGCAAGCCGGCGGAAATCCCCCGTGAAATGCTCAGCACCATCACGGAAGAAATCAACAAGGTACGCTTCACGGAAGAAGACGTGACCATCTTCCTGGGCGAACACCTGTCGGAACCGAAGCACAATGTGTTTTTCACGCCGCTGTCGAAGCCGCTGACGGTGGGCCGTTTCGCGGACGCCGCACAGAAAAAAGGCGTCGTGTTGTCGCGCAAGACGCTGATGCTGTATCGTGGCAAGAATGTCTTTATCAATGGCGAATCGTTTGCCATTGGCAAGGCCGATAAAACGGCCCTGGAAACCCTGGCCAACGAACGCGCGCTCGACGGCGCCGCCGTGGCCCAGGCTTCCGATGACGTGATGGATGCCTTATATACCTGGTATCAGGATGGCTGGATCGAACTGGCTTGAATGACGGCGGTGTAGCAAAAGTGGTATTACAGTAGGTAAAATAGCAGCTTCTGCGCCAGCGCAATGAAACATATTATTTTTATATCGTTTTGTCGTGCTTTCGCAAAACACTTACACTTGCTTGCAATTTGCTTCGGCAAATATTGCGATATCACAAAATAGTTGCGAATTTGCCTCTTGCTCCTATTGCGACGCACCAAAAATCGCTATAATATTCGGTTAGGAAGTTTCCGTTGTCTGGCAGGCACCACCTGGTACGAAAAGCCTTCGAAGACGACCTAACGAGCGATAATTACCGGTAATTATTCATCGCAACAATATTGATTTATTTTTTGAAATAATTAAGGAAAACAAATGAAAAAATCCCTGCTGATCGCCTCCCTGATGGTTGTTGCTCTGGCTGCTTGCAGCAAAAAAGAAGAAGCTCCTGCACCAGCAGCAGTAGTTGTTGAAACCCCAGCTGCTGCACCAGCAGTTGAAGCTGCTCCAGCTGCTGCCGCTGACGCTGCTGCTTCGGCCGCTACCGACGCTGCTGCTGCTGCTTCGGCTGCCGCTTCGGCCGCTTCCGACGCTGCTTCGGCTGCTTCGGCTGCTGCATCGGCTGCTAAGTAATTTAGCACCCTGCACTAGAGAAAGCCGGCCCTCGGGCCGGCTTTTTTGCGTCCGGCGTTTTATCCGCAGGATATAACGCCGGACGCCGGCAATTAAAAAGGCTGGCCCGGTTTCCCGGGCCAGCCTTTTTAATGCGCGGCAGGTGCTGATGCCTGCCGCGAATGTGGCGTTTATTTCAACTGATCGTTCAGCAGACCCAGGATCTTCTCGGCCACTGGCGAGACAGCGGGCTGGCCTTCATTGCTGAGGACGCTGACCAGGCTGGTCGAGCCATTGCCGGCCTTGACCAGGACGCGGTAACGCTGCGCTTCCTTGTCCTTGTCGGACGACGAGCCCCAGCTGAACAGTTTCGAGAAGAAACCATCTTTCTTGACTACATCCGGATCGACGTAACGCACGAAATACGTGCCTTGCGTGCGGTCGCGGTCTTCCACGGTGAAGCCAACGCGGTCCAGCGCCAGGCCGACACGGCGCCAGGCGCGGTCGAAGCCTTCATCGACTTCGATGGCGCGCGCCGGCGTGGCGGCGTCGCCGACCAGCTTGGCGTGCAGCGGCTGCACGATGGCGGCGTCGACGGCCGTCTTCGCCTGCGCATCGTCGCTGGCCGCGCCCAGGCGCGTCATCAGCTTGGCCAGGAATTGCGCTTCCAGGCCCGGATCGTTGGGACGCGCGGTCCAGGTGGTGGTTTCCTTGTCGCGGCCAGTGACGACCTCTTCCACGCCACGGTGGCTGATGTAGATCTCGGTCGAACCGTCGGCCAGGCGCTCCACGCGGGTGCGGAACTTGTCTTTTTCACCGGTCGAGTACAGCGAGTCGAAGGCCTTGCCGATGGTGTTACGGATAAAGTCTTGCGGCACCTTGGCGCGGTTTTCGTTCCACTCGGTTTCCATGATGCCAGCCGTCGGCTGGTCGATGGCGACGGTAAAGCCGGAATCTTCCCAGAACTGCTTGAGTTGCGGCCACAGCACCTCAGGCGACTGCTTGACGACCAGCCAGCGCTGGTTGCCCGCGCGCTCGACCTTCACGCCACCGGCCGTGACAGGCACGACGCCCACCACGCCGTCGGCGCCCACGACGACAGGCGCACCTGCCGTGGCGTTGCGCTGCGCGTTGTAGCCGGAAGCCGTGGCCACGCCGTTTTTCGCATCCGGCAGCGAGTAGCGGTTGTCCTGCTGCAATTGCGTCAGGTCAGGCGGCACGTCCAGGGTGCCGGCTTTCTTGACCGACTTGTAGTCGACCTTGTCGCCGCCGACTACCGAACTGATCATGCCGCAGCCCGCGAGGCTGGCTGCGACGGCGCCGATGACGATGCCGCGGACGGCGATGGTGGCAGGCGCCGGTTTGGTTTTCTTGCAATTAGTCATGTCGTAACTGGATAAGAAGCTAAGTAGCAGCTGGAATCAGGGAAGGTCCGGACTGGTCAAGCCCGGGCTTGAAGTTCGGCTTAAGACAGGATGCCAGCGTCGCGCAAGGCCTCGCGCACGGTGGCATGGCAATTTTCAGCCAGGGGCACCAGCGGCAAGCGTATGCCAGCTGGCATCATGCCCATTTCGGCCAGCGCCCATTTGACGGGCACCGGGTTGGGCTCGACAAACAATTTCTGGTGCAGGGGGAAAACTTTGTTATTGATGGCGATCGCCGTGGCGCGCTCGCCCGCCATGGCTGCGACGCACAGTTCGTGCATGGCGCGCGGCGCCACGTTGGCCGTCACGGAGATGTTGCCGTGGCCGCCGCAGAACATCAGCGCCATGGCCGTCGGATCATCGCCCGAGTACACGGCGAAGTCGGCTGGCACCAGGCGCAGCAGGTCGATACCGCGGCCGATGTTGCCGGTTGCATCTTTCACACCAACAATATTCGGGATGGCGGACAGGCGCACGATGGTTTCGTTGCTCATGTCGGCAACGGTGCGGCCAGGCACGTTGTACAGGATGACGGGAATGTCGACGGCTTCGGCGATGGCCTTGAAGTGCTGGTACATGCCTTCCTGGGTAGGACGGTTGTAGTACGGCACCACTTGCAAGACAGCATCGGCGCCCGCTTCTTTCGCATAGCGCGTCAGTTTGATGGCCTCGGCCGTGGAGTTGCCTCCGGCACCGGCGATGATGGGAATGCGTCCCTTGGCATGTTCGACGGTCAACTTGATCAGTTCGCAGTGTTCTTCCACGCTGACTGTTGCCGATTCGCCCGTCGTGCCAACGATGACGATGCTGTCCGTACCCTCGGCGATATGCCAGTCGATCAGCTTGCGCAGACCTGGAAAGTCCAGACTGCCGTCAGCGTGCATCGGGGTGACGATTGCTACAATGCTGCCCTTGATCATAGTAAGTTTATAGCGCCGATAAATAAAACAACGATTGTAGCGGATAGCCCGCGCCTGTGGTGCATTCTGACATAGTATGGCCGCTCAAAACGTCGGCAGCAAGGCTGCCAACCGTGGAAAATCCGGCCTGACGGCACAAATTCGTTGCACCAGAGCAGCTTTTGGCTGTTCCACGCGCCCATCCTCGTACGCTACCACACGCAAACCGTGCTGCACCGCCCAGGTCAGCATTTCGCCTTCCTTCAGCAGGAATTTCGGATTCGACGGCTTGCCGAACTGCTCGTTACCCTCGGCAAACGTTTCATACAGCAGCACGCCATCGGGCGCCAGGCTGGCCACCATCGCTTCGAGCAAAGGCCGGTGCAGATAATTGGTGACGACGATGCCGGCAAAGCGGCCGGGGGCGAAGGGCCATACGGCGCCCGGCGCTTCCAGGTCCACCAGCGAGGTGGTGATGCCCGTGCCGGCCGCCTTTTCCAGCATTTCCGGATCGTGGTCGAGCGCGATCACGGGGTGGCCCAGGCTGACCAGGTGGCGCGCATGGCGGCCGGTGCCACAGGCCAGGTCCAGCACTTCGCCGCCCGGAATCAGGGGCGCCCAGCGGCGCAGCCAGCCCGAAATCGCTTCAGTTTCTATTGTTGGTTCAGTTGCTTGCATCGGTACTTCCATCAGTTAATTGCGTGCATCAGCTTGCGCGGCATCAAGTCAAGATGGCCGTCAGGGGCGTGACCAGGGTGACAAAAATGCCAATGACAAATTCGATCGCCGCCAGCAAGGCGCGGTTCAAGATGCCCGTGTACATCAGCAGCACCAGGGCGCCGAAGACATACAGGCTGTAGCGCTCAATGCTGGCGTAAGGACGCGCCAGGCTCATCGGCAGCAAGCCCGTCATGATGCGCCCGCCATCGAGCGGTGGCACGGGGATCAGGTTAAAGACAAACATGGCCGCATTCACGCTGACGCCGGCGCCCGCCATCTTGCGGAAAAACATGCCCATTTCCGTCGGCGGCAGGACGCTGAGGACGACAAAGGCGATCATCCAGCCGAAGCCCATGACGAAATTGGCGCCAGGACCGGCAAACGCCACCCACGCCATCTGCTTCTTCGGATTGCGCAGGCGGCTGAAATCGACGGGCACCGGCTTGGCATAGCCAAACGGTACCTGGATCGTGAAATACAGTATCAAGGGCAGCAATATCGTGCCGAAAGGATCGATATGCCGGATGGGATTGAGGCTCAGCCTGCCCTCGTTCGAGGCCGTGGGGTCGCCGAAATAGCGGGCGGCATAGCCGTGCGCCGCCTCGTGCAGGGAAATGGCAAACAGCACCGGCACCAGGTACACCGCAACGGTCTGGACTATCGTATTGAAATCGCTCATGACCGCGATTCTACCAGAGCCGATCCAGGCCCTTTCTTACGTTGTCATTAAGAACAGATGAAGAGCGGCGCCAGAACGGGTGCGCGATGCCCCTCTACAAGCCCAGCACGGCCGGGTCGCCGCGTCCCACGCGCACCACTTCCGGCTCCGGTCCCGTCAGGTCGATCACGGTACTGGGGCCATGCGCGCAGACGCCGCCATCGATGATCAGGTCGACCAGCTTTTCCAGCCGTTCGCGGATCGTGTCGGCATCCGTCAGGCTGTCTTCATCGCCAGGCAGGGTCAGGGTCGCACCCAGCAGGGGCTGGCCCAGTTCTTCCAGCAGGCTTTGCACGATGCGGTGCTGCGGCACGCGCAGGCCGATGGTCTTGCGCGAAGGATGGCTGAGGCGGCGCGGCACTTCCTTGGTCGCCTCCAGGATGAAGGTGTAGGCGCCCGGCGTGCCCGCCTTGAGCAGGCGGAACTGGCGGTTGTCGACGCGGGCATACAAGCCCAGTTCGCTCAAGTCGCGGCACAGCAAGGTCAGATGATGCTTTTCATCCACGCCACGGATGCGGCGCAGGCGCTCGACGGCGCCCTTGTCGTCGAGCTGGCACACCAGCGCGTAGCAGGAATCGGTGGGCAAGGCCACCACGCCGCCGGACTGGATGATCTGCGCCGCCTGTTTGATCAGGCGCAATTGCGGATTCTCGGGGTGAATCTGGAAAAATTGACTCATGGTCTACGTATTCTTAGTTATTGGCATTAATTATCATTATTGCACGCCACGCAGGGCGGCGATGCGTTGCTCGATCGGTGGATGGGTGGCGAACAGCGCGCCCCAGCCGCCATTGCCGCCGCTGATGCCCAGCGCCTGCATCGATTGGGGCAGTTCGCCCGGCGGCACGCCGCCCAGGCGGGCCAGTGCATGCATCATCGGCGTCGGGCTGCCCAGCAGCTTGGCGGAACCGGCATCGGCACGGAATTCGCGCTGGCGCGAGAACCAGGCGACGATGATGGAAGCGAGCAAGCCGAAGATGACTTCGCACACCATCACGGTCACAAAGTAACCGATGCCGCGTCCGCCGCCTTCGCGATTGTTATTTTTCAACAGCACATTGTCGACAAAGAAACCCACGACGCGGGCCATGAAGACGACAAAGGTATTCACCACGCCCTGGATCAGGGTCAAGGTCACCATGTCGCCGTTGGCGACGTGGGCGATTTCATGGCCCAGCACGGCTTCGACTTCATCGCGGTTCATGCTCTGCAGCAAGCCGGTGGAGACGGCCACCAGCGCCGAATTCTTGAACGCGCCCGTGGCAAACGCATTCGCGTCGCCTTCGTACACGGCCACTTCCGGCATGCCGATGCCGGCCCGCTCGGACAGGGCGCGCACGGTATTGACCAGCCACAATTCCGTCGACGAGGTGGGGTTGTCGATGACGCGCGCGCCCGTGCTCCACTTGGCCATCGGTTTGCTGATCAACAGCGAAAAGATCGACCCTGTAAAACCCACCACCAGCGAAAACATCAGCAGGCTGCCCAGGTTCAGGGTGCTGCCCCGCGCCGGATTGCCCACGCCCAACAAGCTGAGGACGAGCGACAGCACCAGCATCACGGCCAGGTTGGTTGCAATAAAAAGGACGATACGTTTCATGGGCGATGGCTCCAGATGATTATATATGACAAGAATAACTAAAAGATAAGAACGAAGGGGCGTATTTTCAAGCCCGCGCCGCAGGCGCAGGCCGGCCGCGCCCTAGAACCAGTCGTGCCAGATGGGCGTGACGTTGGCAGGCAAAGGCGGCAGCATGGCAAAATCCACGCGCGATTCGCCCGGCGCATGGAAATCCGTGCCGCGCGAGGCGAGGAAGCCGTAGGCGTTGGCCAGCTGCGCGTATTCGGGATATTGGTCCGGACTGTGGCTGCCCGTGACGACTTCGATGGCCACGCCGCCGAGTTGCTTGAATTCATCGAACAGCACGCCTTGCGCCATGTCGCTGAAGCGGTAGCGGCCCGGATGGGCGATGACGGCCACGCCGCCCGCGCCACGTATCCAGCCCACGGCCTCGGCCAGGGTGGCCCAGCGGTGCTCGACATAGCCCGGCTTGCCTTCCGACAGGTATTTCTTGAACACGTCAGGGATGTTCGCGCATTTCCCCGTTTCCACGATGTAGCGGGCAAAGTGCGTGCGCGACATCAGGTCCGGGTTGCCGACAAATTTCAAGGCCCCTTCATAGGCGTCGGGGATGCCGGCCAGGTCCAGCTGGCGGGCGATTTCGCGGCCGCGCGCGTCGCGCCCCGAACGTGTCTGGTGCAAGCCCTGCACCAGACCCGGATTGTTTTCATCGACTTGCAAGCCCACGATGTGCACGGTCTGGCCGGCCCAGGTGATGGAAATTTCCACGCCGGCCACGAAGCGCATGCCCAGATCCAGCGCGGCCGCGCGCGCGGCGGCGACGCCGGACACTTCATCGTGGTCTGTCAGCGCCCACACGTCGACGCCAGCCTTGCGCGCGTGCGCGGCCACGGCGGCGGGTGACAACACGCCGTCGGAGATATTCGAATGACAATGCAGGTCGACTTTAAGCATGTGAAAACAATACCCTGCACGGGCTCAGCATGGAAGAAGTTTTCATTGTACGCTGCTTGCCCGATAAGGAAGTCGCGTTAGCGACACAGTTGCGCCAGCACATTACTGCGCCAGGAAGGTTTCCACCAGGCGCGCCAACTCCGCCGGCTGGTCATGGTGCAGCATGTGGCCCGCGTCCGCCATCATCTCGCAGCGCACATCCTTGATGCAGGCCAAACGCCGGTCGATTTCAATGCGCGCCTCTTCCTTCGGCCCCATCCATTGCCACATATTCGTGTCATCGGCTTCCACCCACAGCACGGGCGCCGTGATGCGACGCCAGCACGCCATCACTTCGTCCACCTGGTACAGGATGGGATTGACCCGCTTGTGCCGCGGGTCGCCCAGGATGTCCCATTCGCCCGCCTCGTTCTGCGCCGACCAGTGCTCGGCCAGGAAGGCCGCGCGGTCGTCGGGCAGGCGCGGATTGGTCTTTTGCAGGCGCTCGGCCACGGCCTGTTGGCTCGGATAGCTGCGCATGACGGGCGGCTCGCGCAATTCGGCCAGCCACTTGGCGTAGCGGCCCGGCGCCTGCTCGGGCTTCGTCGCCATCATGCCGAAGCCTTCCAGGTTGATGAAGCGGCTGATGCGCTCGGGCCGCACGCCCGCGTACAGGCCGGCCACGTTGGCGCCCATGCTGTGGCCGAGCAGCTTGACGGGCGCGTCCGGCGAATAATGCAGCAGCATGGCGTCCAGGTCGGCCAGGTAGTCGGGGAACCAGTAGGTGTCCGACTGCGTGTAGTCGCTCAGGCCAAAGCCGCGCCAGTCGGGCGCGATCACATGCCAGTCGCCTTGCAATTCGTCGACGACGAACTGGAACGAGGCGGCCACGTCCATCCAGCCGTGCACCATGAACAGGATGGGCGCGCCTTCGCGGCCCCAGTGGCGCACATGCGTGCGGGCACCGCGGATGTTGATGAATTCGGAACGGGAAAGTTTCATGGGTTTCATCTGATTGCCTGCCTTGAAAGTAGCGCGGATGGCGCCACATGCTGTGTCTGTAAATAGTGCGAGTATAAAAGTACGACCGTTCGATTATTATACCGGATTGGCGGTCGGCGCCAGGACTTGCCCTGCAACAGCGTAAAATAGCGTACACAGTAGGTAAGCAAATCAGTAAAACTTCCGCGTCCGGCCAGCCCGGCGCTTCCACCACCGCCACAGGCTAACGATGACACTCTACCAATTGGGCGCCGATGCGCCACAGATTGACGCTTCCGCTTTTGTTGCCGACACGGCCAACGTGATCGGCAAGGTGACGCTGGAAGCGAATACCTCCGTATGGTTCGGCGCGACGCTTCGCGGCGACAATGAACGCATCACCGTGGGCGCCAACAGCAATGTGCAGGAAGGCGCCGTACTGCACACGGACCCCGGCTACCCGCTGGACATCGGCCAGAACGTGACCATCGGCCACCAGGCGATGCTGCATGGGTGCACGATTGGCGATGGCGCCCTGATCGGCATCCAGGCCGTGATCCTGAACGGCGCGAAGATCGGCAAAGGGTGCCTGGTCGGCGCGGGCGCACTGGTCACGGAAGGCAAGGAATTTCCCGACAATATGCTGATCATCGGCTCGCCGGCGAAAGCCGTGCGGACCCTGACGGCAGACGATATCACCAGGCTACAAGGCAACGCCGTGAACTATGTGCAACGCGGCCAGCTATTTAATACGCAACTCAAGAAGATTGGATAAGAGAATGACGACTGAAACCACAGGCGCGGTCAGCGCAGCTGTTAGCGGCCAGGATACCCTGCAAAAATTTATTTTCGACAACGCCGCCGTGCGCGGCCAGTTCATCGACGTTTCCCACACCTGGCAGGAAGTGGTATCGCGCCACGCCTATCCGGCGGCCGTGAAAAAAGTGCTGGGCGAAATGGTGGCCGCCGCCGCCCTGCTGTCGGCCAACCTGAAATTCAACGGCTCCATCATCATGCAAATCCACGGTGACGGTCCCGTGCGCCTGATGGTCGTCGAATGCGATTCCGACCTGCGCCTGCGCGCCACGGCCAAGCTGGACCCGGACGCCACCATCCCCGACGTCGCCAGCGTGCCGCAATTGCTCAACGCCACGGGCAAGGGCCGCTTCATCATCACCCTGGACCCGGCCGACAAGGTGCCGGGCCAGCAACCGTACCAGGGCATCGTGCCGCTGGACGGCGACGACATGGCCACCGTGATCGAAAACTACATGTTGCGTTCGGAACAGCTCGACACGCGCCTGTGGCTGGCCACGGACGACAGCGTCTCGCGCGGCCTGCTGCTGCAAAAGCTGCCCCACCATGGCGGCAAGGCCGAAGCGACGCCTGTCTCGGAAGAAATTGCACTGGATACATGGCACCGCGCCGTGATGCTGGCGTCGACCCTGAAAGAGGAAGAAATCCTCGCCACCGACATCGAGACCCTGATGCAGCGCTTGTTCTGGGAAGAAACCATCCGCGTCTTCGACCCGCTGCACCCAAGCTTCCATTGCAGCTGCACGCGCGAAAAAGTGGGCAATATGCTCAAGATGCTGGGCGAGGAAGAAGTCAACGGCACCCTCGACGAAGTGGGGAAAGTAGGCGTGAACTGCGATTTCTGCGGCCAGCACTACGAGTTCGACAAGGTCGATTGCGCGCAGCTGTTCATCACGGATGCGCCAGCCGAAGTCTTGATTCCGCCAGCCGCGAGCATCAACTAAGCATTACAGTTTCGCAATGAATCTGCCGCGCCGCCCTTGAGGCGGCGCCATTGTTTCCACTGTCATCGTTCCGTCATCAGTTCGTCATCAGCCCGTCACGCGCCGCCGTTACGCTGCGCAGCTTGTATTACTTCCCACTTTCCACAGGCTGATGATGACCACCCACTTGACGCTGGCCCTGCGCCGCCATTCCTTTCACGTTTTGCTGGGCGCCTGCGCCGCTGGCTTGAGTTTGCCTGCCCTGGCGCAAACGGCCGTGGCCGCCGCCGTGGCGTCCGCCACTACCGACATGGGAGCCTCTGCTGCCCCGGCTGCCGACGACAACGCACCGATAGCCACCGTGGAGATTTCCTCACGCAAGACGCGTTCTTCGGTCGCCCTGAGCAAGAATGAAATCCAGAAGATCCTGCCCGGCACGAATCCCCTGAAAGCCTTGCAAACCTTGCCTGGCGTCAGCTTCCAGACGGCCGATCCATGGGGCAACAACGAACAAAACCTGTCGCTGTTCGTGCATGGCTTTTCCGGCCAGCAACTCGGCTACACCATGGATGGCGTGCCGCTGGGTGACCAGCAGTACGGCAACTACAACGGTCTGTCGCCGCAGCGCGCCGTGATCAGCGAAAACGTGCGCAGCGTCGTGCTGTCCTCGGGCGCGGGCGACCTGGCGACGGCCTCGACCAGCAACCTGGGCGGCACCATCGAAACCTATTCCAGCGACCCGCTGGCCACGCAAGGCGCCAGCGTGCAGCAAACGGTGGGCAGCCACCGCACCTCGCGCACGTTTGCCCGCTATGACACGGGCGCCTTCGGCGACGGCAGCAGCGCTTATTTTTCCATCCTGCACCACGAAGCGCGCGCCTGGGACTTCGATGCGCGCCAGGGCGGCGACCAGTTCAACGCCAAGTACGTCAACCGCAGCGAAGCGGGCAAGCTGACCCTGTTCTTCAATTACTCGGACAAGATCGAGCCGAACGAAGACAGCACCGTGCACGTGAAGGGCGAGACGAGCGCACCGTACACGCGCCCCTTCCTGTATCCCGACTTCAAGGCGGCCCTGAATTACCTGTCGCCGACGGGCGCGACGCCGGCCGCCGACGGCAACAATTACCGCAATTACTACAGCGACGCACAGCGCACCGATTACCTGGCGTATGCCAAGTTCGACGCCAACTTGTCCGATGGCATGACGTGGTCGAACCAGGTGTACTACCACAAGGATGACGGCGCGGGCGTGGTGGCCGGCCCCATCGGCGTGGCCGGCTTGCCGGGCCTGTTCAGCGTGTACTACCCGAAACAGAACCTGAAACAGGTGTTCGGCAACTCGGGCTACGCCGTGCGCACGACGGAATACGACATCAAGCGCGGCGGCTTCCTTTCCACCTTGCGCAAGGAAATCGGCAATCACCAGCTGGAAGCGGGCCTGTGGCTGGAACACAACCGCTCGTCCGCCTACCGCCGCTGGTATGCGCTGGACGTCAACAACCCGACCTCGCCGTATGACCGCCCCAGCAATCCTCTGATCACGCAGTACGGCAGCGAGATCGACAACAAGGTGGTGCAGCTGCATTTACAGGATGAATGGCGCATCCGTCCCGATATCGCGCTGCAGGCGGGCTTCAAGTCCAGCCTGCAGTTTGCCGACGGCCAATTCCCCGTGCAGCCAGCCAATGGCGCCATTGCCGGCGGCTCGACGGCCTTGCCGGTCGGCACCATCAACACGAAAAAATGGTTCCTGCCGCAAGTGGGCGCGCGCTGGGACTTCACGCCGCAAGACCAGCTGTACTTCAATATTCAGAAAAACATGCGCCAGTTCGTCACCTATGGCGGCGGCGGCGCCTCGCCATGGAGCTTGTCGAGCCAGGCCGCGTTCGACCTGTTCAAGCGCGATGCCAAGCCGGAAACGGCCCTCACCTATGAAGTGGGCGTGCGCGGCAGCCACCCATTGAACCTGGGCGCCATCACGGCCATCGATGGCCAGGTCAATGTGTACCACGTCGATTTCAGCAACCGTTTGCTGCAGATCAGCCCCACGCCCGTGATTTCCTCCATCATCGGCGGCAACCCCGTGCTGGCCAACGTGGGCAGCGTGCGCACGGACGGCATCGACATCGCCGGTACCGTGCACTTTGGCAACAATTTCTCGTTCTACAATGCCCTGTCGTACAACCGCTCACAGTACGCGGACAACTACAACAATGGCGCCGCGCTGGTGCTGACGGCCGGCAAGAACGTGCCCGGTTCGCCGGAATGGCTGAACAAGTTCGTGGCCTCGGCTACGTTTGGCGATATCGAAGTGCAACTGACGGGGGACTATGTGGGCAAGCGCTACGCGACGTACACCAACGATTTATCGGTCCCCAGCTATTTCCTGATGGGCCTGGGCGTGTCGGGCAAGCTGCCGGCCATGGCCAGCTGGCTGAAAAACCCGCGCTGGCGCGTCAACGTCAGCAACCTGGCCAACCGCGAAGGCTCGCTGAACGTGGTGGTGGGCGCGGCCGACAAGACGTACAACACCTTCCCCATCGCCCCGCGCCAGGGCTTTTTGACCTTGACGGCGGACTTCTGATGCGCGCGCCGCATCTCGCCCCTGTGCTGCCCCAGCGTCACTTTTCGCGCCGCAGCTTCGTCCAGGCAGCGGCCGGCGGCCTGGCCCTGGCCGCCGCACCGGGCTTTGCCGCCGGCTTGCTGGAGACAAAACCGGCGCGTCCGCTGGTATTCGCCCACCGGGGCGCCAGCGCCCTGCGCCCCGAGCACACGCTGGCGTCGTACGCCAAGGCCATCCTCGACGGCGCCGATTACGTCGAGCCGGACCTGGTCGCCACGCGCGACGGCATCCTCGTGGCGCGCCACGAAAGCAACCTGATCGACACCACCGACGTGGCGCGCCGGCCTGAATTTGCCAGCCGGCGCGGCAAGAAGATGGTCGACGGCGAATGGCATGACGGCTGGTTCGTCGACGACTTTACGCTGGCGGAACTGAAAACCCTGCGTGCCATCGAACGGCTGCCGAAAGTACGCACCGGCAACACCTTGTACGATGGCCAATTCCAGATCCCCACGTGGGAAGAAATCATCGATTTTGTTGCAGCGCAATCTGCCGCCAGCGGCCGCGTCATCGGCCTCGTGCCGGAGCTGAAAAGTTCCACCTATTTCCGCGATGCGGGCCTGGCGCTGGAAGACCGTTTCCTGTCGACCATGCTGGCACACGAATACACGCGCCGCGCGCCGATCGAAATCCAGTCCTTCGAAGTGGCCAATTTGAAGTACCTGCGCGAGAAGCTGGGACGGCGCGCCAACGTGCGCCTGATGCAGCTGGTGGTGGGCGGCGAGGTGCGCCCCATGGATGTCGTCAAGGCCGGTGGAAAGTTAACATTTGGACAAATGACCACACCGGCCGGCTTGCGCGACATCGCCGCCTACGCGGACGTGGTGGCGCCGCCCACGCGAGGCGTCATCCCGTTGGGCGCCGACCAGCGCCTGGCTGCGCCCACGACCATCGTCGACGATGCGCACCAGGCGGGCTTGCTGCTGCACACGTGGACCTTCCGCCCGGAAAACCGTTTCCTGGCGGCCGACTTCCGCGATGGCAATGGTGAGAATGCGCGCAACGAAGCGGGATCCGTGGCGGAAATGCGGCGCTATATCGAAACGGGACTGGACGGCTTTTTCAGCGACGATCCGGGCCTGGGACGCATCGCCGCAGGATAAACATTTCGTAACAATTTTAATTTCAGGGCGTGGCTGGCAGCTACGCCCTTATTATTCGTTTCTTGAATTTCTGAAATTGGAATTTGAAATTGGACGCATATCGCAAACTCCATTATTGTGCAATGCAACAACAGACCATTCATGGAGGGCATATGTCCACTTTTACCAACACCTACAGCAACGACAACGACAACTACTTCAGCAACCTGGGCCGCGCCACGCGCGCCTTCCTGGGCGCCCTGCTCGCTTCCAAGCCGTACAGCGAACTGGCACAGAAGGAAGTCATCACCACGAACGCCAGCAGCGCCGAAGAACAGCGCTATGTGCGCCCAAGCAAGCGCGACATCGCCCTGCTGAACTCGGAAGCGGCCCGTTACGAGCACCTGATGCCGAATCTGGCCTCCGAATTGCGTTTCCTGGCCTCGCGCGGCTAACTCAATACACGAAAGGATTTTTATATGATGATTCTCGAAACCGCACTGATCGCCGTAGCCGTCGTCGTTACCGGCATCCATTTTTACCTGATCTCGACCGGCAAAGCCCGTTTCTAATCAGCAAGCAGCAAGGTAGTAGCAGTTATAAAGTGATATGTCAGCCTGGCAATCGGTCCAGGCTGGCAAGCGGGAAGTCGTACTATCTTAATGTGGCGCAGCAGCGTCCACCGGTGTTTCCAGCAGTGGCGGGGTCTGGCCCTTGCGCACGATCTGCACGAAAATCTCATTCTGTTTGACCATGCCCAGCTCATAGCGGGCACGCTCCTCGACGGCACCCGTACCATCTTTCAGGTCGCGCACTTCGGATTCGAGCTTGGCGTTTCTCGCCTTCAATTCCATATTCTTCTTGTTGGCCTGCGCCACTTGGGCTTCCATGTCGGCAACACGCAGCCAGCCGCCTTTACCCAGCCAGAGGGGAAATTGGATCAGCAGCAGCAGGGCTGCCAGGGCGAGCGTAATCAGGCGCATGGGACATTCAGTTAACAAACCGGCCGGATATCTCCGGCCGGCCAGTGGGTTTTACATCAGCTTACTTCAGATTATAGAACGCATCGCGGCCAGGGTAGCTGGCGATGTCGCCCAGGTCTTCCTCGATACGCAGCAGCTGGTTGTACTTGGCCATGCGGTCCGAACGCGACATCGAGCCGGTCTTGATCTGCAGGGCGTTGGTGGCAACGGCGATATCGGCGATGGTCGAGTCTTCCGTTTCGCCCGAGCGGTGCGAAATGACGGCCGTATAGCCGGCGCGCTTGGCCATTTCGATGGCGGCGAAGGTTTCCGTCAGGGTGCCGATCTGGTTGATCTTGATCAGGATCGAGTTGGCGATGCCCTTCTGGATGCCTTCTTTCAGGATCTTGGTGTTGGTGACATACAGGTCGTCGCCGACCAGTTGCACCTTCTTGCCCAGTTCCGCCGTCAGGATTGCCCAGCCGTCCCAGTCGCCTTCATGCATCGCGTCTTCGATCGAGATGATCGGGTACTTGTCGCACCAGGTCGCCAGCAGGTTGGTGAACTCGGTGGCCGTCAGGCTCAGGCCTTCGCCTTCCATTTCGTACTTGCCGTTCTTGTAGAACTCGGACGCGGCGCAATCGAGACCGATGGCGATCTGCGTGCCTGGCTCGTAGCCCGCTTCTTCGATGGCCTGGATGATCAGCTTGATCGCTTCTTCGTGGTTGGCCAAGGATGGCGCGAAACCGCCTTCGTCGCCCACGTTGGTGTTCAGGCCCTTCTTGTGCAGGATCTTTTTCAGCGTGTGGAATACTTCCGCGCCGTAGCGGACGGCTTCCTTGAACGACGGGGCGCCCACGGGAATGATCATGAATTCCTGGATATCCAGGTTGTTGTCGGCGTGCGCGCCGCCGTTGATGACGTTCATCATCGGCACTGGCATCTGCATGGCGCCCGAACCGCCGAAATAGCGGTACAGCGGCAAGCCCGCTTCTTCGGCGGCAGCCTTGGCCACGGCCATGGAGACGGCCAGGATGGCGTTGGCGCCCAGGCGCGATTTGTTTTCCGTGCCGTCCAGGTCGATCAAGGTACGGTCCAGGAAAGCCTGTTCATTGGCGTCCAGGCCCATGATGGCTTCGGAGATTTCGGTATTGATGTTTTCGCATGCTTGCAGCACGCCCTTGCCGAAGTAGCGCTTGGCGTCGCCATCGCGCAATTCCACGGCTTCGCGCGAACCGGTCGAGGCACCCGACGGCACGGCCGCACGGCCCATCACGCCCGATTCCAGCAACACATCGCATTCGACGGTCGGATTGCCGCGCGAGTCCAGGATTTCGCGACCGATAATATCAACAATAGCACTCATGTCATTCTCCAAAGTTAAGCGTAACAGGGGCTGCACACTGCGTTCTGATGCGCAATTGCACAAAGGGGGCAAAGAAACTCCCGGCGGGAACCATCTGGCCGGGAGCTGTCTTACGGGTAATACTGTCGCAAGCGACCCGCGTTATTCCGCGGCGGCGTTGGCTTCCTTGTGCGCCAGCGCTGCCTTGATGAACGAGGTAAACAGCGGATGGCCGGTGCGTGGCGTCGACTTGAACTCGGGATGGTATTGCACGCCCATATACCATGGGTGGGCATTTTCACCCGTGCGTGGCAATTCCATGATTTCGCACAAATCTTCGCTTGGCGTGCGGGCCGAGACGATCATGCCAGCCGCTTCGACACGGGCCAGGTAGTGATTGTTGGCTTCGTAGCGATGACGGTGACGCTCGGTCACCACGCTGCCGTAGATCTCGGCAGCGAGGGTGCCCGGATTGACGGCGCAGGTCTGCGCGCCCAGGCGCATGGTACCGCCCAGGTCCGAGTTTTCATCGCGCAACTCGACTTTACCATCGTGGTTTTGCCACTCATTGATCAGTGCAACGACAGGTTGATCCGTATCAAGGTCGAACTCGGTCGAATTCGCGTTCGGCATGCCTGCCTTGTTGCGCGCGTATTCGATCAGGGCCACTTGCATGCCCAGGCAGATGCCCAGGTAAGGGATCTTGTGCTCACGGGCGAACTGGGCCGCTTTGATCTTGCCTTCCACGCCGCGCTTGCCGAAGCCGCCCGGTACCAGGATGGCATCGTACTTGGCCAGGTTCTCGCAACCGGTCGTTTCGATTTCTTCCGAATCGATGTACTCGATGTTGACGCGGCTTTCCGTGTGGATGCCGGCGTGGCGCAACGCTTCGATCAGCGACTTGTACGACTCGGTCAGCTCGACATACTTGCCGACCATGCCGACGGTCACTTCCGCCTTCGGGTGCTCCATCGTGTAGATCAGCTTGCTCCAGATCGACAGGTCGGCCGGTGCCGGATCGAGGTCCAGCGCTTCACAGATGATCTTGTCGAGGCCCTGGTCGTGCAGCATTTGCGGCACTTTGTAGATGGTGTCGACGTCCCACACGGAAATGACGGCATGCTCTTCGATATTCGAGAACAGCGAGATCTTCGCGCGCTCGTCTTCCGGGATGGCGCGGTCGGCGCGGCACAGCAGCGCGTTCGGCATGATGCCGATTTCGCGCAGCTTTTGCACCGAGTGCTGGGTCGGCTTGGTCTTCAGTTCACCGGCCGAGGCGATGTAAGGCACCAGGGTCAGGTGGACGAAGGCCGTGTTCTTGCGGCCGGCGCGCAGGCTCAGCTGACGCGCCGCTTCCAGGAAGGGCAACGATTCGATATCGCCGACGGTGCCGCCGATTTCGCACAGGGCCACGTCGTAGCCTTCGGCGCCACGGCGGATGTAATCCTGGATTTCATTGGTGATATGCGGAATCACCTGCACGGTCTTGCCCAGATACTCGCCCCGGCGTTCCTTGCGGATCACCGATTCATAGATCTGGCCAGTGGTGAAGTTATTCACCTTTTTCATGCGGGTGGAGATGAAGCGCTCGTAGTGACCGAGGTCGAGGTCGGTTTCGGCCCCGTCGTCGGTGACGAATACTTCACCGTGTTGCATAGGGCTCATCGTGCCAGGATCGACGTTGATATACGGGTCGAGCTTGAGCATGGTGACTTTAAGGCCGCGCGATTCGAGGATCGCGGCGAGGGAGGCGGCGGCAATCCCTTTTCCAAGGGAAGACACAACGCCACCAGTGACGAAGACAAATTTGGTCATTGCAGATGGTGCCGAACGGCACGTGCGGGAAATTGAAATTATACACTAAAGCCCGCCTGCGTCGCCCCCCGCGCGTGGAAATTTGCGCCAAATGCCGACGATCACCCCCGCTCCTGCGGTCTACGCACAACAAAATTACTCAATAGTAATAATTAAAATATTTTCAATTCCTTAATTTGTGTGGGCGAGCGAACAGACCCTGCCGCGCCCTGGCCGCAGACTGGGATTTTTCAACAGGAGGTCCACCATGAGCTACGAAGAACGCGACGCCTACGGCATGTATGTCAACCGCGGCCACAAAGGCCCCGGCCCTGAATTGATGGGTGCCGACACCCTGATCGGCGACCATGTGCACAACGCCAAGGATGAACACCTGGGCGAAATCAAGGAAATCATGATCGACATGCGCAGCGGCAAAATTGCCTACGCCGTCATGTCGCACGGTGGCGTCTTCACCATCGGCGAAAAGCTGTTCGCCGTGCCGTGGGAAGCGCTGCTGCTCGACACCGTCAACAAGCGCTTCACGCTCAACGTCGACAAGGAACGCATCGAAAACGCGCCCGGCTTCGACACGGATAACTGGCCGAACATGGCGGACCAGGCGTGGGCCAATTCGATCCATAGCTACTACGGCACCACGCCGCGTGAGTATTAATTAAGCAAAAGCGCGGGGCTGAGGTCTGCTCTAAAACCGGTACTCCAGCCCCGCCACATACGTCCTGCCCCGCGCCGTGCTCAGCGGCGTGTTGTCCTGCGACTGCGACGGCATCGAGTTCAGCCGGTTCAGCGCTTCCGAGAAATCCTTGTTCATGGCGTTCTGCACGGACAGGCGCAGGAACAGGTTCTTGCTGACCTGGTAACTCGCATACAAGTCGATCACGGCCGGGATCTTCGGATTCTCGGCCTTGAGCACTTCGCCCGTCGCTTCGTCGGCCTCATTGTCGGGCGACAGGCGGCGGTTCGAGCCCGTGTGCTTGAGGATGGCGCCCACTTCCAGCTTGTTGTCCAGCAGGCGCGTGCCCACGTCGAGGTTGTAATACGTGCTGGGCAAGTCGCCGATGTCGGCCGCGCCAAACCACGCGCTGGCGATCGAGGTGGGCTGGCTGGTCTTGTCGCGCGTGTACGACAGGCGCGCATACGTGGCCCCCAGCTGGTACTGCGCTTCCAGTTCCCATCCGCGCGCGTGCACGGGAGTGGACGAGTTGATGTAAATATACATATTCGTCACGTATTCATCCACATTCTTCCAGTCATTGGCGAGCACTTCCGCGATATTGCACTTGCGGCCGCTGTCGCACACAAGAAAGGACTGGCTGGTGATATAGCCGTCGATCTTGCTCTTGAAATACAGGGCCTTGAAGTTCAGCACGTCATTCTTGCTCAGCAAGCCATGCAGGCTGGAATTGAAGCCCAGCTGGTAGGTGCTGGCCCGCTCGCCTTTCAAAAACGGGTTCATCGAGGCGCCGCCATCGTTGGAAAAGAATACTTCCTGCGGATTCGGTCCGCGCATGGCGCGCTCGGCGCTGGCAAACGGCTGGAACCACGGCGTCACTTGCGCGGAAACGAGCAGCGATGGGTTGATGCCATGCTCCTTCAGCGCAATGTGCGACGCCCCCTGCGGGAAACACTGCACGCGCGGATCGCAGGCGGGTTTGTAGCCGGTCAAATCAAAGTGCGTGGTGTTCAGGCCCGCATTGACCTGAACAATGCCGCGGTTGTATTGCAAGCCTGCATACAGGCTGCTGATCTTTTGCACGCCTTCGGGGCCGAACGTGTTGTTTTCAATCGATTGCTGGTTCGCGTCCCGGTTGTCCGGGTCGTCCACCAGGCTTTCCACGTGCTTGCTGTACTTGTTGCGCATCAGCTTGCCGCCGATGGTCACCAGCGCATCGCCACCGGCCAGCTTGAAACTGCTGGTGTTGTTGATATCGAAGGCGTCGGCGCGGTTGGCCGCATTTGTATTGATGAAATTGGTCAGCGCTTCGGGCATGTATTTCTGGTTGCCACGGCTGCTGCTGGCCACCACATTGAGGTCGATCAACTCCGAAAACGGCGTGTAGTGATATTTGACGTAGTAGTCATCGCTGCGGATATCGCGGCGCGTAAACGTGCTGCGGTAGTCGCGCGCCGACAGCTCCAGAGAGTGGAAGTCGCTCAATTTGAGGTCCAGCTTGAGCAGCTGCGACTTGGGCTTTTGCTTGTAATAGCGGTTGTAGCCGAAACCGAATTCCTCGCTGTTGACGCCCTTGGCATTCTTGTAGTTGTTGCCGATCACACTCGCGCTGGTGGCCGCCATGAAGCCTACGCTGCCGCCATCGAAGGCCGGGTTTTTCATGGCCACGGCCAGCATGGCGCTGCGTCCCACGCCGTTATTTCCGGCCGACATCTTCGTGCGTGCCCCCGTTTTTTCGCCGGCGAAGACCACGTCATCGACGCCGATGGTGCGGAAATTGGCGCTGCCGGCCAGCGCATTGACGCCGTCGCCACCGACGACATTGCCGCGCGACACATCCACGCCGATGATGAAATTCGGGTCGATCAGGGCGCCGAACTGGCTGCTGGGCACGCCGCCATGCGAGACCGACGAGGGCGCGCTGCCATAGTAATTCTGGCTCACGCCATCGACCATCATGTTGACGCGGCCCAGCCCCGACAGGCCGCGGATGTTGACGCTGACGGCGCCCTGCGCCGGATCGATCTGGGTAAACGTGCCCGGCATGCTGCGCACGATCTGGTCCACGCTCTGCAAGCGCGTGTCCGCGCCGCGCGCGCTGACGGCGCCCGGTTTTTCCAGCGCCTGCTGTTCCGCCGGGACAGTTTCACCCGATACATTCAGCGGCGAAAACGCGACCTTGCCGTCGCTACTCTCTTGCGCC
Organism: Janthinobacterium sp. UMAB-60; assembly: GCF_900095235.1. NCBI lineage: Bacteria > Pseudomonadati > Pseudomonadota > Betaproteobacteria > Burkholderiales > Oxalobacteraceae > Janthinobacterium > Janthinobacterium sp. UMAB-60. The sequence goes on from NZ_LT607503.1 coordinate 41,788, forward strand.
CATGCCTGCTGCGCCAGCAACGCCATGCAAACGCCCACGGCCCGCGTCATTGTCTTGATATGCATACACCCTCGATTTGTTATGTGATTGAAAAAATGCGAAAAATCAGCTGGCGCCGTGGCCGCTCTCGGCATCGAGCTTGAACGACACGGGCAAGGTCACCGTCACCGTGCCCTGGCGCAATACGCTGGCGGGCGGCGCCGGCAACGGTTGCGCGCGCTCAAGCACTTGCAGCGCTTCGCGGTCGAGCAGCACCGTGCCCGATGACGTGACCAGTTCGCTGGCCAGCAGCTTGCCGTCGCGGTCCACCTGGAAGCGCACCCAGGCGGCGCCGGCCCGCTTGCGCTGGCGCGCGTCGCCCGGATAGCGCTTGAAATGGGCCAGGTGGCCGAGCACCCGGCTTTGCCAGCTGGCCGGCGCCGCGCTGGCGGGCGGCGTGTCGCTGTCGAACGGCGCCGCCTGCGGACCGCGCACCGAACTTGGCGCCGGCGTGGCGCTGCTGCTGGCCTGCGCGGGCAATGACGCTTCCTTGGCGGCATCCTTGCCGGGATCAAGCGACGGGCTGGCTTCTGCCTTCGTCTCTTTTTCCGCCGCGACGATCTGCGGCGCGGCGGCACGCGCCAGCACGGGCAGCGCCTCTTGCCGGATGGTGCTCTTTGGCGGCCGGGCGGCGCTGGAGACGGCCGACTGGCGCGCCCCGACCGCTGCCGCCTGTTGTGTCTCCGGCGACAGCGCCTGCGCGGCAAACACCAGCATCACGCTGGCGGCCGGATTAGCGGGCGCGACGGTGACGGACTGCCAGGCCGCCCACAGCAGCAGGGCCAGCGTGGCGGTCACCACCAGCGACGTGGCGATGCCCCAGCTCAATATCGGACGCGGACTCACCCGCCCCCCTCCCTGCCCACCAGGCCCACTTTCAGGTAGCCGGCCTGGCGCAGGGCATCCATCACGCCCAGCACGTCTTCATACGCGGCTTGCTTGTCGGCCTGGAAAAACAGCGTGCGCTGGCGGTCGCCGCCCGTCTCGGCATCGAGCAGACGGCCCAGTTGCTCGCGCGCCACGGGAGCTACGCCCAGGTACAGGCTGTGGTCCGCTTTCAGGGAAACGAACAGGGGCTTGTCGGGACGCGGCTCGGGCTTGGCCGTGGCGGCCGGCAAGTCGATCTTCAGGTCGACGGTGGCCAGCGGCGAGACCACCATGAAGATGATCAACAACACCAGCATCACGTCGATGAAGGGCGTGACATTGATCTCACTCAATTCCGGCATGTCGGCCATATCGTCGTCCTGCGATGGAAAAAGGCTGGCCATGGCTCAGGCCTGCTTGCGCGTGTCGAGGTCGCGACTCAGCATCAGCAGCACTTGCGCGGAAGCGGCGCGCAGCTGCGCCTTGTACTGATTGATGCCACGGCTCAAGACGTTATAGATGACGACGGCGGGAATCGCCGCCACCAGGCCCAGCGCTGTCGCCAGCAAGGCTTCCGCGATACCGGGTGCCACGGTCGCCAGGTTCGTGCTCTGGCTGACGGCGATGCCGATAAAGCTGTTCATGATGCCCCACACGGTGCCGAACAGGCCGACGAAGGGCGCCACGGCGCCGATGCTGGCCAGCAGACCGATGCCTTGCGTCATGGCACGCACCTGGTGGGCGATCCACTGTTCCTGGCGAAAGCCGGCCCGCTCCTTCAGGGCCGCCGCCGATGCGCTGGCGTGCGACAGATGCAGTTCCTGCTGCACATCATCGAGCAACTGTTGCGCCAGCACAGACGCCCCGCTCTTTGCGGCAGCGTCCGGCAAGGACGTGGCCGTCTTCAGCACGGCGACGGCCAGCGCCGCTTCGCGCCGCGCTTGCAGCAAGCTGGCGCCCTTCACCAGCAAGACCACCCAGGTGGCCAGCGCGGCGATCAACAGGCCGATGAGCACGCTTTTGACGACCTGGTCGGCGGCGAAAAACATGCCCAGCGGCGACATGTCATGCTGCAAGGCGGACGCTTGTGCGCCGGAATGAAAGATGGAAAGAAACACGCCGCCGGCAGCGGCTTTGAGACAGGAAATACGCATGGAAGCTTCAACAGGTAAGAAAAAATCGGACGGACTACCTGGCTGCTGCGAAGAAGCTTGCTGGGGAAGAGTGCCGGGCTGAACGCCCGGCGGAGATACAAAGAATTACTTTACGCTGGCGATGGCGGGCGCCGCCACCGGCGTGTACCACACAAAATCCGCCTGCGGCGCCTGCACCGTGGCACCCTGCGGCGCCAGTACGAGCACCAGCGGCGCCGGGCCGCCCGTCAAGTCTTGCACGTGCAGCGGCACGCCCAGGTCCTTGTGCGCATGATAGGCGCCGGCGATCAGCACGGCCGGCGCGGGCGCGGCCAGCAGGCGCTCGGCCATGCGGCGGTCGCGCTGCTGCTGCACCGACAGCATGGCGGCCAGGCGCGGCGCGTCGATCTGGTTGTCGTGCATGACGCGGATGATGTCTTTCAATTTGTCATGCACCTTGCCATCGTTGGCCAGGTTCGAATGCTTGCCCTGCACGGCCGGCTGGTCGATAAACAGTTGCTTGATTTCGCTGCGGTCCAGGTTGGCCGACCAGACGGGATATGGCGCGCGCATCACCGTCATGACCAGGTCGCCATATTGCGCCCACTTCCAGCTCGGTTGCCAGGCCAGCAGTTCGGCCACGTGTTCGGGACGCACGACGGGATCCGTCTGCAGCCACGGCTTGACCTTGTCCACCTTGGCTTGCTGGTCCGGGTTCAGCATTTCCAGCAGCACGCTGCCTTGCGGACGCTGGCCCTGCAATTGCTGCAGCAGCCATTGCTCGATCTGGTGATGGCTGAGCTGGTCATGCTGCTCGCCGACGATCACGCGCGGGGCGGCGGCCAGCCGGGCCAGCAATTGCTCGGCAGTCACGCGCTGGCCGCTGCGCAGGTCGACGATCTCGCCCAGCTGGCGCACGTCCTGCGCCGTGGCGGCGGAGGCCGTGCCAGTGGCGGGCGCGACACTGCTGCAGGCGCTCAGCGCCAGCACGCAGGCGGGCAGGACGGCGGCGAGGGACAAGGGGGATTTCATGGCAGGGCCTTTCGGGTGGAAGCACGCATTGCAAAATAACTACTGGCGGGCATTTTAATGGAAATGATTCTCATTTACAACCAGTGCACGGCAAACCTTGCGGATTTTTTTACAAGCGGCAAAAAATCAACATGGTGCTTCGGTGAAATCCCCGGTCGCGGAGTAGAATAAAAAAAACGGAGGATTCGCGTGAATCAAACTGACCAGTTGGCGGTACTGAAAAAACCGCTGCCAGACTCTCTTGCTGCCGTACTTTCCCTGATCTTTGCCGACCGCTTTTCCATGACGCAAGCCATGCGCGCACACCATGGCCGCGACGAGTCGAGCTATCCCCCCATGCTGCCCGATGCCGTCATCTTCGCCCATTCCACCGAGGAAGTGGCGGCCGCCGTGAAGCTGTGCAGCGCACACGACGTGCCCGTCATCGCCTATGGCAGCGGCACCTCGCTCGAAGGCCATGTGCTGGCCCTGCATGGCGGCGTGACGATTGATCTGTCGCAAATGAATCAGATGGTAGCCGTGCATAGTGAAGACTTGACGGCCACCGTGCAGGCAGGCGTGACGCGCAAGCAGCTGAACGAGGAAGTCCGCGACACGGGCCTGTTCTTCCCCATCGACCCGGGCGCCAATGCGTCGCTGGGCGGCATGGCGGCCACGCGCGCCTCTGGCACGAATGCCGTGCGCTACGGCACCATGCGCGAAAACGTGCTGGCCCTGACGGTGGTAACGGCCGATGGCCGCATCATCAAGACGGGGACCAGGGCGAAAAAATCGTCGGCCGGCTACGACCTGACGCGTTTATTTGTCGGCAGCGAGGGCACCCTGGGCATCATCACGGAAGTGACCGTAAAACTGTATCCGCTGCCGGAGGCGATCTCGGCCGCCGTGTGCTCATTCCCCGGCACGGGCGAAGCCGTCAGCGCCGTGATCCAGACCATCCAGATGGGCATTCCCGTGGCGCGGGTCGAGTTTCTCGATGAAAATGGCGTCAAAGCCATCAACGCCTACGACAAGATGGCGCTGCCAGAGAAGCCGCTGCTGCTGTTTGAATTCCACGGCACGCCGGCCAGCGTGGCCGAGCAGGCGCAGCTGGTACAAGCCATCACGGCGGAACACGGCGCCAGCGATTTCGCATGGGCCAGCCGTCCCGAAGACCGCTCGCGCCTGTGGGCCGCGCGCCACAATGCGTATTTCGCCCTGCTGCAGATGCGTCCCGGCAGCCGCGCCATTTCCACCGATTGCTGCGTGCCCATTTCGCGCCTGGCCGAATGCATCCTCGCCACCAAGGCCGATTGCGAGGCGCAGGGCCTGGTCTACGCCATCATCGGCCACGTCGGCGACGGCAATTTCCACGTGCAGATGCTGGTCGACCCTGACGATCCGGCCGACATCGCCCGCGCGGAAAAGGTCAACAGCGACATGGTCACGCGCGCCATCGGCATGGACGGCACCTGCACGGGAGAACATGGCGTGGGCATGCACAAGATGGCTTTCCTGGTGGAAGAACATGGAGAGGGCGCCATCGACACCATGCGCGCCGTGAAACACGCGCTGGACCCGAAGAACCTCATGAATCCGGGCAAGATCGTGCGCTGGTAATCACTATCACCCAAAAGCAAATGCCGGGGTCGTACCCTCAGGGTACGACCCCAGTCCTTGCCGTTGGGTTAATTTTTACAATTCCATGCGCATCGGCACAAACGCGATGCCGCCCGTCTCCACCTTCGGTCCCGTGGCGACAAAGCCCAGGCTTTCATACAGGGGCAAGGCGTAGGCCGAGGAGTTGACGGTAAACGCCGTCACGCCGCCCCTGGCCAGCGACGCATCGCGGGCTGCCTGCCACAAACGGCGTGCCATGCCGCGCCGGTGCAGGGCACGCGGCACGAACATGTGGAACAGATGCGTGTTGTCGCGCATGGCCACCACGCCGGCCAGTTCGCCGTCGATATGCGCGAGCTGGTAGGCGTAATTGGGCAGCGACAGATAGTTTTCGATGGCCGGCTGGCGGCAGTGTTCGATAAACTTTTCCGCCCCCGCGCCATCGGGGTGCAGGGTCAGAAAGGGTATCAGGTCGTCGATCAGGGCGACGATGGCGGGCGCGTCGGCGACCAGGGCAGGACGCAGTGTCGGTTCGGGTAATGTTGTCATATTCAAATAATGCCATGCCCTCCTCCCCGCCGGCAACTCTCAACAAAAATCGCGGCTGCTGGTGCGCAAGCGCCCCAGCAGATGCGACATGTCGACCAGGCGCTTGGCCACCAGGTTGCGCACGATGCCCTCCCTTTGCCACACGCCGTACACGCCCAGCAGCGGCGCGCTCAGCACTTCGCGCCGCTGGCTTTCCACCAGGTCGGGCCAGACGATGACGTTGACGGTGCCCGTCTCGTCTTCCAGGGTCATGAAGATGACGCCCTTGGCCGTGCCCGGCCGCTGGCGCACGGTGACGATGCCGCAGGCGCGCGCCAGCTGGCCATGCGTGTAGCTGGCCAGCGTCGCGGCGGGCAGAAAGCGTTCCTCCAGCAACTGTGCGCGCAGCAGCGCCAGCGGGTGGCGGCCCAGGGTCAGGCCTTGCGCGCGGTAATCGCTGACGATGCCCTCCCCTTCCGTGGGCGCGGCCAGCACGGGCAAGTCTTCCTCTGGCGTGGTGGCGCGCAATAAATCCCTGTCGGGCACGGCGCCGGCCGCCTGCCACAGCGCCGCGCGCCGGTGGCCGGCCAGCGCATGCAGGGCATTGCCGGCGGCCAGCACCTGCAAATCATGGCGGTCCAGGCCGCCACGCCGGGCCAGGTCGGCCACGTCGACGAAGGCGGCGATGGCGCGCGCATCCTCGATGCGTTGGGCCGCTTCCGCGCGCATGCCGAACAGGCTGTTCAAGCCCAGGCGCACGGCCGGTGCATCACCCTGCCCGTCCTGTTCCTCCAGTCCCGCCTCCCAGCCGCTGACGGCCACGTCGACGGGCAGCACTTGCACGCCATGCCGGCGGCCATCCTGCACCAGTTGCGAGGGACTGTAAAAGCCCATGGGCTGGCTGTTGAGCAAGGCGCACAGGAAGGCGGCCGGTTCGTGGCATTTCAGCCAGGAACTGGCATACGTCAGCAGCGCGAAACTGGCCGCGTGCGACTCGGGAAAACCATATTCGCCAAAGCCTTCGATCTGGCTGAAGATGGCCTCGGCAAATACTTTCTCGTAGCCATTGTCGACCATGGCATCGACGATGCGGTCATGGTAATTGTTCATGCCGCCCTTGCGCTTCCAGGCCGCCATGGCGCGCCGCAACTGATCCGCTTCGCCAGGCGTGAAATCGGCGGCGATGATGGCCACCTGCATCACTTGCTCCTGGAAAATCGGAATGCCCAGGGTACGCCCCAGCGCCTTTTCCAGGCCCTTCGGATACTCGACCGGTTCTTTCTGCTGGCGCCGCTGCAGATACGGATGCACCATGCCGCCCTGGATGGGACCGGGACGCACCAGCGCCACTTCGATGACGAGGTCGTAGAATTCACGGGGACGCAGCCGGGGCAGCATGCTCATCTGCGCGCGCGACTCGATCTGGAACACGCCGATGGTGTCGGCCTGGCACATCATGTCGTAGGTGGCGGGATCTTCGGCGGGAATATCCTGCAAACGAAATTCCTCGCCGCGCCGTCCACTCACCAGTTCCAGGGCGCGGCGCAAGGCCGACAACATGCCCAGCGCCAGCACGTCGACCTTCATCAAGCCCAGCTCTTCAAGATCGTTCTTGTCCCACTCGATGACGCTGCGCTCGGCCATGCTGGCGTTTTCAATCGGCACCAGGCGCGACAATTTCCCCTGCGCGATGACAAAGCCGCCCGGATGCTGCGACAGGTGGCGGGGAAAGCCCAGCAACTGCTGCGCCAGGCCGGCCCACTGCTGCGACAATGCCGCTTCCGGGTCGAGCCCGCATTCGGCCAGGCGGCTCAATAAGTCGTGCTTGCCGTCGAACCAGCGATGCGTCTTGGCCACTTTTTCCACGATGGCCAGGTCGATCCCCAGCGCCCGGCCGCTGTCGCGCAAGGCGCTCTTGGGCCGGTAGCTGATCACCACGGCCGCCAGCGCGGCCCGCTCGCGGCCGTATTTGCCGTAGATATATTGGATGACCTCTTCGCGCCGCTGGTGTTCGAAATCGACGTCGATGTCGGGCGGCTCGTTGCGCTCGCGCGACATGAAGCGCCCGACCAGACAATTGCCCCGTGCCGGGTCCACTTCCGTGATGTGCAGGCAATAACAGACGGCCGAATTGGCGGCCGAGCCCCTGCCCTGGCACAAGATGTTTTGCGAACGCGCAAAGCGCACGATGTCGTACACGGTCAGAAAGTACGCTTCATACGACAGCTCGGCGATCAGCTCCAGCTCCTGCTCGATCTGCTGCTGCACGTTGGCCGGAATACCCAGCGGAAAGCGCATGCGCGCGCCCGCATACGTTTCCTCGCGCAGATAGGTCGCCGGCGTGTGGCCGTGCGGCACCAGCTCGTCGGGATAGTCATAACGCAGGCTGTCGAGGGAAAATTTACACAGTTTGGCGATGCGCACGGTTTCCGCCAGCGCTTGCGGCGGATACACATTGGCCAGGCGCAAGCGCGCGCGCAGATGCTGCTCCGCATTTTGCGCCAGCGCATAGCCGCACTCGCCCACGGGTTTACCCACGCGTATCGCGCACAAGGTGTCGAGCAAGGGCTTGCGTGAACGCACGTGCATGCACACATGGCCGACGGCCACCACGGGCAAGCCCAGCGCCTGCCCCGCGTCCTGCACGGCACTGCGGTGCGCGTCGTCCTGTGCCCGCTGCAGCAGGCTCAGGCCGATCCAGCTGCGTTCGCTGCCAAAGGTGGACGCCATCCACTTTCCCTGCGCGCGCACGCTTTCCGGCTGGGCCGGATAGCTGGGCAGCAAGATCATCAGGCAGCCGGGCAGCCCCCGCAAATGGGCAAACTGCGCCGATGGCGCGCTGAAATCATCGGGCGTCAGCAGATAGCGCCCCTTGGCCGCCCGCGTGCGCGCCATGGTGATCAGTTCCGACAAGTTGCCGTAACCATCGATATCGCGCACCAGCGCCAGCAGGGACATGGCCGCGCCGCCGTCGGCCTGCGTCAAGTGAAAATGCGCGCCGATAATCAGGGGAAAGCCGGCCCGCTTGGCCACCGCATGGGCACGCACGACGCCGGCCAGCGAACACTCGTCGGTGATGGCCAGCGCCTTGTAACCGAGCTGGACAGAGCGCGCCACCAGCTCTTCCGCATGCGAGGCGCCATGCAGGAAGCTGAAATTACTCAGGCAATACAACTCAGCATACTCGGGTAAGACTGCGCCCCACATGATCTACCTCAATACTGTATATAAACACAGTATAATATACTCATCCTGAGTCAAGTAGCCGGTTCCAGTCGGATAGTGTTCATTTTGAAGGGCGCACGGAGCGTCTGCCGGCCAGCGCGGGGCTTTGGCCTGTCGCATGACGGACCACATTGATAGTCCGGCAAATCAATTAGCAACTATGCGAAACTCCGTCGCTGTGGCTACGGGGCGAACTTGATTTCGCTCCCGTTTCAATTCCACGATGCCGTAATTGGACATTGTTTTCAAGGTGCGTGACAGGTTGCTCGGTTTGCGGCCCGTTATCTCAGCCAATGCAGAAATGGATTCCGGTTGCGTTTCCAGAATCACGTGCAACAACGCCCGGTTTTCGTCGCTCAGGACTTCCGCCAGCGATTTGATCGAAGTGAACCAGACCTTGGGCTCATCCGCCTTCGGTTTATATATGCCGCGAGCGATGGCGAGCACGCGTTCGCGGATTTTCTCTTGCGGCATGATGCCAATAAAAATCGGTTTCATTGCTTTTTTACCTCCAGCAAAACGCGGTCCACGTCAGCAAAGAAATCATTGATGAGATGCTGTGCATCCTTGAATTCGTATGGCACTCCCTGATCTGACGGATGCCGGTGTTTATGGTCGTATGCCACGATACGTCCCGCATATTTGAATTTCTTTGGCGGCTTTACCATGTGCGCATTGTCGTAACCGAGGATGCGTTTGCCATACGGTTCGTGCAGCGTCAGCGAGTAGCGTATGCCGTGAGGAATCTCATCCGACACTTCCGTCCGCCTGGCTTCTATCTTGATCCAATAACCGCCATCCTGGTCGAGGATGGAGCCATCCAGGTCCAGCAATGTATCAATGGCAGGATCGATCCGCATGCGGGAAGTATATCATCTGTTGATATGTCATTTCCACGAAAGCGTCAATAGGCGGAGCCTTTGACTCCATTCGGCCAAGACATCGAGAAGCTTTGCACCTATTTTCGTTTATGCTGGTGTTTTACCTTTTGCATCGACCGCCATGATCGTCCACTTATTAAAATGTTTCGGCGCCGCCCCCGGTGGCGGCAATGCGGCGCTGGTCGTGGAAAACGACGACAACGGCGAAACGGCGCGCCAGACCTTCGCCCGCGAGCGGCAAGTGAGCGCCTGCGTCTTCATCGACCGGCAAGCGGACGGCAGCGTCGTGCTCGACTATTTTTATCCGCACACGCGCAGCCCCCTGTGCCTGCACGCCACCCTGGCGGCCGCGCATGTGCTGCTGACAGCGCCCGGCGACCCGGTAACCTTGACGGTGACGACGGCCATGCGCGGACAAGCCTTGCAGCTGGTGCGCCGCGCAACCGGTCTGTTCATCGGCCTGGCGCCGCAGCCGGCGCCTGCCGTCATGCTGGAAAAATATGTGCCGTCGGAACTCATGGGCCAGCACATGCACTTGCTGTCGCCGCCCGTCATCGCCTCCGTCGGCAGCCCGAAGCTGCTGCTGGAAGTGGCCGACCGCACCACCCTGCGCGCGCTGCGGCCGAACCTGGAACTGATCGCCGACTGGAGCGCCTTGCATCAGGTCAACGGCTGCTATGCATATTGCCGCACGGGCGAGAGCGAATACGAGGGGCGCAACTTCAACCACCGCGACCCGGCCCTGGAAGACAGCGCCACGGGCGTGGCGGCGGGCGCCCTGTCAGCGCATCTGCAACAGTCGCTGCGCCTGCATCAGGGCCACGTGACGCAGCAGCCGTGTCTGATCGAGGTGCAATACAGCGCGCAGGCAATCTGGGTGGGCGGCATGGTGCAACGCAGCACCTGAATAGGGCATCGCGCACCAGTACAAGGCAAGCCGGGCAACGGCCAAAAGATAATCAACCAGGAAACAACAGTTACAACAAATTTGTAATAACAAAACAAAGTATCGCTGGTGAATGCTGAAATGATGGCACTAAAATCAAGTCACAATACCACTTGGAGATACTGCGTGCCGACTCTCACCACCTTGCGTAAAGCAGTCCTCATCAGCCTGTACGGCAGCGCCGCCCTGGCCGCCTTCAGTCCCGCTGCCATGGCCCAGACCACGGAAGCGGGCGTCACGGACGGTCCCGTGCAAACGGTCAGCGTGGTCGGCTCGCGCCGCGTCACCAGTTCCGCCACCGACACCATGGTGCCGGTCGATATCATCCCGATTTCCAGAGTCGCCGAGCAAGGCGGTCAGTTTGACCTGGCGCAATCGCTGCAATACATCTCGCCCTCGTTCAACTCCACGCGCCAGACGGGCGCCGACGGGGCCGACCTCGTCGATTCAGCCGCCTTGCGCGGTCTCGGTTCCGACCAGACCCTGGTGCTGGTCAATGGCAAGCGGCGCCACACGACGGCCCTCGTCAACCTGTTCGGCGCGCGCAACCGCGGCAACACGGGCACGGACATGAATGCGATTCCTTTGCTGGCGATCAAGAACGTGCAAGTGCTGCGCGATGGCGCCGCCGCCCAGTACGGCTCGGACGCCATTGCCGGCGTGATCGACATCGAACTGAAGAAAAGCCTGGGCTGCGAAGCGGTGGCCGGCTACAGCCAGTATTCCGCAGGCGACGGCAAGAATTACATGACCTCCGCGTATTGCGGCATCGCGCTGGGCGACAAGGGCACGCTGGCCATCACGGGCGAATACCTGGACCGGGGCCGCTCGAACCGGGCCGACGCGGACAGCATGCGCATCATCGGCGACACCAAGGCCAAGAACAAGACCCTGTACGTGAATGGCGACTACGCCACCAGCGGCACGGGCAAGCTGTACTTCACGGCCGGCGCGCAAACGCGCGATGCGTCGAGCGCCGCGTTTGGCCGGGGCGGCATCGGCAGCGACGACATTCCGTCGCGCAATTCAGCCGCCATGTATCCGAATGGTTTCGTACCCTTCATTAACGGCAAGATCGACGACCAGTACGCCACCATCGGCCACCGCAGCCAGATCGGCGAATGGCATGCTGACTTTTCGCAAACTTATGGCTACAACAAGATGCGCTACGACATCAGCCATACCCTGAATGCCTCGATCGCCAACCTCGACTTGATGAACGGCGGCAAGGGCGTCAGCGCCAGCAGCTACGATGCGGGCGGCTTCTCTTTCCAGCAGCTGACCAGCAACGCCGATTTCAGCCGCTTTTACGACACGGTAATGAGCGGCATGAACGTGGCCTTCGGCGCCGAATATCGCAGCGAGGAATACAAGATCATGGCCGGCGAACCGGGCTCCTACATCGACGCCGACGGCGTGGGCATGGGCGGCAATGCGGGCAGCCAGGGCTTTCCCGGCTTCCAGCCCGGCGACGTCACCAAGGCCAAACGCCACAGCATCGCCGCGTATGGCGACGTGGAGCTGGACTGGACGGAGCGCCTGAAAACCCAGGCCGCGCTGCGCTATGAAAAATTCAGCGATTTCGGCTCCACCGTGACGGGCAAGCTGGCCGCCAGCTATAAAGTGGCGCCCAACGTGCTGCTGCGCGGCTCGGCCAGCACGGGCTTCCGCGCACCGTCGTTGCAGCAAGTGTATTTCTCGTCCACCTTCACCGACTTCATTGGCGGCGTGCCCACCGACGTGGTGCTGGCGCCGAACGGCGGCGCCGTCGCCAACGCGGCCGGCATTCCCAAGCTGAAAGAGGAAAAATCCACCAGCTTCACGTTCGGCACCACCTGGACGCCGACGCAAGCCATTTCCGTGACGGCCGACTTGTACAACATCAAGATCAAGGACCGCATCGTGCTGTCGGGCCGCTTCAATGCCGACAATTACCCGGACCTGGCCGCGCGCCTGGCCCTGCTGGGCGTGGGCGAAGCGCAATTCTTCGTCAACTCCATCGACACGCGCACGCGCGGGCTGGACCTGACGGCTTCGCACAAGGGCGAGCTGGCCGGCAACCGCCTGAACACCTTCCTGGCCTTGAATTTGAGCAAAACGGAAGTGACGAAAGTCAAGACGCCTGACTCGCTGAAAGGCTATGAAGACGTGCTGCTGTCCGAGCGCGAACGCCTGTTCATCGAACAGGGCGGCCCGCGCGCGAAAGCCACCCTGGGCTTCGACTACATCACGGGCAAGCTGGAATCGGACCTGCGCATCATTTATTTCGGCCCGCAAACCCTGGGCACCTTCAGCGGCACGGCCGCCGGCGTGCCCAACGCCCACTACGCGGCCAAGACCTCGGCCGACCTGAGCTTTACCTACAGCATCAACAAAAATACCAAGCTGACCTTTGGCGGCAACAACATCTTCAACGTCAAGCCGACCACGCAAAACGCGGACGAAACGGACAACGGCTTCAAGTACGACAGCGTGCAGTTCGGCCTGAACGGCGCTTCGTATTTCGGACGGCTGTGGGTGAAATTCTGATCGCGCTATGCACATAAAAACAGCGGCTGCGCCAGTACGGGCAGCCGCTGTTTTTTTATGTCGGCATCACCATTCAGTGCTCATCGCCTGCATAGATCCACATGGGTTCTGTTTTCCCTGCGCGCACGAAGCCCATGGATTCGTAGAACGCGATGGCCTTGCCGTCCGCTGTCAGCATTTGCTGGTGAAACCCCGCGTATTTTTCCAGCATGGCAGCCATCATCCTCCTGCCCACGCCCTGGCCTTGCGCCAGTGGATCGACGAGCATATGCGGGAAGTAAACAACCAGATAGCCATCGGAAATGGCATTGCCGATGCCAATCAATTTGCCATCTGCGCGGGCCGTCACCAGGCTGTGGGAATTGCGCAGCGCGGCCATCAATTCTTTTGGTTTTTCTGCGGACGACCAGTGATTGGCCTTGTAGAGATCAATCACTTCTTGCTCAGCGATCACATCATTCATGGAAATTTGCATGGGCACGGCCTTCTTTCCTTCTTTGGTTGATAACGCTTATCTTCGCAATGGGATTGCTCAGCTAGCACGGCCGCAGTGAACAATCTTTGCCCTGCGGCAGAAAGCACGGATAATAGCGCCTAACTCATAAGCACAGTATTGGATTACCTCATGGAAATTAAAGTCAACTTTCTCGACAAGCTGCGTCTCGAAGCCAAGTTCGACGATTTTACCGTCATCGCCGACCAGCCCATCCGCTACAAAGGCGATGGCTCGGCGCCTGGCCCGTTCGATTATTTTTTGGCATCATCGGCACTCTGCGCGGCGTACTTCGTGAAGCTGTATTGCGATACGCGCAATATTTCCACCGAGAATATCCGCCTGTCGCAAAACAATATTGTCGATCCGGAAAACCGTTACCAGCAGATTTTCAAGATCCAGGTCGAGTTGCCGGCCGATATCTCGGCCAAGGATCGCCAGGGCATCCTGCGCTCGATCGACCGTTGCACGGTGAAAAAAGTGGTGCAAGCGGGGCCAGAATTCGTCATTGAAGAAGTCGCGAACCTGGACGCCGATGCGCAATCCTTGCTGATGCTCAATCCGGCCGGCGAAGCCAGCACCTATATCGTCGGCAAGGATTTGCCGCTGGAACAGACCATCGCCAATATGTCGGGCCTGCTGGCGGGCCTGGGCATCAAGATTGAAATCGCCTCGTGGCGCAACATCATTCCGAACGTGTGGTCGCTGCATATCCGCGATGCGCACTCGCCCATGTGCTTTACCAACGGCAAGGGCGCGACCAAGGAAAGCGCGCTGGCGTCGGCCCTGGGCGAGTATATCGAGCGCCTCAGCAACAACCATTTCTACGCCGGATCGTTCTGGGGCGAGGACATCGCCAACGCGCCATTCGTGCATTATCCGAACGAGCGCTGGTTCAAGCCGGGCCGCAAAGATGCGCTGCCGAAGGAAATCCTCGATGCGTACAGCCTGGAGATCTACAACCCCGATGGCGAGCTGCGCGGCTCGCACCTGATCGACACCAACTCCGGCAATGCGGAGCGCGGCATCTGCTCGCTGCCGTATGTGCGCCAGTCCGATGGCGAGGTCGTGTATTTCCCATCGAACCTGATCGAAAACCTGTACGTCAGCAATGGCATGAGCGCCGGCAATACCCTGGTCGAAGCGCAGGTGCAATGTCTGTCTGAAATTTTTGAGCGGGCCGTCAAGCGCGAAATCCTCGAAGGCGAAATCGCCCTGCCCGACGTGCCGCAGGACGTGCTGGCGAAATACCCGGGTATCCTGGCCGGCATCCGAGGTCTGGAAGAGCAAGGCTTTCCCGTGCTGGTCAAAGATGCGTCGCTGGGCGGCGTGTACCCGGTGATGTGCGTCACCCTGATGAACCCGCGCACGGGCGGCGTGTTTGCCTCGTTCGGCGCGCACCCGAGCCTGGAAGTGGCGCTCGAGCGCAGCCTGACGGAATTGCTGCAGGGCCGCAGCTTTGAAGGCTTGAACGACTTGCCGCAACCGACGTTTGCCAGCGAAGCCGTCACCGAGCCAAACAACTTCGTCGAGCACTTCATCGATTCCAGCGGCATCGTCTCGTGGCGCTTCTTCAGCGCCAAGGCCGATTACGATTTTGTCGAGTGGGATTTTTCCGGCCACGGCGAAAACTCGAATGCCGAGGAAGCGGCGACCCTGTTCGGCATCCTCGCCGAGATGGGCAAGGAAGTCTACACGGCCGAGTACGACCAGCTGGGCGCCACCGCCTGCCGCATTCTCGTGCCAGGCTATTCGGAAGTATATCCGGTCGAAGATTTAATCTGGGACAACACCAACAAGGCGCTGCTGTTCCGCGCCGACATCCTGAACCTGCATCAGCTCGACGATGCCAGCCTGGAAGACCTGCTCGAGCGCCTGGAAAACAGCGAGCTCGACGAGTACGGCGACATCGCCACCCTGATCGGCATCGAGTTTGACGAAAACACGGCGTGGGGCCAGCTGACGACGCTGGAATTGAAGCTGCTGATTCATCTCGCCTTGCAGCAATTCGAGGAAGCGAAAGAGCTGGTGGAAACCTTCCTGCAGTACAACGACAACACGCTCGAGCGCAAACTGTTCTATCAAGCCTTGAACGTGGTGCTGGAAGTGGAACTCGATGACGCGCTGGAACCGGACGACTACGTCGTCAATTTCCGCCGCATGTTTGGCGACGCCCGCATGGACGCGGTGCTCGGTTCGGTGGACGGCAGCGTGCGCTTCTTCGGCCTGACCCCGACCAGCATGCAACTGGAAGGCCTCGACCGGCACCAGCGCCTGATCGACAGCTTCAAGAAATTGCACGCGGCGCGCGCCAAGGTTGCCGCCCGCTAGGGCGGCAAGCCCGCTAGGGCGGCAAGCACGGGCTGCTGGCAAGCGGCTGACGAGAGTCAGCCGCGCGCCATCGCCGCGATCTCCTTCTGCATGTTTTCAATGGCCCGCGCGTTGTACTGGTCGGCGAAATACGCATCGCCAAACAGCTGGCCCGCCTGCGCCTTGCCGCATAAATGCTGCAGGGCCAGGCCCCGCTGCTCGTTGAAGCGCACGGGGTCCACGTGTGCGTATTCTCTTCCGATGGCTTGCGTGTAGGCTTGGTACACCTCTTCATCCTGGCCCAGGATGGCCAGGTCGGCGCTGAGCATGGCGTCCTTCAGCGCGTGGCTGATGCCGGGGCCCTGGAAATGGTCGGTGGCGCGTATCAATTGCGCCACATCGAGGTTGTCGCCCGCATCGAGGCCGCTGGCCAGCCACAGCTGGGCGCTTGCCTCTTCGCTCGAGTACAGGGCTTCGTCGTCGTGGCTGTAGACGGCGTCGTGGAACCAGAACGCCTTCTTGACCAGCGCGCTGTCGCGCTTCGGTGCAAAGGTATTGTCGGCCCACACGCGGATCTCGGACAGGCCGTGCACCAGGTGGTCGAGGTTGTGATAGTGACGGTCCGCGCCGCCATACGCCTGCGGCCCCGTCAGGTGCGCGAACCAGTGATCGGCCAGCGCGACGTCGGCCGCCGAAGCGGTGGCGTAATGCCACAGCGCTTCCCACTCCTTGCGCAGGCAGTCGAGTATCCACGCGTGGTAGGCGGGACCGGGGACGAATTTCTTCATGGTCCAGTTCCATCCCACCGGCCCTTCCAGCGCCTTGACGAAGCTGGAGCTGACGGAACCGAGGTCGCGCGGCGGCATGACGAAAATCGTCTTGGCGCCCTGCAGCACGTCCACATTGGTTTGCTGGATCAGGTTTTCATAGTCGAAATCGGCCGTCGTGCGGATGCCGCGGATCAGGTAGTCGCAGCCATGCTTTTTCGCCGCGCGCGCCGTGTAGTCGCCCTTGACGATGACCACCTGTACATTGTCCCAGCCGCACTCGCGCGCGCTCTGTTCGATGATGCGCTTGCGGTCTTCGGCCGGGAACTGCGGCTTCTTGGCGGGGTTTTGCGACAGGAACACGATCACCTCGTCGGCGAGCGAACGCGCTTCGCCGATCACCCACATGTGGCCATTGGTGATGGGGTCGAGGGTTCCTGAAAATCCGATTCTCTGCATGTGCGCTCCGTGGTCTGGTTCTGCTTGTTTCGCAGACAATATAGGGCCACGGCGCGCGCGTCAATGCAACAGGCCAAAGATGATGGTTAAAACACTCATTTCACGGCTTGCGGGAATTCCACGCGCACGCACAGGCCGCCCAGGCGTTCGGATTTGTCCAGCACCAGGCGCGCGCCATGGCGCTCGGCGATGGCCTTGATGATGGCCAGCCCCAGGCCGCTGCCGTTGGCATCCGTGCCGGGCACGCGGTAGAAGCGGCTGAAGACGCGTTCGCGCTCCTCGGGCGGGATGCCGGGGCCGTTGTCTTCCACCGATAACGTCACGCCGACGGGGCTGGCGCGCAGGTCGATATCGACCGTGCCGCCCTGCGGCGTGTACTTGATGGCGTTGTCGACCAGGTTGCGCAGCATGATGTTGAGCGCATCGGCCTGCCCCGCCACCTTGGCCGGGTCCATGTGGTGCAGGCCCAGGTCGATCTTGCGCGCCTGCGCGATGCCGGCCATGTCGCCCAGCGCCCGCTTGACGACGTCGTTCAAGTCCACCGCCTGCAGCTGGTCGCCGCTGGCGGCGCTCGCTTCCTGGCGCGCCAGCACCAGCAGCTGCTCGACCAGGCGCGTGGCCCGCTCGATGCCGGCGCTGACGCGGGAGATCGCCAGGCTGCGCTTTTCTTCCGATTCGGCCCGCTCCAGGCTCAAGACCTGCAGTTTCAGGGCCGCCAGCGGCGTGCGCAATTCATGCGCGGCGTCGGCGACGAAATGCTGCTGCGCGTCGAACGCCGTTTTGACGCGCCCGAACAGCAGGTTCAATTCATGCACCAGGGGGCGCACTTCGTCGGGCAAGCCCGCTTCCGATACGGGAGATAAATCGTCCGCCTGGCGCGCCGCCACCTGCTTGCGCACGCGCGAGACGGGCGCCAGCGAACCGCTGACGACCCACCAGACGACCAGCATCAATATCGGCGCCATCAGCGCGATGGGACCCACCGTGCGCAGCGCCAGGCTGCCGGCCATGCGCTTGCGCACGGCCATGTCCTGCGCGATCTGCACGGTCTGGGAACTGGTTTGCACGGAGAAGATGCGGTAAGTGGTGCCGTTGGCCTTCACGTTGGAAAAGCCCAGCACGGCGCGCTGCGGCAATTCCGCGCGCGTGATCGAGCGGAACACCTGCACGCCGTCCGGCGTCCACACCTGCACCACCATGTCATTGTTGACGGGGTCGGCCGGCAAGGCTTGCGCATGGTTGGCCAGCGGCGCGCCGGAGCGCAGCGACAGGGCCATCTGCTGCATGTGGTAATCGAAAATCTGGTCGGCGTCATACAGGGCGCTGCGGTAGGCGATCGACGCCTGCGCCAGGGCCGCCATGATGATGGCCGCCAGCAAAAACCACAGCAGGCGGCCGCGCAGCGAATGCGTCACCGTGACCTTCATCCTCATGCCTTGGGCACCATGTAGCCGAGGCCGCGCACATTCTGGATCAAGTCGCTGCCGAGCTTCTTGCGCAAGCCGTGGATATACACTTCCACGGCATTGCTGTTGACTTCATCCTTCCAGCTATACAGTTTTTCTTCCAGCTGCGCGCGCGACAGCACGATGCCGGGACGGGCGATCAGCGCTTCCAGCACGGCCCATTCACGCGCCGACAGGTTGACGGGATGGCCCTCGGCGATCACTTCGCGCGTCAGCGGATTGATACTCACGCCCTGGTGTTCGAAGATCGGTTCCGGACGGCCCGAGGCGCGCCGCAGCAGGGCGCGAATGCGCGCCAGCAGTTCGTCGAGGTCATACGGCTTCAAGACGTAATCGTCGGCGCCCGCGTCGAGACCGGCGATGCGCTGCTCGACGGCGTCACGCGCCGTGGCCACGAGCACCGGCGTATCGAGCTTGCGCAAGCGCATCGAGCGCAGCACGTCGAGACCGTCCTTGCGCGGCAAGCCCAGGTCCAGCAGCACCAGATCATAGGTTTGCGTCTGCAGGGCCGTATCGGCCATGTCGCCATCCTTGACCCAGTCCACCGCGTAGTGCTCGGCGCGCAGCAAGTCCAGCACCACCTCGCCGATCATCGTGTCGTCTTCTACCAGCAATAAGCGCATGGTTGCTCCTTGTTCAATTTTTCACCCCAACGGCGAAAGGCCGGGGTCGAACCCTGAGAGTTCGACCCCAGTATTTGCCCTTGGGTTTGTTTCTTCATTACCCCAGCCGCACGGGAATGAAGATCTTGTCCGGTCCCCGTTGTATCAGCAAGGCCACCGACTTGGCGGATTTCTCCACCACGTCGCGCACTTGCTCGACCGTGTTGACGGGATGGCCATTCACCGACAATAGCACGTCGCCCGGCTGCACTCCGGCATTCGCGGCGGCACCGCCCGCGTCTTCCACCAGCAGGCCGGCGCTGATGCCCGCCTCGCGTTTTTCATCCGATTGTAACGGACGCAGGGCCAGGCCCAGCTTTACCTTGCCGGCCGCGCCGTCGCTCTTCGCCACTTCGGCCACCTTGTCGGCCGCATTACCCAGCGTCGCCGTCAGGTTGACGATCTTGCCGTCACGCCAGACATCGAGGCTGATCTTGTCGCCGGGCAAGGACGTGCCCACCAGCGCCGGCAAGTCGGCCGAAGCGATGATGCGCTGGCCATTCACCTTGCGCACCACGTCGCCCGATTTCAGGCCCGCCTTGTCGGCCGGGCTGCCCCGCTCCACATTGGCCACCAGCGCGCCTTCCGGCGTGGCCAGCTTGAACGAGTCGGCAAAGCCCTGGTTCACTTCCTGCACCGTCACGCCCAGCTTGGCGTGGCTGGCCTTGCCCGTGGCGACGATCTGGTCCTTGATGCGGCCGGCCAGGTCGATCGGGATGGCGAACGACAAGCCCTGGAAGCCGCCCGTCTGGCTGTAGATCTGCGAATTGATGCCGACCACTTCGCCGCGCGTATTGAACAGCGGGCCACCCGAGTTGCCGGGGTTCACCGCCACGTCCGTCTGGATGAACGGCACATTGCTGTCGTCGGGCAGGGAACGGCCCTTGGCGCTGACCACGCCCGCCGTCACCGTGCTGTCGAAGCCATAAGGCGAACCGATGGCCAACACCCACTCGCCCACTTTCAGGTCGCTCGAATGGCCGAGCGGCACGATGGGCAGGTTGTTGGCGTCGATTTTTAATACGGCAATATCCGTCTTCGGATCGGTACCGAGCACCTTGGCGCGGAATTCGCGGCGGTCGTTCAGCTTGACCGTCACTTCGCGCGCATCGCGCACCACGTGGGCATTCGTCATGATGATGCCGTCCGGGCTGACGATGAAGCCGGAACCGAGGCCGTGCGTGGGCACGTCGCGACCACCGCGCTGCCCGCCTTGCGGGCCCTGGAAGCGGCGGAAGAATTCGAAGAACGGATCGTTGCCGAAGTCGTCGTTGCCGGCCTGGGCCGATGGGTCGTAGGCCACCTTGGTGCTGCCCGTGACGCTGATGTTGACGACGGCCGGGCTGTTGCGCGCGGCGATCTGGCTAAAGTCGGGCAAGGCCACCAGCGGCGCGCTGGCGGCGGGCGCGACAGCGGCAGCCACGGGGGCGGCGGCGGCGGTCGCTGCGGCATTCGCGCCGGCATTGTTCTGATGCACCACCATGGCGCCACCGGCGCCCAGTACACCGATCGCGGCCAGCGCGGCTACGGTGCGTTTGATTTTCAGCGATGCGGTATTCGTTTGCTGTTCCATGAATTGCTCCTCATTCAATGAGATTTTGATGTATGCAATAGTGGGCCACGAGTCTTAGGCGGTGCTTAACATTTTTCCATTTGGAAACAGGCGTTGGCGCCTTTAAGCATCGCTTAATCCAGCGTTCCGCATGGCGGGCCATGGAGGGCATACAGGGCCTGGACGTGACACTGGCCGGATCAACCGGCCAGTATTTTACTGCATGGGAGGGTAGCCTCCTGGCTGCCCGGGCTCCCGAGGGGCGCCGGGGTCAGCTCAGATCAGATCAGGCTGCCTGGCGCTGTTCCAGCACGCTGACGGTATCGCCGCCCGTGCCGATCTCGATCTTGCGCGGTTTCAGCGCTTCCGGCACTTCACGCACCAGGTCGATGGTCAGCATGCCGTTTTCAAACGTGGCGCCCGTGACCTTCACGTGATTGGCCAGCTGGAAACGCTGTTCGAAATCGCGGGCAGCGATGCCGCGGTGCAAGAACGTGCGCTCGACGCCATCTTTCTGCTTGCGGCCCGTGACATGCAGCGAGTCGCGTTCGGTAATGATATCGATCTCTTCGCGCGAGAAGCCGGCCAATGCCATCACGATGCGGTATTTGTCTTCCGATACCAGTTCGATGTTGTACGGCGGATAGCTGGGCTGTGCATCGGCGCGCTGTTCGTTGAGCAGCTGTGCCAGGCGGTCAAAGCCGATGGCGGAACGGTACAGGGGGGCAAGGTCAAAAGTACGCATGATAACTATCCTTTTCAAATGAAGCGATAAGAGGGGCGGACCTCACCGTGAGCATCCGCTTGCTACCAATCTAAGGACGATCAAGCGGCCTTCAAGGCCTTGAAAAAGACGATTTTTGCCCCAGTGCCGAAAATAATTTTGAGGCTAGCCGTCGCTGCGCAAGGCGCAGGCCAGTGCCGTCCGATTGCTCACGCCCAGCTTGCGGTAAATCATATGCAGCTGGTTGCGCACGGTGGCGGGCGACTTGTCGAGCGCGCGGGCGATCGATTTGTAGGGCGTGCCGCGCATGGCCATGGCCGCCACCAGCCGCTCGGCCGGCGTCAGGCGCTGCATGGCGACGTTGCAAGAGGAAATATTTTCATGCATGGGCTGGCTCCCCGCCCCTGCTGGCATCGCGCAAGGTCTTGCCGCGTTTTCTCATGATGGGACTGTCCTTTTCGGTTTGGCGGACCCGCTGCAATGCGGCCCTTCATGCTCTTGTTCGCAGCGCGCCGCCATCCGGTTCAATCTTTTTGCACTGACATTGCGCCAGCCCCTGCGCCCGCGCCTTTGCTGGCCTCGCTCTTACTAATACTGCACTATTTCCCCGATGCTATAATTACCACGACGCAATTGCCTGCCGCCCCCATTCAACCCGCCCCTCCTTCCCGTGACCATGAGCGCATTGCCTGTCAATCCCGCCGAACTGCTCGCTGCCATGGCGGCAGGCGACCAGCGCGCGCTGGACGCCCTGTATCGCGCCTGGTCGCCGCGCGTGCGCGTGTTTGCGCGCCTGCAGCTATCGGGCTCGGGGCTTGATGGGCACGCGGTCGCCGACGAAATCACGGTGGACGTGTTCCACGCTATCTGGCGCGCGCCCATGCGCTACGACGGCCGGGTGGCGTTCGGCACCTGGCTGCTGACCCTGGCCCGCAACAAGGCGGTCGACCAGATTCGTCGCCATGGCAAGCGCCTGGCACGCGAAGTGCCTCTCGACAGCGATAACGAGGAGCAGCAGGAACAGGCGGAACACGATCCGGGACCACAGGTGGCGAGGGAAAGCCTGCAACGACGCCATGCCGTGCTGAAATGCCTGCTGCGTCTGCGCAACCCGATGCAGCGCGAAAGCCTGACCCTGTGGGCCATCGACGACCTGTCGGTGGCCGATATTGCCCATATTCAACAAGCACCGGAAGGCACCGTCAAGACGCGCTTGTTTCATGGCCGCATCAACTTACGCCAGTGCATACAGCGCTGGTTTGCCCAGGAAGGCGGCCGCCATGGCTAAGTCCATCGATCCTCAGGAACAGGCGCTGCGTGAGATGCTGCCAGACTACCTGAATGGCCATGCCCCCGCGGACGTGGCCAGCCGCATCGCCGCCAGACTGGAAGACGATCCGCACTGGGCCGCCGATGCCGACTGGCTGGGCGATATCCGCACCGCCATCGAGGCTGAAGCGGCCAGCATGGATCCCGCCGCAGGCCTGGCGGAACTGCATCGCCGCCTCGAACGCCCCGGCTTCTGGCGCCGCTGCTACCAGCGCCTGACGCTACCTGCACTGGCACCAGTGGCCATCACGGCGCTGGCCAGCTTGTGCATAGGCCAGGCGTGGCTGCTGTGGCAGCAACCTGCCCCGGCGGATCAACTGCGCTGGCGCAGCGTGCCAGGCGCAGCGGCGCCGCCGGCCAGCCTGCGCGTGCAATTCCTGCCACGCGCCAGCATGGCCCAGGTCGCTGCAGCGCTGGAGCAGGCACAGGCAGGCATCGTCGCCGGCCCCCTGCCTGACCACAGCTATCTGCTCGATGCGGCCAACCCGCCCGCAGCCCTGCAAAGCCTGCGGGCCAGCGGCGTGGTGGCTGCGGCATCCCTCGCCAGCGGGCCAGGGGCGCAATGAAAAACAAGCGGCGCTGGGGGCGCTTGCTACTGCTGAGTTACCTGCTGAGCGGCGCGGCGCTGGCCGGCGAACGCCACGCGCTGCTGATCGGCGTGGGCGCCTTGCCCGCCATGCCGCGCAGCAGCTGGCTGGCCGGCCCCGCCTCGGACGTGGCCGCCATGCGCGACGCGCTACGGCAACAGGGTTTCGCCGATGAACATATCTACCGCCTGGCCGATGATGCGGGCGCCAGCCAGGCGCCCACCCGCGCGGCCATCCTGGCGCGCCTGGCGCAGCTGGAACAGTCGCTGGGCAAGGACGATCTCCTGCTGCTGTACTGGTCGGGCCACAGCGTGCTGCTGCCCGTCTATCCGGGACAAGCCGCCGCGCCACAGGGACGGCGCACGCGCTTGCTGACGCGCGACAGCCAGGTCAGCCACCAGGGGCGGCAGCTCGATGGCGGCCTCGATAGCAGCGAACTGGGGCGCGCCATCGATGCGTTTGCCGCGCGGCAGACACAAGTCGTGGCCGTGTTCGACACCTGCCATGCGGCAGCGGGCACGCGCAGCGGCGATGGCCTCGCGTGGCGCGGACTGGCGGCGAGCGACATCGGCTGGCGCCCGGCCCCTGGCAAGGGCACGCCGCCCGACGAAGCGCGGGCGCGGCCCCGTTATGTCGGCTTTTTCGCCGCCGAAGCCCAGCAGCGCACGCCGGAGGCCGCCACGGCCGACACGCCGGGTCTGGCAGCGGGATTGTTTACCCGGGCCGTCATCGCCGCCTTGCAGCGCCAGCCGCAAACCTATGCCATGTGGGCCGCCAGCGCCACGCAGCAATACAGGAGCGCATTGCAGGCTTACCAGCTGCCCCGCTCCGCCTGGCCTTCGCCCGTGTATGCGGGGGCGCTCGATGCGCCGTTGTGGCATGGCGACGATGCGGCCATGCCGGCGCCGCGCTGGCCCGTGCGGCGCGATGCGCAAGGCTGGCTGGTGCCGTTCGGCTTGCTGGACGGCATGCGCGACGGCGACCTGTTCCAGCATGCGGACACGCGCTGGCGCGCCAGCAAGGCTGGCTGGGGAGAAACGCGGCTGACGCTGCTACCGGGCAGTGCCGACGCCGCAGCGGGCTGGGCCACCCGCACGCCCGCGCCGCAGCCTGCGGGATCGATACGCCCGGGCAAACAGGGAGAGCGTCTCGCCGCCCTGCTGGCGCTGCCCGCCACGCCGGGCCCGCCCCTGCTCGACGCGCGCATCGAACTGACCCTGCCGGGCAAGGCGCCGCGTCAACTGGCATTCGCCGATGGCGACCTCGGCGTGCTGCCGGCCGGCACGCGCATCCGCCTCAGCGTGGAAAACCGCAGCGCCGCTTCCGTCGACCTGGGTTTGGCGCACTTGCCGCTGGACGGCCCCGCCACGCGCATTTACCCTGCCCTCGACGGCGACAGCAACCGCATGCCGCCCGCCATCGGCGCCGGCATCAGCCGCATCGAGCGCAGCTTCGTCGTCAGCGGCCCCCACTATGGCGTGGAATGGCTGGCGCTGGTGGCGGCACCGGCGGCAAATGGCACCCTGCCGCGCCGCTTCGCCATCATCGAAGCGTTGCCGGCCCTGCTACCCACGCGCGGCGCGGCCAGCGTTGCAGTCCCCGTGGCGGAAGCGGGCAACCCCGACCAGGCCCAGGTGGCCCGGCTGTCCTGGCGTTCAGTCCGATGAGGCACCTCGTCCTGGGCCTGTTGCTGGCCGTATCGGCCTTGCCGCAAACGGCATCGGCCGGCACCTGCCAAGCCGTCATCGCGCCATGGCTGGCGCAGGCGAACGACGCCAACGACAAGGAACAGCCGGCCGTCTCGCTGCCCCTGTTCCAGCGCAGCGTGGCCGCCTGCCGCGCGGCGGACGACCGGGCCGGCATCGCCACCGGCCTGCTGGGCGTGGGCCAAAGCCTGCACATGCTCAACCGCTACGCCGAGAGCGAACAGGTCTTGCTGGAAGGCTGGGCCATCCGCCAGGCGCTGGACGACGGCGATCCCGGGCGCGAAAGCATGTACTACCCGAGTGAACTGATGTACCTGTACCGCCAGTGGAGCCGCTTCGACCTGGCCTGGCAATGGGGCGACATCGCGCTGGCGGCGAAAGCCCGTCTGATCGGCAAGGACACGGTATCGTATGGCACCAGCCTGTCCAACCTGTCCGGCGTGGCGCTGCAGACCAAGGAGTATGCGCGCGGCCTGCCGTATGCGCGGCAAGCCATGGAAACGTGGGCCCGCACCTCCGGCGAGAACAGCACCGACCATGCGTGGGGCATGCGCGACGTGGGCGTGCTGCTGCTGCGCATGGGCCGCATGGAAGAAGCCTACGGCTACCTGGAGCACGCCTACCGGATACGCCTGGCGGCCTTCGGCGAAAACCGCACCGAGACGCAAACGAGCGTGACCGACATGGCCAACTGGTACACCCTGAGCGGCAACGACCGCCAGGCGCTGGCGTTCGCCCAGCGCGCGCTGGCCATGGCGGTGCAGCGCTCGGGGGCCGACTCGATGCCGGCCAGCGTGGCCCTGAACCGCCTGAGCGGCATCCACCTGCGCCTGGGCGAAAGCGGCAAGGCATGGCAGGAGGCGGAGGACGGCCTGCGCATCCGCCGCGCCCTGTTCGGCGACCGCCATGCCAACACCGTCAGCGCCTGGCAGGACGTGGCGCTGACGGCGCTGGCGGACAATCAGCTGGGCCGCGCGGAAGTGGCCGCCGCCGCCGCGCTCGAGCATTGCCGCGCCGTGTATGGCGAAGCCGCCGCCACCTGCGCCGCGCACCAGCTCGCGCATGGCGGCGCGCGCATGGCATTGGGGCAGTACCAGCAGGCGCTGGAAGCGGCGCAGGCGGCGGCGCGGCTGGCCATGTCCGGCGGCCAGGCGCTGCCGGCCGACGAAGCCGATGCGCTGCTGCTGGCGGCGCAGGCACAGGCCGCGCTGGGACTCCAGGACGCGGCGGAAACGGCACTGGCCGGCCTGGA
>NZ_LT607504.1:0-1501 GCF_900095235.1 Janthinobacterium sp. UMAB-60
GACTTGCCGCGCTACAGGATCAGAGGGCCTGTCCGGGTAGGGATAGGGCCATACCTGCCACTCGAACTCCACCCATTGCGGCAGTTCGCGTCCATCCGGTGCGGCACCCATGGTGGCCCCGCCGTCTTTCATGGGGTTCTTGGCCGGTCCCAGGGAGCCAGGGGTCGGAAAAAATATGCTGTTCGCGGTTCGCGCGCGCAGCACGTCGACCTCTTTTCCTTGGATGCCGTTACTGAAGGTCACGATCATGCCGGGGCCGTCCTGTGAGCGTGTTACAGAGCAGGCTGTGCAGAGGACGACGGTCGCCAGGAAGCAAATCGTCTGGAGCAGATATGTTTTCATGATGGTGCCTTGCAGGAAGTGTTGATGGTAGGGGCGGTGGTCATGCTTAAGCCATAACTGGCCAGCCAGAGCTTGTACTTGTTCATGTCCACCAGCCCGATATCGGGATTGGCGATCGTGCCGCACTTGTAAGCATCGGGGAATAAGTTGATAACTCCAGTGGTGTCGGAGGTCCGCTTGCCATCAAAGACCGCGTTAGTCTGCAGAACTTCCTGGCCATTTTCATAAGTAACGTATCGTGTGAAAGTGGCATCGCCGTCAGAGAATCTGTTGCCGCTACGGTCATGCAAGATGGGGTTGGTGATGATGTCCCATCCATTTTTTTCTAGTTTTTTTTCGCTTATGGCGATTCCCTGTCCCTTTGCCTGTTCAACCATCCACATCAGCGCTACATCGGACAGGTCACCCGTGCCGAAGCCGCCGCCGATGTCGGAATGGCTGCCGATGAACGCCTTTTCGAGGCGGTTCGCCGAACTGGTCTGGCCGGGTCTGTCCATGATGGAGCGCAGATCGAAGTCATCCCCGCCGCCCCGGTGTTCGTTCAGCGCCACGGCGTGCACCGCGTATTTGACGGCGGCCGGTACTAAAAAGAAATATTGTTTTTCGTCCTGATGCAATATGCCGAGATGCGGCACGGTATCCCACAAGCCTTCGAAGCGCAGGTTCAGGCAGCGGCTCTTGCCATCAATGACATAGGCGCCGTCATTTTTCTTGAGGTTGTCAGCAACGACATTGAGAAAAAAGCGTGCCTCGGCTGCACCACGGCTAAAACCCACCACGTCAATATCCAGTAGCCCGGTGTTCGCGCTTTCTTTGATGTAGTCGTTGAGAAATTTCAATCCCAGGCTCACGCGCTGGTCGAAGCCTTCGCCCGTAATGGCGCTGCCGGCGTAGGGCATATCCTGGTTGGTGGTGCCGATGCCGGTGATATAGAATTTCTTTCCATTTTGAATTTCGTCATAGACCTCGTAGAACTTCAGTACATTGGAAATCGAACTGTCCGGCTTCGGATGTTCGCTGTTGCCCGTCCCATCAAACGCAAACAGGATCAGCCCGTTCGGATCGACATACTTGAGCGGATTCCCCGCGACATAGACATAACTGTTGGTGCCGGCGCGCAGGCCCAGCGGGTCGGGCGTCAGGTAACGGCCCTGGGCCG
>NZ_LT607504.1:1531-5559 GCF_900095235.1 Janthinobacterium sp. UMAB-60
TGGAAGGCGTGCTGGGTGTTTGTTTTTCTTAACTTGCCAAATGGCGCATAAGCGGCCTGCCACACGGGCTGGCCATGGGCGTCGGTAGCCAGCTCGGGCGCGCCTAGGTGGTTGTTGTGCAGGAAGGCGATGCTCTCGCCGTGACTGAACCACGCCTTCCAGATGGCCGAGATGTCGGCCATGGCTTGCGCCAGCGGCCCACGCTGTTCCCGTGATTCGGCGGCATTGGCCGCCGTGTCGATCAGCGCCAGCGGCTGGCCGGCAAGATAGATGTATTGCCGGCTGATCTTGCCGTCCGCATCGAGTTCCGCCAGCAGCTTTCTGTCGTCGTCGTACAGATAATAAGTACGCGTCCCGCGCACTTCCTTGGCGATGCGCAGCCCGCGATGGTTGTAGCGGTAGCGCGCCAGCAGGTCCTGACCCTGATGCACTGACAACAGCCTGCCCAGCGCATCCCAGACATAGCGGCGCTGGCCGATGCGCTGCGGCTGGCCGGTCGCGTCGTAGCGGGCGTGTTCTGTATCGCTGGCGCGGACGGTGTTGCGCCACAGTTCATCCTGGCTGGCGATATCTTCCTGGCTGATAAGGCGGTTGCCGCCGCTGTCGTAGTGGTAGCGGTCGAAGCTTGCCGCTGTTGACGGGGGCGGGGAGGCGGTTGCCGCCGCAATCAGGCGGTCGTGGGCATCGTAGGCGTAGCTGCTGGTGGCGTCCCTGTCCCTCGTATGCAGCAAATTGCCCTGCACGTCCCACAGGTAGCGGTGGTCGAGCAGGGCGGCCGGGTCGGGCGGCAGGCCCAGCGCGCCAGCCTGGGCGGCTTGCTGCGCGTCTTCGGCTGGCAGCGCGGCGGCCGGCGTGGCCACGGCCTGGCCGATGCCCAGCACGGCTTGCAGCGCCAAGACGGCTTGCTGCCCGGATTGGTCCCCCCGCGCGTTGCGGTAGACGATGCGCGCCAGCGCGCCTTCCTTGCTGCGCTGATAGAGGGCCTCGATGCCGTTGCCATAGGTGTAGCGCTTGAGGCCGATAACGTCGCGCTCCAGGTCCTTGACGATGCTTGCCCCTGGCAACAGCCAGCGCAGCCAGGGACTGTGGACGAGCTGGCGCTCAAGCGCGACTACTTGCTGCTGGCCGTTGCGCCGGTAGTCCAGCAGGCTGCCGTCCGGCAAGCTGATGCCGCTCAGCTGCCCCAGACTGTCGTAGCGGTAACGGGTGTGGTAGCTGGCCTGTTTGCCGCTGTGGAGCGTGATGATGACGGTCTTGACGGACAGGCGCCCCTGCGCGTCATGGCTGTAGCGCTCGGCTTGTTGCGGATGATCGATGGCGACCAGGTGCGCGCCCGCGTAGCGCCAGGTGGTGACGGTCTGGCGCTGGCCGGCCGGAGCGCCGGCATCGGTGATGACCTGGCGCACAATGCGCCCGGCGCCATCGTAGGCGTAGCTGGCCTGGTTGCCCATGGCGTCGGTGCCCGCTATCAGCCTGCCGGCGGCGTCGAACTGCCGGCGTGTCATGCCGCTGTCGGGGCTGATGGTGGCGATGACCTGGCCGAAATCATCGCGCAGATAGCGGGTGGTGGCACCGTTTGGCGCTGTCACGGCCGTGGGTTGGCCGTCGATATCGCGTTCGAAGCGGGTTTCCGTGTTTTGCACCAATGCCTCCGGCGTGTTCGCCCACTGCGTTACGCCGACGATATTGCCCATGGCGTCATGGCGCAAACGCGTGATACGGCCCAGCGCATCGCCTAGTGCCTCGGGCAGGCCGCGCGCATTCCACGCGATGCGCCAGCGGCCGCCATTCGCATCCGTCATGGCCAGCAGATGGCCCGGCGGGTCGTAGCGGTAGTTGAGTGTCTGCTTGATTGCACTCGATTGCGTCGTGGTGTCGAGCAGGCGGTTTTCCGTGTCGTAGCGATGGCTCGTCACGATGCCCAGGTGTGAGGCGTTCCAGATGCGGCGGCCGGCGGCGTCGTAACCCAGGCGGGCAAGCGACTGCTGGCCTGCCTGGTCGCTGTATGCGATTTCGAGCGGATTGCCCAGACCATCGTAGCGCGCCGCATACGTCGCGCCGTCGCGCGTCTGGCGCATTAACTGGCCGCGCGGCGTGTAGGCGTACTGAGTGATCTGATCGAGCGCATCGGAGATGGTGGCGATGCGGCCGGCGCCGTCATAGGTGAACGCGCGCTTGAGATTGCCAGGTGTGATGATGGCAGTCAGGGGGGCGTCGCTTGTTCCATGTTCGTCATACCGCGCCAGCTTGCCCGCGTTGCTCTTGTCCGCCGGCTGGCCATATTCAAACACGGTGACATCGGAGTCCAGCGGCGTGCCCATCTTGCCGTTGGGCAGGGGACCGTCGATGCGGGTCAGCAGGCTGTGGCCGGCGATGATGGAGTACTGGTAACTGGTGGTGCGCGCGATGGCGGCCGCTGCCTGCTTGCCGTCGTAGCCGGGCACCCATCCCGTCTGCGTCACGCGCAGGACCTGGCCCATGGCGTTGTATTCGATGCGCGTTTGCCGCTCCTTGCCCGGCACGACGCTGGGGCGGGCGATCAGCGTGGGCGCGGGATCGTCGCCCGTGTATTCCAGGCGTAGCCGCCATTGCGCGGCGCCCCGCTTGCCGTGCTGGTATGTCACGCTGCCGGCGCGGACGGTGCGGCCCAGCTGGTCGAGTTCGCGCCAGCTGGCGCTGACGGGCTCGCCCTTGTCGTCCAGGCGGGTCGTTTCCAGCAGCTGCCCCAGCTTGTCGTAGGCGTAGCGCACATTGGTTGCGCCGCAGCTGGCGCAGCCGGCGCCGCGCACTTCCAGCAGACGCTGCTGGCCCCCGACGATGGCGTGGCGGTAGACGGTGCGCTGGCCCAGGCTGTTGGTGAGCACGGTTTTTCCGCCCTCGCTGGTATCGAGCGTGACCTTGCCGACGTTGCCGGCATGCGTGCTGAGGTTGGCGCGGCCGTTGCTGTCGTAGCCGAAGGTGGCGTAGCGCGTGGCCACGGGCGTGCCGCCGGCGCTGCTGGTTTCAATGCTGATGCCCGTCAGCAGCCAGGGCAGGCGCGGGTCTTCGTGGTGGTAGCGGCGGCTGACGGAGGATAGCGCCTTGTCGCCCGCCGGCAAGTGCACGCGCAGCAGGTTGGCCAGCAGGATGCGCTGCTCGAAGGGCAGGGCGCCCGGTGGCGGCGCGCCGCCGTAGTCGTAGGAAAAGCGCCCCACGGGGCTGTCGATGTGTTGCACACCGCGAAATTGCGTGCCTGCCCTGGCGCCGGCCGAGGTGGGCGCCAGGTAGCGCAGGTGCAGGCTGCGGCCTTGCGGGTCGGTCACTTGCACCAGCAGATGGTTGTCGTCATATAGCAGCCTGAGCGTTTCGCCGGTGGCGGCCGTAATGGTGTCGAGCTTGCCCAGGGTATTGAAATGCAGGCGGCGCCCGTCGGGCAAGGTCCAGGTGTAGTCGCTGGCGCCGTTGGCTTGCGGCGCCAGGGTCAGGCGGCCGTGGGCCGGCAGCGCCGTGCTGCACAGGCCGGGATGCCGTCGATCGCGGTCGAAGATGACGCGGGCGCCGTCGGCTTGCAGGATCTGGATGCGGCCGAATTTGTCGATCAATTCGGTTTCATACGACAGCTTCCATTCGCGTCCCAAGGGACCGTTGGGGCTGCCTGGCTTGCTGTAGGCGCTGTTGTAGTGCCGCACGATTTCCAGCCCCAGCACGCCGGGCAGGGGCGGCAGGTCTTCCTCGCGCTGGTATTTGTTGCCGGTGATGATGTTGATGGGATTGCCCGCGCCCGCATCGGGGCCGCCGCTGGCGCTCACGCCGGCGACGGCGCCAGCGCAGGCGCCGGGCGGTCCGCCCGGCTCGGGGCCGCAGGCGCCAGCGGTAGGCATGCCCGACAGCATCAGCCAGGCCAGCAGGCTGGCGCAGAGGGTATGCAGCGCATGGCGCAGCCGGGGAGAGTAAAAAGTTGTTGGCATGGCTTACCTCAGCTAGGTGTGCAGCAGATGACGGTGCAGGGTTCCGGCACGCAATGCTGCGGGTCCGTAAACGGGTTGCAG
>NZ_LT607504.1:5642-24596 GCF_900095235.1 Janthinobacterium sp. UMAB-60
CGCTTGTCACGGGTGGGTTGCCGGGATTGACGGGCGTGCCGCCATTGCCCGGCCCCGGCGCGGAAACGGGGCTGTTGCCTTCGATGGCGTCGGACTGCATGTGCACGGTGACGTGCGTCACCACGGGGATGCGCCCGCTGGCCAGCAGCTTGGTGTGAAAGGCGTCCGTGTGCGGGTCCAGCCATGTCAGGTAGGTGGCATACAGATTCTTGACCAGCGGAACTTTTGGCAGGTAGCCATGCGTGATACGCAGCTTGATGAGGTTGGCGTCCTGGATGGTTTGGCCGGAACTGGTGCCCACTTTCTGCTCCTTCAGGCTTTGGCCGCTGTACGGGATGACGCGGCGGTTGCCCGTATGCAGCGCGATTTGCCTGTGCACGTCGTTCCAGTCATCAAAACTTTGCCGGGTCGGGTTGAGCAGCTCGATGCTGGCGTTACCCGTGCCGTTGGCGCCGAGGTCAGCGTTCGCCTTGGCCAGCGCAGCGGCGAGCTGGGCTGGCGTCTGGCCGCCGCCGTACAGGGGGATCAGCGCGCGCGTGTACGCCGCGTAGGCGCTGCTGACGCTGGCATGGGCGACGGCCCCTTCGCGCGCGGCCATGAAGGCCGCGTAGTTGATTTGTGTCCGGGCAAAAAACAACATGCCGTATTGCAGGATCGACAGTCCCAGCAGGGTGATGATGGGGCCGACCACGGTGAATTCGATCATCGCCGAGCCGCGCTGGGCCTTGTCCCGCATGCCGGCCACCGTTGCGGGCGCAGCTTCCAGCCGTGGATGCCGCAGGTGGTCGCCAGGGCGGATGTGCAGGGCCGCGATGGCGCCGGCGGCCAGTTCCAGCGTGTGCGCCGTGCGCGGCGCACGCCAGCCGAGGCCGCCGAAGCTGGCGCGCCACGGGCGCAGGCCGGCCACGCAGCGGGTGACGACGCCGTGCCGGTCGAGGTAGACCACGTCGATGGGATAGCGCATGCAGGCCGCATGCACGCTGGCGCAGCGCGTGATCAGCAAGCCTTGCGCGCCATGCAGCGGGGCGGCCAGCATCAGGCCGCGCAAGCGCGTGACAAACGTGTCGGCCAGGCGCAGGTCCAGCGCGTGTGCGCCGCTGGCCGTGTGCAGGATGCTGGGGGCGGGTATCGGCATGGCGCGCTCCTTATAGGCCCGACTGCATGAATTGCACGACGATGGGAAAGAACAGCACGATGAAGGTGCAGGGAAAGATGAAGGCGATGAGGGGGAACAGCAGTTTCACGGGCGCTTCCATGGCCAGCTTTTCGGCGCGCAGGAAACGCTCGGAGCGCCGCTGGTCGGCCTGTGCCCGCAGCACGGGGCCCAGGTTCATGCCCATGCGTTCAGCCTGGATCAGCGCCGTGATGAAATTGGTCACGGCCGGTTCCTGCACCCGTTCGCTCATGGCGCGCAGCGCGTCGGCACGCGCCTTGCCGCTACGCACATCGCGCAGCACGCGCTTGATTTCGTCGCACAGCGCGCCTTTCGGCCCCTTCAGCGCCGCCTGCTGCAGCGCGCCCTGCAAATTGAGGCCCGCCTCCACGCACAAGGTGATGAGGTCGAGGTAGAAAGGCAGCGACTTGTTCAGCGCACTGCGGCGCAGCGCCATGCGGTCGCGCAGCCAGATAGCCGGGTAGCACCAGCCGGAAGCGGCGCCGGCAAGCCCCGCCTGCCAATAGCGGACGGCGCCGACGCCGCTGCGGCTGCCCTGGCCCAGCGAATCGAGCACCCAGCACGCAAAGGCGGCGACGATCAGCGCGCACAGCAGCTGCGCCGCGATGAACTGCGAGGGGCTGAGGCTGTATTCCAGGCCCGCCTTGCGCAGGCGCACGGGCAGCGCGGCCGTGGGTGCCCTGGCAATGAAAGGGCGCAGCGCATGGCCGCCCCAGTGGATGGGCCACCACAGCAGGCGGAAGGCGAGCGGCGGCGCGTCCTTGTAGCTGCGGTCCTCGGCCGGGATGGCGGCGACCGCCCTGGCCAGCAGGGTCGCCAGCAGGGCCATGGCCAGGCCGGACAGCATGGCCAGGGCGGTAATGGTGAGTTCGATGCGGGTGGGCGACATGGCGGCGCCTAGACATCGATGGCGACGATGCGCCGGATGACGTGGATGCCCAGCACTTCCAGCGTGGCGATGACGGCCAGCGCGCCCCAGCCCATGCGCGTGTGCCACAGCTGGTCCATCGCCTGCGGCTCCATGTGGTCGAGCACGAGCATCAGGGTGACGGGCAGGAGGCCGACTATCCACGCCTGCAACTTGCCCTGCGACGTCAGTGCGCGGATCTTGCCTTCGATATGCAGGCGGTTGCGCACCGTGTTGGCCGTGCGTTCGAGCATTTCCGCCAGGCCACCGCCCGTTTCCGTCGCGATGCGCATGGCCGACACCACGAGGATCGTGGTCTGGGTGGGAATGCGCCGCACCAGGCCGTTCAAGCTTTGCTCCAGGGTCACGCCCAGGCGCTGCTCGCGCAGCAGCAGGGTGAATTCCTGGCCCAGCGGCGCCTGCGCCTCGATGACCAGCTGCGACATGGCCAGGTTCAGGCTCAGCCCCGCGCGCAGGGCGCCGGCCAGCATCATCAGCGCGTCCGGCAATTGCTCTTCGAACTTGCGCAGGCGGCGCCGGCGCAGCCAGGCATACACGGCGCGCGGCAGCAGGGCCAGGCCGATGAAGGCCAGGGCGGCCACCAGCACGCTGCCGCTGGCCAGCCCGGCGATGATGGCGCCCAGGGTCATGCTGGCCGCGTGGGCCAGGAAGATGCGCGCCGGATCGACGAACAGGAAGAATTCGCGCACCTGGAAGCGCGTGCGTTCCGTGAAGTGGGCGCGGTAGCGCAGCATGGTGGCGATGCCGATGTCGATCACCAGCCAGGCGAGGATGGCCGCCGCCAGCGCGGCGATGGCGGTGATGAACAGCAGCATGTGGGCGGCGTTCATGGCGCTGTTCATGTCGGCTCCCGCTGGCGAAAAATCGTCGTGTCGAGCGGCTGGCCCTGGCTCCGCAAGGTTTCGTAAAAGCCCGGCAGCAGGTCGCAGCCGCTGAAATAGCCGCGTAGCGTGGCCCCGTCGCTCTTGCCGGCGTAGCCGAGGTGGACGAAGCGGAACAGTTCCTGCATCTGGAACTTGCCGCTTTCCATGCCCGTGATTTCGGTGATGCTGGTGACCAGGCGCGTGCCGCAGGCAAAGCGCGTCTGCTGCACGATCAGGTGGATGGCGGAAGCGACCTGGTCGCGGATGGCGGACAGGGGCAATTCCATGCCGGCCATCAAGACCATGGTTTCCAGGCGCGCCAGGGCGTCGCGCGGGCTGTTGGCGTGCAAGGTGGTGAGCGAACCGTCATGGCCCGTGTTCATCGCCTGCAGCATGTCGAGCGCCTCGCCGCCCCGGCATTCGCCGACGACGATGCGGTCGGGGCGCATGCGCAGGGTGTTGCGCACCAGTTCGCGGATGGAGACGGCGCCCTTGCCCTCGACATTGGCGGGGCGCGCCTCCAGGCTGACCCAGTGCTCGTGGTGCAGTTGCAGCTCGGCCGCATCTTCCACCGTGATGATGCGCTCGCCCGCAGGAATGAAATTGGACAGGATGTTGAGCAGGGTCGTCTTGCCGGAACCGGTGCCGCCCGAAACGACGATATTCTTGCGCGCCGCCACGCACACTTGCAGGAAGGCGGCCATGTCGGCGCTGAGGGCGCCCAGTTGCACCAGATTGTCCGCCGTCATCTTGTATCTGGCGAACTTGCGGATGGTCAATGCCGGGCCTTTCAGGGCCAGCGGCGCGATGATGGCGTTGACGCGCGAGCCATCCTTCAGGCGCGCGTCGACCATGGGCGAGGATTCATCGATGCGCCTGCCCAGCGGCGCGACGATGCGCTCGATGACGCCCAGCACGGCCCGTTCGCTGGTAAACGTCAGCGGATGCCTTTCCAGCTTGCCGTCGCGCTCGATATAAATCCGGTCGAACTGGTTGACCATGATTTCCGTGACGCCCGCATCGTCGAGCAATTCCTCCAGCGGCCCCAGGCCCACAGCTTCGTCGAGCACCTGCCTGGCCAGCAGTTCATAGTCGAGTTCCTCGGGAATATCGGCCCGCTGCGCCCGCATGATGTCGTGGATGTAGCGCCGCGCTTCCGTGCGCAATTGCTCGTCGCTCATTTTCGACACGTCGTGGCGGCGCAAATCCATGGTTTCGAGCAAGATGGCGTGCAGGCGCTGGCGCCATTCGAATTCCAGCTGCTGGCGTGCCTGCGGCGCCAGGATGATGGCAAAGTCCTCTTCCGGCGCGGCGCCGTCGGCCGTTTGCCGCCACTGTTCCTGCATTTTTTCCGCCGCCAGGCGCGAGGCGTGGATTTCCGCCGTGGCGCGCTGGTTGCGCGTGGCGGCGCTGCTCGAGCGCGAGTGAAAGGCGGCCGCCTGCACGGGACGCGCCGCGCCGGCCGCTTCCTGCACCTGCAACTTGTAGGGGCCGATGCCGATCACGTCGCCGGGCGCCAGCGGGCCATGCTGGCTGCGGATGCGCACGCCGTTGACGCTGGTGCCGGCATAGGAGCCCATGTCTTCCAGCAACACGCCGGAGGGTGTCTTGAGCAGGCGCGCGTGTTCCTTGCCGATGCGCCAGCTGTCGAGCCAGATGTCGTTGCTGGTCTTGCTGCCGACCATGCAGTCGTCGGGCACGTTGACTTGCCTGGCGCTGCCGTCGGGGTGGAGGATGTCGACCTGGAACATGATGGCCTTCACTGCGCCGGCACGGACGGCGGCGCCTGGTTGAAGCGGGCCGCATCCGCGCCGGGCTGCAGGGGATCGCTGAGGTGGGGCGGCTGGCCCAGCTGCCGCTCCAGCCGCTGCGTGGCGCTGCGCGCCCGGTCCGCCAGGCCGGCGCTGCGGCCGTCGACGATGCTGGGCGTGACGAACACCACCAGCTCCGTTTCCTTGTTCTGGTAGCGCTTCGAGCGGAACAGGGCGCCCAGGATGGGGATGTCGCCCAGCAGGGGCACCTTGTCGACGTCGCTGCTGCTATTGCGTTGCAGCAGTCCGGCCAGAACGATGGTTTCGCCCTGACGCACATTGAATTCCGTGCGCGTGCGCCGCGTCAGCAGGGCCGGCCCGCTGCTGGTGGACAGCGAAGCGTCGATGGAACTGACTTCCGATTCGATCACGGCGCGGATGACGCCATTGCTGCCCACCTTGGGCTCGATGTCGAGTTTGATGCCGTAGGGCTTGAACTGCACCGTCACGCCGTTGACGGTGGCGACGGAATACGGAATCTCGCCGCCGGCCAGGAAGCTGGCCTTGTAGCCGCTGCGCGTCGACAATTGTGGTTCGGCAAGGATACTGGCAGTACCATTTTGTTGTAGTGCAAGTAACTGCGCGTTCAGGCCCAGGTTGATGGCGCTGAGGATGGTGAGGTTAGCGGGCAGGGGCACGAAACTGCCGTTCCCGCCATTCGGCACGGTGATCGGCGGCGCATTGGCCTCGCCCGTGCGCACGTTGATCGCATAGCGGCCCGCATCGCCGCGGCTGGACGGCGCCCAGATGCCACCCAGCGCGGCACCGCCCGTGGCGCTCCATTTCAGGCCCAGCTCGCGCAGTTCCGTGCGGGGAAACTCGACCACCTTGACGTCCATCATGACCATCTGTTCCCAGCCGATGGGGCTGGTGAAATTGACGATTTGCGGATAGCGCCTGGCCAGTTCCGCCACCTTGTCGCGGTCCGCGTCGGACAATTCATCGCCTTCGACGACGACCTTGTCGCCCACCACGCTGGCCTTCGCTTT
Source organism: Janthinobacterium sp. UMAB-60 (assembly GCF_900095235.1). NCBI lineage: Bacteria > Pseudomonadati > Pseudomonadota > Betaproteobacteria > Burkholderiales > Oxalobacteraceae > Janthinobacterium > Janthinobacterium sp. UMAB-60. Next base: position 11,408 of record NZ_LT607504.1, read on the forward strand.
CGGGATGGCCGACAAAAAGCTGGCGATGTCGCGCGCATGGCGGCGCATGTCGAGCGGCAGCACCGTCACTTTCACGCGCTGGTAGCGGCCATCGTGGTGCCAGACGAACAGCGAGGAGTTGCCGGCGCCGTTGGCGAAAATGATGACATCCCTGTCGTCGAGCGCGTTGGCGGTGATGACCTGGCCATTGCCCACGGCAATGCGCGCCACGCCCGGCGTGGGGAAGACGCGTGATTCGCCCAGGTACAGCTCCAGTTCGGGCTCCGCTTCGGCATCGTCCTGCTTGCCGATGGGCTGGTAGCGCGCTGCCGTATTGCCGGCATTGGCCGACTTTGGCATGCTGCCGGCCCTGGCCGCGAGCGGCGCCTTGCCTTGGATTAGGCCCTGGGGCGCCGTTTGCGCGCGGGCACAGGCCGGCGCCGCCAGGCCCGCACCGAGCACGAGCGGTATGCAAAGGGCTTGCAGCAGAGAGAGAAAGTAGCGTTTCATGGGACTTTGTCCATCCAAAGGGCGTGCGGTGGCTTGCGTACTGGCGCAAGGCGGGCTGGCGTCACTACGTCTCAGGGCGGCGCGGCGGCAGCGTTGATGAGCACAGTGGGCGGTGGCGCGGCCAGTGGCGCCGGCGGCATCGGCACCGGCATTGGCGGATCGGTACCGCTGCGATGACCCTGCAGGCGCAGGGCGTCGGCTGGCACCGGCATGCCGCTGCCGCCATACAGCACGGGGATGCCGCGCCGCTGCGGCAGGGGTATGCTTTCCGGGCGGGCATCGAACAGCAGCGACAGGTCATAGTCTTGCAGGCCTGGCGCGGCCTTGTCCGCCGGATTGCGCAGCAGGGCCGTCAGCTTGCCGTTTTCGCGCGCGATGATGAGGTTGCGCGCCTGCGCGGGCGTGGTGTCGAGGGTGACGGTGGAAAATTGCGCCGCCTCGCCGTTTTTCGCGTCATCCACCGAGCGTTGGCCCGTGGCCATGACTTGCATGCTTTGCAACAGGGGCAGCACCACCTTCCTGCCGTTCTGGTCGATGGTCAGCATCAGGTCGATCAGGTCGCCCGGTTCCAGCATGCCCGAAATCGAATTGATTTCGTCGACCACCACCGTGATGGCGCGCCGCCCTGCCGCCAGGCGCGCGGAAAAGGTGGGCACGCGCTTGCCCGCCATCTGGCTCCACATGATCATTTCGCCCGCCTTGACGGGAAACGCGATGGCGTTGCCGGCGACGCGCTCGAAATCGCCCGGCCGCACGGCGCCCGAGTGGGCATACTCGACGGGGATCTTGCGCACGGCCGCGTTGTCGCTCGACAAGATCGTATTTTGCGCCAGATCCATCTTCGCGACGACGACGCTGAGGGTCTGATGCACATTGCGCGCCTCGATCTCTGCCACCCGGGTGCTGAGGAAGCTGCGCGTGGCGACGGCGGCGAGCAGGCCGATGGTGAGCGCGGCGCCCAGCACCACCCAGGTCTTGTTGATCTTCGATAAAGAGGGAAAGGGAATTTTCATGATGCTCAGCCGGGCAGGGAAATGGCGTGGCTGAAGTCCTGGTACGCCGAGCGGAAGGCGGCCAGCAGTTGCCTGAGCACGCTGGTTTCGCCGCTCATGCCCACGCCCAGCGCGATGGCCAGCGCGGCGCAGACGATGGCGTACTCGACGCTGGATTGGCCCTCTTGCGGCCAGCGGTGGCGAAAGCGGGGCGTCATCTGGCGGACTCCAGGCGCGTGACGGTGTTCAGGGCGATGGCCGTGTTGCCCCGGCTGTCGCGGTAAATCACCGCGAGCGCTTCACTGGCGGAGGTCTTGAAAAACAGTGAGGTGGCGCCGCCGGGCGCGCTGGTGGACGAGTCCGTACGCTCGAGCGTGTAGCCTTGCGCTTCGAAGGTGCGGCGCAGGTGGCGGACATTGGCCTCGACGCCCATGGTGTTGCTGACAGTGAGCAACTCGGCGCGGCGCGGGCCATCCACCGAGCGCGTTTGCGTGAGCAAGCGCGAACCGGCGGGGAAGCGCGACAGCAGCCGGTCCGTGGCGCTGTCGCGCGGCCCCGGCGCGGCGCCCAGGTGACTGACGGCAAGGATGCCGCGCGTACCGCTTCCCGCGGGCTGCAGTTGCACGGTGGCGTAAAACTCGCCCAGCGCCCGCCCCAGCACCAGCGTGCCGCCCTGTGCGTGTTCGGCCAGCGGTTGTCCCAGACTGGCGCGGAACTGCGCCGCCACCTGGTCCGGCGTCCTGGCGGACAGCACGCCGCGCAGGTACAGCGGCAGGCCATTGACGCGCATCTCGCCCCCTGTGGCAAAGGTTTCAATGCCGGCGGGAATGGCGATCGCGGGCCAGGCTGGCGGCGCTGACCCAGCGGCACCGCAGGGCAGCAACAGCGCCAGTGCCGCGCCGGAGATACGCCGAAGATATTGTTTGACTGTCATTTCTGCAATCTCCCCTGATGCGGATAAGGTGGATGGCGCGATGCCTACTTGAGCCGGTCGGGCGGCACGACATCGCGCCAGAAGTCGAGCTGCCCCAGCTTCGGTCCTTGGATGTGCCCCATTTCCACCAGGGTCACGCTGGCATTGACCACGCCTGCCGCATCGCGCAGCGCCGTGGCGGGAACCAGCAGCTTGCTGTCGAGACGGGACTGCACCTGGGCCGGCGACCCGGCCGCCCAGCCATCGATGGCCACGCTCGTATGGCGGTGGATGGCCAGGTCGAGGCTGTCAAACGGTTGATAGGCGACGATGCCGGCCGGTAACTTGGCCAGGCGCACGCTGACGTTGCCCCGGTAAATGCCGCGGCTTTGCAAGCCCAGTTCGTCGGCGGTGTGCACGCCTGCGGATGTGCCCACCAAGCCGTTGAAGGGCGCGCCGTCGCTGGCGGGCGTGAAGGCGCCGGCATGGCTGGCCGCGTTGCCGGGGCCAAAGCTGACGGCCACGTCGCCGCCGAAGTCCGCGATCAGGGCGCCGCCGGCAGGCCCGCGCCAGAACAGGTTCTGGTGCGCGAGAAAATTACCGGCCGTATCGCCTGTCTTGATGGGAGCGTCCGCATTGCTGAAAAAGCGCCGGCGCACCTCGTCGGCCAGGGCGGCCGGCGCCTTCCAGCCGCCTTGCGCGTCGTTGTGCGTGATTGCCTCGAAGGTGACGTAGCGGCTGGCCATGCCGGCCTGAGTGGCGATATCCTGGTATTTCGCGATCAGGGGCAGCAGCAGGTACAGCGGCAGCAGGGCGGCGGCGAGCACGAGAAACTCCGTCAGCGCCTGGCCGCGGTTGTGGCTTTGGCGCAAGTTGTGCCGTTTCATGGCCGGCTCCCCGGGCGCGTGATGCGAAAGCCGCCGTCCAGGTAGGGCGTGAAGACGGCGTTCGGCACCAGGGTGTCGAGTCTGGCCTGCGTGGCGCGCAGGGCGATGCCGTTGGGCGAGCTCATTTCCAGGGTCATGCCGGACATGCCTGCTTCGCCGATGGCATCCAGCGAGGAGAAGGAGCCGCCGCGCGCCAGGCAGTTCTTGCCGTCCGGGTCGAGCGGATTGGGCCGGATCTCGCATTCCAGGCCGGCGATGGTCTTGCGTTCGCCCGTGCCCGCTTGCGGATGGGCTTGCATGGCGGCGGCGAATGCGGCCATGGCCGGGCTGCTGGCCGCCTGGCGTACGATGGCGGCCCTGTGCGCCGCCGTCATGGCCGGCTGGCGCCGTGGCGGCGCGGCGTGCGCTTGCCCCGTGGCATCGCAATGGCCGTGCGCCGTCTTTGCCAGCAGGTCAACTTCGCACGTGCCCAGGCTCGATGACAGGCTGGCCGTGCCGGTGCGCGCTTCCATCAGGCTGCAATCGCGGGGATCGACGGCATAGGACAGGCCGGCGGCGTACACGATGCTGCGGTTGACGGCAGCATACGTGTCCAGACGCATGCTGATGACATGTTCGGGCCATGCCTGTGGCGGCTTCGAGACGATGCCCTGTTCGCTGTTGCGCTGGACGCAGGCCTGCACTTCCGCGTGCAGGCGGGCCAGGCCGGCGGCGTCACCCGGCTTGCCATCCAGGTAGCCGCGCGCGCTGACCAGGTGGACCTTGACGGTGGCGTCGCGCGCCGCCAGCGCTGCGTGGGCCATGGGCATTTGACGCACGGCGTCTTCGCCCGGCGTGCTGGCCCTGGCCGGCGACAGCGCACAAAGCAGGAGAAGCAGGAGAAGCAGGAGAAGCAGGGACAGGCCAGACGGCTTCATCGCGCGCCTCCCAGTGCCGTGGCGGCCGCCAGGTCGGCCGCCGAGGTGGACAGGAGGCGCACTTGCCAGTAGGGATTGAACAGGCTGGCCAGTTCCGTCTTGCCATCGTCGCGCCCGCCCGGTCGCTCGAAATACACTTGCGCCGTGGCCACTGCCGCCAGCACGTCGTGGGCCGGCTTGCCGTCGATGATGCCCAGGTGGCCGCCCGGCTTGATGCCGGATTTGCCATCGGATGTCCTGAGCTGGTCTTTCGCCCGTGTCAGGCGAATGGCGAAGGTCAGGCGCGGCTGCGGATCGGTGGAGGCGTAGGCCAGGGCCGGTATGGCGATGTCGGAAAAGGTGGGCAGGCCGCTGTAATGCCAGTCGCTGCTGCTGGCAAGGCCGCTGGCGCGGGGATTGTCGGCGCGCGACTGGCCGTAAGCGGCGCCGCTGTCGTCGGGCGTGCCGCTGGCCGCCGCTTGCGCGCCATAGCCGAGCGGCATTTCATCATCGTCGCAGGTGGGCAGGTGAAACAGGCCATGCGTATGCCACGACCAGTGGTGCAGCGAGGCCGTATCCATGGCTTTCCATGCATCGAAGTCGACGAGTTCCGTGCCGCCGCGCCGGCGGAACTCCGCCTTGTTGCCCAACAGGCAAGGCAGGTGATTGGCCGAGGTCCAGGAGCGCTGCCGGACGAAGGCGTCGCGCTGGGCGGCCGCCAGCGCCGCCTGCTTGAAGCGGCCCCGCTCGGCGCCCGCATACGCGCGGATGAAGCTGCCGCCCTCGAACAGCGTGAACGTGTCGGTGAGGGGCATGCTGTCGACCCGCACGCTGCCATCGCCCGCATAGTTGGCGTCGGCCACCTGCTGCATCAGGGCCTGACGGGCCGGCAAGATGGTGGCCGCCATGTTCGCCTGCGCCCCCTGCAGGATGGCCTTGGCCGCTTCGGACGCCAGCACGCTGGCCTGCGCCGCTTGCTGCGCCACCTGGTCGACGGCTTGCGCGGTATTCCTGGCGGTAGGCAAGCTGAGCAGGTAGCAGACGGGAATGTAGTCGAGCAGCACCAGTGCCGCCGGCACGGAGTAATAGCCGCGGCAGTTGAGGGGCGTGACGTTTTCCGTATGTTTGACGACATGGGCGGACCACGCGGCGATGCTGACGGCTTGCGCGATCATGACCTCGTTGGCCATCAGCGCGCGGTTGGTGTAGGCGTCGAAATTGAGGGCGCGCGCCTGCATCACGGCGGCGCTGTAGGCGACGGCATCGGCCGTATTGACGAGCTTGGTTTTTTCCGCCGTGAGCTGGCCCGTATTGAAGACGAAGAGCAGGGCGGCCAGGCCGCCCATGAGAACGAAGATGCCATAGATGAGCGCCTGGCCCTGCTGGCGGCGTTGCGCGAGGTGGGGCGGGCGGAAGGCCTGTTGCGCTGTCATGATGATGGTGCCGGGGCGCTCATGGGCTTGTGGGCAGTCGCTGGTGGCGGCTGCCTAGTCCTGCTTGCCGGTGGTGGCCTGGTCGCCGTAGGTGGACAGGCTGTTCTTCGCCGTGTCCTTGGCGGCCGTCTCGGCCTTGGTGGCGGCCCCGCCTGCCTTGGCGATGGCGGCCGTGCCGTTCTTGCCCGACACTTCCATGGCGATGCCGGCCGTCTGGTTGCGTATGGTGGCGCCGAACAGCTGGTAGACGCCGATGGCGGCAACGGCAATCAGCGCCACGATGACGATATATTCCGTCATGCCCTGTCCCAATTGTTGCCGCATTGACTTGATTTTCCGCATAACAGGTTTCATTTGAAATACCTTTCAGTTGAGAAAAGACAAACAATGGATGAATAAAAAGAGAAAGCCTGCTCATCGTATGGCCGTTTTAATCAGCGGGTTTAATCGATATCAAGCCAGCTGAAGATTTGCGGGGAAGTGGCGCAGCCTGTGGCAGGCGTGCGCCAATAAAACGACAGACAATACTGCGACGTTGCCGGCAAACAGGAGGCGCCATGTCCGACATCCTCGAACTACTGCAATGGCCCGCCATGGCCGCTTCGCTGCTGGCGGCCTGGCTGGTGGGCGCGCGCACCGTCGCTCCCACTTGGATATTGTCAATATTGAATGCTTCATCAAGGCGACATACATGCCGGGCCGCCGTCCTGCACCCATTTCAAGGCGGAAAATGGCCGTTCGGGCCTGGCGCCATCAGATATTTGCTGTCTTATATAAGATTCGTCGCCATCGGATACACAAACAGCGGCAGGACAGTCTAAAATACGTGGTGGGCAAGCACGGCGTCACCGCCGGCACACTAGCCGTCCAAAGCAAGGCTAACCGTCCTGTGTTTGGAATGAAGAAAGTTAACCACCAGGCATCACCGCATACAAGGGAATGAACATGGCAACACAAAAATCCAAAATCATCTACACGCTGACTGACGAGGCGCCGCTGCTCGCGACGTATTCCCTGCTGCCGATTATCAAAAAATTCACCGCGCCGGCTGGCGTGGATGTCGTCGCCACGGATATTTCGGTGGCGTCGCGTGTACTGGCCGAATTTCCCGAATTCCTGACGGACGCGCAAAAAGTCCCGAATACCCTGGCTGAACTGGGCAAATTGACCCAGAATCCAGATACCAACATCATCAAATTGCCGAACGTCAGCGCTTCCCAAGGTCAATTGATCGCTTGCGTGCGTGAATTGCAAGGCCGTGGCTACAAGCTGCCGGACTATCCGGAAGACGCGAAGACGGAAGAAGAAAAAGCCTTGAAGGCCCGTTACGGCAAGTGCATCGGCAGCTCGGTCAATCCGGTCCTGCGTGAAGGCAATTCCGACCGCCGCGCACCGAAGGCTGTCAAAGAGTATGCACGCAAGCACCCGCATTCGATGGGCGAGTGGAGCCAGGCGTCGCAAACCCACGTCTCGCACATGCATCATGGCGACTTTTACCATGGCGAAAAATCGCTGACCCTGGAAAAGGCCCGCGATGTCAAGATGGAACTGGTCACCGCCTCGGGCAAGACCATCGTGCTGAAACCGAAGGTTGCGCTGAAAGCGGGCGAGATCATCGACAGCATGTTCATGAGCAAGAAAGCGCTGCTGGAGTTCTACGAGAAGGAAATCGACGACGCCTTCAAGACGGGCGTGATGTTCTCGCTGCACGTCAAGGCGACCATGATGAAGGTCTCGCACCCGATCGTCTTCGGCCACTGCGTGCGCATTTTCTACAAAGACGCGTTCGCCAAGCATGCCGAACTGTTCGACAAGCTGGGCGTGAATGTCAACAATGGCATGAGCAATCTGTACGACAAGATCGAGACCCTGCCGGCGTCGCAAAAAGATGAAGTGCTGAAAGATTTGCACGCCTGCCACGCGAATCGTCCGGAACTGGCCATGGTCGATTCGGCCAAGGGCATCACCAACTTCCACTCGCCGAACGACATCATCGTCGACGCATCGATGCCCGCCATGATCCGTATCGGCGGCAAGATGTGGGGCGCCGACGGCCGTCCGAAAGACGTCAAGGCAGTCATGCCGGAATCGACTTTCGCGCGTATTTATCAGGAAATGATCGGTTTCTGCAAATGGCATGGCAACTTCGATCCGAAGACCATGGGCACCGTGCCGAACGTGGGCCTGATGGCGCAGCAAGCGGAAGAATACGGTTCGCACGACAAGACCTTTGAAGTGCCGGAAGGCGGCACCGCCAACATCACCGACCTGGAAACGGGCGAAGTGCTGCTGACGCAAACGGTGGAAGAGGGCGATATCTGGCGCATGTGCCAGGTCAAGGACGCGCCGATCCGCGACTGGGTCAAGCTGGCCGTCACGCGTGCGCGCAACTCGGGCATGCCTGCCGTGTTCTGGCTCGATTCCTACCGTCCGCACGAGAACGAAGTCATCAAGAAGGTACAGGTTTACCTGAAGGAGCACGACACGAGCGGCCTGGAAATCCAGATCATGTCGCAGACGCGCGCCATGCGCTACACGCTGGAACGCGCCTTCCGTGGCCTGGACACCATCTCGGTGACCGGCAACATCCTGCGCGATTACCTGACCGATTTGTTCCCGATCCTGGAACTGGGCACGTCCGCCAAGATGCTGTCGATCGTGCCGTTGATGGCCGGTGGCGGCATGTACGAAACGGGCGCCGGCGGTTCGGCACCGAAACACGTCAAGCAACTGGTGGAAGAAAACCATTTGCGCTGGGATTCGCTGGGCGAGTTCCTGGCCCTGGCCGTGTCGCTGGAAGACATGGGCATCAAGACGGGCAATGCGAAGGCCAAAATCCTCGCGAAAACCCTCGATGAAGCCACCGGCAAGCTGCTGGACAACAACAAGTCGCCATCGCCACGTACCGGCGAGCTCGACAACCGCGGCAGCCATTTCTACCTGGCCATGTACTGGGCGCAAGCCCTGGCAGCGCAGAAGGACGACGCGGAACTGGCGGCGCACTTCGCTCCCGTGGCAAAAGCCCTGGCCGACAACGAAGAAAAGATCGTTGCCGAGCTGAAAGCGGTACAAGGCAAGGAAACGGATATCGGCGGCTACTACCTGCCCGATCCGGCGAAGACGGAAGCGGTGATGCGTCCGAGCGCCAGCCTGAATGCCGTGCTGGACACCATCTGATGCAGTCCTGACAGGCGGTAAGTTCTTTACTGCCTGACAATAAACAACGCCGCCGGGAGCAATCCCGGCGGCGTTTTTTATTGTTTCCTGCCTTTATTTGTAGTGCTGGTAGACCGTCGTGCCATTGGCTTTCACCAGGAACACGTCGTACGGATCGTTGCGCGGTCCTTCCATGCCTGGCGAGCCCATGGGCATGGCCGGCACGGCCAGGCCTTTTGCCTGGGGTTTCTCGCGCAGCAGGCGCTTGATGTCGCTGGCGGGCACGTGGCCCTCGATGGCGTAGCCGTTGACGATGCCCGTGTGGCAGGAGCCGAACTGGTCGGGTATGCCGGCGCGCTGGCGATATTGCGCTGGCATCTCGACGTTCTTGGCACGCACGGTAAAACCGTTCGCTTCCAGGTGCTTGACCCATGCGGTGCAACAGCCGCACGAGGCGCTTTTGTAGACGTCAATGACGGGCAGGGCCGCGATGGCGAACGTGGGCAAGCCCAGCATGGCGGCGCAGGCGCCGCGCAATAAGAAATGTTTGATCATGTGTTGCTTTCAGACGAATAAGGTCTATCGTGGCCACACGGGTGGCCTGCTTGGGACGAGCTTGGAATTTAAGCGGAAAGCGGCCGCGGCGGCCGGCGCGGGCCGTCGGGAATGAATCCCGTCAGCAAGGTGGCCGTTGCGATGGTGACTTGTTGCGCGCCGGTGCAGGCTGCGGCAGGCAGGGAAAGGCAGGGCGGCATCAGCGCGCCCAGGCAAAAGCTGGAGCAGGCGCCGCAAGCGGGGTGCTTGGCAGGGGTCTTGTTTTCTTCTTGCGTGCCGGCGCTGTGCGGGACGGCGGATGACTGCGCAGCGTGATGCTGGCAGTTCGCTGCCATCATGGCTGCAGGCAAGGCAGCGAGCGGCGCGCACGCACGCGTGGCGCCGCTTGCTGCCGCTTGCAGCGGCACCGCCGTGATCAGCAGCAGGATCAGCCATGTTTTGAAGAGTCTTAGCATCGCCGGAAAGTATAGCATAGGGGTATTGTCGCCAGAAGCAGGCGCCCGCTAGCGCTCGGCGGCGCCCGCCTTCGATGTGTACATGGCCCGGTCCGCATGGCGCAGCAGCAGCTGCATGGTATCGCCGTCGTCCGGGAAGTGCGCGACGCCGATGCTGACGCTGATGCGCAGGTGGCGCCCATCGCCGAGCCGCAGCGGGGTGGCCAGCGCCGCGTGGATTTTCCGTTCGATCAGCATCACATCGAGCGACAGCGGATTGTTTTCCAATAGCACGACGAATTCATCGCCGCCCAGGCGGGCCAGGGTGTCGGTCTCGCGCAGGCAAGCCCTGATCCGGTCCGCCACGGCCTGCAGCAGCAGGTCGCCGCAGGCATGGCCGTAGTGGTCATTGATTAATTTGAAGCGGTTCAGGTCAAGAAACAACAGCGACAGCCGGCCATCATGGCGTTGGGCACGCGCAAACGCCGTCTGCAGGCGGTCATGGAACAGGCGCCGATTCGGCAGGCGGGTCAGTTCATCGTGCATGGCCATGAAGTGCATGCGGCTCTGCAGTTGCTTGCGCTCGATGGCGATGGCAAGTTGTTTGGCGACGAATTGCAGCAAATCGAGCTCGTGTTCGTTGCCTGTGGACGCTCCCTGGCCGCTTTGCAATACCAGCACGCCGATGATGCCGCGCGACGACTGCAGCGGGACGGCGAGCCAGTACTCCAGCAGGTCGCCAGCGGCAGCCTGCAAGACGGGCGGCAAGCCGGCCAGCTGGCCAGGCTCGATCAGCAAGGCGCTGCCGCTGCGCTGCACTTCTTCGCACAGCAGGCCCGCCAGCGCGGCGTGCGTTGCCGGCGTGCCGTCCAGTCCCTGCTGCGCTTGGTGCAAGTGCTGGCCGTGCTCGTCCTGCAGCGAGACCGTCAAGCCGCAGGCGGGCAGCAGTTCGCGGACGATCTGGTGGATGCGCTGGAGCAGGGCCGGCAGTTCCTCGGTCGCATGCGCCGCCTCGGAGATGGCGTACAGCGCCGCCTGCTTCGCCTGCGTCTGTTTCAGCGTCGTGATATCGCGCGCCACCGCCACGCGCAGCTGGTCGGTGGCGGACCAGCGGGCCGACCACATGATGTGCGCGACGCGCCCGTCTTTCCTGGTGTAGCGGTTCTCAAAGTGGGCCTGGGCATGGCCGTTCATGATGGCCTGCGCCGCCGCGATGGTGCGCTGACGGTCGGCTGGCGCGACCAGGTCGAGCATGACCATGCCGATCATTTCTTCCTGGGTGTAGCCGAAGATGCGTTCGCAGGCGGCGCTGACAAAGACAAAGCGTCCATTCACATCGACCATGCACACGGCGTCGAGCAATAAATCGGTGAAGCTGGCGACCGGCGCGCTAATCAGATGTTTCATATGTTCACTATTTTAGTGGACATTGCCGATCGATATTGAAATTGTTGTTTTTAGAAAACAAAGAGCGTTGATCGCGGCTTGCCGGGCCGGCAGCGACGGCGGCATGCCGATGCGGAGCAGGTGTCGGCGCCAGCCTGTCAATCATCGACGACAAACGCGTCCGGGTCGAGTGAATCCAGCGTGACGATGGCGCCGCTGTCCGGCGCGCCGCCGCTCTGGCTGAGGCGTGCATGCAGCTGGGCCAGATAGTCGGCGCGGCAGCGGCGCAGCACGTAGTCGCGGAAGTTATCCTGTTCCAGGGCGCGCCAGGCGCGTTCGCGTCCTTGCGCCGAGCGCCTGCCGGCCAGCTCGATGAGCGCGGGCGTGATGCCGGCGTCGCCGCGGCAGAGGCGCGTGTAGCCGTAGCGGTCCATATACGGGCCGGCGAGCGTTTCGATGAGGTTGATCTCATCGTCCGACAGTTGCTGCCTGAATTTGTCGATGTTGGCCGCGATCGGCGCATGGCAGTTGGCCGACCACAGCGACGACAGCTGTGCGATCTGTCGCGCTTCCGCCGACGCGGCCACGTCCAGCATCTGCGGCAGGAAGGCGATGCCGAGAAAGTCACATACCGTTTCCAGCGTCTCGTGTTGCCGCGACAGGAAATCTTCATAGCGTATCGTCAGCACGCGCTGCCGATGGCGCTGCACGACGTGGTCGGCGGCTGTATGGGCGGCGAGCCAGGTCCTGGCATTGAGCAGCGTGTCGAAATCGTGGATGATGGCGCGGTTCATCGACGCCACTTGCGCGCGCGGATCGCGCACAACGTTCAGGAACAGCATGTCCGGATACAGCCGCACGATGTCGTCGGCGTAGTGCACGCTGTCGAGCGACTTGTCCATCACCACCTGCGCCTGGCGGCGTTCGCCGGCGCGCAGCAGCAGCTCCCATGCCACGCGGTGGATGCTGCGCGGCTGGCCGCGCAGCGTTTCGAACACTTCCACCGGATCGAAGACGACCCCGGGCCACTTGACCATGCTGACCGCCGCCAGGCCCACCACATCGACCACCAGGCGAAAGTAGGCACGGTCGTCGCGCAAGTCGCCGTACAGGGGCAGCAGCGGCATCATGTCGACCAGGTGCAGCGGATACGGTGAATAAAACTGCGGCGACAGGTTCAGGCGCAGGCGCAGGGCATGGCTGCCGCAGCGGCGCAGGGGGATCATCATGACAGGGCGCGGGCGCGCGCCGTGGCCGGGGTGGTGCGTGGAACTCATCTCATCCTTCCTCGAACAGGTGGGTGCGCGGCATCAGATGAAGCGCGGGGACAGTTGCTGGAACAGCCGTTCGCAAGCCTGTTCCAGCGACAGCGTGCTGGTATCGAGCGTCAGCGCCGGCGCCAGCGGTGCTTCGTAGGGCGCCGAGATGCCCGTAAATGCCGGGATCAGTCCGGCCCGCGCTTTTTTGTACAGTCCCTTGGGATCGCGTTCCTCGCACAGCGCGCATGGCGTGCTGATGTAGGCTTCGATAAAGTCGTCGCCGCCGATGATCTGGCGCGCCATCTCGCGGTCGCTGCGCAGCGGCGAGATGAAGGCGCAGATGACCATCATGCCGGCGTCGTTCATCAGCCTGGCCACGACGGCGCCGCGGCGGATGTTTTCCTGGCGGTCGCGCGGAGAAAAGCCCAGGTCGCCATTCAGGTGGTGCCGCATATTGTCGCCGTCGAGCACGCAGCTGAGGCGGCCCTGCGCCAGCAGCCGCCTTTCCAGCGCGTACGCCAGCGTCGACTTGCCTGCGCCGCTCAGGCCGGTCAGCCACAGCGTCGCGGCCCGCTGGCCGGCCATCAGCCCTCGTTGTTCCTTGTCGATATGGCCCGCATGCGGGAAGATGTGATGCGCTCCGCCGCCCGCAGCGGCGATCTGTTCCAGTTTACCCACGTGCGCCACTCCCCCGTTGCCGGCTCAAAACTGTTCCCATTCGATTTCGCTGGGCTTGGCGGCGGCCGGACGGGCCGGCTTCGCCGTGGCGGGCGGGCGCCGCGCCGCCAG
>NZ_LT607504.1:24656-63550 GCF_900095235.1 Janthinobacterium sp. UMAB-60
GTTGACCTGTTCCTGCATCGCTTGCGCGGCGGCGGCGGCTTCTTCGACCAGGGCCGCATTTTGCTGCGTCACATTGTCCATTTGCGTCACGGCCATATTGATTTGCTCGATGCCAGCCGATTGTTCCTGGCTGGCGGACATCATTTCGGACATGATGCCGGTGACGCGCCGCACGCTGGCGACCACTTCGTGCATGGTCGATCCGGCCTGTTCCACCAGCCGGTTGCCGGCCTGGACCTTGTCGACCGAGTCGCCGATCAAGTCCTTGATTTCCTTGGCGGCGGCGGCCGAGCGCTGCGCCAGGTTGCGCACTTCGGTGGCCACCACGGCAAAGCCGCGCCCCTGTTCTCCGGCGCGGGCCGCCTCGACCGCCGCGTTCAGCGCCAGGATATTCGTCTGGAAGGCGATGCCGTCGATGACGGCGATGATGTCGACGATCTTGCGCGCCGAGACATCGATGGCCGCCATGGTGTCGACCACCTGCGCCACCACGGCGCCGCCCTTGGTGGCGACATCGGAGGCCGATGCGGCCAGCCCGTTGGCCTGGCGCGCATGGTCGGTGTTGATGCGCACGGTGCTGGTCAGTTCTTCCATGGACGAAGCGGTTTGCTCCAGCGTGCTGGCCTGCTGCTCCGTGCGCGAAGACAAGTCCAGGTTGCCCATGGCGATTTGTCCCGCCGCCGTGGCGATGGTTTCGGTGCTGGCGTGCACTTGCTGGACGATTTGCGCCAGGCTGTCGCGCATCGACTGCATGGCGTACAGCAGGCTGTGCGTGTCGCCGGCGCGGGTATGGATGGGCACGGCCAGGTTGCCGCTGGCGATCTGTCCGGCGATCGCCGCCGCTTCGTCGGGTTCGCAACCGAGTTGGCGCGTCACGCCGCGCGTGATCAGCACGGCGGCCAGCAGGCTGGTGAGCAGCGCCAGCGAGCCGATGCTCAGCATCACCAGGCGCGCCTGGCTGTAGGCAGCCTCGGCGACGCTGGAAGCCTCGTTGTTCTGCTTTTCCTCGACGGCGATCAAGGTGCGCAGCAATTCCCACCAGCGCTTTTGCACGGGACGGAATTCATAGCGCAGCAGCTTGTAGGCGTCTTCCTGCTTGTGATCCAGCGCCAGCGCGGCGGCCCGCTGGATGAAAGGGGCGGCCAGCTCGCTTTGCTGGCGAATTTTCTCGAGCAGACTTCTTTCTTCGTTCGAGGTGCCCTCCAGTTTGGCGAACATCGTCCCCAGCTTTTGCTGCGCGGCGGCGTATTTCTTTTCCTGCTCCGCGATGCGCGCGACCTCGATCTGGATTTCCTTCTCTTCTTTCAGCAAAATCAGATTGCGCAGCGCCAGCGCCCGCTCGGTTACTGTCAAGTCCATAGTCTGAGCGAGCCTGGTTTCGACGTCGTTGACCTTGGTTGCTTCATCCATGCGGTCCTGGATTTGCCGCATGCTGGTCAGTCCCAGCGCGATGACCAGCAACAGGAACAGGGCGACCAGGCCAAAGCCCAGGCCGAGCCGCTTGGCTATGGTTAAGTTCAGAAATCTCATGCTGCCTCCTTAAGGCTGTGCTTGCTGTTTCGCATAAGCTAATGCGGATTTATCGCGAAGCACTCAGCGATCATAATGATTGCGGGCAGACGGAATGTCACACAAAGTCACTTTCAGCATTTGAGCAACAGTAGAAATTTACTTGAGGCAACAGTTCCAATTTGAGTTAAATGACGCGCCCTCGTTGGCGCCACTACTGGGGCGGAGCGTTACTTGTATCAAGAATGAAAAATTTTCATGCCACATTGCGCTCATGATTTCACCTTTCACGTCGTTATAGCTGTGTCTGCCTGGCACCTGAAGCGGCGTGTATCCCACGTCTGGCTGAAAGTGGGCTAGCTTGACGATTGATTGTTATCAAAAACTGAAAGTTATGAATATCTCACCCATACACCACCACTCGTTTAGCAAGGCATAACGACCATGACCTCCGTCTCCCCGATCCCGAGCTGGAATCCAAGCCCGTCCCGCACGCCTGCCGCTACGGCAAGCGGGGTGGACACGCCCTCATCCCCGGCGCCGTCCCCTTCCGCCATCGTCGCCTTCGGCGGCCCGCCGGCCGTGTCATCTCTCGTGCCTTCGCCGATGGTGTGGGAAAGCGCGCCGCGCGACAAGGTGAGCGAGGCGATGACGAAAAGTTTCTCTTCGTATGCGTTTGGCGGTCGCTTCAGCGGCCTGGGCGCGGCCATGCTGGGCCAGGCCAAGCTGGGCAACTACAATTTCTCGCAGGCGATGCGCCAGCCGCCGCCGAGCACGACGCCGAATGTCTATGCAGCGTCCGGCATCGCGCCGGGTAGCCTGCACGGTAATGGCGAAGACCGGGTTACCCTCAGCATCACGACGAAAAGCGGCGTGGAAGTCAAGCTGGCACTCGACAGCCAGGGCGACGGACTGGCCGTGAACATGACGACGAGCGGCGACCTCAGCGACGCTGAAGCCAGCGCGCTTGGCGACCTGGCAAAAGGTTTTCAGGAAGCCATTGATGGCATGGGGCGCGCCACGCCGAAAATCAAGCTGGAGGGCTTAATGCAGTTCGACCAGCAAGTGCTGGCCTCGGTGAAACTGCATGCGGAAGTCAAGGTGCGCGGCGAGCCGGAAAGCGTGCAAACCCTGGATTTCCAGGCCGACGGCGCGCAGCGCAAGGTCAGCTTCAGTGGCGAGGCCGGCAGCCTGGACCTGAAGGTCGATGCCAGCCAACTCAATACCCTGGGCAGCAAGGAACGGCAAGCCAAGGCGCTGGGCAGCTACATGAAGCAGTTCGACCAGGCGGCGTCGCGCGGCCATGGCGACGCGGGCCTGGTGGCCATGCTCAAGGACAGCTTTACAGCCCTGCACAGCAATTCCGCCGCGCCGCAGGTGGCCACGGACACGCCCGAGACGGGCAAGTGGCGCCTGGCGGCCGAGGACAAGTCCATCCTGACGGGACTGGCCGATTTCAGCGCCTCCGTGTCGCAGACCGTGAAATTCAGCAATCCCATGCGCAGTGCGGAAAAGGATGGCTTCAATTATGAAGTGTCGCAAAAGACGGCGCAGACCGGTGCCAGCCAGGATGCACGTTCGATCCGGCAGCAGCAGCAATCGAAGCTCAGCGCCAGCTACCATGAGACCCTCGTCCCCGGCGTGCCGCTGCGCCTGACAACCAACACGGAATCGCAGAACTATACCTACCACCAGATCGAGGATACGGCCAGCAGCGACGCGCAGGTGGCCTACAAGGATGGCAAGATGGTGAAGGCGAGCTTGCAGCAGGAGGGCCGCCAGTCCGAGCATGTCATGAAGTATTTCCTGGGCAAGCTGGAATCGGACAAGACCACGCCGGGCAATTATTCCGTGCTGCGCGACCTGTTGCCCGTGCTGGGGCCGTACAAGACGGGCGAGCTGGGCATGACGCCCGAGAAAAAGGCGGAGCAGCGCCAGCAGGCGATGCTGACCTTGAGCGACGACGTGCTGCTGCAATCGTATGCGGGCCAGACCGTCAGCATGTGGCAAGCCGATATGCCGCAGGAAAAGGGCGAGGCCGCCGCCGCTTAAAAACGCCAGCGCACTATGCGAAAAGCCCGTCTGCGAAGGCGGGCTTTTTCTTTGAGCGCTGCTTGCTTAATGCAGCGCAAGCCGGCCTATGCCTTGGCCTTGCTTTGCTTGATCCAGTAACCGACGCCCAGCGCGGCGAGCCACACGGGAATCAGGTAGACGGAGATGCGCAGGCCCGGCGTCAGGTACATGATCACCAAAATGCCGGCCAGGAAGACCAGGCACAGGTAGTTGGTGAACGGGTAGCCCAGGCTCTGGAACAAGGTCGTCTTGCCCTCGGCCTTCTTTTGCGCGCGGAAGCGCAGGTGGATCCAGCTGATCATGGCCCAGTTGATGATCAGCGCGGAGACCACGAGACCCATCAGCACTTCGAACGCTTCGCCCGGCATGAAGTAATTGACCACCACGCAGGCGCCCGTGGCCAGGGCCGACACGCCCAGCGCCGCCAGCGGCACGCCGCGGCGGTTCAGGTGCAGCAGCGCGCGCGGCGCATTGCCCTGCTTGGCCAGGCCGAACAGCATGCGCGTGTTGCAGTACACGCCGCTGTTGTAGACGGACAGCGCGGCCGTCAGCACCACCACGTTCAGTGCCGTGGCCACCAGGTTGCTGTCGAGCGCATGGAAGATCAGCACGAAGGGGCTGCCGCCGGTGACGACGTTTTGCCACGGGTACAGCGACAACAAAATGCCCAGCGCGCCGATGTAAAAGATCAGGATGCGGTAGATGGCCTGGTTGGTGGCGCGTGGAATCGTGGTGCTCGGGTCGTCCGCCTCGGCCGCCGTGATGCCCACCAGTTCCAGGCCGCCGAATGAGAACATGATGACGGCCATGGCCATCACCAGGCCCTGCCAGCCATTCGGAAAGAAGCCGCCGTGCTGCCAAAGGTTGGCCACCGACGCTTGCGGGCCGGCGTCGCCGGACGCGAGCAGGTACGCGCCGAAGACGATCATGCCGATGATGGCGACCACCTTGATGATGGCGAACCAGAATTCCATTTCGCCAAAGGCTTTCACGTTCAGCAGGCTGATGGCGTTGATGGCGCAAAAGAAGATCAGCGCCGAGACCCAGGTGGGCACGCCCGGCCACCAGTACTGCACATAGATGCCGACGGCCGTCAGTTCGGCCATGCTGACGAGTACATACAGTACCCAGTAATTCCAGCCCGACAGGAAGCCGGGCAGGTGGCCGCAGTATTTGTCGGCGAAATAGCTGAAGGAGCCGGCGACGGGTTCGTCGACCACCATCTCGCCCAGCTGGCGCATGATCAGGAAGGCGATGACGCCGGCGATGCCATAGCCGAGCAGCACGGAAGGGCCGGCCATCTTGATGGTTTGCGCGATGCCCAGAAACAGGCCGGTGCCGATGGCGCCGCCCAGGGCGATGAGCTGGATGTGGCGGCTTTTCAGGCCGCGCTTGAGCTCTTGTGGTTCGGTATTCCCGACTGCCGTCATATGTTTTATCCTGTTTTTACGGGGCTGAGGTCGCTGATTCTAAAGCATGGACGGGCAAAGCAGGAGCGAAATGCATATTGCACTGCGGGGGCGCAAGAAAAGCCATGCATCTTCGCCGAACGGCACGCAAAACCGCTGCCGCCCGCGACGGGCGCACGGTATCATGATGGCAAATTTTTGAGGAGCGTGTATGAATCTTGCGCAGCGCAGCCGTTTGCAAGGCATCAGCCTGGGTTTCTTGGCCGGCTATGTCGATACCCTGGGCTTTGTCGCCCTGTTCGGCCTGTTCACTGCCCATGTGACGGGCAACTTCGTGCTGATCGGCGCGGCGCTGGCCAATGCCACGCACGCCTCGATCGCCCTCAAGCTGCTGGCGTTTCCCGCGTTTATCCTGGGCGTGGCGGCGGCGCGGCTGCTGACGGTGGCGGCCGAGCGCCGCGGCGGACCGGCGCTGCGCCTGGCGCTGCTGCTGGAGCTGGCGCTGCTGCTCGGTTTCATGGTGTGTGGCGTGCTGGCCGAGCCGCTGGCGGCGGAGCCGGGCGCGCTGGCGATGGCGGCCGGTCTGTTCGGCGCGGCGGCCATGGGCGCGCACAGCGCCATTAGCCGCCTGCTGCTGGCGCACCTGGCGCCCACGTCCATGATGACGGGCAATGTGACGCAATTGGTGATCGACACGGTCGACGTGCTGCGCGGCGCGGCCGATGGCGCCACGCGCGAACGCTGCGTCAAATGCTTCTGGCCCTTGCTGGGCTTTGCCGTGGGCGCCATCCTGGCCGCCTTTGCCTACCTGGCCGTGGGTTTCGCGGCGCTGGCCGTGCCGCTGGGCATTTTGCTGGTGCTGATCGCGCTGGAGCCGGCGCGCTTGCCAGCTTAATCCTGCGCGCTCTGGCGCGCCGCGACGATGGCCGGTTCGTACACGGCCAGGAACTCGGGCGGCAGGCGGCGCGCGCGGCCGCTGCTCAATTCGATGCAGATCAATTCCCAGCGTCCGCGCACGACGGTGGCGCCGTCGCTGTCGCGGATCAGCTGGAAGCGCCGTTCCATGCTGGAGCGGCCGTCGCTGGCGCACAGCCAGGTGGCCAGGGTCAGCGCTTCGCCGGCCCGCGTCGGCAGCAGATAGTCGTATTCGCCGCGGCGGATCGCCATGGCCCGGTCCAGGCGCCGGTAATCGTCGAGGTCCAGCCCCAGGACGGCCGAGTGGTGCCAGGCGATATGCTCGCACCAGCGCACATACACGGCGTTGTTCGTATGCTGCAAGCCATCGATGTCGCCCGCTTCGGGCGTGACGGGCAGGGTGTGGGCGTGCGGATAATCCCAGTTCAAGTGCGCTCCTTTCGATACGGTGGCGGCTGATTGTACGTGCTGGCGATGTTTCCTGCCTGTGGCGCACGCCTGGAAAAACGCTGTTTTATATGTTGATGTATGATGCATCATAATTTCAAAAGATCAAAAATACGCATGAACCACCAATTGGACAGTCTGCAACACGTCAATCTGGGTAAATCCGTCTATGCGATGCTGCGCGACGCGCTGGCGGCGGGGCGCTTTCAGCCGAACGACCGGCTGCGCATCCGCGAGCTGGCGGTGCAGCTCGGCACCAGCGTCACGCCCGTGCGCGACGCCATGCTGCAGCTGGTGCAGGAAGAGGCGCTGGTGCTGCGCTCGCCGCGCGACTTCCGCGTGCCCGTGCTGAGCGTGGCGCGCTACCTGGAAATCCGCGCGCTGCGCCTGGAACTGGAAGGGCTGGGCGCGTTCGAGGCGGCGCAGCGCATCGACGACGCCACCCTGGCCGACCTGGAGCGCCTGCTGCAGGCCAATGAAGAGGCGATCGCGCGGCACGATCTGGCGGCGGCCCTGCAATGCAACCAGGCGTTTCACCTGGCCTTGGCGCAGGCGGCCGGCATGCCGACCTTGAAACGCTTCGTCGACCACCTGTGGATGCAGACGGCGCCGCTGATCGCCGCCGGCTACGCCAGCTTTTCGCCCGACATGCGGGTCGGCCACCACCACGCCATCCTCGGCGCGCTGCGCCAGCGCGACGGCGCGGCCGCGCGGCGCGCCATCGAACAGGACATTCTCGACGGCGGCGCGCAGATGCTGGCCTATGTCATGCGCCAGGAGCGCATCCACGCCGGCACAACCGAACAAGAACAGAACAAGGAAGAACATGAGTGAACAAAAAACCGCCATCGTCACGGGCGCCAGCCGCGGCATCGGCCACGCCGTGGCCGAACGCTTCCGCAGCCTGGGCTGGCGGGTGATTACCGTCTCGCGCAGCCCGATACCGGGCGGCTGTCCGCGCAGCCAGGAGCACAACACGCATGTGTGCATGGATCTGTCGGACCTGAGCCAGATCGGGCAGATGGTCGAGACCCTGCGTCCCATGCTGGGCGACTCGAAGCTGCACGCGCTGGTGAACAATGCGGGCGTGTCGCCGAAGGGGCCGGGCGGCTCGCGCGTCAATTCGCTGACCACCGACATGCAGACGTGGCAGGAAATGTACAACACGAATTTCTTTGCGCCGCTGGCGCTCACGCGCGGCTTCGCGCAGGAACTGTCGAACGCGCACGGCGCCGTCGTGAACCTGTGCTCGATCGCCGGCTACCGCGTGCACCCGTTTGCCGGTTCCGCCTACGCCAGCTCGAAGGCGGCGCTGGCGTCGCTGACGCGCGAAATGGCCAACGACATGGCGCCGCTGAACGTGCGCGTCAACGCCATCGCGCCGGGCGAGATCGACACGGCGATTTTATCGCCGGGCACCTCGCACATCGTCGACACGCAAATTCCCCTGCGCCGCCTGGGCACGACGGCCGAAGTGGCGGATTTGGTGGAGTTCCTGTGCAGCGAGCGCGCCTCCTATATCACGGGCGCGGAAATTCCCATCGACGGCGGCCAGCGCATTTGAGGAGCTGGAGCGCGCCGCCTTGCGCCGGGCGCTGGAAACCTAGCGTTCCAGCTGCGCCTGCAGCGCGGCCACCACCAGCGCGTGGTCGTCGGCCTGCGCCAGGCCGGAAACGCTCACCGTGCCGACCAGTCCCACGCCGCGTATCAGCAGGGGGAATGCGCCGCCGTGGCCCGCGTACTCGATGTCATCGAGGTATTTCACGTCTTCGAAGGTGCTGCCGCGGCTTTTATACGAGATGCCCATGTAATAGGAGCTGTGGCAAAAGCGCTGCACCGTCTGGTTCTTGCGGCGTATCCAGTCCGCCTGGTCCGCCGTGGCGCCCGTCATGGCGTGGTGGAACAGGACCTGGCCATTGCGCGTGATGTTGACGGTGACGGCCTTGCCCCGCTTGCGCACTTCTTCGACGATCCACAGGCCCACGGCCAGCGCGGCGTCGTTGTCGAAGCGTTCGAATTGCAGGGTTTCTTCCTGCTGTGCCAGGGTTTGCAGCAAATCGGCGTAATGATCCATCGTCAGGGAGTCAAGTAGTGGCTGGAAACGCTACTGTAGCGCAGCATGGGGGCATTTTGTTAATGCGGCTAAAATAGGCGGCATGAACCTGTCCCTGTTTACCGATGAAGACCAGGCCCCGGCCGGCCCCGCGCCGCTGGTGCCGGGCTCGGCCGCGTCGGTCCTGCTGCGCGCTTTTGCGCTGCCGTATCTGCCCGAGCTGCTGCCGGCGCTGGACGCCATCGTGCTGGCGGCGCCGCTGCGCCACATGGCCACGCCGGGCGGCTTGCGCATGTCCGTTGCCATGAGCAATTGCGGCGCCCAGGGCTGGATCACGGATGGACGCGGCTACCGCTATGCGCGGCTCGATCCGGCCAGCGGCCGCCCCTGGCCGCCGATGCCGCCCGTGTTCCTGCGCCTGGCGCGGGAGGCGGCGCTGGCGGCCGGCTATGCGGGCTTCACGCCCGACGCTTGCCTGGTCAACCGCTATGCGCCCGGTGCGCGCATGGCCTTGCACCAGGACCGCGATGAATGCGATTTCACCGCGCCCATCGTTTCCGTCTCGCTTGGTTTACCCGCCACCTTCCTGTTCGGCGGCGCCGAGCGGGCCGACAAGGCGGCTCGCATTCCTTTGCTGCATGGCGACGTGGTGGTGTGGGGCGGCGCCGACCGCCTGCGCTTCCACGGCGTGGCGCCGCTGAAGGAAGGCGAACACGCGGTGCTGGGTGCGCAGCGCATCAATCTGACGTTTCGCAAGGCTGCCTGAGCTGGCGCCACGGCGTGGCCGGCTTGAGGATGTAGTGCGCATGCACATGGCGCCACGGAATGGCCAGGTAGACCAGCACCACGAACGCGCATTCAAACGCGGTTGCCGCGGTGGCGGGATCGATCTGGCCGTTCAGCCATTGGGGCAGCGGCACGAGCAGCAGCCAGATGGTCTTCCACAGCGCCTCCCACAGCAGCAGGGGCAGCATCTGCAGCGGATAGCGCAAGCCCAGCAAACATAGCAGCGAAAACGCGGCCAGCATGCAGTTGACGGTGCCCCGCGCCAGTTCCCACGGCGCGTGCGGCGTGACGATGCCGGGCCACAGCACGCTGCCGAGGCCCAGAACAACCAGCAGATACATGGCGCGCAGCGCATACAAACGAGCGGTCGATACGGTATTCATGGTGCGGTCTCCTGGTCGTGGGGTGGCAGCGTAAGGGTTTACTCGACTTCCTTGAGAATCGTCTCCAGACTGCTTAAGCGCGCCTGGATCTGTGCCACGG
The DNA here is from genome assembly GCF_900095235.1 of Janthinobacterium sp. UMAB-60. NCBI lineage: Bacteria > Pseudomonadati > Pseudomonadota > Betaproteobacteria > Burkholderiales > Oxalobacteraceae > Janthinobacterium > Janthinobacterium sp. UMAB-60. The sequence goes on from NZ_LT607504.1 coordinate 34,332, forward strand.
AAGCGCTCAATGCTGCCAGCGACGTTGCCGTTTCGACCTGCGCGGCGGCCATGGACTTGGCCAGCTCCTGGTAGGCGCTGTCTTGCGCCAGCCGGGCGCGGGCTTGCGCGACGCTGGATGCATATTTGAAGGCGAAGATGAGGACGGCGGCGGTGCAGCTGAAGAAGAACGCTGCGAAGAATGCATTTTCAGTCATGATGGCCTCGGTTATTCAGGGTTGGGGGTAAGCGTGGACGCCGCCGCGGCGATGCTGGCCGGCGTGAGCAGTAATTCAAATGGGTTGGCTTCAAAGTAATTGAGGGCCTTGCCGTCGTGCGACAGTTCCAGCTGGCTGCTGACCAGGCCCGCGTGTTCCAGCTTTTGCAGGTGCAAATGCAGCAGGGGCCGGCTGATGCCCAGGTCGCGCGCCAGCTGGCTGATGTAGTTGCGCCCGCCGCTGGCCAGCGCCGCGATGATGCGCAGCCGGTGCGGATTGTCGAGCGCCGCCAGCATGGTCAGCAAGCGGTCGCCGGTGGGGGATGTTTTTGTATCTGTCATGTGTCAACATTATCTGACACATGAAAGAAAGTCAAGCCAAATCATTGTATCGCTTTAATGCAAGGCACTTGCAAATGTGGCGCTTTTTCTCCATGATATGCAACTTGTTTGCATATGGAGCCATGGCCATGAAGCGCGATTCTCTTACCACGCCCCTGCCCGATGTGGCGGCCGGCCCCCACTTGGGCCACCCCTTGCCATTGGAATGGGTGGGCATGCAGGGCATCGCCTTGCCTCTGTGGCTGGAAGAGGGCGGGCAAGCGCAGCAAGTGCATGCCTGGGCCGACGTGCAAGTCGATCTGCCCGATCCGACAGTCAAGGGCATCCACATGTCGCGTTTGTATCTGCTGCTCGACGCGTTTGCCGCCGCGCAGCCGCTCGATGCGGGCGCGCTGGCCGCCGTGCTGCGACGCATGGTGGACAGCCACGCCGATTGCGGCAGCACGCAGGCGCGTCTGGCGCTGGCGTTCCCCGTGCTGCGGCGCCAGCCGGCGCTGCTGACGGCGGGGCTGGCGGGCTGGAAATCGTATCCCGTGCGCCTGCAGGCCCATGTTTCTCCGCAGGGCTTTGCCCTGACCCTGACGGTGGAGATCGGCTACTCGTCGACCTGTCCGTGTTCGGCGGCGCTGGCGCGTCAATTGCTCGCCGATGCCTTTGCGGCGCAATTCGGCGCGGGCGGCATCGATGGCGCGGCCGCGCGCGACTGGCTGCGGGAACACGCCAGCCTGGCCACGCCGCACAGCCAGCGCAGCACGGCGACGGTCACCGTGGCATTGACGGAACAGGCGGAGCTGGATCTGTTTCCCCTGATCGACCTGGTGGAAGCGGCGCTGGCGACGCCGCTGCAAACGGCCGTGAAACGGGCCGACGAGCAGGCGTTCGCGCGCTTGAATGGGGCTAACCTGATGTACGTGGAAGACGCGGCCCGGCGCGTGCAGGCGGCGCTGGCACCATTGGCGCCACATCATGCGCAGGCGCGTGTTACCGTACGGCATATGGAAAGCCTGCATCCGCACGATGCCGTGGCGCAGGCGGGCCAGCTTGCCTGAACTTTTCACTCAACCACCGTGGAGGAAGACAGCATGCCGGAGAACATTGCGCAGGAGCCTGGTGAAGGCGCCTTGGAAGAGGAACTGGAGCGTGAGCGGCGCGAACGTGCGCTGATCGACGAGGAAAAGCTGGGCATGGACGAGCTGGAAGAGGAGCATTTGAAACGGCAACGCCAGCCGGGTGCGCCGGCGGGGCGCTAGCTCTCAGGTGCTGCATCAGCGCTGGCATCGCGCCGCGCTGACCGGTACAATTTCGCTTTGTCCTTCTCCCCAGCCCCGGAGGCCCATGAAATACCGCGCATTTTTCCCGTTCATCCTCGGCCTGGCAGGCGCCACGCTGACCGCCTCGCAGGCCCAGGCCGGCACCATCTGCACCGCCATGGCCGACGCCAGAACGGGCGCCGTCTTGTTGCAAGAGGGTAATTGCCTCGACCGAGTCACCCCCGCCTCGACCTTCAAGATCGCCCTCAGCCTGATGGGCTATGACGCCGGTTTCCTCAAGGATGAGCACCAGCCGACCCTGCCATACCGCCAGGGCTATGTGGACTGGGGTGGCGAAGCGTGGCGCCAGGATACGGATCCGGCGCGCTGGATGCAGTATTCCGTGGTCTGGTATTCTCAGCAGATCACGCAGGCGCTGGGCGCCGAGCGCTTCCAGAAGTACGCCAAGGCTTTGCGCTATGGCAATGCGGATGTGTCGGGCGACAAGGGCAAGGAGAATAGCCTGGAGCGCTCGTGGATCAGCTCTTCGCTGAAGATCTCTGCGCTGGAACAGCTGGGTTTCTTGCGCAAGCTGGTCAACGATCAGTTGCCAGTCAGCAAACAGGCGATGGAACAGACGCGCCGCCTGACGCGTCTGGCGGACGTGGACGGCTGGCAAGTGCATGGCAAGACGGGCGCGGCCTTCCCGCGCAAGGCCGATGGCAGCTTCGATGAGGCGCATGGTTACGGCTGGTTCGTGGGCTGGGCCAGCAAGGGCGAGCGCAGCATCGTGTTTGCGCGCCTGGTGCAGGACGAGCAGAAGGGCTTGCCATCGGCGGGCTTGCGCACGCGCGAGGCCATGCTGAAAGAATTGCCGGCCCTGCTGGAGCAGGCGCAGAAGTGACGCACTCAGTCGTCACGGCCACCTTCATCGCTACCGAGGGCGACTATCTGGAAGCCGTCATCGAGGTGGACGGCCAGCGCCTGCACGTAATGGATGAGTTCGGCGGCGTGCAACTGGCCGCCGGCACGCTATTCCAGGCGGAACTGTGGCCCATGGTCAGCGAGCTGGGCGACTGGGACGCCATCTTCCGCGCCAATCCCGGCCGGGAAAAGCGCCTGGTGCGCCTCGATGGCTGGCGCTACCTGGCGCTCGGCGTCGTCGTCAGCGTTGACCCCGTCGTCTGCGATTGCGGCCTGCTGCAGCTGGAAAACCCGTTTACGACGCATGACGCGCGCTGCGTGGGCGCGTATATCGGCGTTACGCTGGCGCGCCTCGATGCCTGCCTGGCGTAAATTCCGGCCCGCTTTGTTGCCCGCCCTATATACTTGCTGAAACGGATCATCCGGCATCAGACAAGGTTACAAGCATGGCATCAGGCATGGAGCAGTTTCAGGAAAAAGCACGGCAGGCGTGGATACAGGCGCGCGCGCAGGTCGTTCGTGTGGCGGGGCTGGCATGGGTCAAGGCAGTGGCGCTGTACCGGCGCGGCCATGCTCACTTGATGACCTTGCCGCCCGTGCGGCGCGCGCTGGTGCTGGGTCTGTGGTCGTTCCTGGCTTTGCTGGCCTTGTTGACGCTGTACCTGCTGCTGCTGATTCCCTTGACGCCGAGCATCCACGATTTGCGCCAGGCGCGCGCGGCCGCACCGAGCACCATGGTCAGCACCGACGGCAAGGAACTGGTGCGTTTCGACCAGGGCTTGCAGGAACGGGTCACGTTAAAACAGATTTCGCCGAACGTGATCAGCGCCTTGATCTCGACGGAAGACCACCGTTTCTACGAACACCACGGCATCGATTTCACGCGCACGGCGGGCGCCATCTTGCACACGGCCGGGGGCAACCCGCAGGGCGGTTCCACCATCACGCAGCAGCTGGCGCGCAATATGTTCCCCGAGGAGATAGGCCGCTCGCGCAACCTGAACCGCAAGCTCAAGGAGCTGATCACCGCGCTGAAGATCGAGGCCACCTATAGCAAGACGGAAATCCTCGAAGCGTATTTGAACACGGTACCGTTCCTGTACAACACCTACGGCATCGAAATGGCGGCCCGTACGTATTTCGACAAGCCCGCATCGCGCCTCGACATCCTGGAAAGCGCCACCCTGGTCGGCATGCTCAAGGGCACGAATTACTACAATCCCGTCGGCAATCCCGAACGTTCCTTGCAGCGACGCAACGTGGTGCTGGGGCAGATGCGCAAGCACGACGTCATCGACGAGGCGCGCTATAAACAGTTGATCAAGCGTCCGCTGCGCCTGCATTTCGAGCGCCAGAGCGAGCGGGCGCAATCGGACAGCCATTTCACGGCCTATGTGCGCAAGTGGCTGCTCGACTGGGCCGACGAAAACGATTACAACCTGGAGCGCGATGGCCTGGTGGTGCACACCACGCTCGACCACGATTTGCAGCAGGCGGCCGAGCGCGCCGTCGAACGCCAGGCGAATGCCTTGCAAGCGATCGCCGACGTGGAATGGAGCCGCGCGGGCGTGCCGTCGTCCACTTCGACGGGCATGTACGCGGGCATGCAGGCTGGCAGCGTGGCCTTCGATTATTTCTGGAAATCGCATCCGGCCCTGCTCGATTCCTTCGTGCGCGAGTCCGCCGACTACCGCAAGCTGACGGCGGCCGGCGCCACGCCCGAGGCGGCGCTGGCGCAGCTGAAGGGCGACCGCGCCTTCATGGCGGCGCTGCGCAAGTCGAAGACACGGCTGGAAGCGGGCTTTGCGGCCATGGACCCGGCCACGGGCGCCGTGCGCGCCTGGGTGGGCAGCCGCGACTTTGCGCGCGAGCAATTCGACCACGTGTCGCAGGCGGCGCGCCAGCCCGGTTCCACCTTCAAGCCCATCGTGTATGGCGCGGCGCTGGAAAAGGGCCTGAGCCCCGAGCATGTGTATCGCGATGAAGTGATGGATATCAAGGCGGCCGACGGCACCAAATGGCGCCCGACCGACATGAGCGGCACCACGGGACGCGACATGACCATGCGCGACGGCCTCGTGTACTCGAAAAACACCATCACGGCACAGGTGATGCAGGATGTCGGTTTGCCGTCGATCATCAAACTGGCGCGCGCGCTCGGTATCCGCGACAGCAAGCTTGAAAAAGTGCCATCCTTGGCGCTGGGCACCAGTCCCGTCACCTTACTGGAAATGGTCAACGCCTACGCCAGCATCGCGGCCCAGGGCGAAGCGCGCCTGCCATTCGTCGTCACGCACATCACGGACCGCGAAGGCAAGGTCATCGCCCGTTTCGGCGAAGACAAGCCCCAGCGCGCCATGCAGGCGGCATCGGCCGCCACCCTGACGGACATGATGCGCGGCGTCATCGACCGGGGCACGGGCACGGCCATCCGCAGCCGTTTCGGCATCCGCTCCGACGTGGCCGGCAAGAGCGGCACCACGCAAAACAATGCGGACGGCTGGTTTATTTTGATGCACCCGGAACTGGTGGGCGGCGCCTGGGTGGGTTTTAATGACGCCAGGGTCACCATGCGCAGCAATTACTGGGGCCAGGGCGGCCACAACGCCGTGCTGGTGGTGGGCGACTTCTTCAAGACGGCGCTCGACACGGGCAAGCTGTCGCGCGACGCCATCTTCCCCGGCGGCAAACCACCACCGCCGCTGCGTCACGTGGAGCCCGTCGAGGAGCCGCAGGATGAACCGGTGGAAGAGCCGGGCGATTTGCTGCAGGAAGGCGTGCCGCCAGCGCCGCTGGCCGTGCCGGCCGAAGGCGAGCAGGACACGCATGGCAAGGCGGTGCCGGAGGCGGCGCCAACTCCTGCCCCTGTACCGCAGTCCGCTCCGGCACCTGTTCCTGTACCGCAAGGATAAGTGCCGCTGCGCCGGCCGGAAAGTATGCGACTCGATGCCAGGGATTGACGTTAGTCCCAAGACGGGACTAACATCAAGCCATGCGCATCCTGGCCAAGCCAACGCTGATTGCTTTCTATGAGCAGGCAATCTACGCGGATTCGAAGGCACCGCTGTTGTCGTGGTATGGTCATGTGCTCAGGGCGTCGTGGTCCGGTCCCGCAGTGCTGAAGTCGGACTTTGCCATGGCAAGCATATTGAAAGAGGGGCGGGTGGTGTTCAATATTGGTGGTAATAAATACCGGCTCGTCGCATCGATCAGCTATTCATATGGCATCTGGTACATCAAATTTGTCGGCACGCACCGGCAATATGACGCCATCAACGCACAGACTGTTTAAGGCAAGGTGATGCACATCAAACCTATCCGCACGGAAGATGATTATCGCGCCGCGTTGCTGGAAGTCGAGTCCTTGATGTCGGCCCAGCTTGGCACCCCCGAAGGTGACCGTCTGGATGTGCTCGCCACGCTCGTGGATGCCTATGAGACGCGCCACTTTGTCATGGAATTTCCGGACCCGGTCGACGCCATCAAATTCAGCATGCAGCAGAAGTCGCTGTCGCCGAAGGATCTTGAGCCGATGATAGGGCGCTTGAACCGTGTCTACGAAATTCTTAATGGTACGCGCCAGCTGACCTTGCCGATGATTCGCCGCCTGCATGAGGAACTGGGCATTCCGGCCGAGGTACTGATACGGCCTGCGGCAGCCCAGGCATAGTTGCCCGGCCTGCCTTTACACCGTATTGCGCCGCAACCCCGCCTGCCGCACGAACACTTGCAGCGCCGGCATGGTCTGCTGGTGCAGCGCTTGCAGTTCCGTTCTCAGCGCGGGCGTCATGGCCAGGCTGCCGTCCGCTTGCTGGCGCACGGGCAGGCCCAGCGCTTGCGCCATTTCCACCGGGTAATTCGTGAAGTCGCCGTACGGGCGCTTGCCGTCGACGGACGGGGTGGGCCAGTAGCCTTCGGCCAGGTAATCTTCCGCGCCCATGCCCAGCATTTCCAGCGTCATCCACGACTGTTGCCGCAGCAGCGTCACATGCTGCGCGGTCAGGACGAATGGCACCTTGCCGTTGGCATAGCTGCCCGGTTTCAGGTCGGCCATCTGCACGAAATGGGGCAGCAGCAGCGACGCTTCCATCAGCCGCTGGGCGGCCAGCGCCGCATCCTTGCTGGCGATCGCTTGCATGGCCAGCGCCACGGTATCTCCCTTGCCCAGCGGGTACGCCGGATTGAGCATGGGCGCGCCGCTTTCCACGGGCGACCAGCCGATGTTGAAACGCCGTATCAGCGCCAGATGGTGCACATTGAGCACCTTGGGCAGCGGTGCGTCGAGGGTGGCCAGGATGCGCTGGCGCACGGCGCGTGGCAGGTCGTTGTCGGCCGCGCGCGCAAGCACGGGCGAGCACAGCAGGACGCCGGCGAGGCGCAGCAGCTGGCGCCGCATGGGCTGGATCAGTTGCCGCCTCATCGCGTCGTCAAGTCCTGGCGCTGGAATTCGATGCGGTTTTCCTGATACTGCCACTTGGTGTAGGGCCCGAACACGCGCCGGTTTTCCTTGCTGTCGGCATTCGATTGCTCGCGCTTCATGCGCCGCACGAGGGCGGTATCGACGAGCGGCGCGGTCGTCGTGCCGAACACTTCGTGGCGTACGCTCTGCTTGGCGTCGGCGCCGCGCGAAATGATGGTGAGCTTGCGCGTGGCGGGGTCGAAGTACAGGCGCATGGCAAACGTGTTCATGTCCTGCAGATACAGGCCGTCGTCGCGCCATTGGGCATAGAAATAATCGCCGCAGACGGCCTTCGGTTCGCGTTTCCATTCGCAGGCGAGCAGGATCAGCAGGTGATGGTCATCGAGCTGCTTGATTGACACGCGGGCCTTGGAGTAGCCCCAGCTGCTGGGCGGCACGGTTGTCGACGAGAGCAAATTGTATTCACCCACGAGATTGGGCATGGGCGCTTGCGCGAAGGCGCCGGCGCAGAGTGTCAAGGCGGCTGCCGCTGCGGCGCCGCGTAGCTTGGAAAATGGAGTCATGATGGCCATAAAGAAAAGTTGCCATATTATAGATGGCAACTTTCCAGTATGGCCACGCGCTTGCCGTTACTTCAGCTTGCTCAACTCGGCCACGTCGATCTTGACGACCTTGTCGCCCACGGCGGCCACCAGCGCCTTGAAGTGGGGCGTCGCGTAATGCGCCGTCAGCGCGTCCTGGTCGGTCCATTCTTCCAGCATGATGAAGCGTGTGGGAATCTTGTTGTCGAGGTGCAATTCGTAGCGCAGGCAGGCGCTTTCCGCGCGGCTGGGCGGTACGACGGCTTCCAATGCGGCGCGCACGGCGTCGATATGGTGGGCTTGGGCATCGATGGTGGCGACGACGATCAGGGTCATGGTGTTCCTTGTAAAGTGGTGGGGCCGATGCAGCTTAGCGCAGTTTGCCCATTCTTGCCCGCCATGCCCAGCCTGGCTGCGCCGAAACAGTTTCTGCCGCAGCCAGATAATCAAGGTAAATCTACGCCGCCCGCAGCGCGCCGATCTGCTCGAAGGCCGCCGTCATCGCCTGCGCCCTGGCGGCGTCGCTGACCTTGACGCCTTCGGCGCGCACGATGTCGAGCTGCGTGATGCCAAGGAAACCAAGGAAGGCGCGCAGATGGCTTTCCTGGTGTTCCAGGGTGGCCATCGGCGTGTCGGCGCCGTAATAGCCGCCACGCGTCGAGGCGATGATCACGCGTTTGCTGCCCAGCAAACCTTCGGGGCCATTGGCGCCGTACTGAAACGTCTTGCCGGGCACGGCCAGCGCGTCGAGCCACGATTTGAGCTGGCTGGGGATGGCGAAGTTGTACATGGGCGCGCCGATGACGATGACGTCGGCGGCCAGCACTTGCTCCAGCGCGGCGGATAGTGCTTCGCCCTCGGCGGCGCCGGGGGCGGCCGTAAATTGCGGCAAGGGCTGGGCGGCCAGGTCGCGGTAGTGGACGGTGGCGCCGGGCGCCCCCGCTTGCAGGCGGGCGGCGATGGCGGCGGTCAGGTGGCGGCTGACGGAATGCTCGCCGAGGATGCTGGAATCGATATGCAGGATGTTCATGTGCGCCTTCTTGGATGGTATGATCGGGTGGTATGTTTTTGTAACCGAGTTAAATATAGTGACTATCAAATGAACGCACAAGAAGGCACTTTTTCCACACTGGGGCACACGGATGTGACTATGGGCGAGGTGGCCGCGCGCGGGGCCGAGCTGGAAAGGCGCATGCGCGACCATGGCGGCCATGCGGGCGTGGCCGACGCGTGCCGGCCGATCACGGATATCCTCACGCGTGTGGGCGACAAATGGAGCGTGATGGTGGTGATGTTGCTGGGCAATGGCACCAAGCGCTTCAACGAGATGCGCCGCCTGATCGGCGGCATCTCGCAGCGCATGCTGACCCTGACCTTGCGCGGTCTGGAGCGCGACGGTCTCGTCACGCGCACCGTGTTTCCCACCGTGCCGCCGCGCGTCGACTATGCGCTGACGGATCTGGGGCGTTCGCTGTTGATCCCCATCAGCGCGCTGGGCGCCTGGGCCTACGGCCACCGCGACGCCATCGATGCGGCGCGGCTGGCGTTCGATGCCAGGGCCGATGCGGGCGTAACGCCAGACAGTTAGGCCAGCTCAGTTAGGCCAACTGAATCACGGCCAGCATGTCATTGCCATCCGCGTCGATGCCTTTTTCCACGAAACCCATGCTGGCATAGAACTGTTTCGCGTTGGCATTGCTGGGCTTGTAGCAAATTTCGATGCTGCGCGCGTCCGGGCGGGCGCGGATTTCCGCCAGCGCCAGGGCCAGGGCGGCGCGGCCATGGCCTTGCCCCTGGCGCCGGTGATCGATCATGAAGCGCCAGATCTGGTAGTGGCCGGGTGGGTCATCGGCGTCGGGCGAGACGAACATCAGGAAGCCGATCACTTCCTCGTCGCCATACACGGCGCGCGTATGCAGGATGGCGGGATGGAAACTCGCTTGCGCGATGGAATAGTCGTTGCTGGCCAGGTAGTCGCGCTGCTGGGGCAGCAAAGGCAGTTCGCTGATGAGGTCAAAATTGTCGACGGTGACGGGGCGCAGGCTGATGAGCATGTTCAATCAATGGCATGTAAGGACAAGGCTTGCCAGTATGGGGAGAAATTACTCAATAGGCAATGTTGTTGCGTCGCCAGCCCCAAACAGCTGCGCCATCGTCTGGCGCAGCCAGCGGTTCGACGCATCCTCATGGTAGCGCTCGTGCCAGTGCTGCTTGACTGAGAAGCTGGGCAGCGCCACGGGCAGGGGCAGGATGCGGAACGCTTCGTGGTTCTGCATTTGCAGTGCGTAGCGGTACGGTACCGTGACGATGTACTCGGTTTCGGCGACGATGCGCGATACGCCCAGGAAGCTGGGCAGTTTCAGCACGATGCGCCGCTGCACGCCGGCCGCCGCCAGCACCTTTTCCACGATGGAGTGGCCCGTGCCCGAGCTTTTCACTTCGATATGTCCCTCCGCCAGGAACTCTTCCACCGTAATCGTGTCGCGGATGCGCGGGTGGCTGCTGGCCACCAGGCAGACAAAATGCTGGTCGAACAGTTTTTGCTGATAAAACCCCGATTCCAGGTGCGGCATGAAGCCCACGGCCAGGTCCACTTCGCCTCCTTCCAGCCGCGCCGGCGTGTCGGTGGCGATCTTCGACACGTCCAGCGTGATGTGGGGACCGATCTGCTGCAGGTGATTGAGCAGGGTGGGCAGCAGCACGATTTCACTGATGTCCGTCATGCAGATGGCAAATTCGCGCGTGCTGGCGGCCGGGTCGAACACGGGCTGGTCGGCCAGCGCGTGCTGCCAGGCGGCAATCGCGGCGCGCACGTCCTGCACCGCGTTCTGCGCGCGCGGCGTCGGCTCCATGCCTTTCGAGGTGCGCGCGAACAGGCGGTCGCCGAAATGCGTGCGCAGCTTGCCCAGGCCGATGCTGACCGTCGATTGCGGCAAGCCCAGGTTTTCCGCCGCGCGCGTCACATTGCGGCTTTTATAGATCTCGTCAAAGATGAACAGCAGTTCGATATCGAAGCGCGACATAAGAGGATTCCACCATTATTTAAAAACGTGATTGTGGTTATTGTATTCCATCGCTTTACCAAATATTGACCTGTCGGCACACTGCTTGTCATACCAAGAGCACGGCAAACGTGCATCGCGCAAGCACACAGATCAATTGGAGGAAAGAAATGGAAGCTACCCACAAACCGTCGGTCTTGATCGTCGGCGGCGGCATCGGCGGCATGGCCGCCGCCCTGTCCCTGTCGCGCCTGGGGCTGGCTGTCACTGTGCTGGAACAGGCATCGACCCTGGGCGAGATCGGCGCTGGCATCCAGCTGGCGCCCAACGCCTTCGCCGCGCTCGACGCGCTGGGCGTGGGCGAGCGCACGCGCGCCAAGGCCGTCTTCACCGAACGCCTGGTGATGATGGACGCCGTCGACGCGACCGAGGTAGGCACTTTTGTCGTCGACGCGGCTTTCCGCGCACGCTTCAGCAATCCCTACGCCGTCATCCACCGGGCCGATATCCACGGCGCCATCCTCGACGCGGTGCGCACCTCGCCATTGATCACGTTTGTGACCTCGTCGCAGGTGACGGACGTGGTGGAAGATGCGGACGGCGTCACCGTGGTCGATGCGGCCGGGTGCAGTTTTCGCGCCGATGTGCTGATCGGCTGCGATGGCGTCAAATCCGTCATCCGCGAGCGCATCGTGGGCGACAAGGTCCGCGTTTCCGGCCACGTGGTGTACCGCGCCGTGGTGCCGGCCGCCGACATGCCGGCCGACCTGCGCTGGAATGCGCCCGTCGTCTGGGCCGGGCCGAACTGCCACCTCGTGCATTACCCGCTGCGCAACGGCGAGCAATACAACCTGGTGGTGACCTTCCACAGCCGCGAGCAGGAAGCGTGGAGCGTTACGGACGGCAGCAAGGAAGAAGTGCTGTCGTATTTCGACGGCGTGCACGCGCAACCGCGCCAGTTGCTGCACAAGCCGACGACTTGGCGCCGCTGGAGCACGGCCGACCGCGATCCCGTCGACAACTGGAGCACGCAGCGCATGACCCTGCTGGGCGACTCGGCCCACCCGATGCTGCAATACCTGGCGCAGGGCGCCTGCATGGCGCTGGAAGATGCCGTCACCCTGGGCGAGGCCGTGCGCGCCTGCGATTTCGACATGGCCGCCGCCTTCCAGCTGTACCAGACCTCGCGCATCGCCCGCACGGCCCGCGTGGTGCTGTCGGCGCGCGAAATGGGCCGCCTGTACCACGCCAAAGGCGTCGAACGCCTGGTGCGCAACGATTTATGGCGCGGCCGCACGCCCGCGCAATTCTATGAGGCGCTGGCCTGGCTGTACGGCTGGACGGCGCAAACCTGCCTGGCCACCATCGAGAAGGACGCAGCATGACTTCCCACCAGACGCCTGAACGCGAGGCTTTATATGCAGCCCTGAGCGGCATGCACCTGTCGCCGCTGTGGCAATCCCTGCACACGCTGGTGCCGCCGCATCCGACGGCGCCGTATGCCGCTGCCCTGTGGCGCTATGCGGACATCGCGCCGCAGCTGGCGCGCGCCGGCGAGGTCATTACGGCCCACGAAGCCGTGCGCAGGGTCCTCGTGCTGGAAAACCCGGCCTTGCCGGGCCGCTCGTCGATCACCCAATCGCTGTACGCGGGCTTGCAGCTGATTTTGCCCGGCGAAGTGGCGCCATCGCACCGCCACAGCCAGTCGGCGCTGCGCTTCGTCGTCGAAGGGCAGGGCGCCTACACGACGGTGGCGGGCGAGCGCACCACCATGCACCCCGGTGACTTCATCATCACGCCCTCGTGGACCTGGCATGACCATGGCAATGTGGGCGTGGACGGCGTCTGCGAGCCGGTCGTCTGGCTCGATGGCCTCGACATTCCCATGCTGCGCTATTTCGACTCGGGCTTCGCAGAAAATGACACGCAGGACAGCCAGATGGTCAGCCGCCCGGAAGGCCAGAGCTTCGCCCGCTACGGCTACAACATGGCGCCCGTCAAGTCGCTGCACGCGGGCGCCACCTCGCCCATCTTCAATTACCCATATGCCCGTTCGCGCGAGGCGCTGGACCTGCTGTCGCGCACGGACGCCATCGACGACTGGCACGGCTACAAGCTGCGCTACACGAATCCGCTGACGGGCGGCTCGCCCATGCCCACCATGGCCACCTTCATGCAGCTGCTGCCGAAAGGGTTTGCCGGCAAGCGCGCGCGCAGCACCGACGGCACCGTCTACAGCGTGGTCGAAGGCCACGGCACGGTGACGATAGGCGAGCAGGTGTTTGATTTCGCCCCGCGCGACACCTTCGTCGTGCCGTCGTGGGCCCTTGTCTCCTTCGACTGCCCGCAGGAAGACGTCGTGCTGTTCAGTTTTTCCGACCGCCCCGTGCAGCAAGCCATGGGCGTGCTGCGCGAGCAGTTTTTGACCGATTGATTTTTTCACAGGATTTAACCATGACCAACTTCACCTTCGCCCCCCAAGCCATCGCCGGCCTGCCCATCGTCGGCACGGACAGCCAGTTCCCCGTGCGCCGCATCTACTGCGTGGGTCGCAACTACGCCGCCCATGCGCGCGAAATGGGTTTTGATCCCGACCGCGAGCCGCCATTCTTCTTTTGCAAACCGAATGACGACAAATCCGTCGTGCCCGTGCCGCCCGGCGTGACGGCCACCGTGCCGTACCCGGCGCAGACGTCGAACTACCACCACGAAATCGAACTGGTGGTCGCCATCGGCAAGGGCGGCAAGGACATCGCCCTGGAGGACGCGGCGTCGCACATCTTCGGCTACGGCGTGGGCCTGGACATGACGCGGCGCGACCTGCAGATGCGCATGCGCGAGCAGGGCCGCCCGTGGGAGATCGGCAAGGCTTTCGACTATTCGGCGCCCATCGGCGCGCTCACGCCGATTGCCGACAGCGGTGAAATCAGCACGGGCGCCATCGTGCTGGAGGTCGACGGAAAAATCGTGCAGACGAGCGATTTGACGCACCTGATCTGGTCCGTCAATGAAGTCATCGCCAATCTGTCGACCTTGTTCGAGCTGCAGCCGGGCGACATCATCATGACGGGCACGCCCGAAGGCGTGGGCGCCGTCACCCGCGGACAAACCATGGAGGCGCGCATCGCCGGGCTGACGCCGATCACCGTCGCCGTGCAGTAAACACCATCGGGCCAGCGCGGCACAGATCGCGCAGCCCAAGCGAACAATAACAATGGAGACAAGACAATGACTACCCACGCCGGCACCGACGTCCAGCACTTCCTCGACAGCCACCCGTTTTCCCGCTACCAGAAGCTGATCCTCTGGCTATGCTTTCTGATCGTCGCCATCGACGGCTTCGACACGGCCTCGATCGGCTTCATCGCGCCCGCCATCCGCGCCGAATGGGGCTTGACCCCCGCCGCGCTGGCACCGCTGTTCGGCGCCGGGCTGTTTGGCCTGATGGCCGGCTCTTTCCTGTTCGGCCCCCTGGCGGACCGCTACGGCCGCCGCCCCGTGCTGATCGTCTCCGTCGCGTTTTTCGGCGCGGCCAGCCTGCTGTCGGCCTGGTCGACGGATCTGACGATGCTGCTGGCGCTGCGCTTTTTGACGGGACTGGGCCTGGGCGGCGCCATGCCCACTTCCGTGACCATGACGTCCGAATACTGTCCGCAGCGGCGCCGTTCCGGCCTGGTGACCATGATGTTCTGCGGCTTTACCATCGGTTCCGCGCTGGGCGGCCTGGCCTCGGCGCAGCTGCTGCACCTGATCGGCTGGCGCGGCGTGCTGATGCTGGGCGGCGCCTTGCCGCTGCTGCTCGTGCCCGTGCTGCTGCTGGCGCTGCCCGAATCGCTGCGCTGGCTGGTGCTGAAAGGCCGCGATGGCAGCCAGGTGCTGAACATCGTGCGCCGCATCGCACCCACCCTGGCTGCCTTGCCGCGCCTCGTCGTCAGCGATAAAAAACTGGCCGGCTCGCCCATGGCCGAATTGTTCCGTCCCGGCGTGATTGGCGGCACCTTGCTGCTGTGGTCCACGTTTTTCATGAGCTTATTGATCATCTATTTGCTGTCGAGCTGGATGCCGACCCTGTTGAATGGCAATGGCCTGTCCCTGTCCAACGCCTCGCTGGTGACGATGATGTTCCAGGTGGGCGGCACCGTCGGCGCGATTCTGCTGGGCCGCTGGATGGATCGCTACAGCCCGCATAAAGTGCTGAGCATCGCCTACCTGGCGGCCGCCGGCTGCATCGTCGTCGTGGCCCTGTCGGGCAGCAGCCTGGCTGTGCTGGTGCTGGCCGTCTTTGGTGTCGGCTTTGGCGTGAGCGGCTCGCAAGTGGGCGCCAATGCGCTGGCCGCCGCGTTTTACCCCACGTCGAGCCGTGCCACGGGCGTCAGCTGGGCGGCCGCCGTGGGCCGCAGCGGTTCCGTGCTCGGCTCCATGGCCGGCGGCCTGATGCTGACCCTGAAACTCGATAACGAAACCATCTTCTTCCTGCTGGCCATTCCGGCCGTGCTGGCGTCCCTGGCCTTGCTGGCCATGGGGCGTTTGATGCGCACCCGGACTGCCGCCAGCGCCGTTCCCGCCACCCTGAAAGAGAGCACCGTATGAAATTGCATGGCTATTACCGCAGCTCCGCGTCCTACCGCGTGCGCATCGCGCTGAACCTGAAGCAGCTGCACGCCGACACGGCCTATGTGCACCTGAGCCGCAACGGCGGCGAGCAGTTCACGCCCGCGTTTTCCAGCCTGAACCCGCAGCACCTGCTGCCCGTGCTGGAGGACGGCGGCGCCGTGCTGACGCAATCCTTGGCCATCATCGAGTACCTGGACGAGACGCAGGCGGGGCAAAAACTGCTGCCGGCCGATGCCCTGGGCCGCGCCCGCGTGCGCCAGCTGGCCATGGTCTGCGCCTGCGACATCCACCCGCTGAACAACCTGCGCGTCCTCAATTATCTGACGGGGCCTTTGGCCCTGTCGCAGGAGCAGAAGAACGCGTGGTACCAGCACTGGACGCATCTGGGTTTGGCCGCGCTGGAAGTGGAGCTGGCGGGCAGCCCCCACACGGGCCGGTTCTGCCATGGCGACACGCCGACCCTGGCCGACTGCTGCCTGGTGCCGCAGGTGTATAACGCGCGGCGCTTCCAGTGCGACCTGGCGCCGTATCCCACGATCCTGCGCATCGTCGCGCACTGCGAGGCGCTGCCGGCGTTTCAGCACGCGCACCCGGATACACAGCCAGACGCAGAATAAAAACCACAATAGACGGAGACAAGCATGAGAAAAATCAACGCCATCACCATGGCGCTGCTGGGCGCGTGCGCCTGCGGCGTGACCACAGGCGCTTACGCGCAAAGCGGCGTCACCCTGTACGGAGTGCTCGACAGCTCGGTGGCTTATACGAGCAATGTCAATGCGGCCGGCGACAGCATGGTCAAAGTGCCGACACTCACGGGCTCCCTGCCGTCGCGCTTCGGTTTCAAGGGCGTGGAAGACCTGGGCGGCGGCTTGCAGGCCATCTTTGCGCTGGAATCGGGCTTCGGCGTCGACACGGGCATCGCGGGGCAGGGCGGGAGATTATTTGGCCGCCAGTCGTATGTGGGCTTGAAAGGGCGTTATGGCAGCGTGATGCTGGGGCGGCAAATGAATATGTCGTTCTGGGCCACGCAAAA
Source organism: Janthinobacterium sp. UMAB-60 (assembly GCF_900095235.1). Lineage (NCBI taxonomy): Bacteria > Pseudomonadati > Pseudomonadota > Betaproteobacteria > Burkholderiales > Oxalobacteraceae > Janthinobacterium > Janthinobacterium sp. UMAB-60. The sequence goes on from NZ_LT607504.1 coordinate 50,696, forward strand.
GTCCGACATCATGGGCCCGGCCCTGTTTTCCATCAGCAGCCTCGATCTGTACCTGCCGAATGCGCGCAGCGACAACGCCATCGGCTACCTGGGCACGTTCTCGAACGTGACCGTGGGCGCCACTTATAGCCAGGGGCGCGATGCCTCGGCGGCGGGCGGGCCGGCCGCCACGGGTTGCGCGGGCGAAGTGGCGGGTAATGCCAAGGCTTGCCGCCAGATCACCGCCTTGCTCGGTTACGACACGGGCCGCTATGGCGCCACGGCCTCGTACGACATTATGTACGGCAATGCGGGCGCGGCCAACGGCCTCACGTCGAGCCGCAACTTCGACCGCCGCGTGATCGCCAGCGCCTATGCCATGGCGGGCCAGCTGAAAATCGGCGGCGGCATCATCGACCGCACTATCCGCGCGGCCACGGGACCGGTCGACTCGCAGTTGCTGTATGTGGGCGCCGCGTATCCGCTGGCGCCCGCGCTGGTTCTCGATGGACAAATCGCCAGGCTGGCCGTGAAGGACAGCCCGAACGATTCCACGCTGGCCACCATGCGCCTGACGTATCACCTGTCCAAGCGCACGGCCATCTACAGCGCCATCGGCCGCATGGACAACAGCGGCGCGGCTGCCGTGGCGCTGGACGCGGGCGGCACCGTGGGCGCGGGGCGCACGCAGAACGGCGTGATGGCGGGGATGCGCCACTTTTTCTGACATCCTCCTATGAGCTGCCTTGCATGTCGTGCCGGTAGCGCGCCGGCGGCAGTTCGAACTGGTTCTTGAAAAAGCGGGTAAACGCGCTTTGCGAGGAAAACCCCAGACGCTCGCTGATGTCCGCCACGCTCATGCTCGTTTCGCGCAGCAGGCGGCGCGATTCGCGGCTCTTCGCGCGCAGTTCCAGTGCGCGGAACGAGGTCTGCTCCTGCTGCAACTGGCGCTGCAAGGTCCAGCGGTTCATCGCCAGGCCGTCGCACAGGGCCGGCAGCAGCGCGGCGCCGTCGGCATCGCCTGCGCCTTGCCGGCCCAGCAAATCGATGATCGCCTGCTCCACGCGGGCCGAAAACAGCTGTGCGCCCTGCAACTGCTGCAATTGCCCCTGCGCGTGCCGCAGGGCGTGCGGCGCCAGCATGGCATTGAACTGGGCGAAGGGACGGTCCAGCGCCGGCGCGTCGAACGTCAGGGTGTTGCGCGCCTGGCCGAAGGTGGCGGCGGCGCCGAAGCATTCGGCAATGGCCGGCGCGAACCATGGCGCCTTGCCCTGGAAGCCGGCATGGAAGGCGGTGGCCGCGCCATCGTCGTAGGCGCGCGCCACCAGCGACAGCATGCGGAAATTGGCCAGCGCCTGCATGGCGCCCCCCAGCGGGCAAAACTCGGACAGGTATTCGATCTCGATGCGCGTGCCATTTTCGCTCATCAGCATGAAGTCGAACTCGCCGATCAGGCCCCGCAAGTGCAGCAGCTCGTGCAGCGCGCTGCGCAGGGTGGGGCGGTTGAAGCACACGTGGCCGATGCCAGAGTAATGCGCGAACCAGTGCGTCACGTCCAGGTCGAGCAGGCCGCGGTGCTGCGGCAACTGCTGGGCGTAGGCAGTCATGCGGCGGTGCCGCTCGGCGTTGATGCGCCCGCCTGGTTCCGTGAGTTGCGCCGGCGTGATGCCCGTGCGTTGAAAAAACTCGGCGGGGTCGTGGCCATCGGCTTGCATGGCGCGCGCGCATTGTTGCGCGATGCGGTTCGAAACCGTGCGCGTGTCGGGTTTGTGCAAGGCTGCCTCCTGCTTATTGTAGTAATTTTTCACAAATATTAGCACTTTGTAGGAGATTGTTGGTTGTTGTGCCATCTAAGCAAAAATTGTTTTCGCGGGTATAAAACGCGTGCTGTACGGTCAAGAAACTCACGCATTCTCACGCTATATTGTTTTCGGCCGGCCTTGCTGCCGCGCCTTGATACCTACAAAAACAGTCTTGGAGATAATGATGAATTGCACTTTGAAACCGATGGCCCGCGTGGTCGCCGGCTGCGTCGCCACGCTTGCCCTGGCCGCTTGCGGCAATGACACCGGCAGCGAGGGATACACGCAGCCCGTGTTCGGCGCCACCACCTACACCCAGTTGAAAGTCGACGGCTATACCTTCAAGGATATGAACCGCAACGGCAAGATCGACCCGTACGAAGACTGGCGCCTGCCGGCCGAGGCGCGCGCCGACGACTTGTTGTCGCGCATGAGCCTCGACGAAAAAGCGGGCCTGATGATGCACGGCACGGCGCCCACCGTGTCCGATCCTTCCGGCATCGGCCTGGGCGGCGCGTATGACCTGGCGGCCCTGCAAGACCTGATCGTCAAGCAGTACGTCAACACCTTCATTACCCGCATGGCGGGCGACACGGCCAATATGGCGGCCCAGTACAACAAGGTGCAGGCCCTGAGCGAAACCTCGCGCCACGGCATTCCCGTGTCGATCAGCACGGACCCGCGCCACCATTTCCAGTACACGATGGGCGCCAGCGCGGCTACCTCCGGCTTCTCGCAGTGGCCGGAAACCCTGGGCCTGGCCGCCATCGGCGACGACGCGCTGGTGCGCCGCTTCGGCGACATCGCGCGCCAGGAATACCTGGCCGTCGGCATCACGCAGGCGCTGTCGCCGCAGGCCGACCTGGCCACGGAGCCGCGCTGGTCGCGCATCAACGGCACCTTTGGCGAAGACGCGGACCTGGCCAAGCGCATGGTGCAGCACTATATCGAAGGCTTCCAGGATGGGAATACGGGTTTGCATGACGGCAGCGTGGTGGCCGTCGTCAAGCACTGGGTCGGCTACGGCGCCACGAAAGAGGGCTTTGACGGCCACAATTACTATGGCCGCTACATGACCTACCCGGGCAACAACTTCGCCTACCACGTGAAACCGTTCGAGGGCGCCTTCACGGCCAGGGCGGCCTCCGTCATGCCGACCTACGCGCTGCCGGACGGCAATATCACGATAGCCGGCATCACGCTGGAGCAAGTGGCGGCCGGCTTCAGCAAGACCATGCTGACGGATCTGCTGCGCGGCAAATACGGTTTCGAGGGCGTGATCCTGTCCGACTGGGGCATCACTTCCGACTGCGACGCCAATTGCCGCAACGGCACGGCGCCGGGCGTGGCGCCTTCCTTCATCGGCTTCGGCACGCCGTGGGGCATGGAAGACGCCACCAAGGCCGAGCGCTACGTCAAAGCTGTCACCGCGGGGATGGACCAGTTTGGCGGCGTGACGGAAGCGCCGTACCTGACGCAAGCCGTGCAGCGGGGCCAGCTGACGGAAGCGCGCATCAACGCGTCGGCGCGGCGCATCCTGATCCAGAAATTCAAGCAGGGCCTGTTCGAGCATCCATTCGTCGATGCGGCCAAGGCGGCCAGCACGGTGGGCAAGGCGGAATTCGTCGAGGCGGGCCTGGATGCCCAGCGCCGCTCGCTGGTCCTGCTGGAAAACAAGGACAAGGTTTTGCCGCTGGCGGCCAGCGTCAAGAAGGTCTATTTGTACGGCATCGATGCAGCCGTGGCGCAAAAATATGGCTACACGGTGGTGGCCACGCCGCAGGAAGCGGACGTGGCCCTGCTGCGCGTGGCCGCGCCGTATGAAACCCTGCACCCGAACTACATCTTCGGCAGCATGCAGCACGAGGGCCGCCTCGATTACGTCGACGGCAATGCCGACTACGAAGCGATCAAGAACGCGGCGAAGTTCGCGCCGAAGACGGTGGTCACCGTGTACCTGGACCGCCCGGCCATCCTCGGCAACGTGCAGGACAAGGCCAGCGCCATCGTCGCCAACTTTGGCGTCAGCGATGGCGCGCTGTTCGATGTCCTGACGGGCAAGGCCAAGCCGCAAGGCAAGCTGCCGTTCGAACTGCCATCGTCGATGGCCGAAGTGCAGGTGCAGAAATCGGACGTGCCATATGATACGGCCCATCCGCTGTACAAGTTTGGCTACGGGCTGGCGTACTGACAGGAGCGGGACGGGCCGCCCGGCGCGGCCTGTTCCCGCCCGATTGACAGCACCCTTGCGCTCGCCGATACTGGCCGCTTCGTTCGCCGTTTTGTTCACCGATTCTGCCAGGAAGGAAACCCCGATGTCCGTCACTCCGCAATTGTGCAAGACCGTGTTAGTCGCCGCGCTTGCAACCGCGCTGGCCATGCCCGCCATGGCCGCCGTCCCCGTAGCGGCCGGCGCCACGTCCGCCTGGGTCGAGGCCAGCAACCGCAACGCGGCCATCGTGCTGGCGGCGCAGGCGCAGTTCTCGCCCGAAAACGCTTCCGACACGGGCCTGGCCCAGTACGACGGACTGGCCGCCGACCTGGGACCCCATATTGTCGAACGCCAGGTGGCGGCCATGCGGCAGGCGCGCGCGCAATTGCAGCACAAGCTGGCGGCGGAAAAAGATGAACGCGTCCGCCAGGATCTGCAGATCCTGACGCAGGCCGTCGACCAGGAAATCGCCGGCGCCCAACTGGACGCCAAATACACCTTGCCGTGGGTCGATGTGCCGCAGATGGTCTTTGGCAGCATGCAAAGCCTGCTGCAGGAACAGCGTCCGGCCGCGCGCCGCGCCAAGGCGCTGGAACGCCTGCAGCGCTATGTGGGGCAGTTCCCGGGCAGCACGCCGATCACGCAGCAGGCGAAGGCGCGCTTCACGGAAAAAATCGGCACGCCCGGCCTGGCCGGTCCCGTGCGCCTGCAGGTGGAGCAGTCGCTGGAAAACGTGCCCACGTATATCGCCGGCATCCGCAAGCTGTTTGCTGACATGAAAATCATTGGCGCCGAACCCGCGCTGGCGGCCATGGAGCAGCAGTTGAACGACTATGCGGCGTGGGAAAAGCAGGTGGTGCTGCCCCTGTCGCGCACGGATTTCCGCATGGCGCCCGAGCTGTATGCGTTTCGCCTGAAGCAGGTGGGCATCGACATCGAGCCGCGCGCGCTGGTGGAACGGGCGCAGGTGGCTTACCTGGAAACGCGCGCCGCCATGCAGGCGCTGGCGCCCGTGGTGGCGGCGAAAATGTCGATGAAGGGTGTCGATGGCAGTGATTACCGCCAGGTGCTGCGCGCGCTGAAGAGCGATTCCATCCCGAACGCGCAGCTCGAAGCGCACTACAAGGACGTCAATACGCAGCTCGAAGAACGTATCGCCCGGCAGCGCGTGGTCGATATCCCTGCGCGCGCCATGACCATGCGCCTGGCATCCGCCGCCGAATCGGCGGCCCAGCCGGCGCCGCATATGCGTCCGCCTCCGCTGATCGGCAATACGGGAGAGCACGGCCAGTTCGTCCTCCCCGTCAGCAATCCGGCCGCCAGCGGCAAGGGCGAAGCGTATGACGATTTCAACTTCGCGGGCGCGGCCTGGACCCTCAGCGCGCACGAGGGCCGTCCCGGCCACGAGCTGCAGTTCAGCGCCATGGTGGAGCGGGGCGTGTCGCAGGCGCGCAGCCTGTATGCGTTCAACAGCGTCAACGTGGAAGGCTGGGCGCTGTACGCGGAAGCGGAGATGATCCCGTACGAGCCGGCCGAAGGCCAGTTCATCGCGCTGCAGTTCCGCATGCTGCGCGCGGCGCGCGCCATGCTCGACCCGATGCTGAACCTGGGGCAGGTCACGCGCGAAGAGGCGGGCCGCATCCTGACGGATGAAGTGATGCTGTCGAAAGCGATGGCGCGCCAGGAATTGGACCGCTATACCTTCAACATGCCGGGCCAGGCGGGCAGCTATTTCTACGGCTATACGCGCATCCTGCAGCTGCGCGCGGAAACGGAGCTGGCGCTGGGCGCGAAATTCGACCGCCTGGCCTTCAATAACTTCCTGCTGGGCCAGGGTTTGCTGCCGCCGGACTTGCTGGCCAAGGCCGTGCGCGAACACTTCATTCCCGAGCAACGCAAGGCGAAGGGCTGACGACGGGCCACTCCGCGCTGTGCCGCATACCCTATACTGGCGTCCTTGAAATAATGACGCGGGTGTGGCTGCATGTTGCGTGGAATCGTATGTGGTTTGCTGGCCGGCGCCTTCTGGGGCGCCGTTTTCATTGTGCCCGTCTTGCTGCCGGATTTTTCTCCGGTCGAGCTGATGGTGGGCCGCTACGTCTGCTATGGCGCGCTGGCGGCCGGCTTGATGCTGCCGCGCCTCGTGCCCCTGCTGCGCCGGCTGCGGCGCAGCGACTGGCTGGCCATGCTGCGCCAGGCGCTGGCCGGCAATGTCGTGTATTACCTGCTGCTGGCGTATGGCGTCAAGCTGGCGGGCGTGGCGGCCACTTCGCTGATCATCGGTTTACTGCCCCTGAGCGTGACGATTTTGGGCCGCAAGGACCATGGCGCGCCGCCCCTGCGCCAACTGGCCTTGCCGCTGCTGGTGGTAGCGCTGGGCATCGCCTGCATCAATGGCGATATCTTCAGCCATGCCGGCGGCACGGGCGTGGACGGCGCCAGCCTGGCACACAGGCTGGCCGGCGTGCTATGCGCCATCGGCGCGCTCGCCTGCTGGAGCTGGTATGCGCTCGATAATGCCCGTTTCCTCAAGCGCCACGCGCATTTCAGTTCGGTGGAATGGGCCATGCTGTATGGCCTGGCCAGCGGCGTCATCGCGCTGATCGTTGGCGCCGTGATGCTGGCGCTGCAGCCGGCGGGTGGCGTCGATGGCGGTCCTGCGCGCGACTGGCCCCGCTACTGGCTCGTGTGCCTGCTGCTGGCGCTGGGCGCTTCCGTGATCGGCAACTACCTGTGGAACCTGGCGTCGCGCCTGGTGCCGGTGACCTTGTCGGGCCAGCTGATTTTGTCGGAGACCCTGTTCGCGCTGCTGTACGGCTTCGTCTACGCGCAGCGCATGCCGCGCGCCCTGGAATGGGCGGCGATGTTCTTGCTGACGGCGGGCGTGTTGTGGTCCGTGCAGCGGCACGCGCAGGAGGACGGGGCAGGGCGGACGTAGCGAAAAATACATCGTTGCCAGCCCGCCGTTTGCCCTGGGCCGGCCGTATAATGACGCTCATTTGCCGGTCATCCCAGGAGTTCCGCTTGCAGTTACCGATCCGTTATCCGAACATGCCGCAACTGCTGCTGAAGGCGCGCGACAGCCTGCTGCAGCATTTTCGCCCCATTCTCAATCACTTCGGCGTGACGGAGCAGCAGTGGCGCATCATGCGCGCGCTGAACGAGAGCCCCACGCTGGAGCCGCGCGAATTGTGCGAGATCTGCCAGATTTCCAGTCCCAGCATGAGCGGCATCCTGGCGCGCATGGAAGAAATCGGCCTGATCGGGCGCAGCAAGTTCGAAGGCGACCAGCGCCGCCGCAAGGTGCACCTGTCGGAAGCGGGCGCCAGCCTGCTGCTGCAGATGGGCAAGCTGATCGACTTGCAATATGAACACTTGGAAGCGGCATACGGCAAGCAGGTGTTCGAAGACATGCGCCGCACCCTGGAAGCTTTTATCGCTCTCGAAACCCTGCCGGTGGCGCCCGCCATCCTGCGCTGAACCCCAAACTTCTCCTTGCCTGAGCATCCATCGGGCGCGTGTTTTTCGACACGCGCCGCCGCTGCTTTTGCCATGCCCGTTCCGCGCATTGTCGCAGCCTGCCGGGCATGCGTCCGCGCGCCTGCCGGTTTTGCTATAAGACACAAGAAAGTTTTGCTATAAGACTACGCCTTACAGTCAATCACTTACATGTGAGTAAATAAGCGTATAATTTGCCTCACTTGATCCAGATCAAGAAGAACAGCGGATGTCCCATCGTTGATGGGGCGGCAACGCGGCGTCACAGCCTGTACTCGCCATCGTGGCGGCGATACCTGCCGGGCGTACAATAAAACAGGAAAGTCAGGAAAAAATGAACCATACATGCATGCGCGCTGCGGCGCTGGCCGTCTCCACGCTCATCGGCGCAAACGTTTGCGCCCAAAGCAATGTCACCATCTATGGCGTGGTCGACGCGGCCACCGCGTACGCGAGCAACCAGGGCGGCAAGTCGAACACGTACATGCGCAGCGGCAATTTGTCTGCCAGCAAGATCGGTTTCCAGGGCGTGGAAGACCTGGGCGGCGACCTGAAGGCGCTGTTCCTGCTGGAAAACGGCTTTGAAAGCGACACGGGTGCGCAGAGTTCCGCCGGTTCCCTGTTCAACCGCCAGGCCTATGTGGGCCTGCAATCGCACGCCTACGGCAGCGTGACGGCGGGCCGCCAGTACACGCCGTACTACCTGCTGGTGGGCTCGCTGGCGTCGAGCAACGTCTTGACGGGCGCCACCGGCGCCCATCCGGGCGATATCGACGGCCTCGATACGACCGTGCGCATCAGCAATTCCGTCAGCTACAGCATGCCAGCGTGGCGCGGCTTGCAGGCCAGCGCGCAATACGGCTTCGGCGAAGCGGCCGACGGCAATGCCGTGGGCAGCAGCTTCAGCGCCGCCGTCAAGTACAGCACGGCGCCGGCGGAATTCGCGCTCGGCTACCTGAAACTGAAAAATGGACAGAATGGCGCCGGCTGGAGCGACAAGGCCTCGGCCAGCTTCGGCATTTCCGCCATCAACCAAGGCTACGCCTCGGCCGACAGCATCGAATTCATCGCCGCCAGCGCGCGCTACACCATGGGCAAGTGGATGGTGGGCGCCAACGCCAGCAACGTGCAATACCAGGCGGGCAGCCATTCCACGTTCCGCGACACGGCCATCTTCAACACGGCCGGCCTGATTGCCAGCTACCAGTGGACGCCGCAGTGGTTCCTGTCCGCCGGCTACAGCGACACCTTCGCCAGCCGCGCCAACGGCGTGTCGGACCGCGCGCGCTACCGCCAGCTGTCGTTCGAACAGAATTACGCGCTGTCCAAGCGCACGGCGATCTACCTGATCGAAGCGCGCCAGCTGGCGCGCGGCCAGACCCTGGGCCAGGGCGGCGCCATCGTCGATGCCGTCGCCTCGGTCGGCGATTCGCAAAACGGCACGCCATCGTCGAACGGCGGCCAGACGGTGGTGATGGTCGGTCTCAAACATTCTTTCTGAACGGTTGCTGAACTCACGGGAGCTTCAATTGGACACTACATACAATAAGGAGGGCTGCGGCCCTCTGAATCCCGGCCGCCGCATGGTGCTGGCCGGCTTGCTGTCGGCTTCGGCCGCGGCGCTGATTCCCTGGGCGCTGGCCGAACCGGTCGCCAGTGCGGAGCAGGGCGCCTTCCTGGGCGTGTCGGCCATGCTGGTGGGGCGCCAGGTGCTCGACCCCGTGCTGGCCAGGCGCCTGTATGACGCGCTGGTGGCGCAGGACGCCGCCTTCCCCGCGAATGTGCGCGCGTTGCTGGCCCTGATCAATGCGCAGGGCTTGCAGGCGGCCGGCCTGCAGGAAGCGCTCGATGCGCTGGCTCCCGCCCAGTCGCCGCTGGCGGCCCTGCCGCGCCAGATCGCCAGCGCCTGGTATCTGGGCATCGTCGGCACGGGCGAGGCGGCCGTCTGCGTCGCCTACGAGCAGGCGTTGAACGCGGCCGTCGTGGCCGATGTGCTGAAACCTCCCACGTATTCCTACGGCGCCTACGGCAGCTGGGCCAGAAAACCAATTTAAGGAGCCATCATGGCTGAAGAACTCTCCGCCGATTACCTCGTGATCGGCTCCGGCATCATCGGCTCGCTGGCCGCGCGCAAACTGGCGCTGGCCGGCGCCTCGGTGCTGATCCTGGAAGCGGGCCCGCGCGTGTCGCGCGGCGAAATCGTCGCCCGTTTCCGCAACACGACGCGCCGCAGCGACTGGATGTCGCCGTATCCATCGGTGGCCACGGCGCCGCACCCGATCTACCAGCCGAAGGATAACGGCCACCTGGTGCAGGCCGGCCCGTATCCGTATCCGGCCGAATACATCCGCCAGTTCGGCGGCACGTCGTGGCACTGGGCCGCGCAGGCCTGGCGCAATGTGCCGAACGACTTCCGCATCCATACCCTGTATGGCGTGGGCGTCGACTGGCCCATCAGCTACGAAGACCTGGAACCGTTCTACCAGGAAGCGGAAGAGATCATGGGCGTCTCCGGTGCCGATAACACGGGTTCGCCGCGCAAGCAGGCCTTTCCGATGGCCCCCGTGACGGAGCCGTACGCCATGCGCCGCATCCGCGAGCGCCTCGACCCGTCGTTCAAGGTGGTCGGCAATACGGTGGCGCGCAACAGCGTCAGCTACGATGGCCGCCCGGCCTGCTGCGGCAACAACAGCTGCCAGCCGATCTGCCCCATCGATGCGCAATACCACGGCGGCATCGCCGCGCAGCAGGCGGAAGACGCGGGCGTCAGGATCGTCTGCAACGCCAACGTCTACAAGCTGGAACACGACGCGCAGGGCCGCATCACGGCCGCCCTGTACTACGACGTGGACAAGAACAGCCACCGGGTCACGGCCAAGACCTTCATCCTGGCCGCCAACGGCATTGAAAGCCCCCGTTTGCTGCTCGTTTCCGCTTCGGACAAATACCCGAACGGCCTGGCCAACAGCAGCGACATGGTGGGCCGCAATCTGATGGACCACCCGAGCACCTCGATCACCTTCGACGCCGATGAAGACCTGTGGCTGGGCCGGGGCCCGCAAAGCCCCAATTCCATCAACACCATGCGCGACGGCGATTTCCGCAGCCAGCATTCGCCGTACCGCCTGGATTTCACGAACATCTCGCGCGTCGATGGCGCGACCAGGGAATTGATCGGCAAGGGCGTGTTTGGCGCGGAATTCGAACAGCAGTTGCGTTTCCGCTCGGCGCGCGAGATGAGCCTGAAAAACGTGCTGGAAGTGCTGCCGAACCCGGAAAACCGCATTGCCCTCAGCAGCGAGAAGGATGCCATGGGCATCCCCAAGCCGCAGGCGCATTATGCGATCGACGAGTACACCAAGCGGGGCCACGAGCGCTCGAAGCAGGATTTCGAGAACATCGCCAGGCTGATGGGCGGCACCAATCTGCGCCACAGCAAGGAAGGCGTGTTCGCCAACAACCAGCACATCTGCGGCACCCTGTCGATGGGTTCCGACCCGGCCAAGGCCGTGTGCGACCAGTGGGGCCGCACGTTTGACCACGCCAACCTGTTCCTGTGCAGCACGGGCGTGCTGCCCACGTCCGGCACCTGCAATTCGACGGAAAACGGCCTGGCCGTGGCCTTGCGCACCGTTAAACATATCCTCGACGAACAGGGAGCAAAATCATGATGGGGACCTTCAGAATGGCGGCCGGCGCGGCCTTGCTGGCCCTGGCCTTGCCCGTGCTGGCGGCGGACGCCCCCGGCACCGACGTGCAGGCGATCGAGCGTGGCCGCTACCTGGCGACGGCGGGCGACTGCATCGCCTGTCATAGCGTGCCTGGCGGCAAGCCGATGGCGGGCGGACTGTCCCTGGCCACGCCGTTGGGGGCCATTGTCGCCACCAACATCACGCCATCGACAACGCACGGCATCGGCAACTACACGCTCAAGCAGTTTTCCGACGCCGTGCGCCACGGCGTGCGGGCCGACGGCGCCAACCTGTACCCGGCCATGCCCTACACGGCCTACGCCAAGGTGACGGATGACGACACGGCCGCCTTGTACGCCTACTTCATGCATGGCGTGGCGGCGGTGGACACGGCGCCGGCAACACAGACGGACTTGCCGTTCCCGTTCAACATCCGCCTGTCGATGGCGGGCTGGAATATGCTCTTCCTCGACAAGAAGCCGTTCGTGGCCGATGCGGCCAAGAGCATGGAGTGGAACCGCGGCGCCTACCTGGCGCAAGGGCTGGCCCATTGCACCACCTGCCACACGCCGCGCAATGCGCTGATGGCCGAGCAGTTGTCGAAAGAACTGGGCGGCGCCGACCTGGGGACCTGGTTTGCGCCGAACATCACCTCGGATGTCAACAGCGGCATCGGCAGCTGGAGCCAGCAAGACCTGGTCGGCTACCTGCGCACGGGCCGCGCCGCGCACCGGGGGCAGGCTGCCGGACCGATGGCCGAAGCCATCGACCATAGCCTGAAGCACCTGAGCGACGCGGACCTGAACGCCATCGCGCACTACATCAAGAGCGTACCCGCCATCCGCGACAAGGCGGACACGAAACCGGTGACGCAATGGGGCCAGGCGGGCGACGAGTTGAGTGCCATCCGCGGCGTGCCGCTGCCGCAAAACCTGAACAAGATGTCGGGCGCGCAGCTGTACGATGCGCAGTGCGCCAGCTGCCACCAGGCCAGGGGCGAGGGCAGTTTCGACGGCAGCTTGCCACCCCTGTTCCACAACTCGGTGACGGGCCGCAGCAACAGCAATAACCTGGTGATGGCGATCCTCGATGGGGTGGAACGGCAGGACGGCAAGGGTAATCATACTGCGGGACATCTGATGCCCGCCTTCCGCCAGACCCTGTCGGACGAGCAGATCGTCACCCTCGGCAATTACGTACAGAAGATGTACGGCAATCCCGACGTCAAGGTGACGGCGGAACAGGTGACGACCTTGCGCAACGGCGGTGCGCCATCGAACCTGATCGGGCTGGCCCGCGCGGGCATCATCGTCGGCGTGCTGGTGCTGCTGGCATTGCTGCTGTGGTGGCGGGGGCGCCGGCGCAAGTCGATGTAAGCCCTGAAGCGGAGGCTGGGGTCAGACTCAAAGGGTCTGACCCCATTTTTTTACGCTGCGAAGCCGCCATCGATCTTCAGCCCGGCGCCCGTGACGAACGCCGCTTCCGCGCTGGCCAGGTAAGCCACCATGCCTGCGATTTCATCGGCCGTGCCGTGGCGGGGCAGGGCCATCAGGCCGTGCATCAGGTCGGCGAAGTCGCCCGTCGGCGGGTTCATGTCGGTGGCGACGGGGCCAGGTTCCACATTGTTGATGGTGATGCCGCGCGGTCCCAGGTCGCGCGACAGGCCTTGCGT
>NZ_LT607505.1:0-10422 GCF_900095235.1 Janthinobacterium sp. UMAB-60
CGACTCCTACGCCAACCCCAACGCCGACTCCTACACCGACTCCTACACCGACTCCTACACCGACGCCTACGCCCACCGGCTTTGCCAAACACGCGCTGATCGGCTACTGGCACAACTTCACCAATCCCAGCGGCGCGACGTATCCGATCAGCCAGGTCAGCGACGACTGGGACGTGATCGTCGTCTCGTTCGGCGACAACGCGGGTGGCGGCAATGTCAGCCTGACCATCGATCCGGGCGCGGGCACGGAAGCGCAATTCATCGCCGACGTGGCGGCCAAGCGGGCCAAGGGCAAGAAAGTCATCCTGTCGCTGGGCGGGCAAAATGGTTCCGTGTCCGTCGGCAACACGGCCGAAGCGACGAATTTTACCAACAGCCTGTACGCCATCATCACCAAATACGGTTTCGATGGCATCGACCTCGACCTGGAAAATGGCGTGGCGCAAGGCGCGGCCATCCAGACGTATCTGCCGATCGCCGTGAAAAACCTGAAAGCCAGGGTCGGCAGCAGCTTTTATTTGTCGATGGCGCCGGAATGGGTGTACGTGGAAGGGGGCTACACGAGCTACGGCAGCATCTGGGGCGCCTACATTCCCATCATCAATGCCTTGCGCAGCGAGCTGACGGTGCTGCACCCGCAGTACTACAACAATGGCGACATCTACACACCGTACGCCACAGGCGCCATCAAGGCGGGCTCGGCCGATCAGCTGGTGGCCACGGCGCGCATGCTGATCGAAGGTTTTAACTATGGCGGCAACACCTTCGCCGGCTTGCGTCCGGACCAGGTGGGCTTCGGCGTGCCGTCCGGCCGCAGCTCGGCCGGCTCCGGTTTCACGACGAATGCCGACGTCAGCAATGCTTTGAATTGCCTGACGCGCCTGCTCAACTGCGGCACCATCAAGCCGCTGCAGGCGTATCCGGACTTCCGCGGCGTGATGACGTGGTCGATCAACTGGGACCGCCACGACAACTATACTTTCTCCGTGCCGACGAAGACCGTGCTGAAAACCCTGCCGTAACAGCCTTGGCCCGACTGCGCATGCGGGCTTGGCCGCTCACATGCGCAGCAGCGCCGCGCCCAGCACGCGCATCTGCAGCGCGATGCCCTGGCGTAGCATCTCCCCTCCCCCTTGCGTGTGCTTGATGCCATCCATGGTGGCCACCAGCAAGCCGGCAACGTGCGCGGCAGTCGCGTCCACCCGGCGCAGCGCGATATCGCCCGCCGCCTCGGCCTGTTCCAGTGCGCCGGCCAGCGACGCCACCAAGGTTGCCCGCGCCTTCAAGGTGATGTCGGCGGCCAGGGTCATGTTGGCGTCGAACAATTCCTGTCCGTGGGCGCTGGCTGAAATTTCCGCCATCAAGCCTTGCTGGAATGCCAGCAGCGCCGTTTCGATGCGCGCAAAAACGGGACCAGGTGCGTCCAGCGCCGCCGCCACGTGCGCCATCACGGTGGCATGGGCCCGTTCGGAGCCGGCACGGAACACGTCCTCCTTGTTCTTGAAGTGCAAATATAGCGCCGCGCGCGACATGCCGGCCGCCTGCGCGATGTCGAGCATGGACGTCTTGCGGTAGCCGTAACGGCAAAACACGGCCAGCGCCGCATCGAGAATCTGCTGGCTTTTAGGGGGATCGCTTGTCATGTGGGCATGTTGACACTATGGTCATATAGTGTCAACATGACTTTTGGACAAAAACCGTCAAAGTGTCAATCACCTACCCGAACAGGACTGCCATGATCGATTTCAATGCCGCACTGACTGAAGAACAGCAGATGGACCTGCTGCGCCACACGGAACGCTGCCGTTTGCGCGCCCTCGTGGCTGCCGATATGCAGGCGGCGCGCGTCCTGCATGCGGACGACTTCCAGCTGATCACGCCGATCGGCAGCATGCTGTCGCGGGAACAATACCTGGGCGCCATCGCCTCCGGCCACATGCGCTATCTGAGCTGGGAACCGGAAGCGTTCAGCGTGCGCCTGTACGGCACGGCCGCCGTCCTGCGTTACTCGGCGCAGCTGGAAATCGTCTTCGGCGGCCACGCCGTGCCGCGCGCCCGCTACTGGCATATGGATAGCTATGAATGGCGCGATGGTCGCTGGCAAGCCGTCTGGTCGCAGGCGACGGCAATACGCTGACCTGCTCACATGCGGCACCATCGAGCCGCTGCGGGCCTGCCCGGACTTGCGCGGCGCTCGTGGCGCCATCGCGGCCCGGCCCCGCAGGGCGTCGCTGGCGCGCGGGAAAGCGTGCTTCATGCCTGCCGCTGTTGCTTACCGCGTGGCTTTGCCCTATTCTGCTGCTCTTATGGCAATTCCTGGGGGCGTCACATTCATGTACACACTGCGCTCCGTTATCGATGGCCTGCGAACCTGCCTGTCCGCGCGACGCTTGTGCGTGGCCGGGCTGGCTGCACTATTCGAATTCGCCCTGTTCACCCTGTCATGGGAAGACCCGTTAGGGTACCTGGCCATGGCGGTCTTCCTGCCGGCGCTGGCGGCGCTGCTGGCGTATGGCCTGTTCGAGCGCTGGCCGCGCCGCTTGCCCGGCAGGCTGGCCCACTGGGTGTTGCAGGTGGTGGGCGTGGCGCTGGCGATCATGCTGACCCTGGCCAGCCTGTATCTGCTCAATACCAAGCCCGGTGCGCCGCCATTCTGGCAGGTGCCGGAGCGGTTGCAGAGCTATATATCGCTCGCTTTCCTGGGATTGTTGCTCGGCCCATGGACAGCGATGGCCGCCCTGCTGCGCCAGCGCGACGCCCGCGTGCGCGAAGCCGAGCGCCGGCGCGGCGAGCTGGAACGCCAGGCCCGCGATGCGCGCGTGTGGCTGCTGCAGGCCCAGGTCCAGCCGCATTTCCTGTTCAATACGCTGGCCAGCCTGCAAGCCCTGCTCGATGCGGGGTCCAGCCATGCGGCGCCCGTCCTGGCGCATCTGGTCACGTATCTGCGGGCCGCCGTGCCGCGCCTGAACGAAGCGGCCACCCGCCTGGAACAGGAACTGGAAATGGTGCGCGCGTATCTGGTGCTGATGCAGATGCGCATGCCAGACCGCCTGCAGTTCGGCATCAACGTTGCGCCCGGCTGCGAAAGACTGCAGTGCCCGCCCATGACCCTGATGACCCTGGTCGAGAACGCGGTGCGCCATGGCATCGATCCCTGCATGGATGGCGGGCGCATCGATGTGCTCATTACCGAGGCGCATGGCCGTTGCCATATCGAGGTCAGCGATACCGGAGCGGGCCTGCAAGCGGGCAGCCCCGGCCTGGGCACGGGGCTTGGCAGCCTGCGCGAGCGCCTGGCGTTGATGTTTGGCGGCGAAGCGGCCTTGCGCATCAGCGAACTGGCCCCCCACGGTTTCCGTGTTTCCATAGAATGCCCCGCATGGCCATGAACCTGACCGCCCTGATTGCCGATGATGAACCCTTGCTGCGCGCCAGCCTGCGGCGCCAGCTGGCCGAGTGCTGGCCGGAGCTGCTGGTCGTGGCCGAAGCGCGCAACGGACCAGAGGCGCTCGCGCTGTTCGAGCGGCACCAGCCGACGGTCTGCTTCCTCGATGTGCACATGCCTGGCCTGTCCGGCGTGGACGTGGCCAGCCAGATCGGCCGCCGCGCCCACCTGGTCTTTGTCACCGCCTATGACCAGTACGCGGTGCGCGCCTTCGAGCAGGGCGCGCTCGACTACCTGGTCAAGCCGGTGCAATTGGCCCGCCTGGCCGGTACCGTGACGCGCTTGCGCGAACGCCTGGCGACCATCCAGCCCGGCGCGGCCAGCGAGACGCTGTTGCGGCAACTGGCGGCGTACCTGCAGGCCGCCCCCGCGCCGGGACCCGCGCCAGCTGCGCTGCGCTGGCTGCGCGCCAGCGTGGGGCCGGCCGTGCGGCTGATACCGGTCGATGATGTCGATTACCTGAAGTCCGACGACAAGTACACGCTGGTTGCCTGGCGCGACGGGGGCAAGCCCGCCGAAGCGCTGCTGCGCAATTCCCTCAGGGAATTGCTGGTGCAGCTTGATCCACAGCAGTTCCAGCAAATCCACCGGGCCGTGGTGGTCAACCTGCATGCCATCCGCCAGGTCGTGCGCGGCGCGCACGAGACGGCCGAAGTGACCTTGAAGCACCGGCCGGAAGTGCTGCCGGTCAGCCGCTCCTTCCTCCACCTGTTCAAGGCGGAATAGTCTCCGGGCGCGGCAGGGCCGCGTCACTCATCGCGCATGGGCGCACTTCGGCCCCCTGGGCGCGTGACGCGTCGGATCGGCCTTGCCGCGGCGCGCCCGTGTGCCGACACTGCGCTGGCTGGTCCTGCCTCGGCAGGCTTGATCCCACTCCGACAAAGGTGTATCGATGAACCAAACAATCTCCGCCGCCACGCGGCAAGCCGCTCCCCTGTTCACCTCGCCGCTGCAGCCTGGGGCCGCCGTCCCGCCGGGGCGCTGGCTGGGGCTGGGCTTGCTATTCATTTTCGGCCTGGGCATCTGGTCGAATTTCTGGCTGCAGGAGCAAGTATTTGCCGCGCCGGGCTTCCTCTTGCGGGCGGCCGGCATGCCGCTGCAGGTGGGGCTGATCGTCATGCTCGGGCTGCTCACGGCCTTGCTCGGGCTGGCCATCGCGGCAGCCCTGCGCGGCCTGTACGGCGAGCAGCACCCCCTGCTGAGTCGCTGCTACGTGGCGCTGGTGGCGGCGGCGCTGGCAACGAGCCTGTTCGAAGGCACGCTGATGCTGGCCATGCGCAGCCTGAGCGTCGCCTTCCTCGCCTCGGGCGCCGACGGCAATGCCTATGAGCCGGCGCGCGCCCTGCTGACGGGGCTGCGCAACGGCGTGCACTTTCCGGACAAGCTGCTGGGCGGTCTGGGCGTGACCCTGATGTATCTGCTGCTGTACCGCGCCCGGGCGATCCCGCGCCTGCTGGCCCTGGCCGGCATGCTGGCCGGCGTGCTGCAGTGGATCGCCGTCGCGCGCGAACTGTTTGGACTGGACGTGATGCACGCCTTGCTGATTCCGCTGGGCCTGGCGTACCCGCTGACCGGCCTGTGGCTCTTGCTGCGGGGCCTGGCGCCGCGGCCTGCCGGTGGTTGATGCTGTCGTTATCGTGGAGGCTGCAATGGAATGCAGACTATTAATAGTTTTTATCTATTGATTCGGTTGAAATATTTTACTTCCTTTTGTAAATGAGAATCGTTACTATCTGAATCAAGGATAAGCGAATTCAACAGAAAGGAGCATCCCTTGTTCACCGCCATCAAAACATTCAGCCAGGTCTGCACGCACATGTCGATCGCCTTCGGCCTCGCCTACTTGCTGACGGGGTCTCTGGCGCTCGGTGGCTTGGCCGCCATCATCGAACCGATCATCAACGTGGCCCTGTTGCCATGGCATGAAAAAGCCTGGCACGCGATCCGCCGCCGCTACGCCGCCAGCCGCGTAGGCTTTGCCGCCCTGGCCGGCGAAAAGCTGAGCCAGACGGCCATGCACATGGGCGTGGCCTTCGGCGCCATGTACTGGGCCACGGGTTCCATGGCCTTCGGCGGCTTGCTGGCCGTGGTGGAGCCGATCTGCAACGTGATCGTCCTGCCCTTCCACGACCGGCTGTGGGAGCGATTTCGTTTCCGTATGGAAGGCCGGGGCGCGGCGCAGCTGGCTACGATGCCCACCTGATACTTTTCACCCAAGAACAAGGACTGGGGTCGGACCCGGCGGGTCCGACCCCGGATTTCGGCTTCTTGTCGCTGGCCAAAACCGTTATGGTGGCCGGTTTCAGCCGTCCGCAAGGCATGCTTGCACCTTGCCCGCCCACACAGGTGGACGCCGCTGCCCCCACGGCGCCGCCCGCTCCAGCTGCCCTGCCAGGCGCAGCAAGGTTCCATCCTGCCCATAGCCCGCCATGAATTGCATGCCGATCGGCAGCCCTGTATCCGACATGGCCAGCGGCACGGACATGGCTGGCAAGCCCGCCACGTTGGCCAGCGGCGTGTAGGGCGAATGCTCGAACAGGCGCGCCGTCCAGCCCAGCCCATCGAGCTGTTCCTCGTTTTCTCCATAGCGCCCCAGCGGCCACGGCACATCCGGCATGGTGGGCGTGAGCAGCACATCGTACTGGCCGAACAAGGCGCCGGCCTGGCGCGTGACGGTATTGCGCACGTCGAGCGCGGCGACGAAATCGACGGCCGACACCGTCTGCCCGTACCGGTAGCAGGCCAGAGTGGCCGCTTCCAGCGTATCGAGCGACACGGCGCGCCCGCTTTCCTGCGCCAGGGCATCGATCCACGGCACCAGGTTGGCGCACCAGATGCCGGCATTGGCCTGCACGAACGCGTCCCACGACACGCCCAGCGCCGGTTGCACTTCTTCCACGTGGTGGCCCAGGCTTTCCAGCAGGCGCACGGTGTCTTGCAGGGCGGTATCGACGGCAGGCACGGGACGGGCGCCATTGCTGGCGATGCGCTGCACGGCGATGCGCAGCTTGCCCGGCGCCACGTCCACCTGCGACAGCCAGCTGTGCTCAGGAGGACTCGTCACATACGGCTCGCCCGGCAGCACGCCCTGCACGCAGTCGAGCAAGGCGGCGCTGTCGCGCACGCTGCGGCTCACGCCCAGCTGCACGCCCAGGCCGCTGAAGATTTCGTCCATGGCGGGGCCGTTCGACACCCGTCCCCGGCTGGGCTTGAAGCCGAACAGGCCCGTCGATGCGGCCGGCATGCGGATGGAACCGGCCGCGTCCGTCGCATGGGCCAGCGGCACGATGCCGGCCGCCACGGCCGCCGCCGCGCCGCCGCTGGAGCCGCCCGCGCTCAAGCTGACGTTCCACGGGTTGCGCGTGACGCCATATAAAACGGGTTCCGTGGTGGTGGCAAAGGCCATTTCCGGCGTGCTGGTGCGCCCGAACGTCACCAGGCCGGCTGCGCGGAATTGCGTCATCAGGTGGGAATCAACGGTCGCGACATGGCCGGCGCCCAGGCGGCTGCCCGCTTCGCTGCGCTGGCCCGCCATGGTGACGGCCACATCCTTGATCAGGAATGGCACGCCGGCGAACGGCGCCGCGTGGTCGAGGTGCGTGAAATCGGCCGGCCACAGCCCGACCACGGCATTGATCTGCGGATTGACGGCGGCGCAGGCGCGCAAGGCGGCGTCGTGCAATTCGGCGGCGGAAATAGTGCCAGTGCGCAGCAGCTGGGCCAGTCCTAGCCCATCAAAGCTTGTATATTCATGGAGTTGCATCAGTTAGTTCCTGTAAAAGGTGAAGAATAAAAATCACAGGAACAACTGTAGGGCTTGCGCTATCATAGTGGAAATGAATAGTTGATATACAAGGTATAGCCATGAGCAATTTGCACAAGCTGGACTTGAACCTGCTGCTGACCCTGAACGCGCTGTTGATCGAGCGCAACGTCACGCGGGCGGCGGCGCGTCTGCACCTGAGCCAGCCTTCCGTCAGCGTGCAGTTGGGCAAGCTGCGCACGGCCTTCGACGATCCGCTGCTCTTGCCCGGTCCGCGCGGCATGCTGCCCACGGCCCGGGCGTTGGCTCTGTTTGCACCGTTGCAAGCCGTGCTGGCCCAGCTGGAGCAAGTCTTGCAGCCGGAATCGGCCTTCGACCCGGCCACGGCCGACGTGCGCTGGAACCTGGCGGCGGCCGACGCCACCGAATATGCGATCTTGCTGCCCATGCTGGCCTCCCTGCGCGCGCAAGCGCCGTTGTCGCGCATGGCCGTGTTCGAAGCCGTGCCGGCGCGCATGGCGCACGACATGGAAAGCGGCCAGGTCGACCTGGGCTTTCTGGCGCAGGAAGAAGCGCCGCCTGGTTTACGCCACCGTACCCTGTTTACCGAGCACTATGTGCTGGCGGGCCGGCGCGACCATCCGCTGCTGCAAACCCCGCCCGACCTCGACCAGTTTTGCGCGCTGGAATTCATCGTCGTCTCGCCGAACGGCGGCGGCTTCCGCAGCAACGTCGATACGGCGCTGCTGCAACTGGGCCGCACGCGCAAGGTGGTGCTGTCCGTGCCGCATTTCCTGATCGTCCCGCCCTTGCTGGCAGAGTCCGACATGGTGGCCTTGCTGCCGTCGCGCCTGCTGAAGAATGCGCTGGGCGCGCTGCGCACGTGGGAGCCACCCGTGATCCTGCCCGATTACGAGATGGCCATGGTCTGGCACGAGCGCATGCACCTGGACGCGGCGCACCGCTGGCTGCGCGAACGCATCATGGCCAGTTTGTAGCCTGCCTACACGATTTTCCAGTGTAAAACACTAGGGAAGATTACCTAGTTGCTCGAAAGAAGTTCCCAATGTTCGCCGTGGTGACGATTGCGTAAGCTTGCGCGTAATAATAAAGGGTCACCATGAACGCCATTTCCATCCTGCATCGCGGTTCGCACCGTCCTCCCGCTTTTTCCTTTTCGATCACTGCTTGGCTGGCGGCAATGCTCCTGGGCATGCTGGTCTTCTGCGCCAGCGCGACGGCGGCGTCAGTCACGTCGGCCGAACTGATCAAGCGCGGCGAATACGTGGCCCGCCTGGGCGACTGCGTGGCCTGCCACACGAGTCCGAACGGCGCCGCCATGGCCGGCGGCCTGGAACTGAAAACGCCGTTCGGCACCATCTACAGCACGAATATCACGCCGGACGCGAAGACCGGGCTGGGCACGTACACGTTCGCCCAGTTCGACCGCGCCATGCGCAAGGGCGTGGCGGCCGATGGGCACAATCTGTATCCGGCCATGCCCTACCCTTCCTACGCGAAGATCACGCCCGACGACATGCAGGCGCTGTACGCCTACCTGCAGCGCGGCGTGGCGCCCGTGGCGCAGCAAAACCGCGAAACGGACATGAAATGGCCGTTCAGCATGCGCTGGGGCTTGTCGCTGTGGAACGCCGTCTTCCTCGACGACGCGCCGTTCAAGCCCGACAGCGCCAAGTCGGCCATGTGGAACCGGGGCAGCTACATCGCCCAGGGCCTCGGCCATTGCGGCTCCTGCCACACGCCGCGCGGCGTGGCTTTCCAGGAAAAAACCATGGGCCAGGATGGCGGCAGCGGCAAGCACTACCTGTCCGGTTTTACGTTTGACGGCTGGCATGCGGTGAACTTGCGCAATCTGTGGACGCCGGGCGACATCGTGCAATTGCTCAAGACGGGCCGCAACAGCTTCGGCACGGCGGCCGGCAGCATGACGGAAGTCATCACGCACAGCACGCAATACTTCACGGATGGCGACCTCGATGCGCTGGCACATTACCTGCACGGCTTGCCCGCCAAGGACGGGGCGGCCGCGCCGCCGAAGAAAACGGCGACCCTCGCGGCGGCCAGCAACGATGCGCTGTACAACACGCGCGGCGGCCTCGGCTACCTGCAATTCTGCGCCACCTGCCACCGCCGCGACGGCCGTGGCGTGGAAAACATCTTCCCGCCGCTGGCGCAGAACGACTCGGTGCAGTCGAAGGACGCCACCTCCGTCATTCATATCGCGCTGACGGGCTGGCAGTCGGCCGTCACGCAGCACTCGCCCCGCTCGTTCGGCATGCCGTCGTATGACCGCCTGTCGGACACGGAACTGGCGGAAATCCTCACCTTTGTGCGCGGCAAGTGGGGCAACCAGGGCGCGCCCGTCACGCCCACGCAGATCGCCAGGGTGCGCAAGGAACTCAAGCTCAAGGCACTGGACGCGGGCGGCTTCGTCACACCCCGCTTCGCCGCTCTGACGGCCGATCCGAACGCCAATCAATTGATTCACGGCATGCAGCTGATGACGGAAACGCGCGCCCGCCTGCCGCAAAACGTGGGCAACGACCTCAATTGCAGCAGCTGCCACCTGAATGGCGGTACCGTGGCGAACGGTTCGCCCTTCCTCGGCATCTCCGCCTTCTTCCCCTCGGAAGCGCCGCGCGCCGGCAAGGTGATTAACTTGGGCGAGCGCATCAACGGCTGCTTCCGCCGCTCCATGCACGGCAAGCCGCTGCCCGTGGACGGCCCCGACCTGCAAGCGATGGTCGCCTACATCGACTGGATGAAGGGCGCCACGCAAGCGGGCGACAAGGTGGCGGGACGCGGCGTGGCGAAGATAGACCGCGCTCTGCTGCCCGATCCCGTGCATGGTAAAAAAGTGTATGCGGAGCAATGCGCCGTCTGCCATGCGGCGAATGGCGAAGGCATCCGGGCCGCCAACGGCGTCGTCGCTTTCCCGCCGTTGTGGGGCGAGCGCTCGTTCAATATCGGCGCCGGCATGGCCCGTACCTATACGGCGGCCGGCTTCGTCAAGGCCAACATGGTGATGGGCCACGGCCAGAAATTCCCGCTGGGACAAGGCAACCTGTCCGACCAGGACGCCGTCGACGTGGCCGAATATTTTACGCACATGCCGCGCCCGGACTTCCCCGACAAGGTGAAGGATTGGCCCAAGGGCGGCAAACCCAAGGATGCGCGCTACTGAATCGTGCAT
>NZ_LT607505.1:10465-20862 GCF_900095235.1 Janthinobacterium sp. UMAB-60
TGTGATACGCTGCTCGCTCCATCACACAGGAGCGACGCATGCAGACCGACAGCGGCCCGGCAGCCCCATCCGACACCTGGCTGGGCAAGCTGGGGCCAGGCCTGATCACGGGCGCGGCCGACGACGACCCCAGCGGCATCGCCACGTATTCGCAGGCAGGCGCCCAGTTCGGCTTCGGCATGTTGTGGACCGTGTGCCTGACCTTCCCGCTGATGCTCGGCATCCAGGTCATCAGCGCCAAGATAGGCCGGGTCAGCGGCCATGGGCTGGCGACGAATATCCGCCGCCACTATCCCCGCTCTTTGTTGTACGCCATCGTCGGCTTGCTGCTGCTGGCCAATGTCATCAATATCGCCGCCGACGTGGCCGCCATGGGCGACGCCCTGACCCTGATCATCGGCGGTCCCACGCACCTGTACGCCGTGGGCTTTGGTTTGCTGTCGCTGCTGCTGCAAGTGTTTATCCCCTATCAGAAGTACGTGCGCATCCTGAAATGGCTGACCCTGGGCTTGCTGGCCTATGTGGCCACCGTGCTCACCGTACACATTCCCTGGGGCGAAGTGGCGCTGCGCACCGTCTGGCCCCGGTTCGCCTGGTCGGCCGCCTCGGTGACCATGATCGTGGCCGTGTTCGGCACGACGATCAGCCCCTACCTGTTTTTCTGGCAAGCCTCACAGGAAGTGGAAGACTTGCAGGCCGATTCCAGCGCGCAAGCCTTGCGCCGCACGCCCGAGCAGGCGCCACGGCAATTCCAGCGCATCAAGATGGACACGGCCATCGGCATGGGTTTTTCCAATCTGGTGGCCTTCTTCATCATGCTGACGACGGCCGTGACCCTGGGCGCGCAAGGCATCACGCATATCGACACGTCCGCCCAGGCCGCTTCCGCCCTGCGCCCTATCGCGGGCGAGTTCGCGTTTGCCCTGTTCAGCCTGGGCATCATCGGCACGGGCTTGCTGGCCATTCCCGTGCTGGCCGGCTCGGCCGCCTACGCCATGGCGGGCGCCTTCCACTGGAAAAACAGTCTGGAACTGGCGCCCAGGGCGGCCAAGAAGTTTTACGGCATCATCGTCACGGCCACCGTGATCGGCGCCGCCCTGTGCTTTTCGCCGCTCGACCCCATCAAGGCCCTGTACTGGAGCGCCGTCATCAACGGCGTCATTTCCGTGCCCATCATGGCCCTGATGATGGTGATGGCCTCGCGCCCCGCCATCATGGGCACCTTGACCATTTCGCGCCGCCTGCGGGCGCTGGGCTGGCTGTCGACCATTGTCATGGCGACGGCCGTGCTGGCCATGTTCGCCACGATGGCGTTTTGACGAGCATCAAGTCCGTGGCTTGAGCATGCCTTCCACGATGCCCAGCACGGTCTGGCGCGGCAGCAAGCGCGGCAGCCAGGCCAGCAAGCGGTTGGGCCGGCCCGCCACATGGCTGCTGCGGCCCCGGTCCAGCGCCCGCAGCGCTTCATCGACGACGGCTTGCGGCGCCATGCGCTTGCCCACGGCCGCTTCGGGCGCGGCCACCACGTCGAAGAAAGCCGTTTCCGTGGCGCCCGGGCACACGGCCAGCACGCGCACGCCGCGGTTGCGGTTTTCCGCCCACAGCGCTTCCGAAAACGACAGCACGAAAGCCTTGCTGGCACCGTAGACCGCCATGTAGGGATCAGGCTGCAGGGCCGCCGTGGACGCCACGTTGATGATGGCGCCCCGTCCTTGCGCCAGCATGTGTGGCAAGGCGCAATGCGTCAGTTCCATGAGGGCCGTGCAATTGACGGCCACCTCGGCCGCCTGGCGCGCGAGAGCGATGGTCTCGAACCTGCCATGCGTGGCGAACCCCGCGTTATTGATCAGTACGTCGGGCGGCATGCCCAGCGCGCAGGCCTGTGCATGGGCTAGTGCAGCGGCGCCGGGCAGGCTCAGGTCGGCCACCAGCGCGTGCGCGCGGATGCCGTGGCGTTGGGAAAGTTCCTTGGCCAGGCTGTCGAGCACGGCGCCCGAGCGGGCCAGCAACAGCAAATGCGCGCCGCGCGCGGCCAAAGTTTCCGCAAAGACGCGGCCGATGCCGGACGAGGCGCCCGTGATCAGCACGGTTTGATTGGTATAGTTGAAGGCGGTCATGGCAATTGAATCGTAGTGGAGAGAATTTCACTGTAAACTGTGGTCTTTAGTCCACGGTCAAGCGTGGAACGCAAAAAACTGCGCATGGCTGCGTTGCATTGGCTTGCCGTACTAGCGTACTGTCTGCGCCAATACGCCTTGCCCTGCACATTTTTCGCGTTCCACAAATTAGTAGAAAGTCAAAAAAATATGCGCATCGGAGAAATCACCCGCCTGACGGGCGTCAGCAAGGACACGGTGCGCTTCTACGAGCGCCAGGGGCTGCTGGACGAAGCCCCGCAGCCGGGCATGACGAACAATTACAAGGAATACTCGGCGCAAGCCTTGCGACGCATCGAGCTGATCGGCCACGCCAAGGCGCTGGGTTTTACCTTGAAGGAAATCGCCGAAGTCATTGCAGTCTGGCAGGAAAACGCGCTCGATGCGGCAACCAAGCGGGTCATGCTGGAAACGAAAATTGCCCAGATCGACGACAAGGCCCGTTCGATGGCCGTGCTGCGCGCAGGCCTCGTCGACGCGCTGGCCAAGGTGGAGACGGGCTGCGAGGACGGCATGGCGGTCGCAATAAATTTACAAGGATAATCAATGACTTATTACACGCAGTACCGTCACCTGGCGCTCGAGGGTGCCAAGCCTGCCCCCACCGCGCAGCAGATCGCCGCCATCGAAACCTTGCTGGAAGCGCCGCTGCCGCCCGCCTTCCTGGCTTTTTTACAAGTCGCCAACGGTGCCTGGTTCGACTACACCACGGATGTGCCTGATGGTAATGGCGGAGTGGAAAAAATGGGGTTCAACACCTTCTTCAGCGCCGACGAAGGCGATTTCTGCGATGAAACGCTGGTAGGCGAAATCCGCGCCGCTCGCAAGCATACGGACATGCCGGTGCGCATCCTGCCCTTCGCCCGCGATGGCGGCAATTCCATGGTCTACCTGGATTTGACGGAAGAAGGCGGCGGCCGTGTGCTGGCCTATGTGCAGGAGTTGCCGGAGTGGACCGGCAAGCGCGCCCACGGTTTCATCGAACTGGCGCCATCGTTCGATGCCTGGCTGGACAGCCTGTATATCGACCGTGACACGGTGCTCGAAGAACTCGAACACAGCGTCTCGGAGCCATCCCACCTGGACGCGATGTCGGAATGGCTCGATATCGGCATGCCCGCCTGGCGCCGCGATGCCGGCATCGCCGCCCTGTTTGCTCTTAAACAAGTTGAACTGTGCGCTAGCGAACAGGATTAGTCCTACGGGCATGGCCGCGCCTGTCCTATGGGTGTGCGCAGGCTGACGGCTTAACATTGCCATCAGCTTGTAGAAAAAACCATACCCGAAAGGAATCCCATGCGCATCTCCACCACCAGTTCCCGTACCCCCTCCCTGAAGAGCGTGGCCATCGGCGCCGCCGTGGCCCTGTTGAGCGGCATTGCCATCAACAGCATCGCTGCTGCCGCACCGGGCGCGTACGACAAGCAATTCCTCAGCAAGGCTGCCGACGCGGGCAGCACGGAAATTGCCGCCAGCAAAGTGGCGCAAAGCAAGAGCAGCAATCCCGAGGTGAAGAAATTCGCCGACGCCATGGTCACGGACCACGCGAAAGTGGCTGAGGAACTGAAACAGCTGGCCAGCAGCAAGCAGATCGAAGTCAGCGACCAGCCCGGCGCGAAGCACCAGACGCAGATCGACAAGCTGAGCCGACTGGAAGGCCAGCAGTTCGACAAGGAATATGCGGCCAGCATCGGCGTGGCCGCGCACAAGGAGGCCGTGAAATTGTTTACGGATGCGAGCCAGAAGGCCAGCGATCCCGACATCAAAGCCTTTGCCGCGAAAACATTGCCAGCACTGCAACATCACCTGGACATGGCCAATGCCCTGCACGCGTCCCTGGCGAAGTAGACGGCCATACACGGTAATAAACGGGTAAATGCTTGCTGTACATGCTGTACGGCAAGCATTTCCGCTCTTGGCATACAATGCGGCAACTTCGTTTTCGGCCCCGCCATGACCTCATGCAGCTACTCAAGAAAACCGGCCTGATCGCCGTCGCCCTCCTGTTCGCCATCGTGCTGGCAGGCTGGCTCTTCATCAAGGTGAGCGCGGCCCGCAATGCCAGCGTGTATGCCCAGCAATGGAACGACCAGCGCACGTGCGTGATCAAGACCTATGTGCCCCATTATGGCAACGGTGTGCCGCACAATATCGTGCGCGCGCTCAGCACTTCTACCTTCTTCCGCGTCTACCACAAGGATGGCTCCTTGCTGGAAAGCACGGAATGGGTGCTGGACATGCATGAAGACGGCATTCTCGACCATGCGCACTGGGGCCAGAACCAGTCCCGCGCCATCTATCCGACGGACATGGGCTACGAGGGCTAGACCTTGCCTGAATGCGCGTGAACGGGGAGTCATTGTGCAAAAACAAAATGGACTGCGCGGCCCCTGGGTCGACCTGCCGTATGAACCTACGCTGTACCACTTCCTCGGTCCCTTCGACGTGTATGACCGCGAACACACCCTGGGCGTGGAACTGGACACCTGGGACATGAACGACCCGCTGCAGCGCGCGGCGCTGATACGGCGCGACATCACGTCGCAATACAAGGAACTCAGCTACCGCCACCGCCATGCGCTGGTGGCCGTGCTGGCGCAGGCGCTGCACGACCCCGGCTACGATTTCCAGGCCATCCTTGAGCATGATCCCGAAAGCACGCACGCCCTGCCCGCCTTGTGGGATGAAATGGCCGACCCGCGCGCCTTTTTCGCCGATATCTACCGGCTGGCGCAACAGGATTGGGCCGACGACCTGGCGCGCGCGGCGGCGGAAGACCCTGCCAGCTGGTAGCGCGGCGCGCATGCCACACTAGTGTATCGATAGCCGGCAGCGGCCTTTCCCCTCTGAAAATCCCATGGCGGCAACGTGCACGCGATGTTGCAAAAACACCCCATTCAAAAAAAATCTGTTGCACCAGCGCATGCCCGCTGGCATCGCGCTACCATGAACCGTCAGCACTCCCCCCACCGCACCGGTTCTCTGCCGGCTTTCCCTGCCGCAATGTGAAGGAGATTCTCATGTCCAAGTTCGCCCCTGCCATTTGCCTGTCGCTCATGCTTGCCGCCGCCACCTTGCCTTCCATCGCCAGCGCGGCCGACGGCGGCGCCACGCGCGCCGACGCCGAAGCCATGGTCAAGAAAGGCGTGAGCTACATCAAGAGTGCCGGCGACGCCAAGGCGTATGGCGAGATCACGGCCAAGGCGCCGCAATTCATCCTGCATGACCTGTACCTGGTCGTGTATAAACTCGACGGCACGGTGGTCGCGCATGGCGCCAACCCGAAAATGGTGGGCAAGAACCTGATTGAACTCAAGGATATCGACGGCAAGGCCTTCGTCAAGGAAAGAGTCGACCTGGCCAAGAGCAAGGGCAAGTTCTGGCAGGAATACAAATTCACGAATCCGGAAAACAAGAAGATCGAACCGAAGGCCATGTACTGCGAAAAACTGGCCGACACCGTCGTCTGCGGTGGCATTTACCTGTAGCCGGCCGCCGCGCCGCCAGCGCCGGGATGGTTTTTCGCTCTCTTGACGATATGGATTCCGATGAAAATCGCACAGAAGATGTTGATCGTCCCGCTGGTCGCGCTGGCTTGCCTGCTGGCCATGGGGGCCTTCTCCTACTTCGCCATGCAGCAGAACGAGCAGCGCATGCGCGAACTGAAAGACGTCACCCTGACGGCCGAACGGCTTGCCAATCAGCAAGCTATTGCCCTGGGCCAGGTACACGCCGATGTGTATGCGAAGATCGCCATCGCCGCCAGCCTGACGGACGAGCAGTTCAAGCAATTCGGCGCGCAAACGGATGGCCAGCTTAATGCCATTGCGCAAGGATTGAAGGAACTGCAGAAATTCTCGGGCGCCGCCACGGAAGCGGCCCAGGCCCTGCCGGGCCTCGAACGCTACCGCGCCAGCGTGGCGCAGGCGCTGGACCTGGCGTCGATGGACCCGAATACGGGCGTGGCGGCGATGCAAAATGCCGCTACGCACTACCAGCAAGTGCGCGGGCAGCTGCGCCAGGTGTTGCTCAACCTCGACCACCGCACCGTCGACGCGCTGCAGGAAACAAAAACCGCGGGCCAGCGCGCCGGCTGGCTGTCGCTGGGCACCATGGCCATCGGCTTTGCCTTGCTGGCCCTGATCGCCACCTGGGTGGCCCGTTCCGTCGTGCGCCCCATCGACGAGGCTTGCCGCGCCGCCGAGTCGCTGGCCGCCGGCGACCTGACCATGCGCATCGACGCCCAAGGGGACGACGAGGTGGGCAAGCTGTCGCGCGCGCTGGCCACGGTCTTGAAAAACTGGAACACCTTATTGGGCGAGATACGCCAGGCGGGCTCCACCATCACGGTGGAAGCGAGTGAAATCGCACTCGGCAATGCGGACTTGTCGGCCCGCACGGAGTCGCAAGCCCATTCCTTGCAAGAAACGGCGACCTCGATGCACGCCCTGACCGATACCGTGCGCGAAAACGCCAGCCATGCGCACCAGGCCAACCAGATGGTGCTGTCGACCTCGAACGTGGCGCTGGAAGGCGGCCGCGTGGTGGGCCAGGTGGTCGAAACGATGGGTTCGATCAAGGCCAGTTCCGGGCGTATCGTCGACATCATCGCCGTCATCGACGGCATTGCCTTCCAGACCAATATCCTCGCCTTGAACGCGGCCGTGGAAGCGGCACGCGCGGGCGAACAGGGGCGCGGCTTTGCCGTCGTCGCCACCGAAGTGCGGGGCCTGGCGCAGCGCTCGGCCACGGCGGCGCGCGAAATCAAGCAGCTGATCGAGGATTCCGTTGCCAGGATAGAAACGGGCAGCGAGCTGGCCGACAGCGCCGGGCGCACCATGGGCGATATTGTCGCTTCCGTGCAGCAGGTGACGGAAATCATGAACGATATCACGGCGGCCAGCCAGCGCCAGAGCAAGGGCATCGAGGAAGTCAACAATGCCATCACGGAAATGGATGAATTGACCCAGCGCAATGCCGCCCTCGTCGAGCAATCGGCCGCCGCCGCGCAAAGCATGCAGGACCAGGCGCATGATTTATTGCGCGTGGTCGATGCCTTCCGCCTGGGCGACGGCGGCCCCCCGCTGCTGCCGCGCTAGCGCGGTGACTGCATGGCCGCTGCCGCGCAGTCGAGCATCCGCTTGCCTGCCGCCACCAGTGCCGGATCGTCCTCGTGCTGCAGCAGCGTCCCAACGACGCTCTGGTCGGCAACGCTGCCCTGCATGGCGGCCAGGCGCGCCACGCGGTCTTGCATGGCACCATCGCCGATGGTACGGGCACTGAAAAAGCTGTACAGGCCGGCGATTTCGCGTTGGTGCAGCCATTGCATCAATTGCACCAGGCGCGCCTGCTCCACATAGCTCAGTTCGCTCACCTTGCGCTCCGCCAGCGCCTCATACACTTCCAGGCGCGCCATCCAGTTGCCCTGTGCGGCAGCCGAAAGCAGCTGGTCCCAGGCGGCACCGGCGTGCAACACGGGCCGCGGCTGCAGCTGATAGGCCAGCACGGCTTGCTGCTGCGGCAATGCGCCGTAAGCCGTGGGCGCCTTGCAGACAAACTGGCGCGCATCGGGGCCGCCTTGCCGCAAGCCGCTGGCGATATGCCGCTCCATCTTGTCGCCGATGGACAGCAGGCGCCTGGCGTGTTCTTGCACGGACCACTGCGGCGGCAATTTGCCCAGCCAGGCAAGCGCATCGTCGTTGGCCCGGACCGCCAGCTCGTAGGCTACCGCCTTGGCCTGTTGATCTTTCTCTCTAGCCAGTTTTTCCGCATCCTGTCTGATATCGTATTGGCTGCCGCTTTGCTTGAGTTTCAGGCATGACTGGAAGGCGGCAGGCGCTTCTTGCCAGCAGCGAGCCGGCACCGTGAACGTCCAGCGCATGCTGACCGTTTCCAGGACATACGTCTCTTCGCCCTCTTCTGCCTTGAGATAGGCGCGGCCGTCCGCCTTGGTCACGCCTTTTGTCAGCTGCTTGCCGCCAGCCGTGCTCCAGGTATACGGATCATCGTCTTGCGGCACGCCGGGCACGGCGTACAGGGTCAGGTAATGGCCGGCGGCTGGTGCATTGGCCGCATGGCTCAGCGGCGACAGCAGGGACAAGGTGAGTAAAGTTTTTTTAGGCAACAGTTTCAGCATGTAGCAATCGTATCAATGAAGTTCGGTATGGCAGGCGCAGTCGTGGCCGCTGGCCGCCTCGGACAGGTTTTGCAGAATCGCGCAGTCTTGCGACGGCTGCGGCTGGTCGCACTGGTGGCGCAGGGTCACCAGTTGCTGCTGCAGGGTTTGCAGGTTCGCCATTTGCTCGGCGATGCGCAGGATATGGTGGTCGAGCAGCTCATTGACGCTCTGACAACCTTCGGCCGGATTGTTCTTAAATTCCAGCAAGGCGCGGATATCGGTCAGGCCGATCTGCAAGGAGCGGCAATGACGGATGAATTGCAGCCGTTCCTGGTGTTCTTCGCGGTATTCGCGGTAGCCGGCACTGTTGCGCCCCGGCTCCTGCAGCAAGCCCGCCTTTTCATAGTAACGCACAGTTTCCACGTCACAATCTGTCCGTTTGGCCAGTTCTCCGATACGCATGGCATCCCCTTTTCATTCTTTCTTGCAAATTCGCTTGACCCTGTAGCGGCTACAGGGTTTCTAATGGAAGCATACACCAATCCAGAAGGATGATGCGATGCCACACGATAGCCATAACCACGCGCATGAGCACGATCATGAGCACGATCATAAGCACGACCACGATCATGAGCACGAACCCAGCCCGGCGCCCACGGTGGCCGGCTGCTGTTCCAGCCAGCATGCATGCTCGTCCACGCCAGGCCTGCCCAGCGCCCCCATCGCCGGCGCGAGCACGGCCAAATACCGCATCGCCAACATGGATTGCCCCACGGAAGAACGGCTGATCCGCAACAAGCTGGCCAATATGGCGGGTGTCGTGGGCCTCGATTTCAACCTGATGAACCGCGTGCTCGACGTGCATCACACCCTGCCTACACTGGCCACGGTGGAAGCGGCCCTGCACGGCATCGGCATGCAGGCGATTCCCATGGAAGCGGACGCCGTCGTCGCGCGCGATCCGAACGAAGGCAATCTGTCCGGCCTGCAAAAAGGCTTGCTGGTGGTCTCCGGCCTGGCCGCGGCGGGCGCCGAGGCGCTGGCGTGGACCACGCACGCAGACAGTTCGCCCCTGGTCATCGCCCTGGCCCTGCTGTCGATTGCCACGGGCGGCTGGCCGACCCTGAAAAAGGGCTGGATCGCCCTGAAAACGTTCACCTTGAACATCAATTTCCTGATGAGCCTGGCGGTTTTCGGCGCCATCGCCATTGGCCAGTGGCCGGAAGCGGCCATGGTCATCTTCCTGTTCGCCATCGCCGAGCTGATCGAAGGCTTGTCGCTGAACCGCGCGCGCAACGCCGTGCAAAGCCTGATGCAGCTGGCGCCCGACACGGCCACGGTCGCCGACGCCAGCGGCGCCTGGAACCAGGTCAGCGTGGCCACGGTGGCCATCGGCACCTTGATGCGCGTGAAACCGGGCGAGCGCATCGCGCTCGACGGCATCGTGCAAAGCGGCGAGTCGTCCGTCAACCAGGCGCCGATCACCGGTGAAAGCATGCCGGTGGACAAGGCCGTGGGCGACGTCGTGTATGCGGGCACCATCAATGAACGGGGCTTGCTCGACGTCACCGTGACAGCCAACAGCGGCAACAGCACGCTGGCGAAGATCGTCAAGGTGATCGAGGAGACCCAGGGCAAACAGGCGCCCACACAGCGCTTTGTCGACAATTTCGCCCGCTACTACACGCCCGCCGTGGTCGTGTTTGCCATTCTGGTGGCCGTGCTGCCGCCCTTGCTGTTGGGCCAGCCCTTCATGGCCTGGATCTACAAGGCCTTGGTGATGCTGGTGATCGCCTGCCCGTGCGCGCTGGTCATTTCCACGCCCGTCACGGTGGTCAGCGGCCTGACGGCGGCCGCGCGGCGCGGTATTTTAGTGAAAGGCGGGCAATTCCTGGAAACCGGTTATCGGATCAAAGCCATCGCCGTCGACAAGACGGGCACCTTGACCATGGGCAAACCGGCCGTGACGGATGTGGTGGCATTGGCAGGCAACGACCGCGACGCCATCCTGCTGCTGGCCGCCAGCCTGGACGCCAATTCCGCCCACCCGCTGGCCGCCGCCATCGTCAAGGCGGGTCCGCCCGCCAGCAGCCACCTGCCCGTGAGCCAGTTTGCCGCCCTGC
>NZ_LT607505.1:20900-25742 GCF_900095235.1 Janthinobacterium sp. UMAB-60
ATGGCCAGACCTATTATCTGGGCAATGCGCGCCTGATGACGGAATTGAAGCTCTTGACGCCGGACCTGCAAGCCATCCTGGCGCGGCTGGAACAGCAAGCGTACACGGCCATGGTGCTGGCCAGCCCGGCCGGCGCGCTGGGCGTGATCGCCGTGGCCGACGTGCTGCGTCCGACGGCGGCGTCCGCCATCGCCAGATTGACTGCGCTGGGCGTGACCACCGTGATGCTGACGGGAGATAATTTGCTGACGGCGCAGCGCATCGCGGCTGAGGTGGGCGTCAGCCTGGTCAAGGCGGAATTGCTGCCAGAAAATAAACTCGATGAAATCAAGGCCTTGCAGCAGCAATTTGGCGTGGTCGCCATGCTGGGCGACGGCGTCAACGACGCCCCGGCCCTGGCGCAGGCCGACATCGGCTTTGCCATGGGCGCGGCCGGCAGCGACACGGCCATCGAAACGGCGGACGTGGCCCTGATGGATGATGAACTGGGCAAGTTGCCCGAATTCATCAGCCTGAGCCAGCGCACGCGCAGCATCCTCGTGCAAAACATCAGCTTTGCCATCGGCATCAAGGCCGTCTTCTTCGGCCTGGCCCTGGCCGGCATGGCGACCCTGTGGATGGCCGTGTTCGCCGACGTGGGCGCCAGCCTGCTGGTGGTGGCCAACGGGCTGAGATTGCTGCGTCATGGAAAAAGTCACTAAATCCCTCCAGAAATAGTTCCATCTGGACAATTCATGTGAAAAACGCTACTTTGATGGCTGTTGATAACAGCCATCAAAGTAGCCGATGAGACCCATTTCCCACCTCGCCCTACTGTCCGCTCTGCTGCTGTCCACGACAGGCCTGCACGCCGAACCCCTGGCCGTCGTGCACCTCGCCCGCACAGCCTATCCGCGAGCAAGGCTATGTGCCCATCAACGGCATCGAACAATGGATCACGGTCACGGGCGCCGCCTGCGGCAATCCCGTGATCCTGTTCATCCATGGCGGCCCGGGCAATTCCTTGAGTCCGTTTGCCGACGCCATCTATCTGCGGCAGCACCTGGACAAGGACAAAGTCATCCTGATGGGAAGTTCCTGGGGTTCGATCCCGGGCGTGCACATGGCCAGGGCGCGCCCCGACCTGTTCCATGCGTATATCGGCACGGCGCAAGTGGTCAATGCGCGGGACAACGAGACCGGCATGTACCGGGAAGTGCTTGCGCTGGCGCAGTAGTCAATTAGAAGGCCCGGCGCGGCGCTTTTACGGCAGAGCGTCCTTGTCGATTTGCGCCGCGAGCCGGCGCTCGAAGTCCATCAGTTCCGGCACATTGAGGTCGGAAATGAGCCGATACTCCATGCCGGAGCGGCTCCAGCGTATCAAGTGATAGCCCTGCTTGACGCTCAGGCGCGGCGGCGCATCGCCTTTTGCTTGCTCAGGCCAGACATACAGGTTCAGCACATGCTGATGCCGGCGATACGCCAAGGCGGCGACGGGACGCTGCCTGATATAGTCGAGGCGCCCACCGACCAAGGGAAAGCCAGCTTGCGCCAGGTCAACCACGGGCGGTGAAAAATCGAGCTTGCCGCTGAACCATGGCTTGACCGTGTGCTGGTCGGACGACGCCACGTCGGCCAGGCGATCGGGCAGCAGCGAACGGAAATGGCTGGCCACGATTTCCTGGTCCAGCCGTTCCGCCTCCGATGGCACGGACAGATACAGCATCAGGGTGACGGCAAACGCCGCCGTGCTGATGCCGGCCACGCCAAAATTGATCCACGCCCACGGCAGTTGCGCCCATTTCCGGCGCTGTGGAACTTCCTTCGCCGCCTTCCCCTCTTCCTGCAGCGCCTGGCGCAGGCGCTGCTGCAGGGCGGCTGGCGCGGCGTGGCGCAGGCCATGCCGGCTCACCGCGGCGCGCAAGTCCAGCAGCTGTTCGAACGCCTTCGCGCAGTCCCGGCAATGGGCCAGGTGCTGCCTCAATTCCTGCGACGCCAGTGCGTCGAGCTCGCCATCGGCAAAGGCGGACATCTTGCTGTGTGATACGGTGCACTGCATTTCATTTCTCATCGGTATGTTGTTTTAGGTATAGCAACAACAGCTTGCGTCCCCGCGCCAGGCGCGACATCACCGTGCCGATCGGGATGCCGACGATGTCCGCGATCTCCTTGTAGGACAGATCGTCGAGTTCCTTCAGCACCAGCACTTCCCTGAACTGGCGCGGCAGTGCTTCCAGGGCACGGTTGATGGTCTCTTTTGCGTCTTGCGCCGCCACGATGTTTTCAGGGTCCATGCCGCATCCATCCCCATCGTGGCCGTGCATTTCCTCGTCAAAGCCGATGTCGTCGTGTTGCGGGCGGCTGTCGCGCAGCGACGTGTAATAGGTATTGCGCACGATCGTCAGCAGCCAGGCGCGCGCGCCATCACCATCGCCATGGTAGCCGTCCATGAAGCGGTAGGCGCGCAGGAACGCCGTCTGCACCAAGTCCTGGGCATCCTGATCATTGCGCGTGAGCCATCGCGCCAGGTTGTAGGCGGAATCCAGATGAGGCAAGGCCATTTTTTCAAACAACCTGGTTTTAACGATGTCATTCAACTCAACACCCATCCGCCTGTCGACCGTCTCACTGCATAAGACTCGCTTTGCCTGCGATTTATTCCCGCTGCAGGGACAAAAATAAACCGGCAGGGACGGGAATATTTGCACCGTCGTCGGAGTTATAGCACTTGCAGGCCCCGATCGCATCGGGTCCATGCCAGATATCTGCAAATGGAAGGAACGTAGCCATGAAATACCCGTACTTCATCCCCGGCCTGGCGGCGGCCATGCTGATGGCTTCCAGCGAAGCGGCCACCGCCGGCGACGCCGTGCACGGCCAGGCGCTGTATAAAACCATGTGCATGTCTTGCCACTCGATCGACTACAACGGCGTCGGTCCCGCGCACAAGGGCGTGTTCGGCCGCAAGGCCGGCAGCGCCGCCGGCTACGGCTATTCGCCGGCCGTGAAGGCGTCCGACGTCGTGTGGGGCGAGAAAACCCTGGATCTATGGCTGACGAATCCGGAAAAACTGATTCCCGGCCAAAAAATGGGCTACATGGTGCCGTCCGCGCAGGACCGCGCCGACCTGATCGCGTATTTGCGGCAGGAAGCCGGGCGGGCCAGCCCGGCCACGGCCGCCAGATAGCGTTTGTTTTGCCACCGGCATCGACTGAAACGAGGAGAAATATCATGATGGACCGCAGAAGTTTCATGAAACTGACCGCCATCGGCGGGGGCGCCGTGTTCATGTCCGGACTGTATGGACATGCGCAAGCGGCGGCGGCCGGCAACACGCCCGCCCCCTACGACGATTTTTACTTCGTGCAACTGTCCGACGTGCACTGGGGCTATAGCGGCGGCGCCAATCCCGACGCCCTCAATACCTTCCGCAAGGCCGTCGCCACCGTGAATGCGCTGGAGGTGCAACCCGACTTCATCATCTTCACGGGCGACCTCACGCATACGACGGACGACCCGAAGGAGCGCCGCCAGCGCATGGCCGCATTCAAGGAGATCGCGACGGGATTGAAGGTGAAAAGCGTGCGTTTCATCGCCGGCGAGCACGACGCCTCGCTCGACAACGGCACCGCCTTCAAGGAAAACTTCGGCCCGTCCAATTACACGTTCGAGCACAAGGGCGTGCATTTCATCGCCCTCGACAACGTGTCCGACCCCGGCGCGCGCATCGGCGATACGCAACTGGAATGGCTGAAAAACGACCTGGACAAGCAAGCCAAGGATGCGCGCATCGTCGTCTTCACCCACCGGCCCCTGTTCGACCTGGTCCCCAAATGGGACTGGGCCACGCGCGACGGCGACAAGGCGATCGCCCTGTTAATGCCTTACAGCAATGTGACCGTGTTCTACGGCCATATTCACCAGGAACATCACCACATGACGGGGAGAATCGCGCACCACGCCGCCAAATCGCTGATTTTTCCACTGCCGGCACCGGGATCGCAGGAAAAGCGCACGCCCCTGCCGTGGGACCCCGCCTTGCCAAACAAGGGACTCGGCTTTCGCGAAGTGGAAGCGCAGGCGGGTAATGATTATAAGCTCACGGAATTTCCCGTTACATGGACCTAAACCATGGACCGCGCCAGAAGACAGCTATGTGCAAGGTTGGCCTGTGGCTTCGGCGCGCTGCTGACGGTGGCCGCCATCGACGCCCGGGGAGTCAAAAAAGTTGCTATGAAGGAAAGGATCATCGCCATCGAGGCGAGGAAATTCGTCTACACGCCGAATGAAATCACCGTGAAAAAGGATGAAACCGTCGTGCTGGCGTTCACCGCCGTCGATTTCATCCATGGTTTTTTCATCCCGGACATGAACATCCGCGCCGACCTGAAACCGGGCCAGGTCACCGAAGTGCGGCTGACGCCCGGCAAGGCCGGCGAATACGCCTTTTTATGCGACAATTTTTGCGGCAGCGGCCACGAGGAGATGAACGGGAAGATCATCGTCACGGACTAGGCCGGCCGGCGCGCGCGGCTCCGCACGCCCGTCAGTCCCGTGGACGACGCGCCGCCTGCCGCGCCGCCGCCAGCGCCCCGACAAAGGCGGCGTCGCCCCCGGTGCAGGCGCTGGCCGTGCAGCCGCCCGTGTCCTCGGCGATGCGGAAGCCTTCGCCCAGGCTGCTGGCATTGCCGCGCCCGCCATGCCCGCGCGCGGCGCTGCGCAGCACCTGGCGCGAGGAAGAATAGCTGCCGCCCCGCGTGATGAAATAATCGCCCTCCGCCTCGCAGCCCTGGCTCCAGGCCGCGCCATCGGCGGGCGCGCCCCGGTAATCGGGATGCTGGCAATCGGCCACCCACTCGGCCA
>NZ_LT607505.1:25765-33394 GCF_900095235.1 Janthinobacterium sp. UMAB-60
CGACGGCAGTGTACTCGGCGCCGTCGTCGCAATCGGTGACCAGCATGTCGAGGCCGTGATCGCGCCGGGCCGCGGCCTTGAAACGCCGGTCCTTCATGTTGGCGTAGCTACACAATTGCTCAGGAGCATCGCCGGACGCGTATTTCGTGGCCGTGCCCGCGCGCGCCGCGTATTCCCATTCCGCCTCGCTGGGCAGGCGGAATGGGCGACCCGTTTCCCGCGCCAGCCATTGCACGTAGGCCGTCGCATCGCTCCAGCTCACGCACATGACGGGGTGATAGTCCGTTGGCGCATGCGCGGGGGCATCCCAGCCCGACTCCTTGAGCGCGATGCCGTCAGTGCGGTCGAATTCCCAGCATTCGCTTGCCGCCCGATAAGCGGTCGCGGCAACGAATTGCCGGAACTGCGCCACCGTCGTCTCGTATTTTGCCAGTCGGAATGCGGCCACGCGCACTTCGTGGGGTGGCCCCTCGGCCGGATTGTGGCTGCCGTCGCCGATGCGCGGCTCCGTGCTGCCCATGATAAACACGCCGGCGGGAATACTGGCCATGGGCGGAAGGATGGGTGCGGCGGCGGCCTGGGCGCTGCAAAAAATGGCGCAGGCAAGGGAAATAGTGCTGTGCTTCATGTGGCTCCTGGTAATTGGTGAATGAGAATACAGATTGACAGCCCGGCCGGCCCCTTGCCCCGCCCATGCGACGAATCGACAATGGGGCCGACGAACGGCAAGCCATGTTCTGGTCAATCAGGCAACGGGCCGCTACACTACGCCCATGACCAGAAAAACGACTTTGCTACAGGGCTGGCGTTCGCTGTGGGAACTGCGCCCCAGGCACGAAGTCCCCACCCTCACCCGCCTGTTGCTCATCTCCCTGATCGGCATCGTCCTGGCACTGGGCCTGATGGCCATCGTCGCCATCTTCGGCCGGGTCGACCGGCCGCACTGGTGGTGGGCGTCACTGCTGCCGAATATCGGCATCTGCCTGTGCATCGTGCATACCCTGTTCGGCGTGTTGCGCCTGGCCGGGCGCTGGCTGCCGGCGCCGCTCGTCGAGCGGATGTCGCATGTGCGCGACATCCGCGCCGGCATGGCTCTGGGCGCGCTGGCACTGGCAGCCATCATTGGCGGCATGAGCATCGGCTTCACCATCGTCCCGATACTGGTGGGTTTCAAGGTGTGGGGCATGTTCGTCTCCCTGCCTGCCGCGCTGACCAAGTTTGCTGTATTCATCCTGTTTGTCATGGGCGCCAACTGGGCATGGTGGCGCTCGCGCCTGCGCCAGCAGCAGTTGCAAAGCGAGGTGACGGATGCGCGCCTGCGCCTGCTGCAGGGGCAGATCGAGCCGCACCTGCTGTTCAATACCCTGGCGAACATCCAGAGCCTGATGGACTACGATCCGCCGCGCGCGAAACGCATGCTGGAAACGTTTTCCGGCTACCTGCGCGCCAGCCTGTCGCAGCTGCGCCAGGGCGACAGCACGCTGGATGCGGAACTCGACATGGCAAGCCAGTATCTGTCCCTGCTGCAGATCCGCATGGAGGAGCGGCTGCGCTTCCGCATCGACGCCAGCGCGCAAGCGCGCCTGGCCAGCATGCCCGCGCTGATGCTGCAGCCGCTGGTCGAAAATGCCATCGTGCACGGACTGGCGCCCATGTTGGGCGGCGGCAGCGTCGTCGTGCATGCCGAGGTGCGCGCGGGCCGCCTGGAAATCCGCGTGCTGGACGACGGCGCGGGCTTGACGGCCCCAGGCAAGCCACCGCGTCCGGGTAGCGGCATGGCGCTGGCCAATCTGCGCTCGCGCCTGCAGGCCCAGTTCGGCGCGCATGCCAGCCTGGTCCTGCGCGGGCGCGAGCATGGCACCGAAGCCGTGCTGGAGCTGCCGTACCGGCGCGCCGCCAGCGCATGCCCAGTGGAGGCCGCATGACGCGCGCCGTGATCGCGGACGATGAACCGCACCTGGCGCTCTACCTGCGCGACCAGCTGCTGGCCCTGTGGCCGGACTTGCAGGTCATCCATATGGCGCGCAACGGCGTCGAGGCCGCCGCCTGCATCGCCGAGCTGGAACCCGATATCGCCTTCCTCGATATCCAGATGCCGGGGCTGTCCGGCCTTGAGGTGGCGCAAGGCATCGAAGGCCCTACCCGCGTGGTGTTCGTCACCGCCTTCGACGAGTTTGCCCTGCAAGCCTTCGAGCAGGCAGCGCTCGACTACGTATTGAAACCCGTCACCACCGAAAGGCTGGCCCGTACCGTGGCGCGCTTGCGGTCGGTGGCGCCCTTGCCGCCCGCCAGTGCGGCCATGGCACAGGCGCTGCAGCAACTGGCGGCCGCGCCCGGCCCTGCCCGCCCCCGGCTGCGCTACATACTCGCGTCCCGGGGCGAGCGCACGCACCACCTCGACGTGGCCAAGGTGCGCTTTTTCCATGCCGACGACAAGTACACGGTCGTCGCCAGCGTGGATGGCGAATTCCTGATCCGCACACCCATCGCCGACCTGGCCAGCCAGCTTGATCCTGAACAATTCTGGCAAGTGCACCGCTCCACCCTGATCAATCTGGCCTGGCTGGACGGCACGCGCCGCGACGACGCCAGCCGTTTGTTCCTGCGCATGCGCGACCACGCGGGCGAGCTGCCCGTGAGCCGCGCCTTCGTCCACCTGTTCCGGGCCATGTAGCTGCAGCCGCCTAGTAGCGCTGACGTCGCCGGAGGTCGTCCTGGCGGCGATCCGGCAAGTCTTGCCCCCGGCCAACGAGAAGTG
Source organism: Janthinobacterium sp. UMAB-60 (assembly GCF_900095235.1). Classification (NCBI taxonomy): domain Bacteria; kingdom Pseudomonadati; phylum Pseudomonadota; class Betaproteobacteria; order Burkholderiales; family Oxalobacteraceae; genus Janthinobacterium; species Janthinobacterium sp. UMAB-60. The sequence goes on from NZ_LT607505.1 coordinate 28,524, forward strand.
AATACTGGAAAATGGCTTCCCCGCATGCCACGGGGGATGCCGCGATGCGGACCCAAGGAAGGAAAATGCAACTGGCCCGCCGTTTGCGCGGCGAGCCAGTATCCAGTTCAATATTGTCGGGGCGCAAGGCCCCGTCCATCACACCGCGCGGCGCGCCCGCAGATGCAAATGGCGGATGGCGGCGGCAGCCACCATCAGGATGGCGGAAGCCGTTGCCAGCACGACAATAAATGCCTTGTCGAAGGCCGAGCGGGCCAGTTCCGACACTTGCAAGCCCAGTTCGGCCGGCAATTGCTCGGCGGCCAGCAGCGCCGCATCGAGCGTGTCGTGGGCGTTCGGCAGCAGGCCCGCGCTTTCCGGGATCACCAGGGTGGCGCTGTAGACGGCCGACAGAATCGTGCCCAGCACGGTGACACCGATGACGGCGCCCAGCTCGTACGACACTTCCTCGATCGAGGCGGCCATACCGGCCTGCTGCGGCGCCACGTTGAGCATCACGGCGCTCGATGCGGCCGTCATCACGGCGCCCAGGCCCAGGCCCAGAATCACCAGGCTGGCCACTTGCGCCGAGACGGCGGCGTCATGCAGCACCAGATACGACGCCATGCCGATGCCGGACAGCAGCAGCGAACCCCACAAGACCTTGGCCTTGTCGGCGCGCGGCAGCATGAAACCCGTCAGCGGTCCCGCAAAGACGGACGCCAGCGGCAGCGGCAACAACAGCAGACCCGCTTCCAGCGGCGACAGTTCCCGCACCAGCTGCATGTGCTGGCTCAGCGCCAGTTCCATGCCGATCAGGGCGGCGGACGCCACCATGGCGGCGGCCACGGCGCTGGAAAACGGCAGTTCGCGGAACAGGGCGAAGTCGATCAGCGGCCTGGTCTGGCGCTTCTGACGGCGCACAAATTTGAGCATGAAGAAGGCGCCCACGGCGAACGAGGCGGCGGCCAGCGCATACGACGGTTGCGACTTGCCCAGTTCCTTGATCGCATACACGCCACCAAGCAGACCCATCATGATTTGCAGCGAGCCCTTCAAGTCCCACGGCTTGTCGCGGTTGCCGGCCCGTTTCGGCAGGACGACGGCGGCCAACACCAGGGTCAGCAGCACGATGGGCACGTTGATCAGGAAGACGGAACCCCACCAGTAATGTTCCATCAGGAAACCACCGAGCACGGGGCCGAACGCGGCGCCGCCAGAGGCAATCGCCGCCCACACGCCGATGGCGAACGAGCGCTCGCGGTTGTCCGTAAAGGTCAGGCGGATGATGGACAGGGTGGCCGGCATCATCAAGGCGGCGCCGACGGCCAGCAGCACGCGGGCAAAGATCAGCCATTCAGGCGCGGGCGAAAACGCGGCGCACAGCGAGGCGATGCCGAACACGGTCAGACCGGCGAGGAAAACGGGTTTGTGGCTCAAACGGTCACCAAGGGTGCCGAGGCCGGGCAACAGACCGGAGACGACCAGCGCGTACACGTTGATGATCCACAGTTTTTGTGAAGAGGATGCCTGCAAGTCGCGCGTCAGCGCGGGCAAGGCGGTGTAGAGCACGGTCATGTCGACCACGATCAGGAACAGGGCGCTGGAGACGATGGCCAGCGTCAGCCATTTTTTCATTGGATGCATAAACAACTCATGGATTTTAGTGTAACTTTTAACAACTATCGGTTTGGATAAATTTGGTGCTGCGCAAATATTTACGTTCCAGGCTGCCACGGGCCTGGGCTTGTCGGGGGCGGCGGGCGTCAGCCACGGTCGCCATCCTTGTCATCCACGGCGGCACTCGTTGTGGTTGCGTCAAGTTCGCGCAGCATGACGACGGACACTTGCTTGAAGCCGCGTCCCTGGAAAAATTGTTGCGCCGTCAGGTTGTGCGCGCCGCATTCGAGGAACAAACGGGCGATGCCGTGGCCGCGCAGCTCGTCGGCCACCCACTCCACCAGCAAGCTGCCGATGCCGCTGCCACGTACCGAGGGCAGCAAGACCAGGTCGTCCAGCGCGGCGAACGATTTTGAGGCGCGCTGGCGCGTGTCGATGGAAACGAGGGCCATGCCGACGATGGCGTCACCGTCGGTGGCGACGGCCAGCAGGGTCGAATCGCCATGCGCCCAGTCATGCGACAGGGCGGCGCGGATTTCGCCGCGTATCACCTCAGGCAAGTCCGCGCGCCAGTTGCCGGGTGCGTCGGCGCGTTCGCCCTGCAGCTCCGAATGGGAGATATAGTCGGCGCTGACGTTATCAAGATATAACTGGCACAAGGTATCTTCGGCGGTGGCGTCGTGACACCAGCCAAAGCTGATAGAGGGGGAATTGGCTTGGGCGTTTTTCATGGCGGATCTCATGTTATTGAATTAGTAAAAGCATTTTATGTCGCCCCTGAATGGCATTCAAGTTAAAATCCATCTGTAAAACAGATAGGTGGATGCCATGCAATGGACTTTGGAACAAATGCGCTACTTTGAAGCGGCCGTCGCGGCCGGTTCTTTTTCGGGCGCGGCGCGCCGGCTGGGCCGCGCCCAATCGGTGGTCAGCACCTCGATCGGTCTGCTGGAAGCGGAATTTGGCGTGGAACTGTTCGACCGCTCGCGCCGCAGCGCCGTGCTGACGGAAGCGGGCAAGGTGATGCACCTGGAAGCGTGCGAACTGCTGCGCCAGGCCGAGCGCCTGCAGCTGCGCGCCCAACTGCTGAGCGAGGCGCCCGAAGCCCAGCTGACCCTGGCCCTGGACGAAGCCCTGCCCTACCTGGCCATCGGCACCCTGGTCAAGGAACTGGCGGCGCGCTATCCGGCGCTGGAACTGGTCATGCTCAACGCCACGGCGTCCGAGGTGGCGCAATACGTGGAGCAGCAGCAAGCCGACGTGGCTTTTCACTTCGACCGCGGCCCGATCTCCCCCGTGCTGGAACAGCAGCACATCGGCAGCGTGGCGCAAGGCGTGTTCGTGGCAAAAGGCCATCCGATGGCGCACGGCCAGGAAGTGAGCCGCAACGAGCTGACCCGCTACCGCCAGCTGATCATGGATTCCGAGCTGAACCGCGAACACGCGTTCAGTCCCGCCGTCTGGTTTTCCGACAGTTTTTACAGCATCGCGGAAATGGTCGCGGACGAACTGGGCTGGGCGATTTTGCCGCTGAATATCGCCAATTACGATAACTACAAAGGGTATTTGCAGGAAGTGCCCTGCCCTGCGCTGGCTTTATCCAGGCTGCCGGTGCGGCGGCTGTCGATTCATGGGAAGAAGCTCAGCGAGACGAGTTTGTGGTTGACGGACAGGCTGGCGGAGTTGTTGGCGGATGGACCCAGAGGGTGAGACGGCTGGACATTCGCCGAACTGTTGCCCATGATCTAGAATGGCACGCTCTGGCCATTCAAGGGAATACAGCAAAGGGAATCAGCATGGAATTCGATTGGCACGGCGGCACTATTTCCCGCCACACTGTCGTTGATGCGCACTACAGGAATACGCAGAACGTCAGGCGCTTCCTGCTTGCCCAATGCGGACCGCAATTTACGTTCGAGCGCGATTTCATGGTCTGGATACGCGACGGTGCCGTTAAAACCATGGGCGATGTTGCCGATGAGTGGCTACGCCGTCACCGAATGGCTGGCTAGCCGCTTGCCCGCACGAAAGTAGAAAGATTGACATGATGATATCAACGGTGCTCACCAACTGGCTCACCGTGGCAAAAGACGATCCCGTGGAAATTGATCCCGACGATATCAGCCACGAAGCCAGGACCAATATGTGGAGCTTCTCGCCCACGGACGAGGAAACGCCGCAGATTCATGCTGCCGATATCGTTGCCTTCATCGGTGAGGTGATCGCGGCACGCCGCAGCGCGCTCGCTGGCGAGGCTATGCTGTTCTATTGCTGGCACGATGCGCAATGCCGCCAGTTGCGCTTCAGCCTGGTGTCGCGCTCGCATGGGCGGCTGCCGTTTCGCTGCGCGCTGCAGGAAACGCAGGATTTATCTCTGATCGCCGAGCGCGTGGTGAATGGGGACTGGCGCAACGAGGCTTTCATGCAGGCCCCGTCGGAGGACGGCGATGAGCAGGAGCAAGTGCCGTTCGTCCTGCCCGTGTTCGTGGTAGCTGTGCCTTAAAAGTCAGCACACCAGAAAGCGTGCCGGCCGGCAAGCCTCCAGGGCCGCAGCCGGCTGGCCATCGACGATTTCCCCGCTGGCCAGCTGGCCCACGATGGCTGCCAGCACCACGCCCGGATGCATGACGCAGACATACACGCCGCCCACTTGCGGCAGATAGCCGATGACGGGCACGCCGTCAAAGGGCATGGGACGCAGGCCAACAGCGGCAAATTCCGGCGCAATGGCTTCGGCGCCTTCAAGTTCTTCCCGGATCGCGCTGGCCGTGCGCTGCGCCATGGCGGCGGGCTGGTTTTCCGGTGCATCGTCCACATAATCTTCCGCTGCCAGCATGGTGCCGTCCTCGGCTTGCCGCACTTCCATTGCATGGCTGGAAATGATGCCGCGTACCAGGCCGGGTGGCGCCTGGTAGCGCAGGAAGATGGCGGGCGAGGCGTGAATCGGCAGGCTGGCGCCCAGTTTTTCCGCCAGGCTGGCCGTGCCTGTGCCCGCTGCCAGCACGACCATATCGGCCTCGATGACGCCAGTGGCTGTTTCCACGCCCGTCACCTGCGCGTCCTGGACCGTAAAACCCAGCACGGGCGTGTGCGTATGGACCGTCGCGCCGAGCGCCTCGGCCTTTGCCAGCAAGGCGTGGGTGGCGGCAACGGCGTCGAGGGCGCCCTGCTCCGGCTCGTGGATAGCCTGTTGCGGCGGTTGCCGCAGCTGCGGTTCAAGCCGGGCGATGCGCGAGCGGTCAATCAAGATGGATGCGGGCGACACGCGCCCA
>NZ_LT607505.1:33414-33563 GCF_900095235.1 Janthinobacterium sp. UMAB-60
GCGTGCCATATGACAAGGCGCCGTGCCAGCGCACTTTCAAGTCCGGCACCTGCGTTTCCAGCTGGCGCCAGGCGGCGATGGCGCCGCCGCGCAGCGCTGCAATGGGATCCGGCCCGGCACAGGATGTGTTAATCCAGGCAAACGAGGTG
>NZ_LT607505.1:33628-41903 GCF_900095235.1 Janthinobacterium sp. UMAB-60
GACCACGGTGACTTGTGCGCCCTTGCTGGCCAGGTGGTATGCCAGCGACGCACCGACAATGCCGGCGCCGATGACGATGATCCGTTGGGGGGCTACCCGCAGCTCCAGCGCATAGGCATGGCCATCGGCAACCTTGCCTTCCACGATGGCGATATCGGGCACGGCCATTCCCTGCACGAAACCGCAGCGTTCCAGCACGCGGATCGACGCCGCATTGCCGTCGATGGCGCAGGCGCACAGGCGTTTCAGCCGCCATTCGTCTTGCGCCAGTGCAATCAGGTACTGCAGCGCGGCCGTGGCCAGGCCCTTGCCCGCCTGCTGCTGCCCGATGCGGTAGCCTACTTCGGCTACGCCTTGCTCCTGGTCGATGTCCTTGAGGTTGGCGCGGCCGATCAATTGTCCGTGTTCGTCCACGATGACGCTGGGATGCATGCGCCCGTGTGCGTGTTCGTCCAGGAATTGCGCGACGTGCGCCTGGATGCCGTCGTGGCTGTAAAAAGCGTCGGGGCGCCGGTCGATATGGCGCTCGAACCAGGCGCGGTTGGCTTGCTCGAAAGCCAGCAGCGGCGCTGCATCGTCGGGGCGCAGGGTACGAATCGTATGTGTGCTCATGGAGGCTCCTGGAAAGGCATGAGTCTAGTGACACGCCGCCCGGCCCGTCAATCTTGATTCCATCAATCAATATAAAGTGACAGCCGCTACAATGGCCGCCATGAACAACGATCTGTCCGCTGCCGAAGCTGCGCGCCTCTTGAACGTCAGCCTGCCCACCCTGTATTCGTATGTGAGCCGGGGTCTGCTCGCTTCCGTCAGCAACGGGCAATCACGCCGCAAGCGCTATCCGCAGGAAGACGTTCTGCGCCTGGCGGCCCGCAAAAGCGATGCCAAGCGCGGTGGCCAGACGGCAGTGGCCGCCATGCACTGGGGCTTGCCCGTGCTGGAAACGCGGATTTCCCACATTCTCGACGGGCGATTGCTGTACCGGGGCTGCGATGCGACGGCGTTGGCCGAGTCCGCGACGCTGGAGGCGATTGCCGGCTTGCTGTGGGACGATAAGGCGAGCGATTATTTTCAGCAGGACGCGCCTGCCCTGCCGCCAGGACTGGCCAGCGCGGCGGACGGGCCACCGCTGGCGCGCGCCATGCTGGCCATGGCCGTGCCGGCGACAGTGGACATTGCGCACTCGCTGCCATCCGGCCCCGCCCTGATGCGCATCCTGGCCGCCGCCCTGCTCCAGACGCCGCCGTCCGCCCTGCCGCTGCACCTGCAGCTGGCCCAGGCGTGGCAAGCCGACGCGGAGCAAGCTGAATTGCTGCGCGCGGCGCTGGTATTGCTGGCCGACCATGAATTGAACGCGTCGACCTTTGCCGTACGCTGCGTCGCCTCGACGGGCGCCAGCCTGCCTGCCGCGCTGATGGCCGGGCTGGCAGCCTTGTCCGGCGACAAGCATGGCGGCGGCAGCGCGGCGGCCCGGCGCATGTTGACGCAGGCGCTGGCCGCGCCGGACGCCAGGGCCGCCATTGGCAAGTATTACGCGACCGTCGCGCCGGAATTCGCCGGCTTTGGCCATCCGCTGTATCCGCATGGCGACCCGCGCGCCGCGTATCTGCTGGGGATCTTGTCAACAATGGCGCACGAGCAACCGCAGCTGCGCGCAATTCTGTCCTTCTGCTCCACGGCAAGCGAGCTGCTCGATGCGCGCCCGAATGCCGACCTGGCGCTGGCGGCCATGGAACTGGCGTTCGATTGGCCCGAAGGCGCGGCATTGACCGTGTTTGCGCTGGCCCGCTCGGCCGGCTGGATCGCGCATGCGGCCGAGCAAGCCGCCAGCGCAGCGCTGATACGACCCCGTGCCCGCTACATCGGACGCCACCAGCGCGACTAGCAATAGTCGCTTGATTTATTACGCATACGTAGTAGTATACTCCGCATGCGTACCAATACCTCCCCTCAATCCGACCTCCCCGATGCCACCGCCTGCCCGCTGGGCGAGCGTTCGCCGCGCCTGTTCAATCTGCTCAATCTGGCGCGCCAGAACCTGTTCCGCTCGGCCGATGCCGTGTTCACCAGCGAACTGGGTTTTTCCGGCACGCAAGTCGTCGCCCTGTTTGCCCTGAAGGGCGAGGAAGGCTGTCAACTCAAGGATCTGGGGAGATTGTTGCAACTGAAAAATTCGGCCGTGACGGGCCTGGTGGCGCGCATGGAAGAAAACGGCCTGATCGTGCGCGGCCAGTCGGCGCTGGACGCGCGCGCCGGCACCCTGCACATGTCGCCCAGGGGCGGCGAGGTACTGGCCGCCGCCCTGCCCCTGCTCGACAGCCTGAATGAACAACTGAAAGCCGGTTTCAGCGAGGAAGAACTGGCCGTCGTCGCCCGCTTCCTGCTGCACGCCTCGCGCCTGCGTTTCCAGCAAGACGTCTGACTCATCCCCACATCACCACCACAGGAGTTACCATGCACCCCAACGACATGACCGGCTTGCAACTGATGCAGGCTTTCGCGCAAGGCCTGTTCCCACGGCCCGGCATTTCCAAGACCATGCCCATGGACGCGCACACGATCGAGCACGGCCGGGTGATCTTCACGGCCACGGCGAATGAAAGCCATACGAATCCCATGGGCGGCGTGCACGGCGGTTTCGCCGCCACCGTGCTCGACACGGTCACGGGCTGCGCCACGCACACGGTCTTGCCGGCCGGCGAAAGCTACGGCACGACGGACCTGAACATCAAGATGTGCCGTCCCCTGCCATTCAATGTGATGGTCTTTGCGGAAGGCAAAGTCATCAATGCGGGACGCAACCTGGTCATTTCCGAAGGCACGATCCGCGACGAAGCGGGTAAAGTCTACGCGCACGCGACGGCCACCTGCATGATCATCCGTCCCCGGGAGCAAGCGGCCGCATGATGCGGCCCGCCACTATCGAGGATAGCCGGCCGCAAGCTGGGCCAACCTGGAATCTTAAAACGGAGAGAGCATGGAAGGTCCTGATCCAAATACGACATACCCGATGCCTGGGTTCCCGCAAATCTGTTTTTTAAAAAATATTATCACCCGCCCCAACATTGAAATCGGCGATTACACCTATTACGACGATCCGGATGGCGTCAAGCAGTTCGAAGACAATGTCCTGTACCATTTTCCGTTCATCGGCGATCGCCTGAGCATCGGCAAATTCTGCGCGATTGCGCGTGGGGTGAAGTTCATCATGAACGGCGCCAACCATCAAATGAACGGGATTTCAAGCTATCCATTCTTCATTTTTGGCAATGGCTGGGAAGCCGCGCGGCCTGTCGAGGGAGAATTGCCATACAAGGGTGATACGCTGATCGGCAACGACGTCTGGATAGGCTACGACACGCTCATCATGCCCGGAGTACGGATCGGCGATGGCGCCATCATCGCCGCGCGCTCGGTTGTCACCGCCGACATCCCGCCGTATGCCATCGTCGGCGGCAATCCGGCACGTGTCGTGCGGGAGCGCTTCGATGCCGCTTCCGTGCAAAGGCTACTGGAAATCGCCTGGTGGGATCGCCCGGCGGAATGGATAGGCCGGCACCTCGACCTGATCCGGGGCGGCGACGTCGACGCGCTGTTTGCCGCCGCCCGGTGAGATCCTGCACGCGGCTGGGCGGAGCCGCCTGTATCCCCCTGTAGCAGTCGTCCGACTGATACAGCATGTGCGTGTACGCGCCGCCTTGTGTCTTGTCGCTGCCGCGCCGCGCTCTTAGACTGGGGCCTTCTCCACGCTGCGACTGCCTGCCATGACCGACCTCCTGCCCCTGATGAGCTATTGCTTTGTGATGTCCGCCACGCCCGGGCCGAATAACGTCATGCTGGCCACCACCGGCGCCAATTTCGGCTATCGCGGCGCGCTGCCCGTCATCCTCGGCATCCAGGCCGGCATCTTCGTGCAGACCATGCTCATGTGCGTGGGGCTGGGCAGCGTGTTCGTCGCGTACCCGATGGCGCAGCAGGTGCTGCGCATCGCGGGCGCGCTGTACCTGATGTTTTTGGCCTGGAAGCTGGCCGGCGCCTCGGTGGCGGGCAGCAGCGCACCGAAGGCCGTGTCGTTTGCGCAGGCGGCGCTGTTTCAGGCGCTGAACCCGAAGAGCTGGCTCAAGGCGATCACCATGGCGTCGGTCTTCATGCCTGCGCAGGGCAACATGCTCGCCAGCGCGCTGCTGGTGTCCGTGACCGGCACCGTGGTGGGCATGCCGTGCAACGCCATGTGGGCGCTGTTCGGCATCTCGATCCGCGGCGTGCTGAAAGCGCCGCGCAACCAGCGCATCTTCAATCTGGCGATGGGCGCCATCCTGCTGCTGCTCGCCGTGACGTTTTTACGCTAGACTGCCACCCATGTTCGCCATCGACCGCTCCTCCCCCATCGCCCTGTTCAAGCAGATCGAGGCCGCATTGCGCCAGCAGATCGCGCAACGCGTCCTGCCTGGCGGAACCCGGCTGCCGTCGATCCGCCAGCTCGCCACGCAGCTCGCGGTCAGCACCAACACCGTGGTGGTGGCGTATGACAGGCTGGTGGCCGCCGGCATCATCGATACGCATGGCACGACAGGCTTCTTCGTCCGCGCGCCAACTGACGCCAGCCGCGCCATTCCCGACGAGGTGGCGCTGGAAGCGGGCCAGGAGCAGGAGCCGGTCTGGCTGAGCCAGCAAGTGAACGACCAGCGGCCGGGCGTGCTGCTGGCCAGCAGCGGCGCCCTGCCGCCCACCTGGCTGCAGGATGCGCTGCCAGCGGCGGCCGTGCAACGTGGCCTGGCGCGCAGCGCGGCCGGCATGGCCTCGCGCTGTCCGCCGCAAGGGCTGGCCGAACTGCGCGAGCAGATCGCGCTGCTGATGCGCGGCATCGGCATCGCCGCGGACGCCAGCCACATCCTCACCACGTTCGGCGGCACCCATGCAATCGATCTGATCTGTCGCACCTTCCTGCAGCCCGGCGATACGGTGCTGGTGGAAGACCCCGGATACTTCCTGATGTTCGGCCGGCTGCGCCAGGACGGCGTGCGCCTGGTGCCGATCCAGCGCCGCCCCGATGGCCTCGACCTGGACGAGCTGGAAGCGGCCTGCCGCGTGCACCGTCCACGCCTGCTGTTCATGCAGACGGCGTTGCACAATCCCACCGGGTGGAGCAGCAGCGCCGCCAACCTGCACAAGGTGCTGATCATGGCGCAGCAGTATGGTTTCCTGATCGCCGAAGACGACGTGCACGGCCATTTCCAGCCAGGCCACAGCACGCGGCTGGCGTCGCTGTCCGGACTGGACGGCGTGATTTACTACTCCAGCCTGTGCAAGGCGCTGAGCCCGGCCCTGCGCATGGGCTACCTGGCCGCGGCGCCCGCCCTGCTCAAGCCGCTGATGCGCACCAAGATCCATTCCATCATGACCTTGCCTGCGCTGAACGAATACGTGCTGCTGGAAGTGCTCAAGGCCGGCAACCTGCGCAAGCACATGGAGCGGCTGCAACGCACGATCATGGTGGCGCGCAACGCCAGCACGCGGCAACTGAGCGCGGCCGGCGTGCTGTTCGAGCAGCCCGGCGATGCAGGCATTTTCCTGTGGGGCAGCATGCCCGAAGGGCTGGACGTGGACTTGCTGGTGCAGGACGCCTACCGCAACAAGATCCTGCTGATGCGCGGCGCCGCGTTCTCGGCCAACGACACGCCCGACCAGCACATCCGCTTCAATGTCGCCTTCAGCCAGCATCCGCGCGTGAGCGCCTACCTGGAAGAACGCCTGCGCGCGGTGGCCGGTGCGCGCTCAAGCCTGGCCCGCGCCAGCGCCGCCGCCGTCATCGCGCGCAAGGATGCTTAACAGGATTTGTTGTCCTCGGATTCCTGGCCGGCATCGCCTTCGCTATGCTGTCCCATGCGGTTGAGGTCCTTGCAAAGACCAGCGTTTGTCGTATTCTCTCTGCTTCTCATGGCAGTATTGACCTGCTTGCTCTACAAGCAGCAACACCCGTGATTTTCAAGTTCAATGCTTTGTTGGGAGCAGCCTCAAGCTGGGGTATGGTGCCGAGGATGGCTCTTTACCGCAATGGCTATCGGATACGTGCCGTGGAATACTTTGGCACCCCGGCCAGGGAGCGCATTCACTTCATCAATCCCTTGGCTTAAAGCGCCTTGCAAGGCCACTCGCCTGTCTACTTCTTGCCAAAGGAGTAACAACGCCATACACTGAAGCATTCAGGACGTCCGCTATCGGCCCAGGAGTGGCCGTTCGCCCTACGACTGCAAGCGGCTTATTGCAGCCGTTCGAAGTATTTATCGTCATGGTGCAACTTTATGTCGCACCTTGAAGAAGAAAATGCGGAAATTATGGTGCGTAGTTTGAATTATCCGCTTCATTAAAAATGGCACGCTATGAAGAAAAATTTTTACGTATCTATATTCCTATTCGCTCTTTTTGGCCATGCGCGAGCACTGGATGTTCCAATGAAAGGGTGGCTTGCGGACGAGTTACTTGACTCGAAGACCTGCTATGGAACCATCACGTCCAATGGCAAACTGGTAGCTTATGAACTTCACGATTTGCTTATTTCTATCGATGGGCGATTGGTTGCACTTCCGGCAGTGCAACATATTTCCGAATCCGAATACGACAAACTTCGAATTTACGTGAAGGAAGGCGTGTCTGTCTCTATCGTACAAAAAAGCTATAAAAGAAAGTCGATAGATGCAGACGTCTATCAAGTTCGCGAACGTTCGGAGCTTTTCATCAGTGAGAATGGAAGAAAAAAGATTATGAAGGTTACGATAACGAGTGACTGCTCTCCATGAATCTGGCTGACTTCGGCCGGAAGCTGCCAATGGGAGGTCTACTTCTTAGCGGACATTGGCGTTGGCCGCAGGTTTCAGCCTGAGTAACCCACTGACCGCAAGCGTCCAGAAGCGGACGGACAGACCCTTGGAGCATACTTTGGCGCTACGTCAGCGAATGAACCACGTTGCGGCGGGCTTGCTTGACTCGTTCTACAGCCGATGCAATGACCTTGAGGGCTTCTGGGCTTTGGGCATGCTCTATGAGGAAGTGCAGACAGCGCCTTATTGCGTCGAACTCGACCTGTTGAAGCAAACTGCCAGGCCCGGTGGGCAAAACGCCGTTCTAATTGCAGTGCGTTATGCTGACTTCCTCCGGCGTGCATTGTTAAAAAAAAATCTGCACGTGGAGGATCTGACTGAAGCCTCGGTAACGGTGCAGTGTAAAGCCAACGTTCCCTTAATGCACTTCCAGCCCCATTGGATCGGGGACGCATTCACTTGCACGGTGAGACTGCGAAGATTGGATGACCAGGTGACGTAGATGGCACACGGAAAATGCATGCCGAATGACACTCGCATGTTTACCCAGGGCGGTTCACATAGCACACGCAGGCCCGCGCTCCGTTAGACAAGTGGAACGGCGCAAGGATAAATATCAATCTCCGCTTTGGGGCGTAAGCCATGGTGCGAGCGTCAGGCTTGCCGTCCTGTTCTCTGCCAGACCGATGCCAGCAAGGCGCTGTCGGTCGCCTCAGCCCGCCGCCTTCTTCTTCCCCTTCAACAAACTCCCCGCCGCATTTTCCTCGAAGCGCCCCGCCTCTTCTATATAGCCATGTACGGTGCCGTCATGGCGCCAGCCGCCCTGGCGCTTGATGGCCTGGAAATCGGCGCCGGCCCGGTACGCGCTGGTGGCCATGCCGCGGCGCAGGCTGTGGCTCGACAATTCCGGCACGTAATCGAGTCCGGCCAGACTGGCGCAGCTTGCCAGGATCGTGTTGATGCTGCTCGCGTGCAGCGTTTTCACGCTCACATGACCCCACTGATTCACGGGGCGCAGGAGCGGCCCCGTACGGATATGCGCCACGCCCAGCCAGGCGCGCAGGGACGTGGCCGGACAGCAGACGCCATCACCGAACGGGATCGCCTTGACGATGCCCTCCCCCAGTTGATCCGTTTTCGAGCGCGGCAAGGTGATCACCATGCCCTGCGGCTCCCAGCTCACGTCTTCCAGCATCAATCCCGCCAGTTCGCTGCGGCGGAAACCGCCAAAAAATCCCAGTTGCAGCAAGGCGCTGTCGCGCAAGGCCTTGACGCTGCCCAGTGCGGCCAGTTTGGACACGATCAACTCCAGGTCCTCCAAGGGCAGCGCCTTGGCCTTCTTTTTCGGCTTGCCGTGCAGGCGTGCGATGCCGGCCAGGGTCTTGCGCACGGTGGGCGTGGACGCGGGGTCGGCGAAGCCCTGATACACATGCCATTGCGACAGGGCCGTCAGGCGC
>NZ_LT607505.1:41941-44991 GCF_900095235.1 Janthinobacterium sp. UMAB-60
CGGATGACGGTCGACTCGTCGGCGGGCAGCGCCCCGCCCCACGCCTGGAAGTGGCGCATGGCGGAACGGTAGGTGCGGCGCGTGTTGTCGGAGGTGGCGGCGGCGAGAAACGCCTGGTGGCGCGCGGCCAGCGCGGCATCGATCAGGGCGCCGTGTAACGGTGCAGCGGCGATGGCGGCGTTTCTCGGCACGGCGACACGGCGTTTCGGGAGGGGCAAATCGGGCATGGCGGCAGTGAAATCACGGTTTTGTACTGGGAGGCTCACAGAATAGCATGCCAGATACCCACATAACACGCGATAAGCGATCTTATCGTGACTTATATTTTATAAAAATTATTAAAATTTATATCGTAATATTATCTGATATTACGTATCATGTAATACGTTACTAAATTTAGCTCATAGGTGGTTTCATGGCCCGCACCGGTATTCTGTACTCTGATGTTATGAAAGCAGCCCAAATCGTCGCTGCCGATGGGCGCAATCCCACGGTCGACAATGTGCGCGAAGCGCTGGGCAGCACGGGCAGCAAGAGCACCATCGCGCCCCTGCTCAAGCGCTGGAAGGAAGAGTTTCAGGGGGCGGGCGCCGTGAAAACGGAGGCGGGCTTGCCGGCCGAACTGATGGAAGCGATGCGCGGCGTCTATGAAAAGCAGCAGCGCGACGTGGCGCAGCAGCTGGAAACGGGCATGCGGCAACACCGCGCCGAACGCGACGCGGCGCTGGAAACACTGAAGAAGACGGAAAGCGAACGATTAAAACTGACGGAGGCGCGCGCCGCCCTCACCCAGGAATTGCGCGCCACCCAGCATGCGCTGGCGCAATTGAAGGAAGAACACCATTTTCGCGCCGTCACCTTGGCGACCTTGCACAGCGACAACGCGGGCCTGACGCAGCGCCTGGCCGACCGGGGCGAGGAAATCGCCGCCCTGAACCGCCAACTGGCGCAGGTGCGTTCGCAGTTCGACCATTACCAGGAGGCGGCCGCCACGCAGCGCAGCGAGGAACGCGCGCAGGCGCAGCAACGGATCAGCCGTCTCGAGCAGGATAACGCCCAGCTGCAGCAGCGTTTGCAGGGCCAGCAAGCAACCCTGGTGCAGCAAGACATGCGCCTGGCGCAGCTGCAGGCGGAGCAAACGCGCTTATCCAGCGAAGCGGCCGCCGACCGCGACGCGCTGGCCACCGTGCGCCCCGAGCGCGACCAGTTCGAATTTCAATATCTGCAGGCCGCCGCGTCCGCCGACGCCCTGCTGGCCAAGCTCGATACGGCCCTGCTGGCGCTGAACGACGCCAAGGTGGCGCTGGCCGCGCAGGATAGGCAGCTCGACATGCTGGCGGAAAATACACAGGCGTCGCGGCAGCGCGCCGACGCGCTGGCGCTAGAACGCGACGCCTTGCTGCGGGACAATGCCGGCATGGCCGCGCACCTGGCGCTGCACAACAAGGGGAAACGCGATGTTTGAGCCCATCTATAGAGTGGGGGATCTATATGATGCTCCCGGACGGGCCGGGGGCCGCATCCGAACCGATGATCACAGGCGGCGGTTCAGCACGCTGTCGATGTCGTGGGTTGTCAATTCAAGGTCGACCACGCCGTCTTGCAGCCAGTAGCCATCGCCTCCCCGTTGCAGTGCATCCATGTCGAGCGTGCCCAGCGCTGGAGAGATGGTGCCGGCGAGCAAGGCCGCCACGTCGTCCCATTCCCCGTAAAACAGTTTCAGATACCAGCCGTCGTCGTGGGCAAAGGCGAGGAAGCGGCCGCGCAAGGCGGGCAGCGGCGCGAGCGCGCCATGGTGGCCGAGCAGCGTGGCCACGTCCGCATCGCCGGGGGCCGGCGGCGCGCCCCGGTAATCGGCCCAGGCATGGCTGCCGCAGGCGTACAGGTCTTCCTGGACCAGGGCCGGCAGTTGCTGCCGCGCCAGCGTCTGGAAGGCGGCAGGTTTCCTGGCCGTGCCGGCGCCGCCCTTGCGCAGCACGATGCCGTCCGCGTCCAGGAGCGCGGGAATCAGATCCTTGAATTCGATGCCGGAAGCGACAATCATGCGCGCGGCCGGGTCGTGCCAGATATACAGATAATGTCTCAAGTAGAAGTCCGTTTTGGTTTCGGCGCCATATTCAGCGCCACGGCGGCGCGTATCAGCGCCTTGAATGCCGCGGCATCGAGATGCGCGCCTTCGTGGATATCGATGGCCCGGCGCGTGTTGCCTTCCAGGCTGGCATTGAACAGGCCGGCAGGGTCGGGCAAGGCGGCGCCCTTGGAGAAGGTGAGCTTGACGGCCAGTTGATAGGTTTCACCTGTGCAAATCATGCCCGCGTGCGACCAGACGGGCACGCCGCGCCATTTGACTTCCTCGACCACGTCCGGGTCCGCCTGGCGGATCAGCGCGCGCACGGCGGCCAGGGTTTCGCCGCGCCAGTCGGCCAGCGAGGCGATTTTTGCGTCGATCAGGCGTGTAGCGGACTCGGCGCTCACCGCACCATCTTCGGATTGCATGTTTGGCTCTGCTTTTTTCATGGCGGCGATCTCCTTTCCTGGCCTGCCTGTGCCCGTGAACGCATGCGCGATACCGAGGCCACATCCTAGCACTTCCGCGCCCCGGCGCGTGTCCGTTTCCAGCGGCGCCAGAGGTAACCGTTGGTCACCGGCTTGCGCTGCGGTCGACGCATCGCCCGTTTCTTAATATGAAATTCACCTGGCCCGCGTAGCATTCAAATTGGCAAGGCTCTCATTGTGCAGCGCCTGCCCTCACCGGCTCAATCATGAATGACATCGCTTTGACTTTGCGCCACGGCGCCGCCGTGCCGCCCGCCGTGCTAACACCTCCCGCCAGCGGCCACCGCCTGAAAGCGGCGCTGGGCGCCCTGTTCTTTCCCCGTCAGCGCACGCGCTGGCAAGCGTTCCTGGACAGCATGCCCGGCTTGAGCTCGCTGGCGCAGCTGCATCCTTGTCTGCGCTTCAAGATTTACCGCCCGTACGCCTCGCGCCAGCTCGGTTGCGCGGATCGCCTGGCCTTGCTGGAAGGACACTACCGCTTCCTGTGGCAGGCG
>NZ_LT607505.1:45055-51620 GCF_900095235.1 Janthinobacterium sp. UMAB-60
GCTGACGGCCATCCACGACAGCTACCGCGAAGGAGAATTGTGCCTGCGCCTGACGCGCGACGGCCAGCCCCTGTACCTGGCCAGCTTTTTGTTCCTGCCGCGCGCCGATGGCGTCTCCTTGCAGCTGGGCGCGCTGCAAGGCTTGCGCTCGGAGGCGGGCAAGCTGGCTGTCAAGGAAGCCACGCGGGCGCTGCACGGTTGCCGTCCGAAAAACCTGATGGTGGCGACCCTGCGCGATTTCGGCGATTTTTTTGCCTGCACCAACCTGTTCCTGGTCTGCAATGACAACCGCATCGCCCTGAATGCGCGCAGGCGCCGCCATATCGCCGCCGACTACGACCTGGCGTGGCAGGAATTGCACGCCCTGCGCATGCGCGACGGTAATTATCACTTGCCCTGCGCGCCCTACCGGGTACCGGACATGGCCGAGGTGCCGTCCAAGAAACGCGCCGATGCGCGTCGGCGAGGCGAATTGCTGCTCAGCATGACCGCCGACATGCGCGCGCAGCTGGCGACCATGATCACCGCGCCATCTTGCCAAAACGACCATCTTTCCAGTGGAACTGTTATGCTGTATTCCCATCAATCAGTTACCTGACGGAATCGACGATGCTCCCACGCTTGCGCACCCTGCTGTTGCCTCTCCTGTCCCTGTCCGGCGCCGCCGCCCTGGCCGCCCCCGCCCTCGATGCCGCCGTGCGGGAACGGGCGGAAACATTGGTGCGTGACGGCAAGCATGCCAGCCTGGTCATCGCCGTGATCGACGGCAAGGACAGCGCCGTGTACGGCTTCGGCCGCGCGCGGCCCGGCGACAAGGGCGTGCCCGATGCCGACACCGTGTATGAAATCGGCTCCGTGACGAAAACCATGACGGGCCTGCTGCTGGCCGACGCCATCGTGGCAGGCAAGGCGCAGCTGGAACAGCCGGTGGCCGAACTGCTGCCCGCCTACGCCATCCCCGCGCTGGCGGGCCAGAAAATTACTGTAGGCCAGCTGGCCACGCACTTTTCCGGCTTGCCCCGCCTGCCCGCCAACCTGGCGCCAGCGGACATGCGCAATCCCTACGCCGACTATGCCGAAGGCCAGTTGCGCACTTTTTTGGCCGGCAATGCGTTGGCGCGCGCGCCCGGCGCCGCGTATGAATACTCGAATCTGGCGTATGGCTTGCTGGGCACGGCCTTGTCCACGCAAGCCAATATGTCTTACGAAGAACTGCTGCAAGCGCGCATTTTCCGTCCGCTGGGCATGGCCAGCAGCTCGGCAGTGACGACGCCCGCCCTGCGCGCGCGTCTGGCGCCGGGCCACCTGGCCGATGGCAAGCCAGCCGCGAACTGGGATTTCCAGGCCATCGCGGGGGCCGGCGCCGTGCGTTCCAGCGCGCGCGACATGATTGCCTACATGCAATCGTACATGCGGGCGACCAGTCCCGCGCAGCAACTGGCCGTGCAGCCGCGTCGGGTGCTGGCCGGCGAAGGCGATGGCGACGGCGTGAAAAAGATCGGCCTGGCGTGGATGCTCGACCAGGTCAAGGGCCAGCCTTTTGCCTGGCATAACGGGCAGACGGGCGGCTATGCCAGCTTTGCCGGCTACACCCTGGACGGGAAACGGGGCGTGGTGGTGCTGAGCAGCACGGCGCGCGACGTCGATGGGCTGGGCGTGAGCTTGCTGCTGCCCGGCAGCCTGCCGCCGCCAAATGCCCCGGCGCCGAAAGAAATCGCCATCGCCCCGGCCGAACTGGCCCAATATGCGGGCCAGTATGCGCTGGCGCCCACGTTTATCCTCAGCGTGCGCCAGGGTCCCGACGGCTTGCTGGTGGGCGCCACGGGCCAGCCCGAAGCGCCCGTGTACGCCAGCGCGAAAGACACCTTCTTTTACAAGGCGGTCGAAGCGCAACTGGTATTCCAGCGCGACGCCCAGGGCGCCATCACGGGCGTCGTCCTGCAGCAGAACGGCCAGGCGATGCCGGGCAAGCGCAAGCCTTAGCATACTGGCAAGCGTGCCATAAAACTCAGGCGGCCTTCATGTTGGCACCGTATCCTTCCCAGGGCATGCCAGCCACCTCATCCAGGCGCCGGCATGTATTCGGCCCACCCTGGACAAGGTTCCCATGACACCCACTTTCGCCCTCCTCCCCCTTTGCCTGCTCGGCAGCGCCGCCCTGGCCGCTCCTGCCCTCGACGACGCCGTGCGCCAGCGCGCCGAGGAACTCACGCGCACGGGCATGCACCCGAGCATCGTCATTGCCGTCATCGACGGCAAGCACAGCGCCGTGTACGGCTTTGGCAGCGTCCATGCAGGCAAGCACATCAAACCGGGCGCCGATACCGTCTACCAGATCGGTTCCGTCACCAAGACCATGACGGCCTTGCTGCTGGCCGACGCCGTCGTCAAGGGCAAGGTCAGACTCGACGAACCGGTGGCGGCATTATTGCCCGGCTATACGGTACCAGCCTTCGACGGCAAGACGATCAGCCTGCTCGACCTGGCCACGCATTATTCTGCGTTGCCGCGCCTGCCGGACAACTTCGCGCCCAAGAACCCGGCGAACCCGTATGCCGACTACACGGAAGCGAAGCAGCGGCAGTTTCTCGCAGCCTACCATTTGCCGCACGCGCCGGGCACGGCATTTGACTATTCGAACATCGGCTATGCCGTGTTGGGCACGGCCCTGGCGGCGCAGGCCGGCAGCAGTTATGAGGCGCTGCTGCAAGCGCGCATCGCCGTGCCGCTGGGCATGCGCTCGACCTCGAACACGCCCACGCACGGCATGCTGGCGCGCCTGGCGCCTGGCCATCTGCTGTCGGGCGAGCCCACACCCGCCTGGGATTTGAACGTGGTGGCGCCGGCCGGCGGCGTGTATTCGAGCGCGCGCGACATGGTCGCCTACCTGCAAGCGTACATGTTCAAGCCGCTGCGTCCGTATGCGCTGGCGCTCCAGCCGCAGCGTCCGCTGGCGCCGGACAGCAAAACCAAAATCGGCCTGGCCTGGCTGCTGGAGCAGCAGCAGGGACAAAGCTACGCCTGGCACAGCGGCCAGACGGGCGGCTATACCAGCTATGCGGCATTTACCACGGATGGCAAGCGGGGCGTGGTGGTGCTGACGAATACGGCGCGCACCGTCGATGCGCTGGGCTTGTCCGCCTTGCTGCCCGGCACGCCCTTGCCACCGCTGAAAAAGCCGCAAGCCGCGATCGAACTGCCGCGCGCAACACTGGCCGAGTACGTGGGCGAATATCCGCTGGGCGCGGAGTTTACGTTGACGGTGACCTTGGGCAAGCATGGCCTGGAAGCGGCCGGCACCGGTGTCGGTTCGGCGCCCCTGTTTGCCAGCGCGAAAGACCAGTTTTTCTTCCGCGCCATCGAGGCGGAACTGGCGTTTACGCGCGATGCGGCAGGCAAGATCATCAGCGCCGTGCTGACGCAAGGTGGGCAGGACGTGGTCTTGCCGCGCAAGCCGTAGCGCTCAGGCGGCCGGGTCTTGCATGAATTGCTCGACCCGCTCGACAAACGCCGCCTTGCTGTGCGTGCGGAATTCTCCCAGGAAAGCGTCGCTGCCCGGGACGATCTTGCCGTGGCGGTCGTATTCCACCTTGGCCATTTCCAGCACGAACTCACCCTGCGGATCATCTTCGGGCTCGAAATGCGAATTGAAGCAGTAACCGCTGTCGCGGCAATGGCCCCACAGCAGCAGCGCGCTGCTGAACCATTGCATGGTGTCTGGCCCCGGCTCCACCTCGAACAGGGTGTTGACGGTGAGGTGCCAGCCGCCGGGCACGCGCAACGGCTGCAGGGGATAAGGGAAGTTTGTCTGTTTCATGTCGATGATGGCGTGCGGCGGGTTTCGTAGAAGGCGAGAAATTCGCTGGCCGGCAGCGCTTTGGCGAACAGCCAGCCCTGGCCGAATTCGACCTTGCGTTCGCGCAAATAGTCGGCCTGGGCCTGGCTTTCGATACCTTCGGCCACGATCAGCATGTTCAGGGTGCGCGCCATGGCGATGATGTGCGGCGTGACGCTGCTGGTGGCGGCGTCCGTGCCGATGGTGTCGACGAAGGATTTGTCGATTTTGAGGGCGTCGAGCGGCAGGTTTTGCAGGCTCGACAGGCTGGAATAACCGGTGCCGAAGTCGTCGATGGCCACCGCGTGGCCGCGCGCCCTGGCCTTGTCGATGGTGGCGCGGGCCGCTTCCACGTTGATGAAGCCCCGTTCCGTCGCTTCCAGCCAGATCTGCTGCGCCTCGATGCCCGTGCCGGCCAATGCCCGCTCCAGCACGTCGAGCACCCGGCCCGTTTCGATATCGCTCGCGCACAGGTTGATGGCGATGTGCAACTCGCGGTCGGCCAGCAGCGCGACGCGCATGTCGGCGATCACGCAAGCGATCACCTGGTCCGTGATGGGCAAGATGAGGTCGCTTTCCTCGGCCACGGGGATGAACAGGTCGGGCCGTATCATGCTGCCGTCGGGACGGCGCCAGCGGATCAGCGCCTCGGCGCCCACGCACACGCCCGTGTCGAGCGCGATGATGGGTTGATAATGGACAAAGAATTCGCGCCGCTCGACCGCCGTTTCCAGTTCGCCGCGCAGCGACAGCCGGCGACGCGACAGCCATACGACGATGCCGACGATGAAGGCGGCCATTAGCAGGCCCAGCGGCAAAAGCAGCAGCTGCTCGCGCCGCAGCCTGTCGTTCAGCTTGCTGCGCGGTTCGATCATGACGGCCGTCAAGCCATCGCGGTACAGCGTCGCATGGATGCTGCCGTCCGCCGCTGGCTGGCCGGCGAGCAGGGCCTGCACCTGGGCCGGGTCGGGATGGTGCAAGGTGTCGAGCACGCCGCCCCGGCCGATGGCCACGGCCATCTGGATATCGCTGTCGACGATGACGTCGGAAAAGCGCACGGGATCGATCAGCACTTTATACGCGCCGTAGGACAGGCCCACCATGCGCTTGCCGCCGCTGACGACGGGGCGCAGGTTGAAATCGATGCCCATGCCGTTGGCCAGGGTGAAATCGGCGGGCGTGACGGCGATGCGCTTGTCCTCCATGCCCGTGGAGCTGCATTTGAGCAAGCCGTTTTCCACATAGCCGATATCGTCGATGCTGCGCGTGGTGATGGTGATGCGACGCAATTGCTGGATATGCGCTTCCGAGCACGGCGCCAGGCCCAGCGCATCGGCGCTGCGCAGGGCGGCGCTGGCCGAGGCGATGGAACGGTGGGCGCGCTCGAGCGCGTAGCCGGCGAGCAGGCGCAGGCGTTCCTGCTCGCCCTGCTCGGCGCGCACGGACGACAGGTAAAAGGCCAGGCTCAGGGGAGCGGCCACGCCGATGACGGCGACCAGCACGCTGGTCACGATAATGCGTTTTCTGCGCATGCTACTCCCTGCGATAGTTATATGATTGCCATGTATTGCTCGATGGCATCATATTACAAGCGGAGGCTGTGTACTTGAATATTGCTGAACAGTTACACTTTTTCCAGCGGCCTGGCCAGCACGAACACCAGCGCCGCCACCACGGCCGCCAGCCCGCCGGCCAGGTAGAGCACGCTGGCAAAACCGTCGATGAAGGCGTGCCGGGCCGCTTCCTGCGCCACGGCTTGCAGCGCGGGCGGCAACTGGCCGAAGGCGTCGGCCGCGTTGCCGGCGACGATGCGCCCGATCATCTCGGGCGAGGCCTTCAAGCCGTGCAACCACGCCAGTTTCTCGAACGAGGCGGCCGTGCGCATGGCCAGCACGGCGCCCAGCGCGCCCACGGCCAGCACGATGCCGACAAAGCGCGTGGTGGTGCTGATGCCGGAACCCATGCCCGTGCGTTCGCGGGGAATGCAGGCGAGGATGGCCTTCTGCGTCGTGCCGTTGAGCAATCCGGCGCCCGCGCCCGTGACGACCATGCCGGCCGCCACCCAGCCGTACTGCAGGCTGGCGGCGGCCAGCGCCGTGGCGACGTTGCCCGCGGCGACGATCAGCAAGCCCGTCACCAATATGCCGCGGTCATCGAGCACCCGCATGGCGCGCGGCGCCAGCCTTGACAACACCACCATGGCGACGGCGAACGGCAGCATGGCGCAGCCGGCCAGCACGGCGGAAAAGCCGAAACCGTTCTGCAGGTACAGCGGCAAAAAGGTCATCATCACTTGCGCGGCGATGGCGTAGCCGAACATGCCCAGCACGGCGCCGACGAACACGCGCCGGCCAAACAGGGACAAATCGACCATCGGTGCGCGCTGGCGCCGTTCCACCAGCACGAAGACTACCAGCAGCGCCGCGCCGGCCGCAAAGCGCAGCATGGTGGCATGGCTGGACCAGCCGGCCACGCTGGCGTCGATCAAGCCCCAGATGATGCAAAACAGGCCGGCGGAGAACAGCAGCGCGCCCGCCGGGTCGAAGCTGGCGTTGGAGGCATCCTTCGACTCGTCCACGTGCTTGCCTACCAGCCACATCAGGATGGCGACGACGGGCAGGTTCAGGTAGAAAATCCAGCGCCAGTTGATGGCGCTCGTGACCAGGCCACCGAGCAGCGGCGCCACCGTCATGGCCGCGCCCATGGCCGCGCCCCACACGGACCAGGCCC
>NZ_LT607505.1:51656-53142 GCF_900095235.1 Janthinobacterium sp. UMAB-60
CGCTCCTTTTCCGCGTGAAACGTGTGGCCGATGACGGCCAGCGCGGACGTCAGCAGCAGCGCGGCACCGAGTCCCTTGATGGCGCGCGCCACGTTGAGCACGAACGGCGTCCACGCCAGGCCGCACAGCAGGGACGCCAGCGCGAACACGGCCAGGCCATGCAGCATGACCTTGCGCCGTCCCAGGCGGTCGGCGATGCTGCCGGCCGGCAACAGGAACGAGGCGAACGCCAGCATGTAGGCGCTGACCACCCATTCCACGTCGACGAAGCTGGCGTTGAGCGAGCGGGCGATCGAGGGCAGCGAGACGGCCACCACGTTGGTGTCGAGCATGATCAGCGCGCACACGCCCGAGCAGGTATATAAGGTCCAGTTGGCATTTTTCATGCCTGTATTTTAAGCAGGCTGGTATTATTTCCTGTTATAAGACAAGCGCCTTATAATTTACCCATGGTGAATACAGACAAAGACATGGAATTGCGGCACTTCCGCTGTGTGCTGGCCGTCGCGCACAGCCTGCACTTCGCGCGGGCGGCCGCCGAGCTGGGCATCTCGCCGCCCGCGCTGACCAAGCAGGTGCAGGAAACGGAACAGTTGCTGGGCACGCGGCTGTTCCAGCGCAGCAAGCGCGCCGTGTCGCTGACGGCGGCCGGAGAATTGTTCGTCATCGAGGCCACGCGCGCGCTGGCGCAGCTGGCGCAGGCGCAGGACGTGGCGCGCCGGGCGGGACGGGGCGAGCTGGGCCGGCTGGAAATCGGCTACGTGGCCTCGGCCGCGTATTCCGGCGTGCTGCAAGATCAGTTTGCCCGCTTTCGCGCCAGCCACCCCGGCATCCATATCAGTGCGCGCGAATACGCGATGGATGCCCTGCCCGGCTTGCTGGACCAGGGCCGCGTGGACCTGGCCTTCGTGCGCCCGCCCCTGCACTTGCCGGACGGACTGGACAGCGTGGTGTTGCTGCGTGACCGCTTCGTGCTGGCCGTGCAGGCCGACAGTCCGCTCGCCCTGCAGCAAATAGCGGGGCCGGCCGCGCTGGCGCAGCAGGCATTCATCGTGCCGGAACAGGAACTGGGAACCTTGGAAGTGAGCCGGCGCGGCGGCTTTGCGGCGCAGGTGGTGTCGCGCCCCGGCAGCCTGGTGGCCGTGCTGACGGAAGTGTCGCTGGGCGTGGGTTGCGCCATCGTGCCCCATTCCGTGATGGCCAGCGTGCAATTGCCCGGCGTGGTGTTCCGCGAGCTGCAAGGGCCGCAGATCAGCTCGGAAATCGCCGTGGCCTTCCGCCGCCACGAACAGGCGCCCGCCGCACGCGCCTTCATCGCCCAGCTGCGCGCTGTAGCGCTGGCTTAGCCTCAGTTCTTCAATACGGCCACGGCGTAGGTGCAAGCGGTGGCCGTTTCATTGCTGAACACGCAGTCGGCCGGCGGGCCCAGTTCCAGGCAGTCGCCCGCGTCCAGCACGTGGCGGGTCTCGCCTTCGATGAAGACGAG
>NZ_LT607505.1:53180-59559 GCF_900095235.1 Janthinobacterium sp. UMAB-60
TTGTCGCCGCGCCACATAGGCGGCGGCTGGCATGGCCACCACGGCGCCGGGCGGCAAGGTAATATGCACGAGGTCGAGCGGCATGTCGGATGCGGGTGACACATGCCGCCGCACATAGCCGCTCTGCGGATCGACCCACACGGGCTGCTCAAGCTTGCGCAGCAAGCGCCCCGTGCGCATTTCGGCGCGGGCGATCAGTTCGGACATGCTCAGGCCGAAGGCACCCGACAGGCGCGCCAGCAAGGTCGCCGTGGGGCTGCAATCGCCCCGCTCCACCTTGTGCACCATCGCGCGCGACACGCCCGAGCGGGCCGCCAGCTGCGTCAGCGACCAGCCCAGGTTTTCCCGCTCAAGGCGCACCCGGGCGCCGATGCGCTGGTTCAATTCGTCTGGTTTAGTGGACATGTATCGGCTTCCATTCGAATTCTATTGGACAAGACGTGAGCGGGAATCTATGATTTGTCCATTATAGTAGACGACTAGCAAGGAGATCAACATGCACATACGCGATGCCCACGCGGGCGACATCGAGGCCATCACGGCCATCTACAACGATGCCGTCAGCAACACCCTGGCCATCTGGAATGAACGGACGGTCGATGCGGCCAACCGCGCCGCCTGGCTGGCCGAGCGCCAGCGGGCCGGCTATCCGGTGCTCGTCGCCAGCGATGCGGAAGGAACTGTCGCTGGCTACGCCTCGTTCGGCGACTGGCGCCCGTTCGAGGGTTTCCGCCATACGGTCGAGCATTCCGTGTACGTGCGCGCCGATCGCCGTGGCGCCGGCGTCGGCAAGGCCTTGATGGGGGAATTGATCGCGCGGGCGCGCGGCCTGGGCAAGCACGTGATGGTGGCGGGCATCGAGGCGGGCAATGCCGGCTCGATCGCCCTGCACAAGCAGCTGGGTTTCGAGGAAGTGGGATTGATGCGCCAGGTCGGCACCAAGTTCGGCGCCTGGCTGGACCTGGCATTCTTGCAGCTGCAACTCGATGCGCGCAGCGATCCGGACGGCATCACACCGCCCGGCTAAGGTCAGGCAGACGTCAAGGATCGATCTCCGGTGGCGGGCGGCGCAGCGCCATATGTTCCCACACGGCCACCAATACCAGCACGCAGCTGGTGATGCAGGCCAGGGTCAACGGTGAATACAGGCGGCCGTAGGCCATCGGGATCAGCGCCAGGATGATCAAGATGCCCAGCAGATGCGACAGCGGCGGCGTGGCGCGGTCGCTGCTGACCCATTTGAATAGCGCATTGCCCAGCAGATACAGGATCGGGCCGCCCAGCAAGGCGCTGATGCCGGCGAAGCTCGCTTCGTCCGGATGCACGAGGGCCAGCTCATCGGCTACGGCGGAAACGATCACGCCGCCCACGATCAGCACGTGGATATACGTGTAAGCCTTGCGCGCGATGCGGCCCGGGTCTTTCGAGTGCGCGATGCGGTGGTGGCCCGCCTCGGCGCCCGTGTCGAAATAAATCCACCACATGGCGATGCTGCCGACCAGGGCCGACAAAAAGCCCAGCCAGTTGCCGGCTGTCCATTCCAGGCCCGCAAAGGTGGCGCCCGTCACCAGCAAGGATTCGCCGAGGGCGATGATGACGAACAGGCCGCAGCGTTCGGCCATGTGGCTGCCGTCGACGTCCCAGTCGGCCGTCGTCGAGCGGCCCAGGCCGGGCATGCCGAACAGCATCCATGGTCCCGCCAAATCGATCAGCAGGGCCGCGGCCCACCAGAAGATGCGCTGTTCGGGCGACGCGATGCCGCCGGCGATCCAGAAGATGCCGGACAGCACGGCCCACAGCGTGATGCGCTGAAAATTGCGGCGGCGCGCCAGTGCTTCATGGCGCACGGCCCACCAGGCGAACAGGGGGCGGCCCACCTGCATGGCGACATAGGCGAGCGCAAAGCCCAGGCCCCGCGTGCCGAACGCTTCCGGTATCGAGGCCGACATGATGAGGCCGCCCAGCATCAGCGCAAACAGGCTGATGCGCACGGGAATGCGCTCGGGGTCGAGCCAGTTCGTGATCCACGAGGTAAAAATCCACACCCACCAGACGGCCATCAGCAGCAAGCCCGTCTGCAGCCAGCCCATGGCGCTCAAATGCGCCAGCAAGCCGTGCGACAGTTGCGTGACAGCAAACACGAACACGAGGTCGAAGAACAGCTCGATCATGCCCACCTTGCCGCTGTCTTGCCCGCCGCGCGTGCGCAACAGCGATTTTCTCAATTCCATAAATCTCTTTCATTCATACGAGTAAACCGATCAATCGGGGGTATTTACAATTTCACTGGCGTCAAGAGGGGCAAGCCGGCAAAGTGCGCCGCCAGGTTATCGACCACCAGTTGCCCCATTGCATGGCGCGTTTCCACGGTCAGGCTGCCCACGTGGGGCGTCAGTACCACGTTCGGCAAGGCGCGCAAGGCGTTTGGCACGCGCGGCTCGTCCGCGAATACGTCGAGACCGGCCGCGCCCAGATGGCCATCCTGCAAGGCGGCGATCAGGGCCACTTCATCGATCAGCGCGCCACGGGCGATATTGATCAGGGTGCCTTGCGGACCGAGCGCGTCGAGCACCGTGCGGTCGACGCTCTGGCGCGTGGCCGGCGTGCCCGGCGCACAAACAAAGAGGTAATCGCTTTCCTGCGCCAGGGCCAGCAAGGACTCCGCGCGCGGCACGGATGTGCCCGTGATGACGCGGGGCTGGAAGTAGCGCACGTGGATGCCGAAGGCAGCCAGGCGCAGCGCGATGGCTTGCCCGATCTGGCCGAAGCCGAAGATGCCGGCCGTCTTGCCGCGCAGGCTGGACGCGGGGGCGATGGCCTCGCGCCGTTCCCAGCCGCCATCGCGTACGAAACGGTCGAGCGCCACGATATGCCGCGCGCTGGCCAGCAGCAAGGCCAGCGCCACGTCGGCCACGTCGTCCGTCAGCACGTTCGGCGTGGTGGTGACGGCGATGCCCCGCTCGCGCGCCAGGTCGAGCGCCACGCCGTCGAGACCCACGCCGTTGACGGCGACGATTTCCAAAGAGGGCAGCAAGGCCATGTCGGCGGCGTTCAAGCCCAGCGCGCCCGTCGTGACGACGGCGCGGATGGCCGGCGCCCGCTCGGCCAGCCAGGCGTGGCGCTCGTCCGCCGGCACTTGCCAGGCGTGATGACACGTATATTGCTGGTCCAGCTGCGCGTTGACGGCAGCCGAAGGACTGGGAGCGAGGATGAGGAGTTCGGGGGGCATGGGCGTCCTGGGTCGGTATCGGCAAGATTTGCAGACGCAACTTAGCATATTTGCGACCCTGCGGGGGGATGGCATCGCCTGTTACCGCCCCTAAAACCCTGCCCGCCGCGCGGTCTTTTCCTGCGTGGGACTACCCGATTCAATCGTAGGTCGGCTTAGTCCGCAGCCTGTCAGATTACGCTGCGCTAATCTGACCTACGCAGCTAGAGCGCGGTCCGGCGCGCGATCTCCTGGCATGTATCACCCTTACGCCATGCGTAAGCCGACAAGCACCGCCACAACGATTGTCAGATCGCCTCAACCCGGGCAAGGCACGCGTTTGACCTTGCCGCCCGTCTTGAACGGGTCGGCGCCCGCGCCCGGGTTCGCATCCAGGCCATAGCACGTGGCGCCGACGGCGCTGACGACGCGCGTGGCGGGCCGGCCATCGGCCGTCAGGTATTCCTCCACGCGGATGACGGGGCCGCCGCGCCAGGCGGAGGCGACCAGTTTCTGGAAGCTGCTTTCGCTCTTCAGGTCGGCTGCGGCCAGCCAAGGCTGGTCTTGTTTCAGTTCGCCACGCAGGGCCTTGTCGGCGGCCCCCGCCGCCAGCCGGGCGCGCGTGCGCAGGTCCGCTGTGGATGGCGCCGTGGCGGGCGCGGCGGGGAAATCCTCGGCGGGCGCCGTGATGGCTTCCGCAGCCACGGCCGGTGGTGCAAGGATGACAGGCGGCACACTGGCCCGCGCGCGCGGCAAGCGAGCCGGCATGGGCAGCGGCAAGGCCATCGGCGGCGTCTGCGGCATCGGACGGGACGGCAGCAGGGTCATGAAAGCCACTTCCGTGTATTGCTTGAGTTGCCGCGCCGGCAAGAGCAGGAAATACAGGCCCAGCACATGCATGGCCAGGATCAGCGCGACGGCCGCGCCTTTCAGGCTCAGGCCATCCCGCAGGCGCATGGAGACGGACGGTAGATGACGGAGCAATGGCATGCGGTTTCCTGTGGGCGCCGGGCGCGATGGCGTATTTTAGCGAAACTTGACCGTAGGCATTAATAAATCCACAATGTATCGGCTGGCGCGCCTTTTTCCGCCAGATTCCAGTGCCCTGGCTTGCCGGGTGTTGTACGAATGGCGACTTTATTTATGACATTCTCACACTTTCCCACGCAACGGGCCATGCTGGAATATAATGATAATCATTCTCATTAATATCCAGATAACACCATGCGCACTTTCCGCCTCGCCCCTACTCCGTTCGCCCTGGCCGCCTTCCTGCTGGCCAGCACCACCGCCCACGCACAGAACACGCCGGCAGACAGCGGCGCGCAAACCATGCCCACGGTGGTCGTGAATGCATCGGCCGACGCGTCGGCGGAAGGCTTGTCGAAAGCGTATGCGGGCGGCCAGGTGGCGCGCGGCGGACGTTTGGGCTTGCTGGGCAACGTGGACATGATGGCCACGCCGTTCAATAGCCTCAACTACACGCAGGCGCTGATCCAGGACCAGCAGGCGCAAGGTGTGGGCGATGTGCTGCAAAACGATCCGGGCGTGCGCGTCACGCGCGGTTTCGGCAATTTCCAGGAAATGTACATGATCCGCGGCTTCCCCGTGAATTCGGACGACCTCGCGTATAACGGCCTGTACGGCCTGCTGCCGCGCCAGTTTGTCGCCTCCGAGCTGCTCGAGCGCGTGGAAGTGTTCCGTGGCGCGAATACCTTCATCAATGGCGCGGCGCCGGGCGGCGGCGGCATTGGCGGCGCCATCAACCTGCTGCCCAAGCGGGCGCCGAATGCGTCGCTGACGCAAGTGACGGTGGGCGTGGAAAGCGGCGGCCAGGCATATGTGGCCACCGATATCGCGCGCCGCTTCGGCCCAGACAACAATACGGGCATCCGCATCAATGCGGCGCGGCGCGACGGCGATACGGCCGTCGACCGTGAAAAGCGCGAACTGAGCGTCTTTTCCATCGGCGCCGATTACCGTGGCCGCGGCTTCCGCCTGTCGGCTGATGCCGGCTACCAGGACCATAAACTGACGGCGCCGCGTCCCAGTGTGAATGTGGCGCCCGGCCTGGCGATCCCGGCCGCGCCCGACGCCAGTCGCAATTTCGCCCAGGACTGGACGCATTCGAACGAACGCGACACCTTCGGTACCCTGCGCGGAGAATACGATATTGCCAAGGATGTGGTGGCCTGGGCCGCGCTAGGTGCGCGCAGCGGCAATGAATCGAACGTGCTGGCCGTGCCCACGGTCGCCAGCGCGGATGGCAGCGGCACGGCTTACCGTTTCGACAATGAACGCCGCGACACGGTGCGCACGGGCGAGATCGGCGTGCGCGGCAAAGCCGTCACGGGCAGCGTCAGCCACAGCCTCAGCGCCACGGCGTCGAGCTTTTGGTCGCAATCGCGCAACGCCTACGGCATGAGCGGCAACTTCAATGCCAGCATCGATGCGCCGTTCAATGCAGTGCCGCCGGCCGCCACCCTGTATGTTGGCGGCAAGCTGGACAATCCGCTGGTGACGTCGCGCAGCATCCTGTCCAGCTTTGCCGTGGCCGACACCATGGGCTTCGCCGACGACAGCGTGCTGCTGACAGTGGGCTTGCGCCGCCAGACCATCAAGGACGACAGCTACGACTATGACACGGGCAAGCAGACGGCTCCCGGCTACAGCGAAAGCACCACCACGCCGCTGGCGGGCCTCGTGTACCGCCCCAGCAAGGAACTGTCCGTGTATGCCAACTATATAGAAGGCTTGCAGAAAGGCGCCGTGGCGGGCGGCTTCGGCGTGACGAACAATATCGGCCAGGTCTTTGCGCCATACAAATCGAAACAGAAGGAAATCGGCGTCAAATATGACGGCGGCCGCATCGGGATGAGCGCCGCTCTGTTCACCACCAAACAGCCGCTGGCGTACGTGGACAACGGCACCTTCGGCGTCTTTGGCGAACAGCGCAACCGTGGCCTGGAATTGTCCGTTTTCGGCAGCCCCGTGCGCGGCTTGCGCCTGCTGGGCGGCCTGACCTTCCTCGATGCTGAACAGGTGAATGTGCAAAACCAGGCGAACAAGGGCAAGGACGCCATCGGCGTGCCGCGTCAACAGCTCAATGCGGGCGTGGAGTGGGATGTACCTGGCGTGCGCGGCCTGGCGCTGACGGGCCGCGCCCTGTAC
>NZ_LT607506.1:0-56047 GCF_900095235.1 Janthinobacterium sp. UMAB-60
GCCAGGCGATAACGTGTCGATCACCGTCAAGCTGATCAACCCGATCGCGATGGAAGAAGGCCTGCGCTTCGCTATCCGTGAAGGCGGTCGTACCGTCGGCGCCGGCGTGGTTGCAAAAATCCTCGCATAAGGAAATGTTATGCTTCCACCTGGGGCGTCCTGGGTGGTAGAATAGCACTCCTCGAAAGTTTTACGTAGGGACGTAGCTCAATTGGCAGAGCGTCGGTCTCCAAAACCGAAGGTTGGGGGTTCGATGCCCTCCGTCCCTGCCACCGTCAAGGTGCAGGGCACCGAAAGTAGAAAAATGTCAAATCAATCCGTGCAAACCGTTAGCACGTCGAGTGACAAGATAAAAGTCGCGCTGGCAATAGTGGCTGCGATTGCAGGAGTAGTCGGGTTTTATTACCTGGCAGGCCAACCAGCTCTGGTGCGTGCAAGCGCGCTTGTGGCTGGTTTGGTTATTGCTGTTGCACTCTTGTATATCTCGACGACCGGCCGTGAATTTCTCAATTTCGCCAAAGAAGCTGTGCGCGAAACCAAGAAAGTCGTTTGGCCTACCCGCAAAGAAGCCACGCAGATTACTGCGATCGTGTTTGCCTTTGTGCTGGTCATGGCGATTTTCCTGTGGGGCACGGATAAATTGCTCGAGTTTTTGTTGTATGACGTAATTCTGGGTTGGAAAAAATAATGAGCGAAAATGTGCATGATGAAGCGGCGGACGAGTCCGTTCCGGGCGACGCTCCGGTAGCGGACACTGGTGCCGCGCTGAGCGTGCCAGTCAGCAGCAAGCGCTGGTATGTCGTGCATGCTTATTCCGGCATGGAAAAAAGCGTCATGCGCGCACTGACCGAGCGCATCGAGCGCGCGGGCATGCAAGACCAGTTCGGCCAGATCCTGGTGCCGATCGAAGAAGTGGTCGAAGTCAAGAATGGTGTGAAGTCCGTCACCGAACGTCGTTTCTATCCCGGCTATGTGCTGGTTGAAATGGAAATGACGGACGAGAGCTGGCACTTGGTCAAGAACACCAGCAAGGTTACCGGTTTCATTGGTGGCAAGTCGAACAAGCCGACGCCGATCTCCGCGCGCGAAATCGACGGCATCATGAAGCAGATGCAGGAAGGTGTTGAAAAGCCCCGTCCAAAAACCTTGTACGAGGTGGGCGAGCAGGTGCGCATCAAGGATGGTCCGTTCACCGACTTCAACGGCAATGTCGAAGAAGTCAATTACGAGAAATCCAAAGTGCGCGTCTCGGTCACCATCTTCGGTCGCGCTACTCCGGTAGAGCTCGAATTCGGCCAGGTCGAAAAAGTTTAAGTCTGTATCAAGCGCCACCAGGAGCGTTGCGGTTGTATCAGCAAAATCCGGTCAGAGGAGCCCCGCCAGGGTAGGATCGGCGGGGCGCTACTACTCAATCCAAGATAGGAGCCATCATGGCAAAGAAAATCATTGGTTTTATCAAGCTGCAAGTACCAGCTGGTAAAGCAAACCCATCCCCACCAATCGGTCCAGCTCTGGGTCAACGTGGTCTGAACATCATGGAATTCTGCAAAGCCTTCAATGCACAGACCCAAGGTCTGGAAGCAGGCATGCCGATTCCAGTCGTGATCACCGCGTTTGCGGACAAGTCCTTCACGTTCGTGATGAAGACGCCTCCAGCAACCTACCTGATCAAAAAAGCTGCTGCGATCACCAAAGGTTCGCCGAAGCCACATACCGACAAAGTCGGTACGCTGACCCGCGCACAAGCTGAAGAAATCGCTAAATTGAAAACCCCTGATCTGACCGCTGCCGACATGGATGCTGCTGTACGCACCATCGCTGGTTCCGCTCGTTCGATTGGTATCACGGTGGAAGGTGTTGTATAATGGCTAAGTTATCCAAACGTATCAAGGCTTTGAAAGCCAAAGTCGACCGTACCAAAGTGTACGCTTTCGACAACGCTGTCGCTCTGATCAAAGAGTGCGCAACGGCCAAGTTCAATGAATCGATCGACGTATCGGTACAACTGGGTGTTGATCCTAAGAAATCCGACCAAGTGGTGCGCGGCTCCGTCGTGCTGCCAGCTGGTACCGGCAAAACCGTACGCGTGGCAGTTTTTGCGTCGGGCGAAAAAGCAGAAGCTGCTAAAGCAGCTGGCGCCGACATCGTTGGTATGGAAGACCTGGCTGAGCGTATCAAAGCCGGCGACATGCCTTTCGATATCGTTATCGCTTCGCCAGATACCATGCGTATCGTTGGTACCCTGGGTCAGATCCTGGGCCCACGCGGCATGATGCCTAACCCGAAAGTTGGCACTGTTACTCCTGACGTCGCTACCGCCGTGAAAAACGCGAAAGCCGGTCAAGTTCAGTACCGTACCGACAAATCCGGTATCATCCACGCTACCATCGGCCGTAAATCGTTCGCTGACGCAGATCTGAAATCGAATCTGGTCGCACTGATCGACGCACTGAACAAAGCCAAGCCAGCATCGAGCAAAGGCGTGTACCTGCGCAAAGTTTCGCTGTCGTCGACCATGGGCGCTGGCGTCCGTGTTGACCAGACTAGCCTGGCAGCTTAAGTAAAGAATCAAGTCCTGTGGCGCCTTCGGGCGCCGCGGGCGCATCTTTGGGCTGTCTGCCCGGTGTTCGCACCAGGCAGGCAGACAATCAAAGACCGTTGGGCCGACTGCGATCGCACATGCAGAAGGTTAATAGGCTTGCCGGCAACGGCAAGTGCCCAACGCAGATGGTGTACCCGAACAAGTTTTGTAGTCCTCATGCTGCGTGAATCCATCCGCTCAGTTTAGTACTTCTTGACTTCGGACGCCGTGTTCGAACCGATGCAAGGCGCTCAACCACTCGGTTGTGATTGCCGAACATCATTTAAGGAGGTTGACCGTGAGTCTCAATCTGAATGACAAAAAGGCCGTCGTCGCCGAAGTTTCCGCACAAGTAGCAAATGCGCAAACGATCGTCGTGGCCGAATATCGTGGCATCCAGGTTGGTCACTTGACGCAACTGCGTGCTAAAGCGCGTGCCCAAGGCGTGTACCTGCGTGTGTTGAAAAACACTCTGGCTCGTCGCTCCGTTGAAGGTACCGCATTCGCCAGCCTGGCAGATGCCATGACCGGCCCGTTGATCTACTCGATCTCGGCCGATGCCGTTGCAGCAGCTAAAGTCATCGCTGACTTCGCTAAAACCAACGACAAACTGGTCATCAAAGCAGGTAACTACGCAGGCAAGCCGCTGGATACAGCTGCTGTCACCGCGTTGGCGAGCATTCCTAGCCGTGAAGTTCTCATTTCGCAGTTGTTGGGCGTTATGCTGGCTCCGGTTTCGGGCTTTGCACGTGGTCTGGCTGCCCTGGCAGCGAAAAAAGGCGAAGGCGCCGAAGCTCCTGCAGAAGAAGCAGCAGCAGAAGAAGCCCCAGCAGCCGCTTAATTGCGCGCGCTTTTTTCTCTCAGTACCAATCTGATGTAACTAACGTAATAAATTTAGGAGTTTCAAAATGGCAATTAGCAAAGACGATATCCTGGAAGCAGTTAGCGCCATGTCCGTAATGGACCTGAACGACCTGGTTAAAGCATTCGAAGAAAAATTCGGCGTGTCCGCAGCAGCGATGGCTTCGGCCGGTCCTGCAGCAGGCCCAGCAGCTGCTGCTGAAGAACAAACCGAATTCAACGTCATCCTGGACAGCTTCGGCGCAAACAAAGTTGGCGTCATTAAAGCAGTTCGCGAAATCACCGGCCTGGGCTTGAAAGAAGCTAAAGACCTGGTCGATGGCGCACCAAAAACTGTGAAAGAAGCAGTGTCGAAAGCTGACGCTGAAGCAGCACAGAAGAAACTGGTAGAAGCCGGCGCAACCGCTTCGATCAAGTAATATCTGTACCGGCGGCAGTTAGCGCCCGAGTCAAAGTCTGAGGTTTCCCCTCGCAAGGGGGGAAATCCGACTTTGGCTCCTTTGTCGTCTGCATCGTATTTGTCATGTAGTTGTAGCAGCAGTTTTTATTCGATTCAAGCCGGAAAGCAGAGCCTTGAGGTTTCGTCTGTGTCACACGCAGCGGTGCAAACGAACACTTGCAAAACCTGAATTTTCTATCCTTTCTGTCACTCACGGAGTGTCCATGCACTACTCATTTACTGAGAAGAAACGCATTCGCAAATCATTCGCGAAGCGCGCCAACGTTCACCACGTTCCGTTCCTGCTGGCGACCCAGCTCGAGTCTTATCATAGCTTCTTGCAAGAGGACATAGCACCGTCCGGCCGCAAGAATGATGGCCTGCAGTCGGCTTTCACTTCGATTTTCCCTATCGTGTCGCACAATGGTTTTGCGCGTCTCGAATTCTTGTCGTACGTCCTGGGCGATCCTGCCTTCGACGTCAAAGAATGTCAACAACGTGGCCTGACGTTCGCGTCGCCGCTGCGCGCGAAAGTGCGCCTGGTGATCCTGGACAAGGAATCGCCAACCAAGCCTGTCGTCAAAGAGATGAAGGAACAGGAAGTCTACATGGGCGAATTGCCGCTCATGACGACCACCGGTTCGTTCGTGATCAACGGCACGGAGCGGGTTATCGTTTCCCAGCTGCACCGTTCGCCTGGCGTGTTCTTCGAGCACGACCGCGGCAAGACTCACTCGTCCGGTAAACTGCTGTTCTCCGCGCGTATCATTCCTTACCGCGGTTCGTGGCTGGACTTCGAGTTCGACCCGAAAGACATCCTGTTCTTCCGCGTCGACCGCCGCCGCAAGATGCCAGTGACGATCCTGCTCAAAGCCATCGGCATGTCGCATGAGCAAATCCTGGCCAATTTCTTTGTCTTCGACAATTTCAACCTGCGCTCCGAAGGCGCGGAAATGGAATTCGTCGCCGAACGTCTGCGCGGCGAAGTGGCGCGCTTTGACATCGTCGACAAGTCGGGCAAGACCCTGGTGCTGAAAGACAAGCGTATCAACGCCAAGCACGTGCGTGATATCGAAGCTGCCGGCATCAAGCACATTTCCGTACCGGAAGATTACCTGCTGGGCCGCGTATTGGCGAAGAACATCGTCGATGGCGACACCGGTGAAGTCGTCGCCTCCGCGAACGATGAGCTGACGGAAGACTTGCTGGGTCGCCTGCGCGATGCCAACATTTCCGAAATCCAGACCTTGTACACCAACGACCTGGATCAAGGCGCCTACATCTCGCAAACCCTGCGTATCGACGACACCGCCGACCAGATGGCTGCGAAAGTGGCGATCTACCGCATGATGCGTCCAGGCGAACCGCCAACGGAAGACTCCGTTGAAGCGCTGTTCAATGGCCTGTTCTACAACTCGGACCGCTACGACCTGTCGGCCGTGGGCCGCATGAAGTTCAATCGCCGCATTGGCCGCGATGAACTGACCGGCGCCATGACCCTGTCGAACGAAGACGTGCTGGCCGTGATCAAGATCCTGGTGGAACTGCGCAATGGCCGCGGCGAAGTCGACGATATCGATCACCTGGGTAACCGTCGCGTACGTTGCGTGGGCGAACTGGCCGAGAATCAATTCCGCGCCGGCCTGGTGCGTGTTGAGCGCGCCGTCAAGGAACGCCTCGGCCAAGCCGAAGCGGACAACCTGATGCCGCACGACCTGATCAACTCGAAGCCGATTTCGGCTGCGATTCGCGAGTTCTTCGGTTCGTCCCAGCTGTCGCAGTTCATGGACCAAACCAATCCTCTGTCGGAAATTACCCACAAGCGCCGTGTATCGGCTCTGGGACCCGGCGGTCTGACACGCGAACGCGCCGGCTTTGAAGTGCGCGACGTGCATCCGACCCACTACGGCCGCGTCTGCCCGATCGAGACACCGGAAGGTCCGAACATTGGTCTGATCAACTCGCTGGCTCTGTATGCCCGCCTGAATGAATACGGCTTCCTGGAAACCCCGTACCGCAAGGTCGAAGGTTCCAAGATCACCGATCAGATCGACTACCTGTCCGCCATCGAAGAAGGCCGCTACATCATCGCTCAGGCGAATGCGACCATCAGCGATGAAGGCACGCTGTCCGATGAACTGGTCTCGGCCCGTGAAGCCGGCGAAACCATCCTGGTCTCCCCGGAGCGCATCCAGTACATGGACGTGGCGCCAGGCCAGATCGTTTCCGTCGCTGCCTCGCTGATTCCGTTCCTCGAACACGATGATGCGAACCGTGCATTGATGGGCGCCAACATGCAACGCCAGGCTGTGCCTTGCTTGCGTCCGGAAAAAGCGCTGGTCGGTACCGGTATCGAACGCACCGTTGCGGTCGACTCGGGCACCACCGTGCAAGCCTTGCGTGGCGGTATCGTCGATTACATCGATGCGGGCCGTGTCGTGATTCGCGTCAACGATGACGAAGCCACCGCCGGTGAAGTGGGCGTCGACATCTACAACCTGATCAAGTACACCCGTTCGAACCAGAACACCAACATCAACCAGCGTCCTATCGTGCAAGTGGGCGACCGTGTTGCCAAGCGCGACGTGATCGCCGATGGCGCATCGACCGACCTGGGTGAATTGGCACTGGGCCAGAACATGACCGTGGCTTTCATGCCATGGAATGGTCTGAACTTCGAAGATTCGATCCTGATCTCGGAAAACGTCGTCAAGGACGACCGCTACACGTCGATTCACATCGAAGAGTTGTCGGTCGTTGCGCGCGACACCAAACTGGGCGCGGAAGAAATTACGCGCGACATCTCGAACCTGGCTGAAAATCAGCTGGCACGTCTGGATGAGTCCGGTATCGTCTACATCGGCGCTGAAGTACAAGCCGGCGATACCCTGGTTGGTAAAGTGACGCCTAAAGGCGAAACCCAGCTGACCCCGGAAGAGAAGCTGCTGCGCGCGATTTTCGGCGAAAAAGCTTCGGACGTAAAAGATACGTCGCTGCGCGTGCCTTCGGGCATGATCGGTACCGTGATCGACGTGCAAGTCTTCACGCGTGAAGGCATCGTGCGCGACAAGCGCGCTCAGCAAATTATCGATGACGAACTGAAACGCTTCCGTCTGGATCTGAACGATCAGATGCGTATCGTCGAAGGCGATGCCTTCCAGCGTCTGGAAAAAATGCTGATCGGCAAAGTTGTCAACGGCGGCCCTAAAAAGCTGGCCAAAGGCGCCAAGATCACCAAGGACTACCTGGCCGATCTGGACAAATACCACTGGTTCGACATCCGCCCTGCGGATGACGATGCAGCGGTAGCGCTCGAAGCGATCAAGGAATCGATCAACGAGAAGCGTCACCAGTTCGACCTGGCCTTCGAAGAGAAGCGCAAGAAACTGACGCAAGGCGATGAGCTGCAACCAGGCGTGCAAAAAATGGTCAAGGTGTACCTGGCCGTGAAACGCCGCCTGCAGTCGGGCGACAAGATGGCAGGTCGCCACGGTAACAAGGGTGTGGTTTCCCGTATTGTTCCTGTGGAAGACATGCCATACATGGCCGACGGCACGCCAGCCGACGTTGTGCTGAACCCGCTGGGCGTTCCTTCGCGGATGAACGTTGGTCAGATTCTCGAGACTCACTTGGGCTGGGCTGCCAAGGGTCTGGGTATCCGCATCGGCGAAATGCTGAAGGCGCAAACCAAGGTCGAGCAAATGCGCAAGTATCTGACGACGATCTACAACGACAATGGCCGCGCGGAAGATCTGGACAAGTTTGATGATGAAGAGATCATGAAACTGGCCGAGAATCTGAAAAAAGGTGTGCCATTCGCCACGCCAGTGTTTGACGGCGCGAACGAAGAAGAGATCCGCCGCATGCTGGACCTGGCGTATCCGGACGACATCGCCAAGAACCTGGGCATGACCCCGTCGAAGAACCAGGTGACCATGTATGACGGTCGCACCGGTGAAGCCTTCGAACGCAAGGTCACTGTCGGCGTCATGCACATGCTGAAACTGCATCACTTGGTCGATGACAAGATGCATGCGCGTTCGACCGGTCCTTACTCGCTGGTGACGCAACAGCCGCTGGGTGGTAAAGCCCAGTTCGGTGGTCAGCGTTTCGGTGAGATGGAAGTCTGGGCACTGGAAGCGTATGGCGCGTCGTATGTCTTGCAAGAGATGTTGACCGTCAAGTCCGATGACGTGAATGGCCGTACCAAAGTGTACGAGAACCTGGTCAAGGGCGACCACGTGATCGACGCCGGCATGCCGGAATCGTTCAACGTGCTGGTCAAGGAAATCCGTTCGCTGGGTATCGATATCGACCTCGAACGCAACTAAAAGACAGCCACCTGTCATTTGGTTTGGGAAACACAAAGCCCGGCTGGGAAACCACGCCGGGCAATGTAGTCTCAGGAATATAGAAATTTAATCACCTCTGGAGTGATACATGAAAGCACTGCTCGATCTATTCAAGCAAGTACAGACCAACGAGACCTTCGATGCAATCAAGATCGGTCTCGCTTCGCCTGAGAAAATCCGTTCGTGGTCCTACGGCGAAGT
This sequence comes from Janthinobacterium sp. UMAB-60, assembly GCF_900095235.1. Classification (NCBI taxonomy): domain Bacteria; kingdom Pseudomonadati; phylum Pseudomonadota; class Betaproteobacteria; order Burkholderiales; family Oxalobacteraceae; genus Janthinobacterium; species Janthinobacterium sp. UMAB-60. The sequence goes on from NZ_LT607506.1 coordinate 8,435, forward strand.
CAAAAAGCCGGAAACCATCAACTACCGTACCTTCAAGCCTGAGCGTGATGGCCTGTTCTGCGCCAAGATCTTTGGCCCGATCAAGGATTACGAATGCCTGTGCGGCAAGTACAAGCGCCTGAAACACCGCGGCGTGATCTGCGAAAAGTGCGGCGTCGAAGTCACGCTGGCCAAGGTGCGCCGCGAGCGCATGGGCCACATCGAGCTGGCCTCGCCGACCGCGCACATCTGGTTCCTGAAATCGCTGCCGTCGCGTCTGGGCATGGTCCTGGACATGACCCTGCGGGACATCGAACGCGTGCTGTACTTTGAAGCATACGTCGTGACCGATCCGGGCATGACCCCGCTGAAGAAGTGCCAGATCATGTCGGAAGACGACTACGCCGCCAAGTACGAAGAGTACGGCGACGACTTCACCGCCTTCATGGGCGCCGAAGGTATCCGTGAACTGCTGCGCTCGATCGACATCCACCGCGATGCCGAAACCCTGCGCGTGGAACTGAAGGAATCGAAATCCGAAGCCAAGATCAAGAAATACGCCAAGCGCCTGAAAGTGCTGGAAGCGTTCCAGCGTTCGGGCATCAAGCCTGACTGGATGATCATGGAAGTGCTGCCGGTGCTGCCGCCGGAACTGCGTCCGCTGGTACCACTCGATGGTGGCCGTTTCGCGACCTCGGATCTGAACGATCTGTATCGCCGCGTCATCAACCGTAACAACCGTCTGAAACGCCTGATGGAGCTGCGCGCTCCAGAGATCATCACGCGCAACGAAAAGCGCATGCTGCAAGAAGCGGTCGATTCGCTGCTGGACAATGGCCGTCGCGGTAAAGCGATGACCGGCGCCAACAAGCGTCCGCTGAAGTCCCTGGCAGAAATGATCAAAGGCAAGGGCGGCCGTTTCCGTCAAAACTTGCTGGGCAAACGCGTCGATTACTCCGGTCGTTCGGTCATCGTCGTGGGCCCGCAATTGAAACTGCATCAGTGCGGCTTGCCGAAACTGATGGCGCTGGAACTGTTCAAGCCATTCATTTTCAATAAACTGGAACTGATGGGTCTGGCGACCACGATCAAGGCAGCGAAAAAGCTGGTCGAGATTCAAGAGCCGGTCGTGTGGGACATCCTGGAAGACGTGATTCGCGAACATCCGATCATGTTGAACCGCGCACCTACGCTGCACCGTCTGGGTATCCAGGCGTTCGAGCCAGTCCTGATTGAAGGCAAGGCCATCCAGTTGCACCCACTCGTCTGCGCCGCATTCAACGCCGACTTTGACGGTGACCAAATGGCGGTCCACGTTCCTCTGTCGATCGAAGCGCAGATGGAAGCACGCACTTTGATGCTGGCATCGAACAACATCCTGTTCCCATCGAACGGCGAACCGTCGATCGTGCCGTCGCAGGATATCGTGCTGGGTCTGTACTACGCGACGCGTGAAGCGATCAATGCGAAGAACGAAGGGATGATGTTCCCTGACGTCTCGGAAGTGATCCGCGCCTACGACAACAAGGAAGTCGAACTGACGACCCGCGTCACCGTGCGTATTACCGAATACCCGAAAAACGCCGAAACGGGCGAATTCGAGAAAACGATTACCCGCTACGAAACGACGATCGGCCGTGCGATCCTGTCGGAAATTCTGCCTAAAGGCTTGCCGTTCTCCGTCCTGAACCGCGCGCTGAAAAAGAAAGAAATTTCCAAGCTGATCAACACGTCGTTCCGCAAGTGCGGCCTGCGCGCCACCGTGGTGTTCGCAGACAAACTGATGCAATCGGGTTTCCGCCTGGCGACACGCGCCGGTATCTCGATCTGCGTCGACGACATGCTGGTACCGCCGCAAAAAGTCACCCTGATCGCGGCGGCCGAGTCGGAAGTCAAGCAGATCGAACAGCAATACGCCTCGGGTCTCGTGACCGCCGGCGAGCGTTACAACAAGGTAGTCGATATCTGGGGCAAAACCTCGGATGAAGTCGGCAAGGCCATGATGGACCAGCTCAAAGTCGAAGACGTGATCCGCCGCGACGGCACCAAGTCGACGCAAGAATCGTTCAACGCCATTTATATGATGGCCGACTCCGGCGCGCGCGGTTCCGCAGCCCAGATTCGTCAGTTGGCTGGTATGCGTGGTCTGATGGCCAAACCGGATGGCTCGATTATCGAAACGCCGATTACCGCGAACTTCCGCGAAGGTCTGAACGTTTTGCAGTACTTCATTTCGACCCACGGTGCGCGTAAAGGTCTGGCCGATACGGCGCTGAAAACGGCGAACTCCGGTTACCTGACGCGTCGTCTGGTTGACGTGACGCAAGACTTGGTGGTGATCGAGGACGATTGCGGCACCATGAACGGCGCGCTGATGAAGGCGCTGGTCGAAGGTGGTGAAGTCATCGAAGCGCTGCGCGACCGTATCCTCGGCCGCGTCACCGTGCACGATGTCGTCCATCCTGAAACCCAGGAAACGCTGTACGAAGCCGGTTCGCTGCTGGACGAAGACATGGTCGAAGAGATCGAGCGTCTGTCCATCGATGAAGTCAAGGTCCGTACGCCACTGACTTGCGACACGCGCTTCGGCCTGTGCGCCAAGTGCTATGGCCGCGATCTGGGCCGCGGCATGCTGGTCAACGCCGGCGAAGCCGTCGGTGTGGTGGCAGCGCAGTCGATTGGTGAGCCGGGTACCCAGCTGACCATGCGTACGTTCCACATTGGTGGTGCGGCATCGCGTGCGGCAGTGGCATCGTCGGTGGAAGCGAAGTCGAACGGTACCATCCGCTTCACGGCAACCATGCGTTACGTGACGAACGGCAAGGGCGCGCAAATCGTCATTTCCCGTTCCGGCGAAGTGCTGATCACCGACGACCATGGCCGTGAGCGTGAGCGTCATAAAGTACCGTACGGCGCGACCCTGATCGTCAAGGACGGTCTGGTCATCAAAGCTGGTACGGCACTGGCAACGTGGGATCCGCTGACCCGTCCGATCATTACCGAATACGCCGGTCAAGTGCGTTTCGAGAACGTCGAAGAAGGCGTCACCGTAGCCCGTCAGGTCGACGAAGTGACCGGTCTGTCCACCCTGGTGGCGATCGATGCGAAACGTCGCGGTTCGTTGACGAAAACGTTGCGTCCGCAAGTCAAGCTGATCAACGAAGCGAACGAAGAAGTCAAGATCGCCGGCACCGAACACTCGGTGGCGATCGGCTTCCAGGTCGGCGCGCTGATCATGGTCAAGGACGGTCAACAGGTATCGGTTGGTGAAGTGCTGGCACGTATTCCTACCGAATCGCAAAAAACGCGCGATATTACCGGTGGTCTGCCACGCGTTGCGGAACTGTTCGAAGCGCGCTCGCCGAAAGATGCCGGTATGCTGGCGGAAGTCACGGGTACGGTTGCGTTCGGTAAAGAAACCAAGGGCAAGCAGCGTCTGGAAATCACGGACATGGACGGCAACAAGCATGAGTTCTTGATCACCAAGGACAAACAAGTGCTGGTGCATGACGGCCAAGTCGTGAACAAGGGCGAGATGATCGTGGACGGCCCGGCCGATCCGCAAGACATCCTGCGCCTGCTGGGTATCGAAGCACTGGCACGTTACATCGTCGACGAAGTGCAAGACGTGTACCGTCTGCAAGGCGTGAAGATCAATGACAAGCACATCGAAGTGATCGTGCGTCAGATGCTGCGCCGCGTACAGATCGTCAATGCCGGCGACACCAACTACATCGTTGGCGAGCAGGTTGAGCGTTCGGAACTGCTGGATCAGAACGACCTGATGGAAGCTGGAAACAAAATTCCTGCGACCTACGAAAACGTTCTGCTGGGTATTACCAAGGCTTCGCTGTCGACCGATTCGTTCATCTCGGCCGCATCGTTCCAGGAAACCACCCGCGTGCTGACCGAAGCGGCGATCATGGGCAAGCGCGATGGTTTGCGCGGCCTGAAAGAGAACGTCATCGTCGGTCGCCTGATTCCTGGCGGTACGGGCCTGGCCTTCCACCGCGCACGCAAAGAAAAAGAAGCGTGGGAAGTGGAAGAGCGTCAAGCACTGCTGCTGGCCGAGAAAGCCTCGATGGCCGGCGAAGCTGCCGAAGCGTTGCAGGATATCGAAAGCCAGCAACACCACGGCGACGAAGCGTAATCTACGCTGTCAGCTGACAAGAACGGCACCTTCGGGTGCCGTTTTTTTATGCCTGCGCGCTTATCCGAAGCATGCGCACGAATATCGTGGAATGCGAAAAATCATGGTGATCCATTTATAGCCCGGACTATCAATACTGAAAAACGTTATTTATATGGTGAACTGAAATAGTGGCTGAACGGGTCAATTGAAAACAAGCGATATATTGAAAGTCATGCCGATATTAATGGCTGAGATTACTAATCCAATCGATACCATGATAGTCATTCTATTAGGCTTGCACATAATATGGCAGGTTACTATTGCGTCGGGAATGCTTTATTTTGACGGGTTCAAACCCAGGTGATGCCGTTGCTGCAAGGTAGGTGGAGAGGCTGGCTGGGATGTCTGGTCGTCGTCTCAACGGATCGGAAGTAAGCGCTCACAAGGATGACGGATTGCTGGCTACCCGCAGTTGGGCAAGCGCTACCTCGCCCGCATGTATTTACCCAGCTGCTCTGATCGCGTAGCACCGCGTTGTGGTGCCATCACGCACTATTGCCCTCACCACGCCAGTTTCCAGTTTATTCATGCTAAGATTTGGCGCATGATTGCCCAAGCCCTGTTTACTCCCGCCCAGCAGAAACTGCTGGGCTTGCTCTTTGTTCGTGTGAATGAAGGCTTTCATTTGAACGAGATCATGCGTTTGACGGGCCTGGGCAGCGCATCGGCGCAGCGCGAACTGCGCCGGCTGCATGATTCCGGCCTGATCACGTCGGAACGGATTGGCAATGTGCGGCGCTTCTGGCCCAACAAGGAAAGCCTCGTGTATCCCGAGTTGAGCGGACTGGTGCAGAAAACCTTCGGCATCGTCGGCGTGCTCAGCGCGACCCTGGCGCCCTTGCGTGCCGAGTTGCACCTGGCATTCATTTCTGGCGCCACAGCGAAGGGACAGGACATGCCCGGTAGCGCCATCGACTTGCTGCTGGTGGGCGAGGAAGCCAATTATGGCGATCTGCTGACACGATTGGCCCCGGCCGAGCGAACCTTAAGGCGTAAAATCAATCCCAACTTGTATACGTTGGCCGATTATCGCCGACGTCTGCGTGAAGGTCAGCCATTTCTGTTGCAGGTATTACAGCAGCCGAAGTTGTTTGTCATCGGCGATGAATCGTTATTGCAGGCGCTGGCATTGCCAGAGGCTTCCTTGCAAACGAATGACATGCCATCTGTATTCTAAAGGCCGGGCCTGAAAAGCAGTTTCTGCAATAAAGTGAAATTGTTTGCTGGAATAATATCTGAGGCGGATTGATCGTATGATGAATAAACTACAGGCTTTCGGTTTAATTGTTTCCCAGGCAGTGCGCGGCGAATTAACGTTTCCCACGAGTGTTAATTCAGCGCTGCAATTGCAATTGGCCCTGGCTGAACCGGACTGCCATATCGATCATGCCATCAAGCTGGTGCTGGCCGAGCCCTTGCTGGCGGCGCGCACGGTGGCCCTGGCCAATTCGGCCGTGTACAGCCGCGGCGATGCGGCGCCCGTGACCAGCGTGCGCGCCGCCGTCATGCGCATGGGTTACCGCAATCTGTATGCGCTGGTGGCGGCCATGGTGGTGCGCCAGTTCGGCAGCAAGATCATCGACCCCGTCCTGCGCCAGAAGGCGACCCAGCTGTGGGAGCACACGGCGCACGTGGCGGCGCTGGCGCACGTGCTGGCCCGCCGCGTGACGCACGTCGATGCGGACACGGCGCTGTTCGCCGGCATCGTGCATGAGGTGGGCGGCTTTTACCTGCTGTCGCGCGCCGATGAATTCCCCGGCCTGCTCGATGATGATGCGGATCACTGGATGGAATCGGCCGAAGAGATCATTTCCCGCGAAGTCATGAAGAAGCTCTTGATCCCGCTGGCCGTGAGCGAAGCCATCGAAGGCTTGCGCGATGGCTTGCTGTCCATTCCGCCCGACTCCCTGCTCGACACTTTATTGTTGGCCAAGCAATTGTCGCCCGTGCCGTCGCCGTTGCAGGCGACGTACGTGGAAATGCTCACGCCTTCCGACTCCGTCATCGATTTCATTATTGATAACGAAACCCTGCAAAGCATCCTGGCCGAGTCAAACGAGGAAGTGCGCTCGATGAGTGCGGCGTTGCTGGTGTAACGGAAAACGCCAGCGGCGAAAAAAAACGGCAGCGCCATCGAGGTGCTGCCGTTTTGCCTTCAGGCTTTGCGTTTTACTTCTGCTGCGCGATCCACCGGTCGACCTTGGCTTCCAGCAGTTTCAGGGGCAGGGTGCCGTCGCTGAGCACGACTTCATGGAATTTCGGCAGGCTGAACTTGTCTCCCAGCGCCTGTTGCGCGCGCTGGCGCAGTTCGACGATCTTCAGCGCCCCGATCTTGTAGCCCAGCGCCTGACCCGGCCATGCCATGTAGCGCTCCGTTTCGCTTTTCGCCACGGCGTCATAGCCGAGGGTGTCGCGCATGTACTTGATCGTCTGCTCGCGCGTCCAGCCTTTGGTGTGCAAGCCCGTGTCGACCACCAGGCGCACGGCGCGCAGCATCTCGTCGTTCAAGTGGCCGAAGTACTGGGCCGGGTCGTCGAACAGGCCCATCTCTTTGCCCAGGGTTTCCGCATACAGGGCCCAGCCTTCGGTGAAGGCATTGTTGCCGCCGAAACGGCGGAAGTTTGGCAAGTCCATCTCTTGCACCAGCGCCAGGTGGAAATGGTGGCCAGGCTTGCCTTCGTGCAGGAACAAGGTGGTCATGCCCGTATCGCCATACTGTTTCGGATCGGTGACGACGGACCAGAACACGCCGGGGCGCGAGCCGTCGGCCGCGGGCGCCGTGTAGTGGTCGGCGGCCGTGTCGCGGCTCAGTTCAGGCTCCAGGCGCAAGTCCAGCGGCGCTTTCGGTACCAGGGTGAACAGGGCAGGCAATTTGCTGTCGAGCAGCACGTTCAGCTTGCGGTAGACGTCGAGCACTTCCTGCTCCGTCTTGAACGGGCGGTATTTCGCCTGTTCCGAGACCCACACGGGCAAGCCGGCGGCCGGGCCGGTGTAGCCCATCTTCGGTCCCACGATCGCGTATTGTTCCTGGATGCGCGCCACTTCCTTCAAGCCGATGGCGTGGATCTGCTCCGGTTTCAAGTCCGTGGTCGTGCTGCTGGCCACGCGCGCCTGGTACCAGGCAGCGCCATCGGGCAGGGCGCTCCAGCCGCTGCTCGTGCGGCTGGCCGGCAGGTAATCGCGTTCCATGAAGGTGGACAGGCGCTGCAGCGCGGGCATCAGCTTGGCCGCGATGATGACAGTGTAGGTTTGCGTCAGGCGCGCCTTGTCGGCGTCAGAAAAACTGGCCGGCAAGTTCTTGATGGGCGTGTAATAGACGCTGTCTTGCGGCGTGGCGCTGACGAGTTTCTTGAATTGCGGCAGGGCCGACTCCGTCAGCGCCTTCGGCAGCACGATGCCCTTTTGCATGCCGACTTGCATGTTGGCGATGGCCTGGTCTATCCAGCCCGGCAACTGGCCGATACGGCTCAGGTAAGCGTCGTACTGCTTGACCGTGGTCAGCGGTTGCGATGCCTCGCCGCCCGCATAATTGGCCAGGGTGACGGGCATGCTGTCCATCTGGTTCAGTGGCAACAGGTATTCGGGGAAGCGCTCGAAGCTCAGCGCCGTCGCCAGTTCATAGTCGAGGATATCGTAGTTGATCTGGTCCTGGTGCGACAGCTGCGCGCGGCCGATGCTGCGCAGGGTCTTCTGGTACTGGCGGTACAGGGCAAATTGTTTCGCGCGCGCGGCGGGCACGATGGCTGAACCGAGCTGGTCGTCAAAACGGTTGTCGCCGCTTTCGGTCGCATTGATCGGCTCGAAACGGGCCAAGGCATCGTAGTACTGATCGGCCACGACCTGCAATCGCTGCTTGGCTTGCGGCGTACTGACGGCCACGCCTTTGGCAATGGGCTGGACCGCTTGCGCCATGGGCGCGTAGGCGAACAACAGGGAGATGGCCAGGGTGCCGAGGGTGCCGGCGGCAAAACGATGCTTCATGCGCGATGTCCTTTGTAAGGAGGGGAATGAACGGAGGCGTAGCGAGGTCGGGGTGGCCGGGGGCCGCCGGGGCGTAAGCATACGCCATTGCCCAGTGCGGTTGGATAAATTGTATGAGGGGAATGTTGCTATTTCGCTGTAGGCGGCAAGGCCGCTTTCATCTGCTGCCAGCCGCTGCTGTGCAATGGCACGCAGGCGGGGCAGGGCGTGGCGGCGATCAGGCTCTCGATCTGCTGTGCGCGCGCCGCCGTCTGCGGGTGCGAGGAAATCCAGCCCGGCACCTTGGCCTTGTCCTTGTCATCGCGCTTCTGAAAAAAGCGCAGCATGCCGTCGGGACGGATCTGTGCGCGCTGCAAGGCGAGCAAACCCAGGCGGTCCGCTTCCTCTTCCATATCGCGGCTGAAATACAGGGTGCCCGCCTGGTGCGCCAGCATGGCGGCCACGGCGCTGATGTCGCCGATGGTCACGCCCACCAGGGCGCCCCAGCCCAGGCTGCTGATCATCTGCCGCAGCGAATGGCGTCGCTCCACGTGCTGCACTTCATGCGCCAGCACGCCGGCCAGCTCGCCCGGATCGCCCGCCTGGCGCAGCAAGCCCGTATGCACGACGATGATGCCGCCCGGTATGGCAAACGCGTTGACCGTGTCATCCTGCTTGACCAGCCAGCGGTACTGGTAGCGCGACCCCGTTGTCAGCTTGCGGCCGATCTCCTGCACCGTCTGCTGCGCCACGCCGTTCTCAACGATGCCGCCCTGCGCGCGCACTTGCGACAGGGCCAGTTCGCCCAGCTGCTTTTCCGTCGACAAGGGGATCCATCCGGCCAGCGCGCCGATGGCGTTGCCCCCTTGCCACCACAGCAGGGCAGAGGCGACAACTGCCGCGCCCGTCAAGGCGGCCAGCCAGCCCGATACTTGCCGCCGGTTGCGCTGGCGCTCGCCCCACAGGCGCTGCAGTTGCGGCTGCAGCGCGGGTGGCGCTTCTTTTAACACGATGGTGATGTCGCCCGCTGTCAGCGGCTTGAGCGAGGCTTGCCGTCCTTGTTCGTCGAGCCAGTTCAGGAACAGTTCCGGTCCGTCGACACCGCCCACGCTGACGACCAGCTGTGCCACATCCACGTCATGGCCGGGCGCGTCGATGGCCAGCTGCCTGCCGAAAAAATGCGCGCTGACGGGTGTGTCGGCGGCGCCGCCATCGGGGCCGGTCAGCAGTGCCTGGAATGGCGTCATGCGGCCGCCTCGGCAAAGCGGCTTTCATATAAGGCCGCCATCAGATCGGACTGGCTGATGATGCCTGCCAGGCGCTCTTCAGCGTCGAGGATGGGAATATGGTGATAGCCGGCGTCGGCCATCAGCGGCACCAGGTCGATGATGGGCGTGCCCAGGCGGGCCGTGTGCGGCGATGGCGTCATCAGCTGGCCCACCACCTCGGGCTTGTCGCCGTGGGAAAGCCCGCTACGCTGCAGCAAGCCGCGCAGGCGCTGGCGCACGCCCTGATAATCGTCGAGGCCGCCATGGCGCAGAAAATCCGTCTGCGTGATGATGCCGATCACGCGGCGCGCCCGGTTGATGACGGGCAGGGCGCCCACGTCGTGCTCGCGCATGGTGCGCCAGGCAACATCGAGCGGCGTGCCGAATTCCACGCTGAGCACGTCTTTCGACATGATGTCGGCGCAGGTGACGACGCCGAAGCGGCGCTGGTAGGCGCGCATTTCCGTTTGCAGGAAGATCGCCTGCAAATCGTCGCGGCTGATGTCGAGCACTTCGCTGTGCTGGCGCAAGACGGCATCGAGGTCGTCCGGCGAAAAGCCCAGGCGGTTGCTGGGTACGTCATCCCTGGTGGCGTGCGGATGTGGCGCGACCAGTTGCTGGATATGCGGGTAGCGGCGTCCCGTCAGGTTGTTGTACAGCACGGCGCAGGCGACCAGCACGGCGGAATTGAACAGCACGGTGATGAAGACGAATTCAAAGCCGGCCGCATGCACGCTGGCGCCACCGACGACGGTGGTGAGCGCCACGGCGCCGCCCGGCGGATGCAAACAGCGCAGGGCAAACATGGCGCTGATGGCCAGGCAGGCCGCCAGCGCCGCCACGCCCACGCCAGATCCTAACCATTTGACGCAGGCCATGCCGACCAGGCCGGAGACGACATTGCCGCCCACCACCGACCACGGTTGCGCCAGCGGGCTCGCTGGCAGGCAGAACAGCAGCACGGCCGAGGCGCCCATGGGCGCGATCAGGTAGACGCTGGCGCTGTCGGGGGCCAGCAGGAAATGGCAGACGAGACCAGTGAGCAGCAGGCCGCAGATGGCGCCCGCGCAGGCGCGCAATTGTTCGCGGCGGCTGCCGTTGTTCGGTTGCGGCAGCCAGCGTGCCAGGAAAGAAGTCGTCATGGGGAGGGCGCGTTCGGGCCGCGTTGCTCAGTGTGAGCCCGAGATTATCCCATGCGTTGCATTTCGCTGCCGGCGTTACTCTTCCGCGCAGACCGCCTGCAAGCCGTGCCGCTCCAGCAGGCGCCTGGCGGCTGCGATGGCGGCCGCCTCCGGCCTGCTGCTGGCGCAGGCATAGACGTCATTGAGAATCGTCGCCGCATCTTTGCCCGTGACGGCGGCCATCAGCTCGGCCAGGTTACGGTCGGAAAAGTGTTCATACAGCAGGGCCAGCACGGCGACATACGCCGTCTCTGGCATGCCGCCGGGGTAGGCGCTGCGCAGCATGTGCGCGGCGCCGGACAGTGTCGGGGGCAGGGTATCTGGCATGCTCAAGCGGCGACTCCTTGGTGGCGCTGATACGCGCTTATGCGTTTTGCGCATAAGCACAGTGCAATTAAATGGTGGATATTTCCTACAGGTACGCATATTCTAGACAATCACGCCCGCTGGCAGCTGTTCAGCTGGCCTCACGATTTCTCTCAGGAGCCCTGCATGCGCCTTTCCCTTTTCTTTGCCAGCCTGCTGCTTGCCGGCACCGCCGTTGCCGCTGCGCCAACGCCAAGCAACCCGGTCGCCACGCCGCACTTGCCGTACAACGCGGCGGCCGACGCCAAGGCCGACGTGGCCCGCGCGCTGGCCGATGCCAAGGCGGCGCACGTGCCTGTCTTGCTGATCTTTGGCGCCAACTGGTGCGAGGATTGCCGTGCGCTCGACAAGGCCTTGAAGGAAGGCAAGAACGCCGAGTTGATGCAACAGCAGTTCAAGGTCGTCAAGGTCGATGTGGGCAACTTCGACCATAACCTGGACGTGGCGCACGCCTATGGCAATCCGCTCAAGAAAGGCATCCCGGCTGCCGTGCTCGTATCGAGCGACAACAACCAGGTGCTGTACGCCACCAAGGGCGGCGAACTGGCGAACGCCCGCCGCATGAGTGAAAGCGGCATTTATGATTTCTTCAAGCAAGCGGCGAGCGTGAAAGCGCCGGCGATTTGATCTCTTCCAGTTTGAAGACGCTGACCACCTGTGCCAGCCGGCCCGCCTGATCCTGCAGGGATTGGGCCGCCGCCGCCGCTTCCTCCACCAGGGCCGCATTTTGCTGGGTCGCATCATCCATCTGCGTCACCGTGGCATTGACTTGCGCGATGCCCTGGCTTTGTTCCTGGCTGGCCGAAGCGATTTCTCCCATCAGGTCGGCGACCCTCTGGACGGAGACGACGATGTCCTGCATGGTGGCGCCGGCCGAGTCGACCAGCTTGCTGCCGGCTTCCACCTTGCTGCCCGAGTCGACGATCAAGTCCTTGATTTCCTTCGCCGCCGCTGCCGAGCGTTGCGCCAGGTTGCGCACTTCTGTCGCCACCACGGCAAAGCCGCGGCCCTGTTCGCCCGCGCGCGCCGCCTCGACCGCCGCGTTCAGGGCGAGGATATTGGTTTGAAAGGCAATGCCGTCGATCACGCCGATAATGTCCGCGATCTTGCGCGAACTTTCCGTAATCGCGCCCATCGTCTGTACGACTTGTCCGACCACTTCGCCACCCTTGACGGCATGGCTTGACGCCGACACCACCAACTGGTTTGCCTGGCGCGCGTTGTCCGCATTCTGTTTCACGGTCGACGTCAGTTCTTCCATGGCCGCCGCCGTCTCTTCCAGGCTCGATGCCTGGGTTTCCGTGCGCGCCGACAGGTCCAGGTTGCCCGACGCGATCTGGCTCGACGCGCTGGCAATGGCCCCCGTACTGTCGCGTACTTCGCGTATCGTCACGTTCAGCGATGCGACGAAACGGTTGAAGGCGGCAGCCAGCGCGCCGACCTCGTCTTCCGATTCGACGGGCATGCGGCGGCTCAGGTCGCCGTTCCCGCTGGCGATTTCGCTGAGCATGTCCGCTGCGCGTGCGACAGGGGCGGCAATGGCGCGGCTGATGACATAAATGATGCACAGGGCGATGCCGCCACCGACCAGCCCGGCGATCAGCGCGGCGATCAGGGCCGAACGCGTGACATTGCCCAGCACTTCCGCTTCCGGCACTTCGGCCACCACGTACAGATTCAGTTCTGGCACGAAGGAAGCGGCCACCAGTTGTTTGCCGGTGGGCGCCGCGTAGCTGGCATGCGCGTACTTGTTACCGGTCAGCAGGCTCTTGCTCAGTTCTTCGCTAAAGCCGGGCAAGTCCTTCAACTGATGCTTGCCGTCGGCCAGGGCAGGGTCGCGGTGGATCAACAGGCTGCCGTCGGCGCGCACCAGGTAGACATAGCCGGTCTGGCCGATCGTGTAGCGGCGGATGGTCTCGGCCAGGGCATCGATGCTCAAGCCCAGGCCCGTGACGACCTGCTTGCCGCCCGCTGTCTGGCCCCGGGCATTCAGGAACAGCATGAAGCTGGTCGAGCCGACATCCTTGTCGATATCCATGGTGTAGCCCTTGTCGCTGGCCAGCAAGCCATAAAACCATTTGTCCGACGCCTGGTTCTTGTCCAGTGTGCGCATCAGGCCGCCCGTGGTGAAATACTTGCCGGTGCTGCCGGAGGCCCAGCTGACCGACGCCGCCTTGTTCTTTTCCTTCAGGGCGGTGGCATAGCGCTGGAAGGTGGCGATGCCGCTCTCGGGCAGGCCGGCGTCTTCCCAGTCTTGCAGGAAGACATCGTTGGCCATGGTCATGGCCACGGACAGGGGTTGGCTGATCTGGCGCAACACATCGTTGCGGATTTCACCCACTTGCGCCGGCAGTTCCTGGTTGACGACGCGCTCGCGCACATACTCGCTGCTCATGCGCACGCTGAGGAAGGACGAGATCGCCATGAATAGCAGCAGGCACAAGCCCATGCTGAACATCAATTTTTTCTGGATGGAGAGGCGGCGGAGCAGATGCATGGAAGACCCTGGAATGGGCCTGCGCGACGGGCAGAAGTTGCCGGAAAGACGCAGGCAGGCAAGCTTCAAGTATACGACCCGTTGCCGCAGGAAGCCTTGGCGCGGCTGCATTTAGTTGAGGCATGTTGCAATGCGGCAACGTAAATAAAGTGCAATTGTGCACTTTACTCAAGTGAATCTGCTGCCGTTGGAAAACATTCAGGCAGGCAAGCCGTGGGCGATCAATTCCAGCGGCAATTCCGTGCTGCACTTGATTTGCTCCATGGAAAAAGCGGACGAGACGCCCGTCAGCTGCACGGCCTTGATGAGCTTTTTATAGAAGGTATCGTAGCCCTTGATGTCGGTGGTGACGACTTTCAACAGGTAGTCGATGTCGCCGCTCATGCGGTGAAATTCCTGTACCTCGGGCAAGACAATGACGGCGGCGGCGAAGCGGCGCAGCCATTTTTCATCGTGCTGCCCCGTGCGCACGCTGACGAAGACGGTCACGGGCAGCCCCACTTTTTGCCGGTTGACGATGGCCACGCGGCTCTCGATATAGCCCTCTTCCTCCAGGCGCTTGACGCGCTTCCAGCACGGCGTGCTGGACAGGCCGATCTTCTCGCTGAGGGCGGCGATCGACAGGGTGCCGTCCTGCTGCAGGGCGGCCAGGATGGCGCAGTCAAATTTGTCGAGCGAGGTGCTTGGTGAATTCATTTTACTATTCCGATTTTTATAGCATGAACATGCTGCATAGTAGCGTAGTTGCAGTGTCTTTTGGCATATCTTCATGGGGGCAGGCCGGTAGACTATCCATATATTCCAGCCGCCTGCGCTGTGCCCTGTTTAGCTGCACCCTTTTTAGAGAATACTCAGACTGCCATCATGAAAGAAATCTACCTCGACAGCAATGCCACCACTTGCGTGCTGCCCGCCGCCGTTGCCGCCGCCAGACAAGCGATGGAGCAAGGCTATGGCAATCCCAGCAGCACCCATGCCACGGGATTGCGGGCCAAGGCCATGATGGATGGGGTACGTCAGCGCGCCAGCGGCTTGCTGGGCGTGGGTGACGGCCGCTTGATGTTCAATAGCGGCGCCACGGAAGGCATCCAGACGGCCGTGCTGTCGGCCCTGTGCGCGCTGCGCGAACGGCGCGATGCGGGCAAGCGCATCGGCAGCCTGCTGCTGTATGGCGCGACCGAGCACAAGGCCGTGCCGGAAAGCCTGGCGCACTGGAACCGGCTATTGGGCCTGAACCTGGAAGTGCGCAAGTTGCCCGTCGATGCACACGGGCGCCACGATCTGCCGGCGCTCGACGCGCTGATCGGCGACACAGCCATGCTGTGCACGATGGCGGCGAATAATGAAACGGGCGTCATCAGCAATTTGTCCGCCATCGCGCAACTGCTGCAGGAGCGCGGCGCGGACGCCTACTGGATGGTCGATTGCGTGCAGGCGCTGGGCAAGCTGAAACTGAACCTGGCCGCCACGCGCATCGATTACGCGCCATTCTCCGGCCACAAGCTGTATGCGCCGAAGGGTATCGGCATGCTGTATGTGCGCGCCGGCGCGCCTTTTACACCGTTGATGATGGGCGGCGGCCAGGAAGCGGGCCTGCGCTCGGGCACGGAGAACATGGCCGGCATCGCCGCCCTGGGCGCCGTGCTGGCCGCGCTGGACGATGGCAAGACCTTCCGCAGCGATGCGGAACTGGCGGCTTTCCGCGCGCAGCTGGTGACCAGCCTGGAACAGGCTTTCCCTGGCATCGTTTTCAATATGCCGTTCGAGTTGTCGCTGCCGACCACGCTCAATTTTTCCGTGCCGGGCTTGTCCTCGAAAGAGCTGCTGGACCTGTTCGACGCGGCGCGCGTGCGCGTCAGCTCGGGCAGCGCCTGTTCCGCCGCCAAGGCCCTGCCCAGTTATGTGCTCGAAGCGATGCACGTGCCGCAATGGCGCGCCAGCTCGGCCATCCGTTTGTCGTTCGGCCCGCAGATCGATGCGGCGACGATAGCGGCCGCCTGCGCGCGCATCGAGCGCTGCGGCGAAGCGCTGCGCAGCAGCTGTTTGCTGCCGTCGGTGCTGGCGCCATCGCAGCAGGACGGCGCGCAGGACGGCGTAATCCAGCTGAGCGTCGATGGCCAGTGCACCTGGCTGCTCAGCGACGCCGCCAGCGCCAGTTGCGTCGTCATCGATCCCGTCGCCGCGCTCGTGCCGCGCCTGGCCGCCTTCATCCGCTGCCAGCACCTGGCCTTGCGCGCCATCGTGCACACGACGGCTCCCTCCGACCATGGCGTGGCGCGCCTGGCCTTGCTGCAGGAACTTGCTATCGAACAGGTGGGCCGCATCGATATCGACGGTGAGCTGGCACTGGGCCAGCAGCGTTTGCGCCGCATCGAGTGTGGCGAAAACCATGTGTATTTGCTGGAGCAGCGCTTCGCCTTCATCGGCACCCTGGCGCCCGAGGCGCTGACACCCTTGCTGGATGCGGCGCTGCTGACGCAAGACACCGTGCTGTGCGGCGCGCGCGACGATGGCGGCATCTGCTGCACCGTGCGCGCCGCACGCGAAGACGCAGCCCCCGCGCGCGAACTGCAGCTCGATGCGGCCAGCTTGCCCGCCTTCCTGCGCCAGCATCCCGACGCCATCCTCGTCGACGTGCGCGAAGCGTATGAACACGCGGCTTGCGCCGGCACCGTGTTCGAGGGCTGCGCCGTGCACAGCGTACCGCTGAGCCGCCTGGCGGGGCAGGTGGCCGCATGGCTGCAGCAGCCTCAATTCCCGCTGGTCTTTTTCTGCCGCAGCGGCAACCGCAGCGCGCGCGCCGCCGCCTGTCTGCGCCGCCTGGGCCATGCCGCGGCATGGCAGCTCAACGGCGGCATGGCGATGGCGGAGGCGACGCGCCACCCGCTGGCCCTCGCTGCTTGAGCGCCTTGAACTTTCTTCTTTGAAATATTGCACCGTGCCATCATCGGCACGGTGCCCGTCACGTAGTGTCTCCCATTCATTTCCTGCCAGCATTTTTCTGCCATTCAACGTGCTGATTCTTTGCTGAAACGTCCCTAAAACACTGTGTATGTACGCTAGCGCACGGTCCTGCACACAGGGCGCACCTACGATGAAGTTCAGAAAATCTCCCTATACCCTGAGATTCGTCGCAACGCTCCGGCGCTTCGCTTTCCGTCTTCGCCAGTGTCCGATCGTGTTCTTCCAGACTGGGCCTGCGTAACGGTGGCCGCTGGCTGCTTGCGCGCACCTAGCGAGGCCAAGTTGAAAGAGTACACCGCAGTCGTCACGCAGCAGATCAAGGAACAGCTTTCCAAATTCAAGGAAATCTTCCGCGACCATTCCCATGTACCGGACAGTTTCGACGCCGCGCGCGACGATGCCTTGCCTTTGCGTTCGGAGTTATTCAGCGCCATGCAGATGGCCGCCCACGGCAAGCATCTGGCCGCCGGCCATGCGGTAGGGCGACACCATGGCCGCGACCGCCTGCTGGCGCGCCTGGCCGACAATGCGGCCCTGATCACGGCCACCGTCAACGAGCTGACGGCGACCGTCAAAAGCGGACGTCAGGTCACGCCCGCTTCGGAATGGCTGCTGGATAATTTTTACCTGATCGAAGAGCAGATCCGCACCACGCGGCGCCACTTGCCGAAGAACTACAGCAAGGAGCTGCCACGGCTGAGTTCCGGCGTGGATGCGGGCTGTCCGCGCGTGTATAAAATTGCGCTGGAAATCATCTCGCATGGTGACGGCCGCGTCGACCTGGAAAACCTGTGCCATTTCATCGAGGCTTACCAGGACGTGGCTACCTTGACCCTGGGTGAACTGTGGGCCGTGCCCATCATGCTGCGCCTGGCCCTGATCGAAAACCTGCGCCGCGTCGCCGCGCGCGTGGCCGACGACCGCATGCAGCGCGACCTGGCCAATACCTGGGCCGACCAGATGACGGACATCGCCGAGCGCAATCCCAGCGGCTTGATCCTGCTGGTAGCCGACATGGCCCGTTCGAATCCGCCGTTGACCAGCGCCTTCGTGGCCGAATTGTCGCGTCGCCTGCAGGGACAGAGTTCCTCGCTGACCCTGGCGCTGTCGTGGCTGACGCACAAGCTGGCCGAGTCGGGCCTCACCATCGAGCAGCAGATCCAGTCCGAGATCGGGCAGCAGGCGGCCGACCAGGTCTCGATCGCCAACAGCATCGGCAGCCTGCGTTTTCTCGGCACCATGGATTGGCAGGAATTCGTCGAGACCATGAGCGTGGTCGAGCAGACCTTGCGCCTGGACCCGGCCGGCACGTATGGCTTGATGGATTTCGCCACGCGCGACAGCTACCGCCATGCCATCGAACGCATCGCCAGGCGCAGCGCGCGCAGCGAAGTGGACGTGGCCGAGATGGTGGTGCAGCTGGCGCATACGCACGGCAACGGCAATGACGCGCGCCGCGGCCACATCGGCTTTTACCTGGTCGGGCGCGGCGTGCTGGTGCTGGAAAAGCAGGCCGGCGCGAAGCTGCCGTTCATCGAGGCGCTGCAGCATACGGCGCGCGCCGCGCCGCTGGCCGTCTACCTGGGGGCCATCTCGTTCCTGACCCTGGCGACGAGCGCCTTGCTGCTCGAGCGCGCCGTGCGCCATGGCGTGCAGGGCTGGCCTTTGGTGGCGCTGGGCGTGCTGGCGTTGCTGGGCAGCAGCCAGCTGGCCGTGGCCGTGGTGAACTGGCTGGCGACCCTGATGACGTCGCCGCACCCGCTGCCGCGCATGGATTACCAGTCCGGCATTCCGTCGGACGGGCGCGGCATCGTCGTGGTACCGACCCTGATCTACAGCGCGGACAACGTGGCCGCCCTGTGCGAGGCGCTGGAAGTGCGTTATCTCGCCAACCGCGACCCGAACCTGCGTTTCTGCCTGCTGACGGATTTTGTCGATGCGTCCGCGCAAACGATGCCGGGCGACGAAGCCTTGCTGCGCCAGGCGCAGGAGACCATCCGTGGCTTGAACGATAAATACCGCGTGGAAGGCGCCGAGTTCAAGGACAACGGCGACCCAGCCGACCCGGAAGAGCTGGGCCATGCGGGGCCGTTCCTGCTGCTGCATCGTCCGCGCCTGTGGAATTCGCAGCAGAATGCGTGGATGGGGCAGGAGCGCAAGCGCGGCAAATTGTCCGATCTGCACGCGTTTTTGCGCGGCGGCGCGCGCGACAAATTCTCGCTGGTGGAAGGCGAGTTGCGCGGCCTGCGCACGATCAAATACGTGATCACGCTCGACACCGATACGCAGCTGCCGCGCGACGCGGCGCGCGAATTCATCGCCACCATGATGCACCCGCTGAACCGTCCCGTGCTGGACGCGGCCGGCACGCGCGTGGTGGCCGGCTACGGCATCTTGCAGCCGCGCGTGGCCGTGGCGCTGCCTAGCGCGAACGCCTCGCGCTACGAGCTGCTGTGCGGCGGCGAACCGGGAATCGACCCATACACGCGCACCGTCTCCGACCTGTACCAGGACGTATTTTACGAGGGCTCCTTCATCGGCAAGGGCATCTATGACCTCGACATGTTCGAGCGCGTGCTGGGCCAGCGCCTGCCCGACAATAAAATCCTCAGCCACGACTTGCTGGAAGGCTGTTATTTACGCGCGGGCTTGCTCAGCGACTCGCAGCTGTATGAGGAATACCCGGCCCGCTACGACGCCGATGTGAGCCGCCGCCAGCGCTGGATCCGCGGCGACTGGCAACTGATTGGCTGGTTGCTGGGCCGCGTGCCGGGCCGCGCCGGCAAGCGCGAACGCAATCCTTTGTCGATGCTGTCGCGCTGGAAGCTGTTCGACAACCTGCGCCGCAGCATCGTGGCGCCGGCCACCACCCTGTCGCTGTTGCTGGTGTGGGGCTTCTTGCCGCACGTGGTTTTCTGGAGCGTGGCCGTGCTGGCCATTATCTTCCTGCCGCCCGTTTTTTCGGCCCTGTACGATCTGCTGCGCAAACCGCGCGACACCCTGTGGCGCCAGCATCTGGCCGCGTTCGAGCGGCGCTGCGGCGTGCAGTTTTCGCATGCCATGCTGACCCTCGTCTTCCTGCCGTACGAAGCGTGGATCAGCCTCGATGCCATCGCGCGCACCCTGTGGCGCCTTGGCGTCTCGCACAAGCATTTGCTCGACTGGCGTGCCTCGAACCTGCATACGTCTTCCGGCTCGCAGGCAGACAGCTGGCGCGCCATGTGGTGCTCGCCCGCGCTGGCGCTGGTCACCTTTGCCGCCTTGCTGCACTGGCGCCCGGCAGCGTTGCCGGCTGCCGCCGTGGTGCTGCTGCTGTGGCTGGCCGCGCCCGCCATCGCCTGGTGGATCAGCCGCCCCATCGAGCGGGCCGTGGCGCGCCTGTCGGCCGAGCAGGGACGTTTCCTGCATGGCGTGGCGCGCAAGACCTGGGCCTATTTCGATACCTTCGTCGGACCGGACGATCACTGGCTGCCGCCCGATAACATGCAGGAGCATCCGAACCTGGTGGTGGCGCACCGCACCTCGCCGACGAATATCGGCCTGGCCCTGCTGGCCAACCTGACGGCCTACGATTTCGGCTATGTCACCATGGGCCAGTTGATCGAGCGCAGCCGCGCCACCTTGCACAGCATGGGGGAACTGGAGCGCTTCCAGGGGCATTTCTACAACTGGTACGACACGCAAACGCTCAAGGCGCTGCAGCCGATGTACATCTCGACGGTCGACAGCGGCAACCTGGCGGGCCATCTGCTGACCTTGCAGCCGGGACTGGTGGAACTCTACGACGCCCCGATCATGGGGCCGCAGATCGTGGACGGCATCCGCACGACGGCGCAGGTACTGCAGGAGTTTATCGCCGCGGAAGGCGAAGGCAAGACGGTGCGCGCATCGCTGGCGCTGCTGCAGATGCCTGCGGTGCCAGCCAGCCTGCCCGAATGGCATGCCTACCTGAGTGCCGCGAATGGCGCGGCCGACGCGCTGCTGTCGTTGACCTTGCAAAGCGAGGATGGCGAGCTGGCCATGTGGTGCGGCGCGCTGGCGCGCCAGTGCCGCGCGGCGCTGGCCGAGTTGCTGCAACTGGCGCCATGGGCGGCACAGGCAGGCCTCGATGCGGCGTGGCTGCGCGTGCCGACCCTGCGCGAACTGGCCAATCTGGAGGCCCCGGAAGGCCTGCCTTCCGAGCTGGCCGCATGGCTGGCGCAAGGCCGCGAACAGGCGGGCCGCCACATGCGCGACATCGCCCATGCGGCGGGCCAGGCGCGCGATTTCGCGCAGATCGAATACGCATTTCTGTACAACCCGTCGACCAAACTGCTGGCCATCGGCTACAACGTCAGCGAACGGCGCCTCGACCCCAGCTACTACGATTTATTGGCTTCCGAAGTACGCCTGGCCAGCTTCATTGCCATCGCCCAAGGCCAGCTGCCGCAGGAGCACTGGTTCGCGCTGGGCCGCCAGCTGTGCATGGTGGCGGGGCAGCCCGTGCTGCTGTCGTGGAGCGGCTCGATGTTCGAGTATCTGATGCCGCTGCTGGTGATGCCGAACTATCCGAACACCTTGCTTGACCAGACCTACCACTCCGTCATCGAGGCGCAGATCGACTATGGCCGCCAGCGCGACGTGCCGTGGGGGATCTCCGAGTCCGGCTACAACACGGTCGATGCAAGCCTGAATTACCAGTACCGCGCCTTTGGCGTGCCGGGGCTGGGCCTGAAACGGGGCCTGGCCGACGACCTGGTGGTGGCGCCGTACGCCAGCATGATGGGCCTGATGGTGCAGCCGGAAGCGTCGTGCCAGAACCTGCAGCGCATGCAGGCGGCCGGCTACATGGGCCGCTACGGTTTTTTTGAAGCCATCGACTTTACCACCGCGCGCCTGCCGCGCGGGCAGGTCAGCGCCGTCATCCGCTCGTTCATGGTGCATCACCAGGGCATGGGCTTTTTGGCCCTCAGCTACCTGCTGCACGACCGCCCCATGCAGCGCCGTTTCGAGTCCGACCCGCTGCTGCAATCGGCCTTGCTGGTGCTGCAGGAGCGTACGCCGCAGGCCGGCGCGTTTTATTCGAACACGGCCGAACTGGCGGTGCTGCGCAGCGGCGCGCCCGAGCAGGCCATGCCGATGCGCATCCTCACCCAGGCCAACAGCGCCGTGCCCGAAACGCAGCTGCTGTCGAATGGCCGCTACCACGTCATGGTGAGCAATGCGGGCGGCAGCTACAGCCGCTGGAAAGACTTGTCCGTGACGCGCTGGCGTGAAGACAGCACGCGCGATAACTGGGGCAATTTCTGCTACCTGCGCGACCTCGACGACGGTGCCGTCTGGTCCACCACGTACCAGCCCACGCTGGCTGAACCGAAGAAGTACGAAGTGATTTTTTCGGAAGGACGGGCGGAATTTCGCCGCGCCGACCATGGCCTCGACCTGTACACGGAAATCGTCGTCTCGCCCGAGGACGATATCGAAATCCGGCGCACGCGCATCAGCAATAATTCGAACCGCCAGCGGCGCATCGAGATCACCAGCTTTGCCGAAGTGGTGATGGCGCCGGCGGCGGCCGACGCGGCGCATCCCGCGTTCAGCAAGTTGTTCGTGCAGACGGAAATCCTGGCGCATGAAAATGCGATTTTATGCACGCGCCGGCCCCGCTCGAAAGACGAGCAGATGCCGTGGCTGCTGCATGTGATGACCGTGCATGATATCGACCAGTATGCCGTGTCGTTCGAGACGGACCGCGCGCGCTTCATCGGCCGCGGCAACACGGCGCAGCTGCCGCAGGCGCTGCAGGACAGCGGGCCGCTCAGTGGCGGCCACGGTTCCGTGCTCGACCCCATCGTGGCCATCCGCTACGTCATCACGCTCGAACCGGACCAGGCCGTCACCGTTGACAGCGTCACCGGCATGGTGGAGCAGCGCGAGGCGGCGCTGCACCTGATCGACAAATACCAGGACCGCCATCTGGCCGACCGCGTGTTCGAACTGGCCTGGACGCACAGCCAGGTGGTGTTGCGCCAGTTGAACGCCAGCGAAGCGGACGCGCAGTTGTATGCGCGCCTGGCCAATGCCGTGATCTACCCGAATGCGGCCCTGCGTGCCGAGGCCGGCATCCTGATCAAGAACCAGCGCGGCCAGTCCGGCCTGTGGGCGTATGCGATTTCCGGCGACTTGCCCATCGTGCTGCTGCAGATACGCGATGCGGCCAATATTGAACTGGCGCGCCAGATGGTGCAGGCGCATGCGTACTGGCGCCTGAAAGGATTGATAGTCGACCTGGTGATCTGGTACGAGGAACAGTCGGGCTACCGCCAGCTGCTGCACGAGCAGATCATGGGCCTGATCGCCTCGGGCATCGATGCGCAGGCGATCGATCGTCCGGGCGGCATTTTCGTGCGCCTGGCCGAGCAAATTGCCAACGAAGACCGCATCTTGCTGCAATCGGTGGCGCGCGCCATCATCAGCGACTTGCGCGGCACCCTGGCCGAGCAGGTCAAGCGTCCGCCCAGCCCCGTACTGCGCATGCCGCCGCTGCTGCAGGATCCGTCCCGCGAACAGGGCGGCGTGCCGCACCGGGCGCCAAAGCGTGACCTGATTTTGGAAAATGGCCTCGGCGGTTTCACGCCCGATGGCCGCGAATATGTGATCACCACGGCAGAAGGCACGCAGACGCCGGCGCCCTGGTCGAACGTGCTGGCCAACGCGCAATTCGGCACGGTGGTGTCGGAAGGCGGCCAGGCGTATACGTGGAGCGAGAATGCGCATGAATTCCGCCTCACGCCATGGCAGAACGACCCCGTCTCCGACCTGTCCGGCGAAGCGTTTTACGTGCGAGACGAGCAAACCGGCCAGTTCTGGTCGCCGTCGGCCCTGCCTGCGCGCGGCAGCGGCGACTACGTGACGCGCCACGGTTTCGGCTACAGCATTTTTGAACACAGCGAGGGCGGTATCGCCACCGAACTGTGCACCTATGTGGCGCTCGACGCAGCCGTCAAATACTCGGTCATCAAGGTGCGCAACGACAGCGGCGTGCCGCGCCGCCTGTCCGTCACAGGCTACGTGGAATGGGTGATGGGCGACCTGCGCGCCAAGTCCTGCATGCACGTGGCGACCGAAGTCGACACCATCAGCGGTGCGCTGTTTGCGCGCAATAACTACAACACGGAGTTTTCAGGCCGTGTCGGCTTTTTCAATACGGACGCCAGCATCCGTTCGATTACCTGCGACCGCAATGAATTCATCGGCCGCAACGGCAGTCTGGCGCAGCCGGCGGCGCTGCGGCGCGTGCGCCTGTCCGGCAAGGCGGGCACGGGACTGGACCCGTGCGCAGCGATCCAGGTGCCGTTTGAACTGCAGCCGGGGCAGGAGCGCGAAATCGTCTTCATCCTCGGCGTGGGCGGGCGCCGCAATGCCGACGCCAGCACCATGGTGCAGCGCCATGCGGGCAAGGATGCGGCCCGCATGGCGCTCGACGCCGTGCGCGCGCACTGGGAGAGCACCCTGGGCGCCGTGCGCATCGAAACGCCCGATCCGTCGCTGGACGTGATCGCCAATGGCTGGCTGATGTACCAGACCATCGCCTGCCGCCTGTGGGCGCGCAGCGGCTATTACCAGTCGGGTGGCGCCTACGGTTTCCGCGACCAGCTGCAAGATGCGATGGCCATGATTCACACGGCGCCGCAACTGCTGCGCGGCCATTTGCTGCTGTGCGCGGCGCACCAGTTTGTGGAAGGCGACGTGCAGCACTGGTGGCATCCGCCATCGGACCGGGGCGTGCGCACGCATTGTTCCGACGATTACCTGTGGCTGCCGCTGGCCGCCTGCCGCTATGTGATTGCCACGGGCGATGTCAACGTGCTGTCCGAAGTGGCCCCCTTCATCGAGGGGCGCGCCGTCAAGCCGGAAGAGGATTCCTATTACGATTTACCCGTGCGTTCGGGCGAGTCGGCCGACCTGTACGAGCACTGCGTGCGCGCCATTCGCCACGGCTTGCGCCTGGGCGTGCACGGCTTGCCCCTGATGGGTTCCTGCGACTGGAATGACGGCATGGACAAGGTGGGCGAACACGGCAAGGGCGAGAGCGTGTGGCTGGCCTTCTTCCTGTACGAAGTGCTGCAGCGCTTCGCCGAGGTGGCCGTGCTGCGCGGCGATGCGGCGTTTGCCCAATTCTGCCGCGACGAAGCCGTGAAACTGGCGGTCAATGTCGAGGAACATGCATGGGATGGCGAGTGGTACCGGCGCGCGTATTTCGACGACGGCACGCCCTTGGGTTCGCACACCAACGAGGAATGCCAGATCGATTCGATTTCGCAAAGCTGGGGCGTGCTGTCGGGCGCGGCCAACAAGGAGCGCGTGGCCGGCGCCATGCGCCAGGTCGATGCGCGCCTGGTGCGCCGTGACTCGGGGGTGATCCAGCTGCTCGATCCGCCGTTCGACAAATCCGACCTCAATCCCGGCTATATCCGCGGTTATGTGCCGGGCGTGCGCGAGAACGGCGGTCAGTATACGCATGCGGCCATCTGGACGGCGATGGCGTTTGCCCGCCTGGGCGATGGCGAAAAGGCGTGGGAACTGCTGCGCATGATCAATCCCGTACGCCATGGCGTGGATGCGCAGGCGGTGCAACGCTACAAGGTCGAGCCGTATGTGGTGACGGCCGATGTGTATGCCGTGGCGCCGCATGTGGGGCGCGGCGGCTGGAGCTGGTACACGGGATCGTCGGGCTGGCTGTACCGGCTGATCGTCGAATCGCTGCTCGGCTTGACGCGCGAGGCGAACGTGCTGCGTGTGCTGCCGACCATGCCGGCCGAATGGGACAGCTTCAAGCTGCATTACCGCTTCGGCGCCAGCAGCTATGCCATCACGGTGGAAAAGGCACAGGGGCGGCCTGCAGGACTGTCGCTCGATGGCGTGGCGCAGGAGGGCAACAGCATCGCCCTGCGCGACGAGGGCCGCGAGTATGCGGTGCTATTGCTGGTGTAGTCTTGCCCACGACTCAAGAAAGCGCGCTGACCGTTCAGGATCGGCGCGCCGGTATGCATGTTGCCGACATTGGTCAGAAGCCCAGAGCCGCGCCCGCGCCCAGCAGGGTTGCCACGCCCAGCACGGCAAAGACCAGCGCCGCGACGCCGTGTACGAGGCGCAGCGACACGCGGTTGGCGATCTTGTCGCCCAGGTACACGGCCGGCACGTTGGCCAGCATCATGCCGAAGGTGGTGCCCAGCACGACGGAAACAATGTCGTGGTAGCGCGCCGCCAGCGCCACGGTCGCCACCTGCGTTTTATCTCCCATTTCCGCCATGAAGAAGGCGATCAGGGTGGTCAGGAAGACGCCATACTTGGCCAACTTCGTTTCGTCTTCGTCGAGCTTGTCGGGGATCAGGGTCCAGGCCGCCATCGCCAGGAAGGACACGCCGAGTACCCAGCGCAGCACGTCGGGCCCCAGCATGCTGGTGATCCAGGCACCGACGGCGGCGGCGAACGCGTGGTTGGCGATGGTGGCGACGAAAATCGCCAGCACGATGGGCAAAGGCTTGCGGAATTTGGCAGCCAGCAAAAAGGCCAGGAGTTGGGTTTTGTCGCCGATTTCAGCGAGACCGACGATGCCGGTGGAGATGAGGAATGCTTCCATGAGATTGCAAGAGGTACGCGGGCCGGACGAATTAACCAATGATCCACGGGCGACTCCGGCCCATGCGGCCGCCCTGGATCAATGGTCTCGTCAAGTTCTGCAACCACCTGCACCATGGCCTGCGGGCCAATTATGTTGATACAGGTTCCCGCGGCAGGACCGCGGGACGACTACTCCCCAATGTTCGAGGCGCATCATACGCCAATGCCCGTGCCGGCGCCAGTGCCGCCGGGGCATGGCACTGGCTGGTGTGTGGGACTTCCACAACAATGAGCGATTTGCAAACAGACTCGACTTAGAATGCAGTCTGTCCACCACTTCCAGATGGAATGCGCCATGCCGGTCCTTGTCCGCTTGCTTGCCCTGTGTTTGACCTTGTTTGCTCCCTTGCCCGGCCTGTGCGCCGCCGCGCCCTTCGACGACAAGTTCCGCCAGCTGGAAGAATTGCTGCCCACGCCGAATAACTACCGCACGGCGTCCGGCGCGCCGGGCCACGCCTACTGGCAGCAGCGCGCCGATTACGTGATCCGCGCCACCTTGGACGAAGCGCGCCGCGAAATCACGGCCAGCGAGCAGATCACCTATCACAACCGCTCGCCGGACAGCCTCGCGTATCTGTGGCTGCAACTGGACCAGAATGGCTTGCGCCAGGATGCCGACCAGCGCCGCGTCCTGAGCGCGCCGTCGCGCCAGGCCTGGCTCAGCGGCACTGAAGAGGAAGCGCTGAAATTCGAAGACTTGCGCGCCCTCCATGCGGGCCGTGAATTCGACGGCGGCTTCAAGCTCACCGCCGTGAAAGCGGCCAGCGGCAAGCCGCTGCCGTATGTCGTCAACCAGACCATGCTGCGCATCGATTTGCCGGTGGCGCTGGCGCCCGGCCAGAGCATCAGCTTTGGCATCGACTGGTCCTATCAAATCAATGACCAGAAGGTGCTGGTCGAGCGCTCCGGCTATGAATATTTTGAAGACGACAAGAACACGATCTTCCAGATCGCACAGTGGTTTCCGCGCATGGCCGCGTATTACGACGCCGTTGGCTGGCAACACAAGCAATTCCTCGGCTCCGGCGAATTCACGCTGGAGTTTGGCGACTACGAACTGTATCTGACGGTGCCGGGCGACCATGTGGTGGCCGCCACGGGCGAACTGCAAAATCCTGCGGCCGTGTTGAGCGCGGCGCAGCGCGAGCGCCTGGCGCGGGCGAAAAACAGCAATACGCCGCTGCTGGTGATTACGCCCGCCGAGGCGCTGGCGGCGGAAAAGGGCAAGCCAGCGGGGATGAAAACCTGGCACTTTAAGGCGGTCAATGTGCGCGACGTGGCGTGGGCGTCGAGCCGCAAGTTCATCTGGGATGCACAGGGACTGGATAGCGGCGGCAAGCGCGTGATGGCCATGTCGTATTATCCGAACGAGGGCAACCCGCTGTGGCAGCAGTACAGCACGCGCGCCGTCGTGCACGCGATCGAACAGTACAACAAGTACAGTTTCGACTATCCGTATCCGAACGCGATTTCCGTCAATGGCGCCGTGGGCGGCATGGAGTATCCGATGATCGCGTTCAATGGCGGGCGTCCCGTGAAGGACAAGAAGACGGGAGCGCTGACCTATTCGAAGACGGCAAAATATGACCTGATCGGCGTGATCATCCATGAAGTGGGCCACAATTATTTTCCCATGATCGTCAACTCGGACGAGCGCCAGTGGACGTGGATGGACGAGGGCCTCAATTCCTTCCTGCAGTACCTGGCCGAGCAGGCGTGGGAAGAGCATTTCCCCTCCTGGAATGGCGAGCCGCGCAAGATCGTCGACTACATGCGCAGCCAGAACCAGGTGCCCATCATGACCAATTCCGAGTCCTTGCTGCAGTTCACGGCGAACGCCTACGACAAGCCGGCCACGGCGCTCAACATCCTGCGCGAGACCATCCTCGGGCGCGAACTGTTCGACTTCGCCTTCAAGCAGTACGCCTTGCGCTGGAAGTTCAAGCGCCCGACGCCGGCCGACTTTTTTCGCACCATGGAAGACGCTTCCGGCACCGACCTGGACTGGTTCTGGCGCGGCTGGTTCTATACCACCGACGCGGTCGACATCAGCATCGACGGCATCAGCGAATATGGCGTGAGCACGAAGAATCCGGAAACGGAAAAGGCGTGGAAGAAGGCGCAGAAGGCGGCGCAGCCCATCTCGATCTCGGATCAGCGCAACAAGGCGCTGCCGAAGAAGGTGGATCTGGACCCCGCGCTGAAGGATTTTTATAACCGGCACGATGAATTCACGGTCACCAACAAGGACCGCAACAGCTATGCGGAAGAGCAGGAAACGCTGGAGCCATGGGAAAGAAAGCTGCTGGAGCAGCATAATCTGGGCAAGCATCTGTACCTGGTCGATTTTTCGAATCTCGGCGGCCTGGTGATGCCGCTGATTCTGGAAATCGAACTGAAAAGCGGCAAGAAGATCATCGAGCGCGTGCCGGCCGAAGTGTGGCGCTATGCGCCGCACAAGATCAGCAAGGTCATCGTCACGGACGAGCCGATGGTGGGGCTGGTGCAGGACCCGTACTGGGAGACGGCCGACATCGACACCAGCAACAACGCCTGGCCGCGAAAAATCACGCCCTCGCGCCTGGAACTGTTCAAGCTGGACCGGGACAAGAATAACCTGATGAAGGATTTTAATACGCCGCTGAAGGCACCCGAGGCCAAGGCAGAAGCAAAATAGGAAAACAGCGCCGGCCAGTCCGGCGCTTTTTTCTGCCGGCCTGCGCCGGAAGTGCTATTCTGCGCGACGCCCCGGCGCACACGGACCGGGGCTTTCGCAAATCATTCAAAAGACGACCATGCAAACTTTGACCTTCCTGCGCGCGCTGGGCTGTGCGCTACTTTGCCAGGTGACCCTGGCAGCGCACGCCGATCCCCTCAGCTACGCGCGTTACGACCAGGTGCGCACGCGCGACCTGCAGCTGGACCTGAAAGCCGATTTCAAGCAAAAGACCTTGAGCGGCTATGCCGAGCTGTCCTTGAACTGGATCGACCCGGCGGCACGCACCCTGGTGCTCGATACGCGCGATCTGTCGATCGCGAAAGTGCAGGTGCAGGACAAGCGCGGCGCATGGCAGATGGCGCCGTATCAGCTGGACAAGGCCGACCCGGAAAAGGGTCAGGCGCTGCGCATCACCACCACGGGCCAGCCGGGCAAAGTGCGCGTCTACTATCACACGGCGCCGAACGCCATCGCGCTGCAGTGGCTCACGCCGCAGCAGACCATGTCGGGCAAGCTGCCTTTCATGTTCAGCCAGTCGCAAAGCATCAACGCCCGCTCGTGGGTGCCATTGCAGGATACGCCTGCCGTGCGTTTTACCTACAGCGCGCGCATCGATGCGCCAGCGGGCATGCGCGTCGTGATGAGCGCCGAGAATGACGACAAGGCGACGGGCAAGGGCGGCTGGAAATTCAGGATGCCGCAGCCGATTCCATCGTACCTGCTGGCGATCGCCATCGGCGAACTGGAGGTGCGCAAGCTCGGTCCCCGTTCCGCCGTGTATGCCGAACCGCCGCGCATCAAGGCGGCCGAATACGAGCTGGCCGATACGGAAAAGATGATCCAGGCGGCCGAGGCGCTGTATGGCCCGTATGGCTGGGGACGCTATGACATGATCGTGCTGCCGCCATCGTTCCCCTACGGCGGCATGGAAAACCCGCGCCTGACCTTCCTCACGCCGACCATGATCGCGGGCGACCGCAGCCTGGTCGACCTGATCGCGCATGAACTGGCCCACTCGTGGTCGGGCAACCTGGTCACCAACGCGTCGTGGAAGCACATGTGGCTCAACGAAGGTTTCACCACCTACGTCACCACGCGCATCGTCGAGCAGCTGTATGGCAGCGAAGTGGCGCAGATGGGCGTGCAGGTCGACCAGGAAGAACTGGCCGCCTCGATCCGCGAACTGCCGGCGGCGAAAACGGCGCTGATCACGCGCGATGCGGATGCCAACCCGGCCGAAACGTACACGGATGACGGCATCATTTATCCGAAGGGCGCCTGGTTCCTGGCCACCATGGAGCGCCGCGCCGGCCGCGCCGTGTTCGATCCTTTCCTGCGCGGCTGGTTCGACCAGCACGCGTTCCAGAGCGTGACGACGGAGCAGTTCATCGCCTACCTGCGCAAGAATCTGCTGGCGCAGCATCCGGACGTGATGCCGCCAGCGGAACTCGATGAATGGCTGTATGGCACGGGCGTGCCGGCCAGCGCGCAGCGCGTCGTCTCGCCGCGCCTGGCGCTGCTCGACCAACACCGCGACGCCTGGCTCAAGGGCGAGCTGTCCACCAAGGACCTGGGCATGGACAAGTGGATCGCCATCGAGTCGATGCACTTCCTGAACGACATCAACAACAAGGCCAGCGCGGCGCAATTGCGTGAGCTGGACCAGGTCTACGGCGTGGGCAAGAGCGGCAACAATGAAGTCGCCTACCGTTTTTATCTCGCTGCCGTAAACGCCGGCTACGACGTGCGGCAGCCCTTGCAGGCATTCCTGATGAGCGTGGGTCGCCAGAAGTTCGTCGTGCCCCTGTACGGCGCCTTGATGAAGACGCCGCAGGGCCATGCCTGGGCCAAGGAAGTGTATGCGCAGGCGCGTGAACGCTACCACCCGGTGACGCAGGAAAGCGTCGATAAATTGATGGCCGCGCAAGCGCATTGAACCTTATTTGGACATCCTGACCATGCATACCATGAACCGCCTCGCCGCCGCCATCGTGCTGGCGTTTTCCAGCATCACCATGCCGGCGCTGGCATTTGACGCCATCCCCGTCGTTGCTGCTGCTTTGGCCCCCGCGCCGGCCTTCGATCTTGAGCGTGACGTCGCCACTGCCCTGAAAGTGTTCGACGTGCCCGGCATGGCGATCGCCATCGTCAAGGATGGCAAGGTCATCACCGCCAAAGGTTTTGGCGTACGCAAGCTGGGCGAACCGGCATCCGTCGACGCCAAGACGCTGTTCGAAGTGGCATCGAACTCGAAGGGTTTCACGGCCGCCGCGCTGGCCATGCTGGTTGACGAAGGCAAGCTGGCCTGGGACGATCCCGTCACCAAACATTTGCCCGGCTTCCAGATGCACGATTCCTACGTGACGGGCGCCATGACCATCCGCGACTTGCTGACGCACCGCAGTGGCCTGGGCCTGGGTGCGGGCGACTTGCTGTGGTGGCCCACCACCACGTTCAGCACGGACGAAATCATCGAGAAGCTGCGCTACATCCGTCCGGCCACGAGTTTTCGCAACAGCTATGCCTACGATAACCTGCTGTACATCGTGGCCGGCAAGATCATCGCCGACAAGGCGGGCAAGAGCTGGGGCGAGGCGATGCATGAGCGCATCCTGGCGCCGCTGGGCATGACGGGTACCACCACCAGTCTGGCGGAAAACGTGGGTAATCCCGACGTCGCCAATGCGCACAGCAAGATCGACGGCAAGATCGCCGCCGTCAAGTCGATGCCGGTGCCGAACGCCGTGGGCGCCGTTGGCATCAACACGAATGCGGAAGATATCGCCAAGTGGATGATGGTGCTGCTCGACGAGGGCAAGATCGCCGGCGTGAAGGACAAGGATGGCAAGGACGCGCGCCTGTTCAGCGAAAAGCAGGGTCGCGAAATGTGGACGGCGCAAACGCCGATCAAGATTGCCGAGCCGAAGCCAGAGCTGGCCGCCACCAAACCGAACTTCAGCGCGTATGGCCTGGGCTTCCAGCTGCGCGACTACAAGGGCATGAAAGTGGCCATGCACGGCGGCGCGCTGCAGGGCTTTTATTCGCGCGTGGTGATGGTGCCGGAAGCGAAACTGGGTGTGGCCATACTCACCAATGCGGAAAATGGCGGTTCCATGACGGCGCTGCAATGGCGCATCCTCGACCATTACCTGCAGGCGCCGGCGTCGGACTGGCTGGCGCTGGTGGCCAAGGTGGAGCAGGACCAGCATGCCGAAGAGGTGAAAAAGCAGGGCAAGGCGTCGAGCGCGCGCGCGGCCAAATCGCAGCCATCGCTGCCGCTGGCGGCGTATGACGGCGAGTATGAGGACGCCTGGTATGGCAAGGTCGTGATCAAACCGGAAGGGAAAAAACATATCCTCAGCTTCACGCGCACGCCGGACCTGACGGGCGAGCTGGAACACTGGCAGCACGATACCTTCATCGTGCGCTGGAAGGAGCGCAATTTCAACGCCGATGCCTACGTGACGTTCTCGCTCAATCCCGATGGCAGCATCGACCGCGTGAAAATGGCGCCCGTGTCGGCCGAGACGGATTTCAGCTACGACTTCCAGGACCTGAACCTGGCGCCGGTGAAACCGAAGGAAGTGAAGAAATAAGATGGTAGGTCGGGTTAGCGCGCAGCGCGTAACCCGACACGCTCACTTTATGGCTTGACGAACTTCAGGGTCATGCGGTCGCTCTCGCCGATGGCCGTGTATTTGGCCCGCTCGACATCCTTGTTGGCGTAGGTCGGCGGCAACGCCCAGACGCCGCCCTGATGGTCTGCCGTGTCTTTCGGATTGGCGTTGACCTCGGACTTGGCCGCCAGCTTGAAGCCGGCGCCTTCGGCCAGCTTGATCACATACGCTTCGTGCATGTAGCCGCTGCTGGCCGTGGCATCTTGCGCCTTGCTGGCCGGCAGGCGGTGCTCGACGATGCCGAACACGCCGCCCGGTTTCAGGCTGTCATACACTTCCTTGAACAAGGTCTGCATGCCTGCTTCGCCGATGGGTATCCAGTTGTGGATATTGCGAAAGGTGAACACCATGTCGGCCGTGCCCTTGGGCGCGATGCGGTAGGTGGTGGGCGGTGCGAAGGCACCGATCTCCACCTTGCCGAAAGCAGCGGGATTGGCGTCGAGTTTTTGCTGGAAGCGCGCCGCGCCACGGCGTGCGCCTTCGCTGGCGGATTGAGGATCGTTACCGGCGGCGATCAGCTTGCCGTTGTCGCGCAGGTAGGGCGCCAGGATTTCCGTGTACCAGCCGCCGCCAGGCGCCAGCTCCACCACCGTCATGCCCGGCTTGATGCCGAAGAACGTCAGTGTTTCATACGGGTGCCGGGCGCTGTCGCGCAGCGCGTTGGCCGGCGTGCGTGCACTGCCGGCGATGGCTGCCTTCAAGGCTGCGTCGCTGCTGTCGGCCGCCAGTGCCGCACCGCTGCCGCCACAGGCCAGCATGACCGTCAAGGTCACGGTCAGGGATACTCGCTTCATCATCATCTGCTCCATTCATGAGTGGGTCGATTGGTGGCTATTGCCATCAACGCCGATCATCGGGCAAGCACGCTGGCCGGTCAAGCGGATTCCGTACCCCATGCGGCGGCATACGCGGGCAGCGTGCTGGTGTTGAGCGCATCGGCGATGGCCGCGCCACGGCCGTGCGTAAAAGGCAGTTCGCCCGTCCAGACGACGTGCGCCATGTCGCCCGCGTCGTCGAGCGGGCCACCCTTGCGCTGCTTGACGGCGCATTCGTCGAGCGCGATGCGCAGCACCGTGGTGGCCGCGTATTCCTTGGCGCTGCCGCCGCGCACCTGCGCCAGGCGTCCCGGCGCCAGCTTTTCCATCAGCGCATCCATGGCCGCATGCTGCTGGCCGATGTCGCTCACCTTGTCAAACCGTCCGTACACCATCGCCGAGCGGTAGTTCATGGTGTGATTGAAGGCCGAGCGCGCCAGCACCAGGCCGTCGAGATGGGTGATGGTCACGCACACGTCGGTGTCGTTGACGAGTTGCTTGAGCATGCGGCTACCGTTCGAGCCATGGATGTACAGGTGGCCGTCGATGCGCCAGCAGGCGGTCGGGATGCAATGGCTTCCGTGCTCGTCGCGGAAGGCGATATGGCACAGGAAGGCGGCGTCGACGATGGCATGCAGGGTGGCTTGCTCGTAGCTGGCCAGTTCGGCGACGCGGCGCACGCGGGTACGGGAGCTGGGAGGGAGGGCGACAGCGGTCATGGCGAAAATCCGGTTGGTTGAGGAGGCAGGCCGCACTATAATCGGCATCTGGCCCTGAAAAAAGATCCAGAAGTTAGAAATAATTTGGAGCCATAACGGAAGTCGCATGGATTATGCATTGCTGCTGAACGCTTTCGAACGTACGCACCGCGAGCGGAGCTGGTCGCGCCAGCGCCTGCTGCATGAATGCCTGCGCGCGGCGATCCGCGGTGGCCAGCTGGCTCCCGGCACGCGGCTGGCCGCCACGCGCGTGCTGGCGGCCGAACTGGGACTGGCGCGCAATACCGTGTTGTACGCTTACGAGCAGCTGGCCAGCGAAGGTTTTGTCTTGCCGGACCGGCGCGGCACCGTGGTCGCCGGCACCGTCGGTCAGCAGGAAGTGGCGCCGCCGGCCGGCAGCAAGGATGGCTTGTCGCGCCGCGCACAACATTTGCGCGGCTTGGCGGGACAGGACAGGAATGCGACGGTGGTGTTTCCCGCCGACGCGATGGGGGCGTTCGCGCCGGGCGTGCCGGCGCTCGATGAATTCCCGCTGGCGCAGTGGCGGCGCATGCTGGACCGCGCGTGGCGCGCGCTGACGCCGCGCCAGCTCAATTACGGCGACCCTGCCGGCGAGCCGCAGCTGCGCATGGCCATCGCCGACCATTTGCGCGCCGCGCGCGGCGTCGTCTGCGATGCGGGCCAGGTGTTCATCACGGACGGCACGCAGAGCAGCCTGGATGTGTGCCTGCGCGCCTTTGCCGACCAGGGCGACACCTTGTGGATCGAGCACCCCGGCTATGGCGGCGCGCTGGCGGCGGGTCGTGGCGCCGGCCTGCAGGTGACGGGCATTGCCGTCGACATGGATGGCATCGCGCCGACGGACGACGACTGGAACGCGGCGCCGCCGCGCCTGATCTACACCACGCCGTCGCACCAGTATCCGACCGGCAGCGTGCTCAGTCCCGCGCGCCGCATGGCGCTGCTCGAACGTGCCCGCGCCTTTGGCGCCCTGATCATCGAAGACGATTACGACAGCGAGTTTCGCCATGGCGGCCCGCCCCTGGCGGCCATGCAGGGACTGGTGAGCGATGCGCCCGTCGTGTATCTGGGCACGTTCAGCAAGACCATGTTTCCGGCCTTGCGGCTGGCCTTTATTGTCGTGCCGGCAGGGCTGGCCGGGGCCTTCGCGCAGATGCAGGCGCAGGGCGCCACACGGGGGCGCGTGGCCGAACAGCTGGCGCTGGCCGAGTTCCTGCGCAGCGGCCTGTTTGCGCGCCACGTGCGTCGCATGCGCCGCCTGTATTGCCAGCGCCGCGACGCCTTGAGCGAGGCATTGCAGCGCCATGCGTGTGCGGGCGCGGTCATTCATGGCGGCACGGCCGGCATGCACCTGGCGCTGCGTTTTCAAGACGTCCGGTGGGATGACCTGGCGTTGAGCCGCAGCGCCGCGCAGGACGGCATCGTGGCGCTGGCGTTGTCCGCGCATGGCACGGGCGAGGGCGCCGGCTGGAACGGTTTCCTGCTCGGTTATGCGCAGGTGCCGGCAGAAAACATGGACGGCCTGGCGCGCCGCCTGGGCGCGCTGCTGCCGGTGTGATGCGGCGCTACGGCCTTACTGCTGGTCCTGCATCCACTGCTTCAAGCCGTTGACCCAATTCTTGGCGGGCAGGTTGAATTGCTTCTTGATGGTGGCGGCGCGTTCGTACAAGTCGCTGAAATCGAGCAATGGCGATTTTTTGAAGGCCAGCACGACGATGTTTTCATCTTCCGTTTCCGGCACCCAGACGACGGCGTCGAAGACCAG
Organism: Janthinobacterium sp. UMAB-60; assembly: GCF_900095235.1. Taxonomy (NCBI): domain Bacteria; kingdom Pseudomonadati; phylum Pseudomonadota; class Betaproteobacteria; order Burkholderiales; family Oxalobacteraceae; genus Janthinobacterium; species Janthinobacterium sp. UMAB-60. The sequence goes on from NZ_LT607506.1 coordinate 44,221, forward strand.
TTCCATCGCCTGCAAGTTCTTGTCGTAGTTGGGGAAGTCGCCGAAGACATTCGTGCACATGATGCCGTCGTCCGTCAGGCAGTCGACGCAGGCCTGGTAGAACTCGGGCGTGTCGAGCACGGGGCCGCGCGCGTCTTCGTCGTACAGGTCCACTTGCAGCGCATCGACCGTGCCATGGTTGGCAGGATCGAGCACGAAGTCGAGCGCATTCATTTCGCGCACGTCGAGGCGCGCGTCGTTCGGCGGCAGCGCGAACTGGGCGCCGCAGATGGCGATCACGTTCGGATTGAGTTCGATGGCTGTGACCGTGGCATCGGGGAAGCGGCGGTAGCTGAATTTGGTCAGCGCAGCGCTGCCCAGTCCCAGCTGCACGATGCGTTTTGGCTGCGTCTTGAACAGCATCCACATCATCATCATCTGCACGTATTCGAGCTCGATGGCATCGGGTTTGTCCAGGCGCATGGCGCCCTGCACCCACTTGGTACCCAGGTGCAGGTAGCGGATGCCGCGGTGTTCGGTGGTGGTGGCCGGCGGGTGGCCCGGGTGGCTGAAAGCGGTATGGCTGGTGGAGGTAAAGTCGGTGGTCATGGCGTCAGTGTAGCAGCCACCTGAAAAAAGACGCCGCAACGTCTTTTGGGAGGGGAGCTCAAGAATGCTTGCGGCGCCGCGCCAGGAAGCCCAGCAGGCCCAGGCCGGCCAGCATCATGGCATACGTTTTTCGGTTCGGCAGCCGGGATCAGGTTCAGCAGGGAAGAATCAATGTCACCGCCAGTCCACCGCCTTCGCGGTTGGCCAGGGTGATGCGTCCGCCATGCGCTTCGGCGATCTCGCGCGCCAGGGCCAGGCCCAGTCCTGTACCGCTGCGTTTGGTGGAGTAAAACGGCACCAGCGCGTTTTCCAGCACGGCGCCATTCATGCCCGGCCCCCGGTCGCGCACTTCGATGCGCAACTGGCCTTGCGCCTGGCTGACGTGCAGCCCGATGTGCTGGAGCTTGGAGCCGGACTCCAGCGCATTCTTGAGCAGGTTCAGCAGTGCCTGCTGCATTTGCGCCGCATCGAACACGGCCGCCTGCGTCGGCGGCGGGCCGTCGAGCGTGAATGCCGCTTGCGAAGCCAGGCTGTCGAGGAAGGGTTGCCACTCGTATGGCGCCAGGCGCGGCGCGGGCAACTTGGCAAAGCGCGCATAGCCGAGGATGAAGGTTTCCAGGTGGCGCGTGCGCTCCTCGATGGTGGCGAGGATTTGCGGCAGGCGCTCCGTCTGGCCGCGGCGTACCAGCTCGGCGCCGGAATGGGCCAGCGAGGCCAGTGGCGCCAGCGAGTTGTTGAGCTCATGGCTGATGACGCGGATCACCTTTTTCCAGGTCTGCACTTCCTGGCGCCGCAGTTCCAGGGTCAGTTGGCGCAGCAGCAGCAGCTCGTGCTTGCGCCCGTTCAGGCTGAAGCTGCGCCGCGCCAGGTGATACACCTCTTCCTGTTCCCCTTCGCCGCTGGTAAACAGACCGTCGTTGCGGCGCGCGAGCGCCTCGGCCAGGGCCGGTGCCGCCTGCTGCACGATGTCGGCCAGGTGATGCCCTTCGAGCCGGCGGCCGTGGTGCAGCAACTGGCGCGCGGCCAGGTTGGCGTAGACGATGGCGCTGCCCTCGGCCACCAGCAGCATGGCCACCGGCGTGTTTTGCACCATGGTGTCGAGCAGCAGTTCGCGCTGCACCAGGTCCAGGCGCTGCTTGCGCAGCACGTCGCCGAGCGCATTGTGGGCCGCCACCAGGTCGGCCAGTTCATCGTTCTGCGGCCAGCGCAAGCTGAAGCCGAAGTCGCCATCCTGGTAGCTGGCGACCGTGCCGCTCAAGGCGCGAAACAGCGACAGCATCGATTGCAGCTGTGCGCGGATGGTAATGACGGCCACCGGCAGCACGCACAGCAGGGTACCGGCCAGCACCAGCAGCGGCTGGCCAGGTAAAAAATGCGCGAGCAGCAGGGCGATGACAATGCCCAGCACCAGCAAGGTGACGATCAGCGCCGTCCAGCGCGTCAGCAGGGAGAGGCGCATGGGACGGTAGGCCATCAGCCGCGCGCGATGCCCAGGCGCTCCATGCGCCGGTACAGCGCCTGGCGCGACAGGCCCAGTTCCTGCGCCGCCTGCGCCACCACGCCGTGCGCGCGCGCCAGGGCGGCAACGACGCTGTCGCGGTCCGGCTCCGCCGCTGCGCCATCCTGCGGCACGCGCAGCGATGGCGCAGCCGCCACCGGCAAGCCCGTTTCCAGCGCGCCGATCACCGGGCCGGCCGTCAGCAGGCTGGCGCGCTGCATCACGTTTTTCAGCTCGCGCACGTTGCCCGGCCAGCCGTGCGCCAGCAGGGTCGCCTGCGCCTGCGCGTCCAGGGTTTTTTCGCTGCCCAGGAAATGCCGCGCCAGTACCAGGATGTCCAGCGGGCGCTGCGCCAGCGGCGGCAGGCGCAGTTCGATCACGTTCAAGCGGTAGAACAGGTCTTCGCGAAACGTGCCGGCCTTGATCATCGCCGGCAGGTCGGCATTGCTGGCGCTGATGACGCGCACTTTCACTTGCCGCTCGCGGTTCGAACCGAGGCGCTCGAAGCGTCCCGTTTCCAGCACGCGCAGCAGTTTCATTTGTCCGGCCAGCGGCAGGTTGCCGATTTCGTCGAGGAACAGGGTGCCGCCGTCGGCCGCGTCGAACTTGCCATCGCGCGCGCGCGTGATGCCGGTATAGGCACCCGCCTCGGCGCCGAACAGTTCCGCCTCGATCAGCTCCACCGGCACGGCGCCGCAATTGAGCACGACGAAGGGACCGCTGGCGACCTGCGAATTGGCTTGCACGATGGCGGCGATGCGTTCCTTGCCGCTGCCGTTCGGCCCCGAAATGAGCACGGGCACGTCGGCCCGCGCCACCTGGCACGCCAGGTGCACCACTCTTTCGGTGGCCGGGTCTTGCCACACCATGCCGCGCAAATCGAAGTCGTGTTCCAGTGCGTGGCGCTGGCGCCGCTCGGCCACCACGCGCTGGCGCAGCGCGCGGTTGGCCTGTCCCAGTTCCAGCAGGTTCTGCACGGAAGCGATCAGGCGCCGGTCATCCCATGGCTTGGCCAGGTAGTCGGCCGCGCCGGACTTGATCAGGTCGACGGCCGCGTCGAGCTGGGTCCATGCCGTCAGCAGGATCACGGGCAGGTCCGGGTAGCGCGCGCGGATGGCGTGGAACAGCGCGCTGCCTTCCTCGCCCGAGGTGGTGTCGGCCGTGAAGTTCATGTCCTGCACCACCAGGTCGATGGCGTGGCGCTCGAGCAGCTGCAGGCCTTCCTCGGGCGAGGCGGCGCGCACGGCGTCGATCTCGTGCAGGGAGAACAGCACGTCGAGCGCGATGGACACGGCGGCATTGTCGTCAATAATCAGTACGGTAGGCATGCGCGCAGCATATCACTCAGGTGCCGGCTCAGGTACTGCGGGTGGCAGTGGCCGGCGAAATACTGGCCGCGCGCCATGCCGGGCCGTACACGGCGCCCAGGCCCAGCAGCCAGAAGACGGCCGCGCCACCCAGCAGGTAGGGCAGGGGCAGGCGCGCCATTTCCAGCTGGCTTACCAGCAGCTGGTTCAGCGCCAGGGCCAGCAGCACGCCGGCAGCCACGCCCACGCTGGTGATCATGAAATTCTCCGTTAAAAAATAGCGCAGGATGTCGACGCGGCGCGCGCCCAGTGCGCGCCGCACGCCGATCTGCTTCCTGCGCTGCGTCACCCACAGGCTGGCGATGCCGACGATGCCGCTGGCTGTCACCAGCAGCAGCAGGGCCGAGACCGTGATCAGCATCCACGACATCGCGTGGTCGGCGCGGTAGCGCGTGTCGCGGTCTTCATCGAGCGTGCGCAGGCGCAGGATCAGCTTGTCCGGCGTGGCTGCGCGGATGGCCTGCTCGGCTTCCTTCATCACGCGGTCGCGCTGGCCCGCTTCGGCACGGATGGTCAGCAGGGTATCGCCGTCGCCCGTCAGGCGTACGGGAAACAGCACCGAATACTCTCCCTTGTCACCCACTTCCGCACCCTGGCTCTGCAGCCGCTCGACGACGCCGACGACTTGCAATTGCTGCGCTCCTTCGCCGGTGCCCAGGAAGAGGGGCATGCCCAGCGCACTGCCGCCACCAGGGTGGATTTTCTCGGCCATTGCCCGCGTGACGATGACTTGCGGGGGGAATTCTTCCGTCACGTTCTGGTCGATTTCGACGATCTCGGCTGGCGTGAAGTCACGTCCTTCCACCAGCTTCAGCCCCCAGGTCTTGATCAGCGAATCGGGCGTGATATACACGGCGGCAATGGCGGAACTATTTTCCTGCTTGCGGCTGGCGGCGAAGCCGCTGTTGCTGCCGCTGCGCGACAACGGCACCTGGCTCACCTGTGCTACCGAGACGACGCCCGGCACGGCGCGCGCGGCCGCGGCCAGGCGCTTTTGCAGCGCGAGTTCTTCGTTGTGACCCAGCGGGCGCAGGTTGCGCGCCAGCAGGTGGAAGACGTCGCCCTCCGCCGCCACGCCGCTGGGTCGCGCCGCCACTTCCTGGCGCACGTTGACGATATGCAGGGCATTGGCCAGGATGGCCAGGCTCAGGGCTACTTGCACGGCGACCAGGATGGCGCCGGTTTTGCTGCGCATCAGCGCAGACAGGATGGGTCGGATTTCCATGGTGATCCTATTCGTGTGCGGTCGATTCTGTCATTGGGATTTGAGCTGGATGGCCGGCGTCACCTGGCAGGCGCGCCAGGTCGGCAGCAGGCCCGCCAGGATCGCCGCGGCCACCGAGATGACGAAGGTCATGGCCAGCATCACCCAGTCCATGTGCGCGGCGACGGTCAGCTGCTTCGACTGCATGCCGATCAGTGCCAGCGCACCGAAGGACAGCAACAGTCCCAACATGCCGCCGGCCAGGCCGATGACGGTGGTCTCGACGAGGAACTGGCGGAAGATATCGCTGCGCGAGGCACCCAGTGCGCGGCGGATGCCCACCTCGGCGGCGCGTACCGAGAACTTGGCCAGCAGCAGGCCGATGGTGTTGACCAGGCACAGGGCCAGAAAACCGAAGGCCAGCCAAGCCGACAGCTTGTTGTCATTGCCCACCACGCGCAGGTGCACCAGCCATTCATCGATGCTGAACAAGCGGTTAGGCGCAGCGCGTTTCAGGCGGCCCAGCTTGCGCTGCTCCTGCGCATAGCTGTCGAGGTAATTTTGCAGTTCGCCACGCTGGCCGTCGTTGGCCATCTCGAACCAGAACTGCATCCACGTGCATTCCGAATCGAGCGTGCCCTGGTAGCCCGGCTCTCGGTTGCCGCTGCAGTTCATGCTGCCGTTATGGCTGGTCTGGTGGCGGATCGCGCTGGTAAACGGGATGAAGTAACTGTCCTCGCTGCCAAAGGCGCCGCTGCCGATGATGCGATGGATGCGCGGCACGGGTTCCCATGTATCGAGCACGCCCGTGATCTGGTATTGGAAGCCCATGAGCGTCATGCGCTGGCCCACAGGATTGCTGTCGCCGTACAGCTTTTCCGCCAGCTTGCGCGACAGGACGATGACGTCGGCACCGGCGGCATCGTCGGCCTCGCTCCATGGCTGGCCATGCAGAAAGGGCGTCTCGAACATGGGAAAGAAATCGCGGTAGGCGGCCAGGCCTTGCGACGTGAAGGCGCCGATGTCCTTGCGCTGCGGCTCGATGGCACCGCCCACGCCGAACATGACGCTGCGCCGCTCGCCCATTTTGCTGTTCTGGAAATTGACGGCGTCGCGGTAGCTGAGCTGCTTGTCGTCCGATGTATTTCCCGGCGTATAGCCGGAGAGGGAACCATTGTCGACCAGCGGCACGAACATGCGGCCATTCTTGTGCGGCAGGGGATTGCCCGACATGACATGCAGGATGGTCAGGGTAGAGATGCTGGCGGCCACGCCGATGGCCAGGGTCAGCACCATCAGTGCCGTCAGGGCAGGGTTGCGGCGCAGGCTGCGCAGGCCGAGCAGAAAGTAGTACTGGAACATGGGCGATCCTCAGACAGTGGCGGCGTTGCTGCCGGCCTTGGCCTGGCGGCTGGCCAGCGACGGCCCCTTGTGCGCCAGGTCCGACACCTGGCCGTCGATGATGTGCACATTGCGCTGGCTGCGCAGCGCCAGTTCGGGATCGTGCGTGACCATCAGGATGGTGGTGCCTTGCGCGTTGATGTCTTCCAGCAGTTCCATCACGCCGCGCGCCATCTGCGTGTCCAGGTTGCCGGTCGGTTCATCGGCCAGCAACAGTTTGGGCGAGCCGGCCAGCGCGCGCGCGATCGCCACGCGCTGCTGCTGGCCGCCCGACAGTTCGGCCGGATAGTGTTTCATGCGCGACGCCAGGCCCACCTTGGCCAAGGCATCCTCGATGCGTTCGCGCCGCTCGGCACTGTTGAAGCCCCGATAGCGCAGCGGCACGTCGACGTTGTCGAACAGTGACAGGTCGGGGATCAGATTAAAACCCTGGAAGATGAAGCCGAGTTTTTCATTGCGCAGGCGCGAGCGGGCATTGTCGTTCATGCCCTTCACGTTGACGCCGTCGAGGATGTATTCGCCGTCGGTGAATTCTTCCAGCAGGCCAGCGATGTTCAGAAAGCTCGTCTTGCCCGAGCCGGACGGCCCCGTGACGGTGACGAACTCACCTTGTTGTACATGGATGTCGAAGCCGCGCAGCGCGTGCGTTTCGATCATGTGGGTGCGATAGACTTTGCTCAGGTTTTGCATGCGCAGCATGGAGGGCCTCTTGATGGAATGGAGTGGGTGCAGCTGACTAATTGAGGGAAACGCGGGCCGCGTTCTCGAACGCTTCCGTGCCGGCGACCACCACCTTGTCGCCCAGCTTCAGGCCGCCGAGGATTTCCACGGCCGAGACGCTGGTGGCGCCCATCTTGATGGGCGTGCGGATGGCCACGCCGTCGCGCACGACATAGGCGTAGCGGCCGCCTTCGGCCTCGACGAAGGGGCCGCGCGCCAGCATCAGCACATTCGGCTTTTCGTCGATCAGCAGGCGTGCCGTGACGCGCTGGTTCTGGCGCAGGCCGGCCGGCTGTTCGCCGTTGAAGCGCACGCGCGCCAGCACCTGGTTTTTGACCACTTCGGGCGACAGGGCCGAGAGTTTGCCCGTTGCCTTGATGGCGCCCGTTTCGATTTCCGCGCGCATGCCCAGGCCGATATCGGCCACATAGGTTTCCGGCACTTCCAGCTCGACTTCCAGCTGCGACAGGTCGACCAGGGTCATCAGCGCCGTATTGGCTTGCACCACGCTGCGGTTGGCGACCGACAGGGTGCCGATGAAGCCGTTGACGGGGGCGCGCACGGTCAGTTCGTCGACGCGGCGCTGGGCGTTGTCACGGCTCAGGCGCTGGCGTTCCAGCTCATTCGCCTTGGTTTTCAAGGCCAGGGTCACGTCCTCGCTTTCCAGGCCCGCCGCCTGCGAGGCGTGCTTGCTGCGGATATCGGCCGAATTCAACGCATCCTTGGCCTTCTGATAATCGATCTTGGCGATGATGCCCACCTGCGCCACGCTTTCATAGCGCTCCAGCGTGCGCTGTGCGGACAGGCGTTCGATTTCGGCCGTATCGGCTTCACGGCGCGCCAGCAGTTTTTGTTTCTTGGCCAGGATCTGCTGGCGCGCCACTTCCGCTTCCAGTTGCTGCACGCTCGATTGCTCGCGCTTCAATGCGTCGGACAGGTCCGGCGATTCCAGCACGGCCAGGATGTCGCCCTTTTTCACCGTGTCACCGGCCTTGGCCTTCAATGTCACGGTCGCTACCGTTGTCGAATACAGGGTGGGACTGATGGCGGCCACCACCCGGCCATTCACGGCCGCGTCGCGGATCAGGGTGCCGCGCGTGACGTCGGCGATGCGCAGGCGGCTGCTGTTGACGGAATGCTCGCTGTTGCGCCAGCCGGCAACGGCAGCGATGGCGGCGCCGATGACGATGACGGCGCCGGCCAGCAGCAGGGCACGTTGCTTGTGGCGCTGGCCCGGTGGGGCGGACAACACGGCGTCTTGGGAAGAGGTATCGCGGATCATGGTCGGGTCTCGTGGAGAATGCCTTTCCCAATGCACGATCCGTGCCAGTTATTAAGTCGTTGATTTGAATGGAGATTTTTTTTGGTGTCCGGCTGTCCGCCGTGTCCGCCCCGCCCAGGCGGTGTCCGCGTGCGCGGCAGTGTCGCGGCGTGTGCGCATGGATCTTGATATTCTGGCAATTGACCTGATCTGCGGCACAGGCAGTGATGGCGCGCGGCGCCATGCTGGTCCCCTACTTTGGAGCATGATGTCGCCTTCGCCCTCCCTTTTTGCCCGCCTGCGTCCTTGGCTGCGCCAGTTTGCCAGCCTGCCCGAGCCGGCGGAACTCGATTATCCATTTGCCGCCAGCGACATCGCCATGCTGCAGCGGATCGAAGGCGGCTTGCCCCAGCTCGATAGCCAGACGTGGGATGAAATGCTGCTCGACGCCTACCATGCGCAACTGGCCACGCAGACCAGCATTCTTGGCCAGCAGCGATTGCATCAGCGTCTGGCGAGCGGCACGGCGGACGTCGCTTCACGCGCGCGTATCGCGGCCTTGCTGGCGGCGCCGGCACAGCAGGCGGTGATCGAGCACGCCATGCAGCCGCTGCGCACGGCAGATAGGGAAGTGGCGGCGCTGCTGTGCGGCGCAGCGCCGCCAGCACCACCGTGGTGGAGCCGCTGGCTGCTGCTGCCGACACTGGCGTTGTTGGTGTCGCTGCTGGCCGCGTGGCTGTTTGCGCCGCTGGCATGGGCCGTCGCGGTGCCCGTCTGGCTCTTGCTGATGGCGTTGCAGATGCGTTTTTACGACCGTTGCAAACCGTGGGAGCGCAGCGTCTTTACCTTGCAGCAGATACTGCTGGTGCATGGTCGCCTGGGCGCGCTCGATACCGCGTTCACGGCGGATATGCGAGAAGGTGGGCGGGCTGCCGGCGTGATCAACCGCCAGATCACGCCAGTACGCTGGATCAAGATGATTCCCCTGCTGAGCGAATATGATGACTGGCTCATGCTGGGCAATATCCGGCGCTACTTTCACAGCCTGCGCGTGGTGCGGCGCGAACGCGCCTTCCTGCGCCAGAGTTTCCTGCTGCTGGCCGACCTGGAGGCGGACCTGGCCCTGGCGCGCCACCTGCGCGGTCGCGCGCAGTTTTGCTGGGCGCAGGAAGCCGATGCGCGGCAGTTGTCGCTCGATGCCATGGTGCATCCGCTGCTGGAACGCGCCGTGCCGCTGTCGCTGCGGCTCGCTGGTCGCGGCGCCTTCATTTCGGGGCAGAACGCCATCGGCAAGAGTACCCTGTTGCGCGGCGTGGGTCTCAATCTGATCAGTGCGCGCGCCTTCGGCTTTTGCTATGCGCAGACGGCCCAGGTGCCCATGCTGCCCCTGTATTCGAGCATGCAGAATGAAGACTCGCTCGATGGCGGCGAAAGTCTCTATATCGCCGAATTGCGGCGCGCGCGCGAATTGCTGGCGCTGGCCGAAGCGGGGGCGCCGGCGCTGTTCCTGATCGACGAGATTTTCCGCGGCACCAACCACCTCGAATCGGTGGCGGCCGCGGCCGCCGTGCTGCATTCCCTGGCCGCGCGCCACCTGGTGATCGTCTCGTCGCACAACCTGGTGCTGGGGCCGCTGCTGGAAGACTGCCTGGCGCCGTGGTGCGTGCGCCGCGATGACGGGGGAGCGCTGCGGCTGGCGCCCGGCGTGCTGCAGGCCACCAACGGCATCGCCCTGCTGGCGCAGCGCGGTTTTGACGCCGGTATCGCTGACAAGGCCGGGCGCGTCTTTGACTGGCTCAGCACGCACATGGCGCAACCGGCCGATTGCGGCGGCGTGCTCGAACGGGGGTGATGGCCGCCCTTACTTGTCCTGCTTTTCCGGCGTGCTCTTGTCGATCACTTCGCGGCAATCGCCGCGGATGATGGCGTTGTCGTAGTTGGTCCAGCCGTAGCTGTCGACGTAGCGCTTGTGCTGCTTGAAGCGGGGGCTGGCGATGCTCCATTCGGGCTGTTCGCCGGCAAAGCGGATGTCGCCCAGGTCGAGCAGCGTGTGGAACATGTTTTCCGTCGACAGGCGTGCCTTTTGATGGCGCCGCAGCTGCGTCACCTTGTCCGGATAGTGCTGCTGGAATTGCGGCGAATACCAGACGAAGGCGGGCACGTGGAATTCGAATTGCGTGTTGTGGCCATGGAAGGCCAGGCGGCAGGTGCCGTCGTACAGGGTCTGGCCATGATCGGCCACGTAGACGAGCGAGCTGCGCAGGGCGGTGCGCTGGCCATCGTCCTTCAGCATGCCGATCACGTTCGACAGGAACCAGTCCGTGTACAGGATGGAGCTGTCGTAGCTGTTGTTCAGCTGCGGCTTGATGGCCGTGTCCGTGTAGACGGGCTTGTCGACGCCGAACAGCGACGGCTGCCACTTGTCGAAGGACTTCGGATAACGCTGGCTGTAGTTCCAGTGGCTGCCCAGCGTGTGCAGCACGATGAGTTTTTTCGGCGCCGGGTCGGCCAGCGCATTCTTGAACGGGTCGAACAGGATCTGGTCGAAGTTCGAACTGTTGGTAAAGCCGCCCAGGTTCAGGAATTGCACCACGTCCGCTTCCTTGGCAAACACGGACACGGGCGTGTCGAACTGGCCGAACGAAATCTGGTTCGACAGCCAGTAAGTCTTGAAGCCCGCTTCCTTGTAGGCGGTGAGGAAGGATTTTTCCGAGAAGCCATCCTTGAGGCTTTGCGTCGCCGGCTTGCGCGAGATGATGACGGGCACGGACAGGCGCGTGGCGGAAACGGCCGTGATGACATCGGCCAGCGGCACCAGGTTGGCTTCCTGTTTCAGCAGGGGATTGGTGTCGCGTTCGTAGCCGTTCAGGCTCCAGCGGTCGTAGCGCGACGATTCGCCGATCACCATGACCACCACTTCCGGATGGGCATCGGGCTGTTGCTGGTGCGCGCCGAAACGGAAGTTGCTGCTTTTCTGTCCCAGCTCGGCCAGGTACTTGCGTTCCTTGTAGAAATCGAAGCCGCGCGCGGCCGGGCCGAAAGGCCAGGAATTGCTGACGGTGTCGAAGGCGTAGGGCAGGCGCGCCCAGTGGGGCAGGCTGGGCCAGCCCAGGCCCGTTTCGTCGGCGCCGGCGATACTGGCGTTCTCCGGCTTGCTGCTTTCCTCGTCTTCTTCGGCTGTTTCGTCTTCGGTCGAGCTGGCGTCGCCGAAGCCGGAGGCGCCCGCCTTGCCGCTGGCCGCCGGCTTGCCGGCCTTGGCGGACGCGGGCGCGCTATGCGGAACCTTGGCCTCGAAACCGAATTCGTAGCCATACCACCAGAAGCCGCCCAGCAGGATCAGCAGCACGAAGGCGGCCGGGCGCGTCTTGCCGCGCCAGTCCAGGTCGCGCGTGCGCGTGGCCGCAAACCAGCCGAGCAGGCACCAGGCGATCACGCCCAGCATGACGGCGCCCATCAGCCACACTTTTTGCCCGAGGAATTCCATCGCTTCCTTGGGGCTGGTTTCGAAGATGATGCCCAGGTGGTGCGTGGAAATGCCCTGGCCGTAGAAGATGAACAGGTAGATTTCCGTCGGCAGGGCCAGGAAGGCGGGCACCAGCAGCCAGTGGAAGTACGCGGGACGCTTGAATACGCTCCAGACGGCCAGCCAGGCCAGCAGCTCGAAGGTGAGCATCTGCCAGGGATGCTCGGGCGCACGCCCCAGCAGCGCGGGGACGAAGGGCACGGCCGTCAGCAAGGCATACGTCAGGAGCAGGAACAGATTGGCGGGGCGAAGCAAGGAGCGCATA
>NZ_LT607507.1:0-24460 GCF_900095235.1 Janthinobacterium sp. UMAB-60
GGCCGCCGCCGTTGTAGGCGGTGCCGCTGCTCCATGGCGTGTAGCAGGCCACCGCTGTGGTCGCACCGGCCAGCAGCTGGCTTGCGCCGGCGCTGGCTCCGTCGCTGCCGCCGCCGCAAGCGGCCAACGTCCCGCCGAAGAGGGTAAGGATGAGGGTATTCATGACTGTCCGGTTCATTGCATCTCCTTGTGTGTTTTTATCTTGGCCGGGCGGCTGGACACCGTCCGATTTTTCAGAGTGCAAGCATTGCAGGTGGTAGTCAACTGGTTTTATTCTTTGCGCAAGATCACAATACCAGTCGAAGTCTCGCACCAGAGGATGGGCGATGCGGGCCATACCAGTGCCTGTTTTTCAGTGCGCTGGTATGGTGGACGAAAGAGCGCCGGGAGCAGGGCGGGGAAGGGAGGAGTACTCTAGCGACGGCGCCAGGTAGACGATGCGTCCCGCAATGCCGGACGGCGGCGTGACGCCCGAATACGGAATGTAGCCAGCCGAAGGCAGCGCGCCGGGCCGCTCGCCATCGAGCACTTCCAGGCCCCAGTGTTCCGCGTCCACCGACCATTGCCGCAAGCTGACCGCTTCAAAGCGCAGCTGTTTGACACCGGCGCGCGCCAGGCGTTCGTGCAACACGTCGATATACGCTTCATGCCGGGGCGATCCCGTGGCGCGCAGGTTGCGCTCGTCGAGGTCGTATTGCCAGTCCACTAGCGGTTTCCTGGACAGCAATTGCGTGGCGTCGACCGTCGCGGCAGCATTTGCAGGCAGGACGACAGCAAGGCACCGCGTGTCCACGCCACGGAAATATGTACAGAATTCACCTTCACAAGCACCTTCAAACCATTGATTTCATTGTTATGTTTCACCGAAAAAGTCATCGAGGAAGTCAAGGCAGGCCCGGCAGAGAGATAAGGCGGGCAATCTTACACGAGCAAGCCCCGGCACGCAGACTCTTATGGATTTGCAATGCAATCGTGGGCAAGGTGGACGATGGCGGCGTACTGCTCGGACTGCTTTAAGTCCGGGCGCAAGTAACACAAGCCGTCCGGCACGCGATTGCTGGAGCCGCAAACACTGGGCCAGGCACGGCGCACACCAGCGCTGCGGCGTGGCAGGCCAAGTCGCGCACGCGGAAGCGCCAGCATTGCACCGGCAGACGGGCACGCAGCGCAGCGCGCGGCCGCACACGACAGGAATCCTGCGCGCCAGACTGGAACTGGCCAGCGTATCGAAGCACAAAGGGATTGCGCGAAACCATGGCGAAAAAGTCCCGGCGCCAAAGGGTGCGCAAAGGGCTAAAATCGCATTTGCGATTGTACAAGTTGCAAAAAGGGGCATTTGACGAATTCGCCCATAACTTCGCATAATTTATAGAGTGTTCACCGGGCACTTACTACCTATTGGCGCACGCTAGAACAAGCGTACATGCGGGCCACGGCCCAATAGGAGGGAATTAAAAGACGCTGAAAATTTTTCCATGACGCCCGACCAGCGCTCACGCTGCTTGGGCGTTTTTGCGCGCTCGATGTTTGCAGCGGCGATTATCGCCAGCGGATTGACATTGAGGGCAAGTGCAACTTCAAGGGCCGCGTCATCGTCAATGATGCGGCGCCCGGTGCGGTAGTTGCTCATAGTAGAAAGTGGAAACCCAAGCTGCTTCGCCAGGGCGTAATCGGACGTTATGCCGAGTCGTTCCTTGACGGCATCAAGGAATTGAATAGTGGTTGTCATAGCTCCTCCTCAGGGCTGGCAGCGCATATGCGGCTGTATTCCCGAAACATACACTGTTGTACCGCACACGACAAGCTAGCCAGGCGACACGCTTGCCGTTTGACACATGTGTCGAATGAGTAGTACTCTTCGTGCTGTCGGGCGGATTCTTCCGTCCCTCCTCAGGCAACTAGCGGCCCTGCCGCCCGCCCGGCACTTTCGCCTGAGGAACAAAACCAGCCTGAGGAGGCAACATGTCAGTTACACAAAATTACAAAACATTCAAGCTATCCGCCAGCGATGACGCAATTCGTTACATCGTCGCTGCCGTGATGAGGCAATTGGTCGCCGACAAAGATAGAGTCGAGAGCGCAAAAGACTCGGCTTTAGTCGATTTCTTGCGCCGGGAGATTGCCACCGGGAACACAGCACTTACCGCCTTGAATTGCACGTCGGGCCGCGCCACCGGGCTGGAAGGCGAATTGCTGCAAACGGTGATACAGGAACTAGACGCCATGCGGGATTTGGTCGTAGGCGGCTATGTGATGCCAGGCATGCCAGTGAGTACGACTGAGCGCCGCGTACGCACAATGCGCCTGAAGGACGCCTTGTGGTTTCTGGAAAGCATGAAATGAGAACGGCGGACGACACGCAAACGCTTGAATTGCCCGGCATCAAACCGACAATGGTGGCGAAAAAGCGGGGGCGTCCGGCCCTCCATGCCGACCCTGCCGCCCGCCAGCGCGCCTACATGGCGCGTAATGGCATTGTGCCCATGACTGTCCAGTTACCGGAAGCGCTTCACGCTGAGTTCATGACCTGGCTCACGTCGAGGCGCAAAAAACAGTCCGAAGTCATCGCCAAACTGATCCGCACTCAACTTCTGAGGCCACGATAATGCCATCCGCCGCCGCGTCGTCAAAAACCAGCCGGAAAGAGGCCCGCATCACGATATGGCTGCTGCTGCCGCATCCGGTCCGCCGCCTGGTGCTGGCCTTCGCTGATATGCCGGACGCGCGCGCAAATGACGAATTGACGGCATTCAACCGCATAGAGCGCGCCCGCATAACTGCCGCTTTGCGCTCGATGATGACGCACCTGTCGGTGGCTGAGTCGTGCATGAACGACAGCGACGTGACGACGCACACCACGACGGTCCTGCACTGATGCCTACCATCCAGCAAGAAAACGGTATCCGTAGCGTAAAGGGCTTGCCCCTGCGCTGGGGTATCCCTGCCTACCGCGAGTTGCATGCGGCGCAGGCGGGCGCGATTGGCGCCATGCCTGAGGGCTATCAGCGCCTGTCGGCCATGCTGGACGAGGTGACGGACTGCCCGCTGCCGCTGGATAGTACAGAGGCTCAGCTAACGATGCTGGCTGAGCGGTGCGCGAACGAGTGCATGAATGTCGCGCTGGATGCGCATGACGCGGCGACCCTGCGCGTCTGCGTAGAACTGATCGTGCGTATGTACGATATGGACGTTTCCACCATCAAGGATGACCGCCAGGCCGTCAAGCGCTACACCGACCCGGCATGGTGGCGCCGCAACCTGCGCACAGTCCATGGCCGCGCCCGTGAGCATGCCGCAATGCGCCTGGGATTCGTGTCGAGCCGCAAGGGCAAGTATTGCAGCGACGAGGCAGCGAAAAGCCGCGTCGGCCAGCGCCGCCGCAACAAGAAGGTGCTGCAAAACACAGTGCTGCGCAACATGGAAACAGGGCAGGAATTCGCGCTCGATGAACTGGCCGACAAGAGCACGGCAAACCCGAAAATACGCCACGACGAACTGATGATGCGCATGGACGGCGTGGACGAGATAGCCATTGAAAACGGTCACGTAGGCCTGTTCGTCACGCTGACGACGCCCGCCGCGTACCATGCCGTGCTGGAATCAAGCAACATGCCGAACCCAAAGTACAACGGCGCCACGCCGCGCGAAACGCAGTTGTACCTGCGCGACCTGTGGGGCCGCACCCGCGCACAGAATGACCGCGACGGCATTGCCCCTTACGGCTTCCGCGTCGCTGAGCCGCATCACGACGGCTGCACGCACTGGCACATGATGGTTTTCATGCCTGCTGACGATATAGAGATATTTAAACGCAACCTGCGCAAGTTCGCCCTGCAAGAGGGCGCGAACGATCCTGGCGCGGACAAGCACCGCGTGAAATTTGAGGCGCTTGATCCAGCGAAGGGCAGCGCAGCCGCCTACATGATGAAGTACACGGCAAAGAACATTGACGCCGAAGACATCAAGGAAGACGCGAACGGGCGCGACATTATCACCAAGGAAATGCGCGTCAACGCCTGGGCAGGCGTGTGGGGCATCCGGCAGTTTCAGGCGTTCGGACAGCCGCCCGTGACGCCGTACCGCGAAGGCCGCCGCGTCGCTGAGGCCGTCGTGGAGCAGGCGCCGGAATGCGTCAAAGATATTTGGCTTGCTGGCAACCGCCTTGATTTGGTAGACGAGGAAACCGGCGAGATAGCCGGGCAGAAGAAATGCTCATGGGCGGCCTACATTCGGGCGCAGGGCGGTATCAACATGGGCAGGGGCTACCGGGTGCGCGTGGCGCAGGCGGCGCGCACAGAGGCAGGGCGCTATGGCATGTTTGGGCGCGGCCCTGTGGGCCTGTTCGTCAAGCCTGATCCTGAATTCGTCGGCCCGCCACAGATGTACGCATCTACCCGCTTTACGTGGCGCCGCGTCGGGGTTGCTGTTGACGTGCGGGTTTGCCGTCCTTGGAGTCCTGTCAATAACTGTACGCCCGCCAGGGACGTGAAGTGGGAGCAGGACGCGCCGGGGCCGCTTCCGGTAGAGCCGCAAGACGACTCCGCATGGTGGGGCAATGCGGACTTTGACGTATTTGACCACCCGGATTATCAGGAATTCATGACCAGCCCGGAGGCGAGGGAGGCAGGAATTGAGTCTCAGGCGCGGGCGCTGAGTGCTTGTGACCGGCATGAGGTCGCATATCCACGCTTTTACATCAAAAAACCGAAGAAAAAGGATCACCAGTGACGAATATCGAACAAGGCCAAGCGCTCGAGCGCGAAGCCGTCGCGCTGTACCGGCAGTACGGGTTTTTCTTGCCAGGCCCGGCGAAAGCGTTTTTTCGCAAACTGGCAATTCACCTGCAATGGCAAGACCTGATGAAAGTGACGAAATGAACCGCAATCCCTACGTGCCGCCCGATCAGCAGGCGGAATACCTCAAAAGTTCCATCGTGAACGAGGAAAAAGCCCCGGCGACTGCGCCGGCCACCAGCAAGCCCCAGGCGAAAAAGCCAGCGGCGAAGCCAAAGCGCAAATAACCGGGCGCGGCCTAGCGGGCCGCGTACATCATGAAAAAAACTCCAATTGGGCATGTGGCGTGCCCTGTCTGCGACTTCCAGGACGCCCAGGTGAAGGAAGACAAGAACGGCCATGCCTACATCCATTGTGGTGACTGCAACGCGCAGACATTCACCCGGAACGACTTCCGCAACGGCAAGTTGCGGGGGCGCATGCGGGCTGTAACGGTAACGGTAACGGACGATACCGTTACCGTTACAGCACCTGTGCCAGTGCCGAAGGCGCCGGAAAAGCCTGTGCCCGTGCTACCGCCAGCAAAAAAGCCGGGCGGTTGGCTTCAACCTCTTTTAGCGCAAGGATAGGCCATGGCCGAATTAAACGAGAGCCAGGCTGAACCGCCGAAGCTCGACCCGAGTGACCCGCTTGACCGCATCGCCATGGAAGCCATGGGCGAGGAGCGAGCGCAGGCCCAGGCCGACGCCGACTTTATTGACCCGCCGCAACCACCAGGCATCGACCCGGCGCAGACTTGGGGGCAAATCCCCTTCATGTTCGGCAAGGTGCTGGGCATGGCCATGCCGGAACTGGCGGGCGTCTACACGGAAGAGAAGTGCTATCAATGGGGCGTGGGCATGGCTGCGGTGTCCGAGAAGTACGGATGGGATGCCGGTGAGGTAATCGGGCGCTTCGGCCCTGAAATCGCCTTGGCGGTGGCATCCGTGCCGCTGGTGGTACCGACTTATCAGGCGATCAAGGCGCGCCGCGAGGCAAAGGAGCGCGAGGAGAAAGCGCGGCCACGCGAAGAAAAGGACATCACGCCGTCCGACAATCATCCAATGGGCCAGGCGCCGGGAGGCTTCGTTGACCCGGCATAAGGCGGCGGCCGCCACGGCCGGCACGAAGAACAAGGCCGACATCATCGCCGTGATTGGCGCCAGCGGCACGGGCAAGTCCTCGTACATCAAGGGCGAGTTGCTGAAACGGTATCTGCGCCTGCTGGTCTGGTCGCCGCTGGAAAAGACCGACGATTACGCAGGTTTCTGCAAGGGCGTCGTGGTCACGGGCAAGATTTCGGAGCTGGTCGCCCAGGTCAAGAGCGGCGCGCGCGCCATCGTCTACGTGCCCACCGGAAGCGATGCCGAGGTAAAAACGCAGTTCGATCGCTTCTGCCGCATCGTGTGGGAACTGAACGGCGCCACGGTGCTGGTGGAAGAGTTGAGCCGCGTCACCATGGCCAGCTGGTCGCCGCCCGCCTGGAAAAACCTGTCGACGGCAGGCCGCCATCAGGGCTTGACTATTATCGGCACGAGCCAGCGCCCGGCCACCATCGACAAGGATTTTCTGGGCAACTGCACGGAAATACGTTGCTACCGCGTCAATTACGACAATGACGCCAAGGTGATGGCCGACTCGCTGGGCCTGCAAACGCAGTATGAGCCAGGCGCGGGCGGTAAATCTGTGGCGGTGAAGCCACTACAGCAGATCCGCACGCTGCCCAATTTTCACTTTATTCACAAAAATCCTGACCTTTCGACGCGGCGCGGGGTGAATAAATCGCTGTAACGGTAACGGATACCGTAACCGTTACAGCTTATTGCCGGTTTCCTGTGGGGCGGGCAGCATCGGGGCTTGTTAATACCGAACCCCAAACACATAGGAAACGAAATGGACAAAGCAACTATCCACACTGCGCTGATCGCCCTGGCGGCCTTCGCTGGCGTGTACTTCATTCAAAAATCGTTCGTGAAAATCCCCGTCGTCGGCGTCTACCTGCCAGGCGGCCAGTAAGCCGGCCAGCGGCCAGCGGTCAATTTCACAAACCAACCATCAGGACAAGAGAATATGAGTTCCAATATTGATCGCATGATCGATCTGCAAAACGTCAAGCCAGGCGCTACGGCGGTGCTGAAACTGTCGTACAACGCCACTTTCGACAAGCTGCATTTCATGCTGTCGGGCGGTCTGACGAAGGCCAACGTGGGCCGCATCGAAGGCAAGGCCAACGGCGTGACGTTCTTCGTGGACGATGGCGCACTGCTGGGCGTGCGCGATGCCTATCAAGGCCTGTTCGTTGACGAGAACGTCATCACGCTCGACTTCACGGAACCAAACACCCGTGGCGGCGCCGCTGCACAGTACCTGTCGGCCCTGCCGCGCAACATGCTGGCAAGCCTGACGTTCGAAATCGAAATCAAGCAGGCGGCAGCAGCCGGCAGCGACATCAAGGCGGTGGCGGAATACCGCGATGGCACGCAAAACCCGTTCGTACTGCAACGCAAGGACTTCAATGTCCCGCTGACCCTGATTGGCGAAAACGATGTGATGCTGCCGGTGATGGCGAATGGCGGCCTGATCAAGCGCATCTGGCTGCACCACACGGGCAACATCACGGTTGCCGAACTGCGCACCGATGGCACGCCGCGCATCCGCGCCAAGGTGGGCGAACTGAACTACCAGCAGAAACGCAATCGCCTGGTGCCGCAAGCTAACTTGCTGGTGCTCGACTTCATCGGTGACGGCAACCTGATGAACATGCTGGACACGTCGCGTATCACCGAAGCGCTGTTGCGCATCACGACCGACGCGCCGGACAGCCTGAAAGCGTACATCGACTACGTTTCCGATATCAAGCTCCTGAAATAAGGCGGGCGTCATGAGCCAATTTGATAACTTCCTGGGCTTCGGATCGAGTGACTACGATTCCGACCCATATAACACGCTGGGCACGGGCACAACCGTCCTACCGGACGTGTCGTGGAGTTCCCCGGCGATGGAAACGAGCACGTCCACCGGAAACGGCTTCGGCGACTTCTTCGACTCCAAAGCGGGCGGCGCGTTGCTGGGCGGCCTGCAAACCGCGCTCAATTACGCCATGTACCGCGATCAGCGGCAATTTACGGCCGTGGCCAACGCGCCGCAACAGGCTGTACAGCAGCAAGTCGCCGTGCAGCAGGTACGCAACAACAATCTGTTGCTGTGGGCGGCCATCGCTGCCGGACTGATTTTCCTGGTGAAGAAATGACGCCAGGCCTGCCATCCCTGCCGCCGCTGCAAATGGCATCGACTGCAACGTCGGGCGCCAAGGGCGGGGAGCAGGGCGGCGCATCGGGCGGCGTCAGTAGCGGCGACTGGATTATCAACAGCGGCGCGGGCTCAAGCAGTGGCATGAAGTCGAAAACCTGGCTGATGCTGGCCATTGCGGGAGCGGTGGCATGGGTGCTGTACAAGAAAAAGGCGTAATCCGCGAGGGCGTGCTCGATGACGCGGCGCGGGCGGCCTATGCCGCCGCCTACCGGCCAGACAGGCAGACAGGCGGCGGGCTGGGTTCGATGAACGCGGCAATGCGCGGCGCGAAGTTGTTCGAAGTGGTGTGCTGCGGGGCCGTGGTGGCGCGTTACGCACTGCGGACGGTGGATCATGCCAACGGGCGCGAAATCGTCGTTGTGGCGGCTGCTGGTGGCCTGCCAGGCGTCGATCTGGTCGCCTCGGTGTCGCCGAATATCGAGCAGCAGGGCGTAATCGCGGGGGCGGATCGTCTGACGATGCGCACGCGGCGCCCTGGTCTGGTCAGAAAATTGAAAAAACAAGGCTGGGTGCTTGACGCCTACTGCATGGGAAAAAACCTCAAATGAGTTCAAGCGATAGCAAGAGCGATTCCAGTCAAACGCAGACCCAGGAATCGCAGGACAACCGGATTTCAGGCGCTGGCGAGTCCGTCAACTTGGTGGCCAGCCGTTCCAGCATCGGCAATGTGTCGATCAGCCAAACCGACCATGGCGCGGTCGATGGCGCTTTCAAGTTCGGAAACGCCATCACGGATGGCGCGCTGAAATTTGCCGATTCCACCGTCACGGGCGCGCTCGGCACGATCAAGGCCAGCGTGAAAGACAGCCTGGACACGGCGCGCGCCGCACAGGACAGCGCCTACAAATTCTCCAACGCCGTATCAGACAGCGCATTCAAGTCGAATGATGCCGCCCTGGGTGGCGCATTCAAATTCGCCGCGGATATTACGGCCGGCGCCGCGAACGAGCTGGCCGCCGCTGGCGCCCGCTCGGACGCGGTAGCGAAAAACGCGCTGCAGTCGGTCAAAGATGCCTACGGCGATGTAGGGCAAAAGCTGGAAACGGCCTACACCAACAGCAAAGCCGGGGAGCAAAAAGTACTCGTCGGCGTGGGCCTGGCCCTGGTCGCCGTGGTGGCCTTCAAAGCGATGGGAAAAGCAGCATGAGCTACCAGTTAATTCGCCTGTCGGCAGGCCTTGAAATGCGCATCGACATTCCGGGGCGCCTGATCTTGGTCGATTCCGTATCGACAGGGCAGGGCGTCGATATTGCCTTGGTGCGCAACGGCACGCCAGCACCATACATTCCAGGCCGCCAGGCGGGTTTCCGCCTGGTGGAAGACTTCGGCGGCGTGCTGCTGCGCTCAGCGCTCGATTGCGAGGTGGGCATCTTCCTGTCCATCAACGATGTACAGCTCGGCGGTACGGCTGGCGGCAACGTGGTCGTGCCTGATGGCGTCAGCGTCGTGAATGACCTGGCCCACTCGATCCCCGTCACGCTCACGTCCAGCAGCAACACAACGCCGATTCCCGTGTCGCTGGCCAGTATCCGCGTCAACAACACGGCGGGCCAGGCGATCCCGGTCACTTTCGCCGGAACGGTGGAGCCCGTGTTGGGTGTCGTCACCATCGACAACAGCGACGCCGAAGCAATACCCACGCGGCAAAAGCCAGGCGAGGTGTTCGAGGTGCACGTCAACAACGCCGTGCCGATGGCCGTGTCGCTGACGGAA
Organism: Janthinobacterium sp. UMAB-60; assembly: GCF_900095235.1. Taxonomy (NCBI): domain Bacteria; kingdom Pseudomonadati; phylum Pseudomonadota; class Betaproteobacteria; order Burkholderiales; family Oxalobacteraceae; genus Janthinobacterium; species Janthinobacterium sp. UMAB-60. The sequence goes on from NZ_LT607507.1 coordinate 9,798, forward strand.
ACGAAAATCAACAACAGCGACGCCCAGGCCGTGCCGGTGGTGCAGAAAGCGGGAGCGGTATTCAGCGTCGAAGGCAAAAAGCTCTCCACGATCGTCAATATTTCGCCCGTGGCGCTTGGCCTGGTAGCCGGGGTGCTGGTGAATGATCCATCACTCAAGCGATTGCGCATCAGGAACGGCAGCGAAACGGCGCTCATTGCCATCGGCGGCGAGGGCGTGACGATGGATAGCGCTGCAATCCAATTGCAGCCAGGTGCCACGTATTTTGAGGATGACGCGGCGGGCGCCATCTGGTATGGCGTGAGCGACGAAGACGGCGCAGTAATACAAATCATGGGAATGAAATAATGAGCGGAATTTATGGCGGCGGCCTGCGCCTGGCTTTTAAAAAAGCGGCAATGATTTTTGACGGTGAATCGACAAACGCGCCGGCAGCAGGCGGCACTGGTTGGGTGGAAGTCGTCAAGGAAATGTCTGCCTTCAAGGGGCAAACCTTCACGCATGCAGCTGTGCCAGGGCGAAATATGCAGGCTACGTTAGCTGACTACGCCGCGAACGTCAGACCGGCCATTCTTGCGGCTGTCGCCAAGGGGCAGACGCCACTGGTTTTCCTGCAAACAGGACTCAATGATTACGGCTTGGGTCCGGCATCAAACGTTACGGTGCCGTGGGACGAGTATGCGACAAACGTTGCAATTGACGGGGGCATATTGGTGCCGATGCTTACCACGCGCCGCTTTGACTGGCGCGGCGCGGAAGCTGTGCGCCAGGAAATCAACGATCATATTCGCTCGAAAAATTACCGGATGATGATCGATACCGATCAAATTTTCACTGATCCTAATTTCAGCGTGGCGAACCCGCAAACGCCGGATGGCACGCATCCGAATGCTCCAAAAAATGTGGAAATTGCAACATACGTCAACCAAGTTGTTGAGGCGGGGTCGTGCTTTGCAGGAAAGCGCCAGGCGGAGTTGCTGCGGCCGCTCAAGCCATCGCAAATACCCATCACAAATTACTCCGGCCAACTGACGACCGAAGGCGGAATAACATTAGACCTGGCGACAGGCGGAAATAAAGACTTTACGGCAACGATGGAAGCGTCATTTGCCGAAGCGGGTAAATGTGGGCAGCGCTGGGTTATTCCGGGTGGCGTGGCAATGGCTTATGAGTGGGCCACAATTGGCATGGCAAGTAACTTTCACCCAGAACTGGCGCGCTCGGTAACCTTATTTGACCTGTGGGGAAACGTGCCTCTCATGTCGTGTTCGACCTATAACCAGAAATCGCGGCTTTATGGCGAGTGGGTCATTCAACGCGGTGGCGCAGGTACTACGCCTGAAAAATTGGTATCGGGTTGTGCCTATCCGGTGGCCAACAACACGCCAGGGAAACAGGGCCAGATCGCCTACAACCCAGAGAAGAACAAAATCGCGATGTACGCGGGCGACGGCGGGGAAAACCATGTGTGGGTGGTGTGCGCCGCCACCAATGTCGTGTGATGCAACGGCCCTTGATCTTGGCGGGTTTGGTGGTAGGCATCGCCCTGCTGCTCCTGAGCAAGGCCGGGAAGGGCGGGGCGGATGACGGCGACACGGCATATGAGGAGCCTGGACTATTTGACCAGGCCGATGCACTTTTTCAGGAATTTACCGATATGAGTTCAAGCGTTTCACCAGAACAGCAAGGCCGCAACCTGGCCGCGTTCATGCAAATGATCCGCGTCAGCGAGGGCACGGCGGGGCCAGACGGTTACCGCACCATCGTGGGCGGTTCTCTGTTTGACGACTATTCCGACCATCCCCGTCAGAAAATCTGGATTCCCAGCATCAATGACTATTCCAGCGCGGCCGGCGCCTTCCAGATCATCCGCCGCACGTGGGACGGAGTGCAGGGCAAGCTGGGCCTGCCCGATTTCAGCCCGGCAAGTCAAGACCTCGCATGCGTCGAACTGATGCGCCAGCGCGGCGGCCTGCGCCTGGCCATGAACGGCGAGTTTGCCGCCGCCGTCGAAAAGTGCAAGAAGGAATGGGCTTCGTTGCCAGGCGCCGGCTACGGCCAGCGCGAGAACAGCCTGGCGAAGCTGCAAACCGCATACGTCAACGCAGGGGGCCAATTGGCATGAACAAGAACGATATTCAAGATTTGGTCATGGGCGTGGCGCTCGTCGGCCTGGGCTATGTGATGTACACGCAGTTCAAGCCAGGCAAGACAGCCGGCGGCACGGCGGGCGCGCTGTCGCCAATCCTCAATGGCCAGATCGGTACGAGCTACAACCCGATGCAGGGCGCGCCGTATGACCAGAATACGGCCCTGGGATCGTTCGGCCTGGCCGGGCTGCTGAGCGGCACAACGAACGACTGGACGTATGGAGGCAAGGATTACCTGTCTACGATAACAAGCCCACGCCTGGGCGGCACGCAGCCGGACAGCATTGTGGTGAAAGGCTGGTGGAACTGATGTTGGCAGATAACAAATACGTGCTGATCGGCGTTGCGCTGGCTGCGCTGGCCCTGGTGGTGCTGGTAAAAAAAAAGGGTGCGGCTGCGGCTGTGGGGGAGGACGTGGGCCACGCCGTGGTTGATCTGGCTGGCGGTGTTGCAACTGGTGTCATTGATGGCATCAGTGTCGCCGTGGGAATTCCTACGATCAAGGAACTAATCCGCGACCCTGTTCAATGCCGCGCCTATATGGATGAAAACGGGACGCTAAGCGGGGCAAAGCACTGCACGGAGTTGGCCTATCTCAATGCGCTGGAGCCATGGGAGTCAGTAAAAGAAACGGCCGGAAGCGTTTGGGACTGGTTCACCGAACCCAGCGCATCCGACTATCAAGCAGTAACAAATACCGGCGCGTACGGAAGGCAGTAATGAATCTGAAAAGCATTATCCCTACGGGGCCGCAAGTGGCGCGCGAGGCGCTGATCGTCCTGGGCGGGCTGCTGGTGGCGGCCTTCATCCTGTCCCGGTTTCCAAAGCTGCAAAAGTTCGTCACACAAAACAGCCTGACCATCAAAGATGACAAGGGCAACACCATTTATTAAGGGATGAGAATGAAGCGATTTTTCGATAGTTTTAAAGAGGCATCCACCTGGGCGGGAGTTGCGGGCGTGGTATTGTCCGTGTCGCCGTTCCTGCCGCCGCCGTTCCATATCTGCGCACAGGCAATGGCAGGCATTGCTGCCGCGCTGGCTGGCGCAATCCGTGAAGGTTCCAAGGCATGAGCGGGCTGAGCCAGAAAAACATGCTGATCCTGGCCGCCGCCGTGGCCGCGTACTTCATGTACAAACAGAACAAGGCGGCCAACGTGCTGAATGATCGCTATCCGATGGCGTACAAGAGCTAGTTTGCAAGCTGGATCGGATCGAAATCATCAAGCCGCAAGTCTGTGACCTGTGGCTTTTTCTTTGGGCGGCGCACGGCCAGTTCAATGACGGCGCCACGAACAACGCCAAGGCGCGGGCCAAGGGCCGTCATGTTCATCTGTCGGCGAATGTCAGCTTGCTCCATCTGGCGCAGGCGCATGTACTCAGGAACCCACCAGGGCACGCGCTGTTTCGCGCTGAGCCAGTCGCGCACGGTGCGCTCGTCGCGGCGCAGGGTGCGCGCCAGGTCAGGCAGGGGGATGCCAAGGGAGTAGTGGGCAAACTCGGTAGGGTTGCCGTATCGTAGGTTTGGGAATCTCATTTTATATTTTTGATTATGGAAGGTCACATACCATAAATCGGGTATGCGATTTCCATATCGAGGAGAACGGGGGTTTTTTCAGGCCCGGTGAACACTTCGCATAATTTATATTATGTAAAATGATGAAAGCAGTGCAGAATCAAAGGCATACGTCATAATCCTCGAAAAAGTCTAGCTGTTTACGAAATTATGTACAGCCAAACTCCCTTCTATTCCCGCATGGCCGTGCCAAGTCGTCGGGCATTTATATCCGAATGAAAAAGACAACCACCCGTCGCCAGCCGAAGCCGCCAGCCGCATATTTTTCCTACCAATTACGCCAGCCAGCAATCGACCTCTTCGGAGAGATTGTCGTCATCGAGGACGATCTATACGATTGGGTAGCCGCAGTCGCGCCGCTACATCTCAGCCCCCGCGCCTTCGCCAACTACGTGCGCAGCTACGATGTGGCCGCCAAGGTGCACCATGCGAAGCGGCACGGCATGTTCGACACCATCAAGGATGGTCCGTCCCGGCCATGGCATGCCCGGCTGGCCTTGCACGCCATCATGTAAAAAGGCCCGCGATTTGCGGGCCTTTTCTATGCTCTACGGACAATCGCTTGATTTATTGCTTCGACCACCTCGCTAACGGCGTGACCGTATAGTGCGTTCGTTGAAGACACATCCAGATTAGCCCTGGAAGCAAAATAATGGCCCAATGCCAAATTCCGTCGACTAAATTTTCTTTAGGTTATTAAACCGTCTCTCAGGAGTATCTACAATGTTCGTGGCGATTCATATCACACTTGTATTTCATTTGAAATCTGCTAAAACTCATTCATGAAAAGGAGGTCATATGAATTACAAAATCATTAATAAAAAATTGCTTTTTATTTTATTTATTTTAACTCCATGCATCAATGCTGACGCTCAACATGGATCGGCATTTCATGGAGCTGTTAGTAATAAGAGTTTGAGCGCAAACATGCCAATGGGAAATTTTGAGGACGACTCCCCTCCTCGGAGTCTATCTGACGTATTGAATGGCTCGCATGCTGGCGATCCTGTTCCACCGTATAGTAAAAGTCTACGATCAAATAAATCGTCACTTGCAACTCAGCAAAAAAAAACCTCCATGGCTGGCAAGACCGACGGTTCTGGAAACGCCGTTGATTGCACTATGAAATGCAATGACCAACTTAATCCGGTACCTTTGACGCCGAAAGAAATCAACGATTGTAAAAATGCCGGATGCGAAGACTACATGTTCAACAATAAGAATTCAAATAAGTCGCAAAAAATGAAATCTAAATTTCAAAAGAGCAGCGATCTTCAATATTCAGGAGGGTAATTGCATGCAACTCGGACCACTCATGCCTCGGGGGTAACACCGTTGAGTGTGGCGCAGCCGATCAGCGTGTAGCGATCTCTGCTTGTAAAATCACCTGGCGATATCTTTAAGGTTGAATGACAGCAGCGCCACAGATGGTTCCCGGAGAAATCCAGACAAGCCCCCACGGCAGCCCATGCCATCGGCACGTCGGCGTGTAATTTGGCAAAATACAAAACGTAATGATTCTCATTTATAATATAGTGCGCACAGTTTTTCTTCTTATAACCTTGCGCCCATGCCATCGATGCCGACCTTACCGCCCCGCTCCAGCCACTGCCCATCATCCCCTCGCCGCCCGCCTGATCCTTGTGATGAAATATGAATACGTACCGGAATTTCAAAGCGCGCTGTACGCCCCGAAATAAGGCGGCTGGCGCACGGGGGACCCTGGCACCCATTTTCCTGCCGTGTGCAGCAGAATATGAGCATACGCAAGGCTCTGTTGAATAGGCTATGCCAGAGCGCTCGGCTAACCGGAGCCGCCAGCCACAGTCAGATCGACCTTGACGGATCAAACGGGCGAACGTGTAGGTCTTCCCCTTTTTGGATGCCCACCCGACTATCCCGCTGGCGCCGCGCACTGCTTGACGCTACTCGCGTCATATTTGAACGATACGCTATTCGTTCCCTGGCCGCGGTACATGCTCTCGCCTTCCCCGATGGTCACCTGCGCGCCCATCTTGCACAGCACGGCAGGTGCGCGCTGCACCCAGTCCAGCTTGCGCAAGGTGGCGATATTCCTGTCGCGCAGCGCCGCGCTCCAGCCCTCATCCTTGAAGCGCACCGAGTAGACCACATGATGCAGTTGCACCCGGCTCGTCCGGTCAATCACATTCCCGCCATTCTGCAGCACTTCCGCCAGGTCGCTCTCGATGAACTGCATCACGTCCGCACCGCGCATGGGCGTGTCATTGCGGCCAAGCCGGGAAACAAGGAATATCGCGAAGATGACAAATAGCGTCAGAAAAATTTTTCCCTCAAAAAAAGACTTCATTCGCCCCCTTCCATGCTGTTCAGTATGTGCACCCCCTGATCTCCCGCCGCCACAAACCACCCCACCTGCCAGCGCTGCGTGCGCAGGGCCTGGGCGGATTCTGGCACGCACCAGGGCGGATACACACGCAGCGCGCGCTTGCCGCCGCTGCCCGCGCGCGACATCACGCCCCGTTCGATCAGCACGCTGCGCGGAAAAATGAAAAAGCCGTGCCGCGCGCCATCGTCGTCGGCCACGGCGATGATGACGATATCGACGGGGTCCGCTTCATCGAGCGGGGCGATCTCGGCATCGGGATGGGGACGCTTCCAGACGGTGACGAACTGGCCGGTTTTCGTCGGCGTGGTTTTGGCCACGCGCAAGACCAGCCGCTTGCCGTGCAGTTCGGCGCGGCAGGCGCCGTAGTCCGCGCTTTCCGCTTCCGGCACGGGCGCTTGCGGCAAGCCCAGGAAGGCCCATGGACTGGCCTTCATTGGGCGCTGAACTCGGCTGCGGCCTTGGCCGCCCACAGCGCCTCGGCATGGCTGGCGAACGGGCTGTCATAGCCGTCGACCTTGCCGTCTTCGTCGACAAAATACAGCCACCAGCCGTCGCCCTGCTCGCGGATGGCCGTCTGGCCCGGCGCGCAGTGGGTGTCAACCGGCTGGTCGGCCGCCAGGGTGGCGATGGTGATGCCGCGGTGAATAATATGCTGGGGTATCATGGAAAGTAAGTCATATGAAAAAATCAATGGCGATAGTGTAGCCGCGCCGGCCTTTCCTGGCCAGTGCGCTACACTGTTCGTTCACTCGGAGGACGACATGGCATCACAGCAAGGCACGGTGGATTTTCTGCTCGACCAGCTGGCGGGCGCGGGCGGCGTCAGCGCCAAGAAAATGTTTGGCGAGTACGGCTTGTACTGCGACGGCAAGATGTTCGCCATCGTCGCCGACGACCAGCTGTTCATTAAGCCCACGGACGCGGGCCGCGCCTGGATCAGTACCATGGGCACGCCGCAGGAGGCGCCGCCCTATCCGCAAGCCAAGCCGTATTTCCTCATCGATGGCGGCCTGTGGGACGAGCGCGACTGGTTGTCCCAGCTGGCGCGGCGCACGGCGGACGCCTTGCCGCCGCCGAAACCCAAGCCGCCGCCCAAGCCCAAAAAACCGGCTTCAAGCAGCTAATACGCTGTTTTCGCACGCCTTGCCCTGCAGGAAGCATTGCAGGTTGTGGTAGGTGATGGCAGCGATCTCGCGCAGCGCTTCGATGGTGAAGAAGCCCTGGTGACCCGTCACCAGCACGTTCGGGAACGTCATCAGGCGCTGGAAGATGTCGTCATCGATGATGTCGGACGAGCGGTCCTGGAAGAACAGATTGCTTTCCTGTTCATACACGTCGATGGCCAATGAGCCCAGCTGGCGCGATTTGAGCGCTTCGATGACGGCGCCCGTGTCGATCAGGCCGCCGCGCGAGGTGTTCACCAGCATGGCGCCCTTCTTCATCAGCGGCAAGGTTGCTTCGCTGATCATGTGGCGCGTGCTGTCCATCAGCGGGCAATGCAGCGAGACGATGTCGGACTCGGCCAGCAGTTGCGGCAGTTCCACCATCGTGCCCAGCTGCGCGAACGCGGGCGCCGGATACGGGTCGTGGCCCAGCACCGTGCAGCCGAAACCTTTAAAAATGCGCGCCGTGGCCAGGCCGATCTTGCCCGTGCCGACGATGCCCACCGTCTTGCCGTGCAAGGTGGAGCCCAGCAAGCCGTCCAGCGAAAAATTGCCTTCGCGCACGCGGGCATATGCGCGGTGCGTGTGGCGGTTCAGCGTCTGCACCAGGGCCAGCGTGTATTCGGCCACGGCTTCCGGCGAATAGGCAGGCACGCGGGCGACGAACAGGCCCAGGCGCTTGGCTGCTTCCAGGTCGAGGTTGTTGTAGCCGGCGCAGCGCAGCAAGATGGCGCGCACGCCATAGCCGTGCAGGGCTTCCAGCACGGGCGCGTCGAGCACGTCGTTGACGAAGACGCAGACAGCCTCGGCGCCTTGCGCCAGGATCGCGGTTTCCTGGCTCAGCAAGGCGCTGTGGTAGACCAGTTCGATGCCGTCCGGCTCGGGTTGGGATGGCAAGGCTTCATCGAAGAAACGGCGGTCGTAGGGCTGGCTGGCAAAGAAGGCGATTTTCATGGTGAGTCCTGGAACTTGCTGGATGGCAAAACAGCATCATAGCGCAAGCGCCCTGCCCCACGGCGTACGCCTGGCACTTGCCGCCCCCTATTTGGGCTCGCGGGGCAAGGTCAGGACGTGACGCAGATACGCTGTTTCCTCGGCGTGCTGCGCGTGGTAACGCGCGCGCGCGGCGCGCATGGCCGCGTGGTGGGCCGCGATACCCGTTTCCGTCAGCTCGACGCCGAAGTCCGCCGGCACCGGCACAGGGCCGCCGAACAGGCGCGCCAGGATGAAGCGGCCCACATTGTCGCGGTAGTGCGACGCTTCCCAGTAATAGCGCATTGCGCGCGCGCCCGTCACTTGCGGGATAGCCTCGCTGGTGATGCTGTTGAAGCCGGAAAAATCGTACACGCGCACGTCGCAGCCTTCACCCCGGTAGCGCTGGGCCATCCGCGCCAGGTCGCGCTGCCATGTTTCCATGGCGTCCCACTTGCCGCGCCAGTACAGGGCGTCGAGCGTGAGCGCATGCGTGGGATTGATGTACAGGCGCAAGCGCGTGCCGCCCCGGCACAGTTTGCCGACGCTGGCATCGAAGGCGCGCAGCGCGGGCGCCGTCGGCCCCAGGCCATCGCCAAACTCCTGCAGGCGCGGCGTGAAGGCGCGCGCCGTGCCGGTCCAGGTACGGTTGCGGCTGGTGAGGCAGGTCTCGTCGCGCTGGCCGTGCAGCGCCAGGCTGGACAGGCAAACGCCGTCATAGGTACCGCTGAGGATGCGCCAGGTGTCGCGCGTCATGTCGACAGTCAGGCCGCGCTTGATATTGAGCAAGGCGCGCCGCGCGAAGAACGCGGGGCCGGCGGCCGTCAAGCCCGGCTCCACGCCGGCCGCGCCCAGTTCCAGCGAGAACGAGGGCGCGTCGATGCCCCACACCATGGTGTCGACATGGCTGACCCTGGCCGCGTGCTCGGCCAGGCGCATGGCTTCGCCGATGGAGGCACCCGAGACGGCGCTGTTGAAGACACTCTTGCCTTCAAATAAAGTGCGCGCACTGTTCGCCGGCAAGCCCATTTCCGTGCGCGAGTTGCCGATATACACGACGGCGGGCCGGTAGCGCGCCACGGCATATGTCTTGCCCCACACGCTGAGTTTTTCGGTCGTCGGGCGCAATCGCTGCAGCAGCGGGCTGTCCCACTGGTGCAGCAAGTACGGATCGACGTGATAATTCACGGCTGAAACGAGGGCCAGCGCGGCCAGCACGCAGGCAAGGAAGATGGCGAGGTAGCGGCGGGCGGAAGTGTCCATGAGCAGAATTGGAAGTTGAAAAATGACGCTCAACGCCGGATCAGCGGTCCGTCCAGCACCCGCTGCGCATAGGCCGCCTCGCGCGCGTGCTCCACGCGATAGCGGTCGCGCGCGGCGCGCGTGGCCGCCTGGTGGGCGTCGATGTTGGCCTGCGTCAGCTCCACGCCGAAATCGGCCGGCGCCGGCGTGTCGCCGCCAAACAAACGCGTCAGGATCAAGCGGCCCACATTGTCCCGGTAATGCGACACTTCCCAGTAATAATGCATGTCGGGCTTGCCGCTGACGAGCGGGGTCGCTTCGGTAGTGATGCTGTTAAAGCCGGAAAAATCAACCAGGCGCACGTCGCAGCCGTGCAGGCGGTGACGTTCGACGACCTGCACCAGGCCGCGTTGCCAGGCCTGCATGGCATCCCACTTGCCGCGCCAGTGCAGCGCGTACAAGGTCAGAGCGTGCGTGGGGTTGATGTACAGGCGCAGGCGCATGCCTGGCCGGCACAGCTTGCCGATACTGGCGTCGAGCGCGGGTGTCGAGGGCGGTGTCGGCCCCAGGCCATCGCCGAATTCCTGCAGCCGCACGGGAATCGCATCCTTGGTCACGAGCCAGTGCTTGATGCCCTTGCGGGTGCACGTCTCGTCGCGCTGCCCATACACGGCCAGGTTGGAGCGGCAGGTATCGCCGGCATGGCCTGTCAGGATGCGCACGCTGTCCTGCGTCATGTCCAGCGTCAGGCCGCGCTTCAGGTTGACCAGGGCGCGCTGGACGAAAAAGCCGTGCCGGGCGCCCGTCAGGCTGTCTTCCACGCGCGCCGCGCCCATGTCCAGGGAAAAAGTGGGCGCGTCGATGCCCCACACCATGGTCTCGACGCGGCTGACCCTGGCCGCATGCTCGGCCAGACGGATGGCGTCGCCGATCGAGGCGCCGGACACGGCGCTGTTGAAGACCCTCTTACCGTCGAACAAGGCACGCACGCCCGTCGGCAAGCCCATTTCCGTGCGCGAATTGCCGATGTAGATGATGGCCGGCCGGTAGCGCGCCACGGCATAGGTCTTGGCCCAGGCGCCGAGCTTTTCGTTCAGCTGGCGCGGGCGCTGCAGCAAGGGACTGTCCCACTGGTGCAGCAGGTAGGGGTCGACCTGATAGTTCAGGAAAGAGACGGCGCCGAGCACCAGGCCGACGCAGGCGAGGAAGCAGACAAGATAGCGGCGGCAGGAAGTGTCCATGCTCAGAACTGGAAGTAGAGAAATTCGGTGACCCGGTTCATGCCGAAGATGCAGGCGACGAACAGCGCGGCAAATCCCACGCTCCAGCGGCGCGTGGGGCGCCAGCTGAAGGCCCAGCGCCCTGTCGGCTGAAATATTCTTTCAATGGCAGGCTCGTAAAGAAAGAATATTTCTTGCGTATTCGGCGCCTTGAAAGCCAGCAGCATGGCGGCCAGCAGCACGGGCAAGCCCGGCCCCGCCAGTTCGATCCAGCGGATGCCGTCGAACGCGGGATGCAAGCCCCACTGCGCCAGGCTGGCCGCGTGACTGGCCAGGCCGCGCGGCAGGCTCACGCCGTTCGCGCCCAGCAGCGCGCCAGTGATGTCCCAGGCCGTGGCCACGTCGGGCGCGCGGAAGAAGATCCAGGCCAGCATGACGGCAAGAAAAGTCAGGACGCAGGGCCACCAGTGCGCCCGCGCCGCGCCGAACGCCCGCTGCCACGCCTGCTGCAGTACCAGGTACAGGCCGTGCAAGCCGCCCCAGATGACGAACGTCCAGCCGGCGCCGTGCCACAGGCCGCCCAGCAGCATGGTCAGCATCAGGTTGCGGTAGCGCAGAGCTTCGCCGTGGCGGCTGCCGCCCAGCGGTATGTATAAATAGTCGCGCAGGAAACGCGACAAGGTCATGTGCCAGCGGCGCCAGAAGTCGGCGATATTGGCCGCCTTGTACGGCGAGTTGAAGTTCAGCGGCAATTTCACGCCGAACAGGCGCGACAGGCCGATGGCCATGTCCGAATAGCCCGAAAAGTCGAAATACAGCTGGAAGGTATAGGCCAGCACGCCGATCCACGCCTCGATCAGGGTGGGCGTGGCCCCGGCGGCGAAGACGGGCATGGCCAGCGGCGACAGGTTGTCGGCGATCAGCACCTTCTTTGCCAGCCCAATCGTGAAAATCGACAGGCCGATGGCGAAGTTGGCCGCGCGCGGGTGAGCGTTGGCCGGGTCGGCGAACTGCGGCATCATGTCGCGGTGGTGCAACACGGGGCCGGCGATCAAATGGGGGAAATAGCTGACGAACAGCACGTAATGAATAAAACGGTACTCGCGCACCTCGCCCCGGTAGCAATCGACGAGGAAGGCGATCTGGGTGAAGGTAAAGAACGAAATGCCGATCGGCAGAATGATGTCGAGGCCATGCCACGGCAGGCTGCCAGCGCCAGCACCGGCGGCCACGGCGACGGCATTGACGCTGTCGATGAAAAAATTCGCATATTTGTAGTAGGCGAGCAGCCCCAGGTTCAAGGCCAGCGCCGCCACCAGCACGCGCTTGCGGGCCGCGCCCGTGCTGGCCCCCAGCAGGCGCCCGGCGCCATAATTGAGGCAGATGGAGGCCAGCAGCAGCGGCAGATAGCGCACGTCCCACCAGGCATAGAAGAACAGCGAGGCGAGCGCCAGCCACACGGCCGGCGCCAGGCGCCAGCTGGCGGAGGACGTCAATCGGTCCAGCAGAAAATAGCCGGCCAGCACGATGGGCAGATAGCCGAACAGGAAGGCGAAGGAGTTAAACAGCATGGCGCCTCCTGGCAGGCAAGGACTGCAGCTGGTAGTAACACTCGGCAATTTGCGCCGCCACCCGCTCCCACGTAAAACGTTCCACCAGCGCTTGCACGCGGGCGCGCTCGGGCGGCAGCGCCAGCAAGTCGAGGATGGCCTGGCGCTGCGCGGGGCCATCGTCCCAGGCCACCTTGCGCAGCGCGAACGCGGAATCGGGCAAGTCCAGCGCGCTTTGCGCCGTCATCACGACGGGCGTGCCGGCCGCCAGCGCTTCGAGCACGCTCAAGGGAAACACTTCGCCCTGGCTGGGCAAGGCCGCCACGGCCGCCGCATGGTAGGCGCTGGCCAGCAGCGGGTCGGCGTGGTCGAGCGCGCCCAGCCAGCTGACGTGCGGCAAGTCCAGCAACTGCTGCAGATACGCCTGCTGTTCCCGGGGCGCGGCGCCGATCAGCACCAGGGGCAAGCCGGCCCCCGTCAGCGCCTGGGCCAGGCCCAGCTGGTTTTTATACGCTGAAATGCTGCCCACCATCAGCACGAACGGCCCGGCGATGCCCGTTTCGCGCAGGAACAGATCGCCATTGGCCGTGAAGAAATGCGGATTGATCCCGTTCGGCAAGACGCGGATGGCGTCCGCCCCCATGCCAAAACCTTGCACGATGGCATCGCGCTCGGCCTCGCCCAGGGCGATCACCACGTCGGCCAGCTGCAGGGCGCGCCGCGTTTGCGCATAGCTCGTTTGCACCATCCACTCCGTCAGGCGCCCCGCCAGCCGGTCGGCCAGCCGCGCGCGCCAGGCGCTGGCGCGACCCCAGCCGGGCGACAGCAGCGGCGACAGCACCACGGGGACGCCTTGCTCGCTGGCCATTTCCATGATGCGGTAAGTGCCATTGCTGGCCGAAAACACGTGCAGCACGTCGAAATCGGCCAGCCGCTCATGGTTGGCGTCGACCAGTTGCACTTCCAGGGGCCGCGCCGGTAGCTGGGGCAGCCGGTTCAGCGCGGCAATGGTTTCGCGTACCTGAATCTGCAAGCCGCCGTCGCGCTGGAACAGCATCGGGTAGGACAAGATACCGACACGCATGGTCTTCCTTTCGGGCGTGCGCGCCGCCTGCGGCGCCTCACTGCGGTGATTTGACGGCCAGCCAGCGGCTTGCCAGCTTACGTTGCAACAACAGAAACTCGGCCGCGATGTCATGTTTCAACAGAAAAATACCGGCGATCCAGCACAGCAAGGTAGCCAGCGCCGTGCCGGCCAGCGCCAGCAGCGGGATGGCGTGCGGCATGTCGGCCGGCATCCACAGCAGCATGCACAGCGGCGGCGGACTGCTGATCGCGCACAGGGCCAGGCTCTTGCGCAAGACGGGCAGCAGGACGCGCCAGTCGAGATTGCTGAAGCGCCGCAGGCAGCGGTAAATCAGCCAGCTGCGCAACAGGGTGCTGAACACCACGGCCCAGGCCACGGCCACCAGCCCGAACGGCGCTGCCAGCAGCAGCGCCGCCACCTTCAGGCCACCCGCCCAGGCATCGAGCCAGGCCTGCACGCGCATCTGGCCCGTCGCCACGAACAGGTAGCGGGCCATGCTGAATATGCTATACACGGCCGAGGACAGGCACATGATGCGTATCAAGGGCGTACAGGCGCTCCATTGCGGGCCATACAACACTTTGACCAAAGGCAAGGCCATGCAAGCGAGAAACAGGAAAAAGGGCCAGGCCAGCGCCGTCATATAGCTGACCGTGCGCACATACACGGGTCCCGCACCGCCCTGTTCGCGGTCGCGCGCCGCGAACAGGGGAAACACGACGGGCGAGATCGCGCTGGTGATGGCCTGGTTAAAAATGCTCAGCATGCTTTGCGTCTTGCCGAACAGGGCCAGGCTTTCGATATCGATCATCTTGCCGATGACCAGGTCCGGCGCCACCACGCCCGCCTCATCCACCAGCCCGCCGCCCGTCGCGTAGGCGCCGAAGGCAATGATGGCCTTGATGCCGCGCCGTCCCGGCAGCCACGGCAGTTCGCGGGGGCGCACGACGAGGCTGGTCAGCAGCGAGGCCGTGGAACCGGCCAGCACGGCCGCCACCAGGCTCATGTAACTATGTCCCAGCAAGGCCATGCTCACGCCCACCAGCAGGTTGGTGACGCTGTTGGCCGCGTTGATCGCATAAATGGCGCGAAACCGCAATTGGCGCCGCAGCAAGGGCAAGGTCAGCGCGCTGAACGGTATCAGCAGGAAGTTAATCGACAGCAGTTGCAGCACCAGTTGCAGGCGCGGCTCTTCATAGAAACGCGCGAGCGGCCCGCTGGCGGCCAGCACCAGCGCCGCCAGCAGCAAGGCGACGAGCAGGCTGGTCGCCAGCGCGGCACGCAATTTCTCCATCGTCAGGGTCTTTTCCTGGATCAAATACTGGCCCACGCCAAA
>NZ_LT607507.1:24490-41261 GCF_900095235.1 Janthinobacterium sp. UMAB-60
CAGGATCATCGTAGCGACTATGCCCAGTAGCAGCACCGTGTACTTTTCAGCAAAGGAAAAGAAGAAGGAATGGCGCGTGGCATTCATGTGGGCAAGCTCCTGGCGCTACACGAGACCGGCATAGAACTGGCGCAGCTGCTGCTCCAGCCGCTGCATTGAATAGTGCTGTTCCGCTTCCAGGCGGGCCTGGCGCCCCATGCGCTGACGCCGCGCCGGGTCGCGCAACAAGTCCGCCACGGCCGCGCAGGCGGCGTCCTCGTCGTCGAACGGCAACAGCAGGCCCCCTTCGCTATCGTGCAGGATGTCATGGGTGCCCGGCACGTCCGTGCCCACGGCCGGCACGCCGCAAGCCATGGCTTCGATGGTGGCGATGCCGAAGCCTTCGTTCTTGCTCAACAGCAGATGCAGGTCGAAGGCGGGCATCAGCAGCTCGACGCGCTGCCGGAAGCCGGCGAACACGACTCTGTCCTGCAAACCCGATTGCTGCGCCTGCAGCCGCAGCATGGCTTCCAGCGGTCCCGTGCCCACGAGCACTAAATATAGCTGGGGAAACTGCGGCGCCAGCCTGGCGAACAGGGCCAGCAGCGCTTGCGGGCGCTTTTGCGCGGAGAGTCGCGCCACGCAGCCGAGCACGAGCGCATCCGGCGGCAGCCCCAGTTCCTTGCGCGCCTGTATTCTCCGTTCCGGCGAGAAAATAAACGTGTCCGTATCGACGCCGTTGGGAATGACGGCCAGCCGCGTCTGCGGCGACAGCATGTCGCGGTACAGGTCGAGGAAATGCCGCATGGCCGAGTCCGACACGGCATACACGCCTTTGACGCCGCGAAACGCCTCTTCCAGCCGGGGCCGCTGCCAGTCGCTGAAGGTTTCCAGAGGAAACGCGTTGTGCACGCTGATCACGGCCGGCAAGCGGCATTGACGGGCCAGCCACAGGATGGAGGCGCCATATGCCGTCCAGCAAAACGCCACATGGACCAGGTCCGGCCGCAGCCGCCGCAGCCGCCAGGCGCCCGTGACCCTGGCGCGCAGCCAATTCCAGCGGCGCCATGCCCAGTGTTCGAGAAACAAAGGCGGCTCGTACACGCGCACTTGCATCTGCAGTGCGCGCAGGTCTTGCGCCCAGGCCGTAAAACCGGGAAAGCGCCGCAGCGCCAGCATGCTGTCATAGCCGGCCTTGCCAAGCATGCGCGCTTCCTGCGCCATGCGCAGTTCCATGCCGCCCAGTTCGCCGGAATAGCTGGTGATGACAATGCGCGGCAGGCGCTTTCGGCGGCCGCGCCACGCTTCATGGAAGTAGCCGCGCAGCGCGGCCATTTCCCAGTGGCACAGGAACAGCGTTTCGCGGTCCCTCCGCAGCCAGGCGCGCGCGCGGGCCAGGCCGTCGCGCAGATAGCGGCCCAGCATCCAGCGCGGCACGCCGAGCCATTCCACGCTGGGCGCCGGCGCGACGAGGCGGCACTGGCCCCGGCCAAACAGGAAGGAGCGGTGCAATATCCAGTCGGGCTGCACCTGCTGCACGCGGATGATGTGTGCCACCCTGGCCTTGGGACAGAACCAGGAAGGGTTGCCGGAACGGTATATTTCCAGGTTCAGCTTGGTTTCGCTGCCCATGGCGTAATTGGCTCCCTGCGGGCCGATGCTTTCGTCATAGCGGGCGCCCGCCTCGAAAATGCGGCGGCGAATCGCCATATTGGCGCCCCACACCAGGCCCGGATACACGGGCGCGTCGCGCAGGTCGGGGCTGGTAATGCCCCACGTCAAGCCGACAGGCGTCAGGCGCAGCAGCCAGTCGGCCGGCTTTTCCCGCCAGGCGGGCACGATGGCGCCGCCGAACAGGGCGTAGCCAGGGTGGGCCCGCGCACTGTCCTGCAAGCGGCACAGCCAGTCGGATGCGGGCATGGCGTCGTCGTCGCCAAAGACGAACAGCTCGCCGCCATCACCGCTTGAACCCAAGGCGTGCTCGACGGCGCCGTTCAGGGCGGGACTGCGGCCGCGCCGCGCCACGTAGATATAGCTCAAAGGCAAGCGGCCGCGAAAGGCGGCGAGCACCCGGCCCGTGGCGTCCGTGCTGCCATTGTCGGCGATGACCAGGCGCCAGCCGCCCACGGGCGAACGCAGCCCCATGTAGGCGCGCAATACCTGGGGCAAGGTGCCGGCGCCATTGTAGGTCGCCATGAGAACGGTCAACAAGGACATGCCTCCTTGGTCTTACCATGACAAAACTATGTAAGGACTCAACAACGTGCTGGACAGTGTTGAGCCAGTGTACCGAGCCTGCCCGCCAGCCCGTTGACAGGCATCAAGACCATGCAGGCAAAACCAGGAGCGTCCCCCTTCATGCGCGACATACTAATTACCATCATCATCCTCGGTTCGCTGCCCTTCACCCTGAAGTCACCGGCCATCGGCGGCCTGATGTGGGTATGGGTCAGCGTGATGAATCCCCACACGCAGGCCTGGGGCTTTGCCACCCACTTGCCGTTCGCCTTCATCATCGCCATCGCCACCATGGTCAGCCTGTTCATGACGCGCGAGCCGAAAAACCTGCCGCTGACGCCCGTCAGCGTGCTGCTGCTGCTGTTCGTGGCGTGGATGAATATCACGGCCCCGTTCGCCCTGTTGCCCGAGTCGTCGTGGGTGCAGTGGAACAAGGTCATGAAGATCATGCTGATGAGCTTTGTGGTCATGATGGTGATACGCACGCGGCGCGACATCGTGCGCCTCGTGTGGGTGCTGGTGGGCTCGATCGGCTATTACGGCGTGAAGGGCGGCATCTTCACCATCCGCAGCGGCGGCACGGAGCGGGTCTGGGGACCGGAAGAAACATTTATTGGGGATAACAATGCGCTGGCCCTGGCCCTGATCATCACCATTCCCCTCATGTATTACCTGCAACAAAACACGGAAAAACATCGACGCTGGGTGCGTCATGGCTTGTCCGCGGCGATGCTGCTGTCGGCCCTGGCCGCGCTGGGCTCGTATTCGCGCGGCGCGCTGCTGGCGATTGCCGCCATGGGCCTGTTCATGTGGCTGAAAAGCGACCGCAAGCTGGTGCTGGGCGCGCTGCTCGGTGCGGTCGCGCCGCTGCTGCTGGCCTTCATGCCCGAACGCTGGGCCGAGCGCATGGATACCATCAACACCTACCAGGAGGATGAATCCGCCATGGGCCGCCTGAATGCCTGGCGCATGGCCTGGAACCTGGCGCGCGACCGTTTCCTGGGCGGCGGCTTCGACGTGTCCGACGCCGCCATCTTTGCCCGCTACGCGCCCAACCCCATGGATGTGCACGCGGCGCACAGCATCTACTTCCAGGTGTTGGGCGAACACGGCTTCGTCGGCCTGTTGATTTACCTGGCGCTCGGCCTCGCCACCTGGCGCACGGCGGCCGTCATCATCCGCCGCACGCGGGGCCAGCCGGAATTGCGCTGGGCGCACGGCCTGGCCACCATGAGCCAGGCCAGCCTGATCGGCTTTGCCGTGGGCGGCGCCTTCCTCAGCCTGCTGTATTTCGACATGCCGTATTACCTGATGGCCGCCCTGATCGCCACGCGCATCATCGTCGAGCGGCAGGCACCGGCCCCCACATGGCGCCAGGCCAGGGCCAAGGCCCGGGCCGCCGTCGCGGAGCAGCCATGAGCGCCACCTTGTCCATCCTGATCTACCACCGCGTGCTGGCGCGGCCCGACCCGCTGTTTCCCGGCGAAGTCGATGCGGCCCTGTTCGAGCGCCAGCTGCGCCTTGTAAAACGTTTCTATGCGCCGCTGCCGCTGGCCGAGGCCGTGCAGCGGCTGCAGGATGGCAGCCTGCCGCCGCGCGCCGCCTGCATCACCTTCGACGACGGCTATGCCGACAATGCGCAAGTGGCCCTGCCGCTGCTGCAGCGCCACGGCTTGCACGCCACGTTTTTTATCGCCACGGGCTACCTGGACGGCGGGCAAATGTGGAACGACACGGTGATCGAGGCCGTGCGCCAGGCGCCAGGTGCCGTACTCGACTTGCGCGAACTCGGGCTGGACCGCCTGCCCGTCGCCGATCTGGCGCAGCGGCAAGCGGCCATCGCCACCTTGCTGGGCCAGCTCAAGTACCTGCCGTTCGACCGGCGCCAGCAGCTGGCCATGCAGATCCGCCGCCAGGCGAGCGCCACGGCCGGAGCGCCAGCCATGCTGAGCACGGCGCAGCTGCGCCAATTGCAGGCGGCAGGCATGACGCTGGGCGCGCACACGATGGGCCATCCGATCTTGTCCACCTTGCCGGAGCGCGAGGCGCGGCTGGACATCGCCAACGGCAAGCATCAGCTGGAAAATTTTATCCAGGCGCCCGTCACCGTGTTTGCGTATCCGAACGGCAAGGCCGGGCGCGATTACGGCGCATCCCACGTGGCGATGGTGCGCAGCCTGGGGTTCACGGCGGCCGTGGCGACGGACTGGGGCGTGGCGCGCCCCGGCGCGGGGCTGGACTTGCTGCAGCTGCCCCGCTTTACGCCGTGGGATCGAGGACGGCTGGCGTTTCTGTGGCGCTTGCGGCAAAACCGTCGGCAAGCGCACCCAGCGCGCCCGGATGCTGGCTGAGCCACTGTTCCAGCATCAGCAGCAGCCACACCATGGTGCCGTGGTAGGCAGGGTGCTCCGCCAGCAAGCGCCCTTGTAAATCGTCGATGAAGGCGGGCCGCACGATGCCGCGCCCGCGCAGCTGCGTCAGGTTGTCGAAGGCGAAGTCGCGCAGCGGCCTGTGGCTGTGCAGCCACTGGCCGAAGGGCAAGCCGAAACCGTGCTTTTTCTTGCGCACGATGGCCGGCGGCAGGATTTCCGCCAGCGCCCGCTTGAAGAAGGGCCGCAACTGCCTGCCGTCAAGCTTGTCGCGCGGCGCCAGGCGCGCAGCGAACGCCACCATCGCATCGTGCAGGAAGGGAAACGCCGCTTCCACGCCCGCCAGCTCGCACGCCTTGCGCACCTTGAACAGGTCGTTGTCGGCCAACGTAAAACGCATGTCCAGCGCCAGCAACTCATTGATCTGACTCAAGCCCTGGCCCTGCCGCTCCCAATACGCGCCATTCACGCAGCCGGGCGCCATGCCCGGGTCGATGGTGTCGATAAAACCCGCTTCCAGCACCGTGCGGTAGCCATGGCGCAGCAGCAAGTTATAGCCGTCGAGGCGGGCCGGCAGCGGCAGACTGGCCTGCTCAATGTAGCGGCGCGCCTTGTCGCCCAAGCGCCACGGCTTACTTGTCTGCTCACGGAACAGCAGCGGCTCGATGATGGCCTGGCGCAGCATGACGGGCAAGCGTTCATATTGCGACAGCAAGGCCTGGTGCGCATAGCGCTCATTGCCGCCAAACAATTCGTCGCCGCCATCGCCTCCCAGCAAACGCGTCACGCCATCGTCGCGCGCCATCTGCGCGCAATAGTAGGCGGGAATGGCCGAGGCATTGCCGAAAGGCTGGTCGAAAACGGCCGCCATGGCGGGGATCGCTGCCAGCACGTCGTCTGGCGTCACGTAGCGCTCGTGGTGGATGCTGCCCGCGTGGCTGGCGGCCAGGCGCGCATACGCCATTTCGTCATAGCCGGGCGCGTCGAAACCGATGGAATACGTGCGCGCGGGGCGGCCCGTCACCTGCCCGATGATAGTGGCCAGAGTGGAACTGTCCGTGCCGCCGCTGAGAAACGCGCCCGTGCTGGCGCTATCATTGCCCAGGCTACTTTCCACGGCCTGGCGCAGCAAGCGCAGGAATTCCTGCTTGTTGCTGGCGAAGCTGCGCCGCGCACGCCCTGCTGCCGGCTCGTGGAAGGCCAGTTGCCAGTAGCTGCCCTTGCATTGCTTGCCGCCGCGCACATGCAGGTATTCGCCGGGCAGCAAGCGCTGCTGGCCCAGATAGGCCGTGGCCGGGCCGGGCACCATGTGGAAATACAAATAGTGATACAGCGCTTGCGGATCGAGCGCGCCCCGCACGGACGGATGGGCCAGCAAGGCATCCATCGATGAGGCAAAAAACAGGCCTTGCGCATTGCTCGCATAGCTGAGGGGGTGGATGCCGGCACGGTCCACGGCCAGCAGGGCCGAGCCGGAAAAGGCGTCGAGGATGGCTAAACAGAAAGGCCCGGACAGGCTGGCGCAGGCGGCCACGCCACGGCTCAGCCACAGGGAAGCGAGGCGGGACGCCACGTCGTCGGCCGAGCCGTCGAGCACGGGCCGGCCCCAGATGGCCACTTGCAAGCCATCTTGCTGATATACATGGCGGCTGCCGTCGATGGCGGCCACGGCCACGCCGCCCACTTCGCTCAAGCTGGCGGCCAGGGGCGCGCCATCGAAACGCGACAGGGGCGCGGCCATGCCGGCCAGCGCGGTGGTCGCGGCGCCATCGGCCGTAGTGCCGCCCTGCGATGCGCCGCCCGCCGCCAGCCAACCGCACAGGCCGCTCATACGAGCACCTCGGCCGGCAAGGGATGGCCGAGAAAGGCCGTCGGGCTGGCCGTCAAGCCATATGCGCCCGACTGGAACACCACCACCAGGTCGCCCTCCCCGGCGCGCGCCATCTCCATCTGGTCGGCCAGCAAGTCCAGCGGCGTGCACAGCGGCCCTACGACGGACGCCACTTCGCGCGGCCCGCCGTGCAGCCGGTTGCCGATGGCGACCGGGTAATTCTTGCGGATCAGCTGGCCAAAATTGCCCGAAGCGGCCAGGTGGTGGTGCAAGCCGCCATCCGTCACGAGAAATACCTGTCCATGCGACTGCTTGCGCTCAATCACCTTGCACACATAGATACCGGCCTCCGCCACCAGATAGCGGCCCAGTTCCAGGTTCAGGCGCACGCCTGGTGCCGCCTGGGCCAGCAGATCGAGCTGCCGCTGCAAGCCTGCGGCCACGGGCGCCAGGTCGAGCGCCTGGTCGCCGGGAAAATACGGCACGCCGAAGCCGCCACCGATATTCAGCGTGCGCAAGGGCGATGGCGCGCTGTCGGCCAGCTGCAGGGCTAGCTGCACGCTGAGCGCTTGCGCTTCCACCAGGGCCGCCGCCGACAGGTTTTGCGAACCCGCATACAAGTGAAAGCCGTGAAAATCCAGGCCCAGTTGGCCGATGCGGCCCAGCTGCGCCGGCACCAGGGCCGCATCGACGCCAAACGGTTGCGCCCCACCGCCCATGCGCATGCCCGTGCGGCGCAGGGCGAAATCGGGATTCACGCGCACGGCCACCCTGGCCGCCACGCCCAGCCGTTCGCTGGCCAGCGCCGTCCTTTCCAGCTGGGCGCCCGATTCCACGTTGATCAAGACGCCCGCCGCCACGGCCCGCGCCAGTTCACCATCACTCTTGCCCGGCCCCGCAAAACTGATGCGTTCGGCCGGCATGGGCGTATCGAGCGCGGTGGCCAGTTCGCCGCCCGAGGCCACGTCAATGCCATCGACCAGACCCGCCAGCCATTGCACCACGGCCGGCATGGGATTGGCCTTCATCGCGTAATGCACATGCACGCCAGCGGGCAAGGCGGCGCGCAGTTCCGCCACGCGGCGCGTGATGTGCGCGCGCTCATAGGCGTAAAACGGCGTGCTGCCCACCCGCTGGGCCAGCCGCTGCAAGGACACGCCACCGAGCTGCAGCATGTCGTTGTCCACGGCGAACTGCTGGCCCAGGGCCGCGTGCGACGGCAATTCCGTGCTGTTCGAGCGGATCAAATCCTTCATGCCGCACCTCCTGATTGGAGCGCATATGCACGCGCCAGTTCCCTGGCCAGCAAGGGACGGTCGATCTTGCCATTCGGATTGCGCGGCAGCACGCCGTCGCGGATTTCCAGCCACAGCGGCACCATATAGCTGGGCAGGCGCGCGCGGCAGGCGGCCAGCACCTTGTCGCGCTGCAATGCGACACCGGGCGCGGGCGTGACGAGCAAGGCGATGGCCTGGCCCAGCACGGCATGGGGCAAGCCCAGCGCGACCGCCTCGCCCACCAGCCCGCTCGCATACGCGACTTCCTCGATCTCGGCCGGGCTGACCCGGTAGCCGGACGTCTTGATCATGTCATCGCTGCGGCCCACGAAATACAGATAGCCATCCGCATCGCGGCGCACGGTGTCGCCCGACCAGACGGCCAGTTCCGGCAGCACCAGGCCGCTGGCCTGCGGCGGCAGCGGCTTGAAGCGCTCGGCCGTGCGCGCCGCATCGTTCCAGTAGCCAAGCGCCACCAGCGCGCCACGATGCACGAGCTCGCCCGGCTCGTCGGCGTCGCACACGCTGCCGTCGGGGCGCAGCACCAGCACTTCCGCATTCGGGATCGCTTGCCCGATGGAATCGGGTCGCCGCTCCAGCTGTTCCGGCGCCAGATACGTGGAACGGAACGCTTCCGTCAAGCCATACATCAGGTAGACCTGCGCGCGCGGCAGCGACTCGCGCAGCTTGTCCAAGGTGGAGCGCTGCATCACGCCGCCCGAATTGGTGATGTAGCGCAAAGGCGTGGACAAGGGCCAGCTCAGCTGCGCCAGCTGCACCCACAGGGGCGGCACGGCGGCCAGTCCCGTGATGGCTTCCTGCTCCACGGCTTCGACGATGTCGCGCAGCAGCAGATAATTCATCAGCACGGCGCAGGCGCCGCTGGCAAAGGCCGTCGTCAGCTGGCTCAAGCCGTAATCAAAGCTGAGCGGCAGGACGCACAAAATCCGGTCATCCGGCGTGTTGCGCAGATAGCCAGACACGCTGAGCGCGCCGGCCAGCATGTTGCGGTGCGACAGCACCACGCCTTTCGGCCGCCCCGTGCTGCCCGAGGTATACAAAATGGCGGCCATGTCCGTGTCGATCGCCGCGTGCGGCCTCGGCGCGGGCACATTGGTGGGCACTGCAGTCCACGGCAGCACGCGCAGCTTGCCCAGGTGCGATTCCGGCAGGGATTCTCCCGTCAGCAGCACCGTCTGCAAGTCCGGGCAGGCGGCCAGCGCGGGACCCAGCTGCGCCAGGCGCTCGCGCGAGGTGACGAGGATGGCCACGTTGCAATCGGCCAGGATATACGCCACCTGGTCCGGCTTGAGCAGCGGATTGACGGGCACGAACACGCCGCCTGCCGCCGCCGCGCCAAACATGGCGCTGACGTTTTCCGGGCGTTTTTCCAGGTACACGGCCACGCGCGCGCCACGCCGCAAGCCCAGGGTCAGCAAGGTGCCGGCCGCTTCGCGCACGGATTGCGCCAGAGCGGCATAGCTTGTTTCCTCGCCCTGCCACGACAGGGCGGGCGCGTGGGGCGCGCGCTGCGCCGTGTCGAAGATCAGATCGTGTATCAGTGTCGCCATCGTTTCATCCCCGGGTTGCCATGATTGCCATGCATTCCCCTATGATTCAGACAAACGGCCACAGCGGTCTTGATTTTGATCAATTAACAGTTTCAGCAACACAGCTTGAGCCGGCGCAAGACCGCCGCTGGCCGCTGCGCTCTAATGGACAGCGTTGGCTGCATAGCCGCCTCACCCCTTACCGCCATGGCCCTGTTTCCACAATTTCCCCTGCTGCAACGGCTGAGCGCCAGCCTCCATCAGCTGGGCTGGCGCGACAGCGCCTGGCTGGCCGTGGCGCGCTTGCTGGCGATGGTGCCGGGCGGGCGCTACGCGCTATATCGTTATCAATTCGTCGCGCAAGCCGTGGCGCCCGGTTCGCTGTGCCGCGGGCGCGGCCAGGCCATCACCGTCATGCCCTGCCTGGCGGAGGCGGACTTGCCGCCCGGCCCCGAGCGCCGCCCCGGCGCGCTGCGCGAACGCTATCGGCAAGGCGCGCAATGCCTGGTGGCGCGTGACAAGTCTGGCATGGCCGGCTGGATCTGGCTGCTGCGCCACGGCTGCCAGGAAGACGAGGTGCGCGCCCGCTATGCGCTGGCGTCGCAGCAGTCGTCGTGGGACCTCGACGTGTGGGTGCATCCCGAGCAGCGCGGCGGCCTGGTCTTCGCCCGGCTGTGGGAAGAAGCCAACGCCGCGCTGCACGCGCAGGGCGTGCGCTGGTCGTGCAGCCGCATTTCGCGCTTCAACCGCGCCTCGCTGGGCGCCCATGCGCGCCTGGGCACGCACGCGCTGGGCACGGCCACCTTTCTCCGCTGCGGGCGCTGGCAATGGATGGCCGCCAGCCTGCCGCCGTATGTCCACTTGTCGCGCCGCCCGGACGACATCCCCTGCCTCGCCTTCGATACCTCGTCCCTGCCGCACTACCCTTCCCTGGAGCTGACATGCCGCATCTTGAAGCAGTAAAACGCATCCTCGACACCACGCTGGGCTTGAACGGGCGGGCGCTGGAAGCCCACACGCCGCTCTTGGGCAGCGTGCCGGAACTCGACTCGATGGCCGTGATCGGCGTGATCGCCGCGCTGGAAGACCATTTCGGCATCATCGTCGCCGACGACGACATCCACGCGCGCCACTTCGCCACCGTGGGCACCCTGCACGACTTCGTGTTTGCGCAGCTGCGATGATGAACGGCGCCGCCCTCGACGCGCTGCCGCTGCTGCCCTTCTTCCTGCCCGCCAGCGGCGGCCAGCGCTACTGCCTGCTGCACCTGCCACCGCCGGGCCGCGGCGCGCGCGGCGGCATTATCTACGTGCATCCGTTCGCGGAAGAACTGAACAAAAGCCGCCACGTGGCCGCCGCGCAGGCGCGCGCCTTTGCCGCCCTGGGTTACAGCGTGCTGCAGATCGACCTGTACGGCTGCGGCGACAGCAGCGGCGACTTCAGCGAAGCGCGCTGGGATATCTGGCACAACGACCTGCACCTGGCTTGCGCGTGGCTGGCGCAGCGCGTCGACGGTCCCTTGAGCGTGTGGGGCTTGCGCCTGGGCGCCCTGCTGGCCCTCGATTTCGCCAGCCGCGCGCCGCTGCCGCTGGCGCGTTTGCTGCTATGGCAGCCGGAAGCCGATGGACGGCGCGGCATCGACCGCTTCCTGCGCCTGCGCCTGGCGACCAGCATGCTGGCCGGCGGCACGCAGGAAGCGCCCGGCCACGCGCGCGCGGCACTGGCGCAGGGTGAATCTGTGGAAGTGGCCGGCTACCTGCTGGCGCCCGAGCTGGCGCTGGCCATCGATGGCGTCAGCGCGTCCGCCCTGCTGCCGTCCGTGCCCGTCTACTGGCTCGATTACCAGGCGCCGGAACAAGCGGCCGCGCCATTGCCGCCGCTGGCGCGCCACTGGCGCGAACAGGGCGCCGCCGTGCACGTGGCCAGCTTCGGCGACGGCCCGTTCTGGCACAGCGGCGAGCTGCTGGCGTGTCCGCAGCTGCTGGCCGCCACGCGCACCCTGTGCCGCGACTGGCTCGACGAAGAAAGGACGCCGCCATGAAACGCGACAGCAGTCAGCAGCACCTCACAGGGCACAGCGTGCGCGAGCTGGCCCTGCGCTTTCGCAGCGCGGCCGCAGACGGTGAAGCGCGGGCGCGCATGGTCGGCATCCTCAGCCTGCCCGCCGCACCGGGCTCGCGCGGCATATTGATCGTCACGGGCGGACCGCAGTACCGGGTCGGCAGCCACCGCCAGTTCGTCCTGCTGGCGCGCGCCCTGGCCGCGCAAGGCTGGCCCGTGCTGCGTTTCGACCTGCGCGGCATGGGCGACAGCGAGGGCAGCGCGCGCGACTACCGCGCCGCCGGCCCCGACATCGCCGGCGCGCTGGCGCAATTCTTCGTCGCCGTGCCATCGTTGCGCGAAGTGGCGCTGTGGGGCTTGTGCGACGGCGCCACGGCCGCGGCCTGCCATGCGCCGCGCGACGCGCGCGTCAATGCCCTGATTTTGCTCAATCCGTGGGTACGCAGCAGCGCCGGCCTGGCGCGCGCCACCTTGCGCCATTACTATTTGCCACGCCTGCTGCAAGGCGCGTTCTGGCGCAAGCTTGCCAGCGGCGGCGTACGCATGGGCGCCAGCCTGGCGTCGCTGCGTCAGGTGGCGGCCGCCACGCAGGCGCAGACGCAGGAAGCGCAGGAGGACGACGCGCCCGCGCCGGCCCTGCTACGGGCGCTGACGCAATTCCAGGGCAAGGTGCTGCTGATCCTCAGCGGCGACGACCTGGGTGCGCGCGAGTGGCAAACCCTGCTCAATGGCGACGGGGCCTGGCGCGCCGTCGCCGCCCGCGCGCAATGGACGCAGGCGCAGGTGGCTGGCGCCAACCACACGTTTGCCAGCGCCGCCTGGCGCGGCGAAGTGGAACAGCTGTGCGTACGCTGGCTGCAGTCATGGTAGACGTCATACCGAGCGCGGCCCGACCGAACGCGGCCCGACCAAAACGGGTGCTGATGGTCGCCTACCATTTTCCGCCGCTGGCCGGCGGCAGCGGCATTTTGCGCACCCTGGGCTTCGCGCGCCATTTGCCCGACTGCGGCTGGCAGCCGCTGGTGCTCAGTCCCAGCCCTGTCGCGTATGCGCAAACAGGCGTGTCCCAGCTGGCGCAGATCGGGGAGCGCGCCACTGTGCGGCGCACCCTGGCGCTGGATGCGGCACGCCATTTGTCCATCGCCGGGCGCTATCCGCGCTGCCTGGCGCTGCCCGACCGCTGGAGTTCCTGGTGGTTGAGCGCCGTGCCGGCCGGCCTGCGCATGATCCGCGAGTACCGCCCCGACGCCATCTGGTCGACGTACCCGATCGCCACGGCGCACCTGATCGCGCTGACCCTGCAAAAACTCAGCGGCCTGCCGTGGATCGCCGACCAGCGCGACCCCATGCTCGATGACAGCGACCCGCTGGCGCCATATCCGTCCGAAGTGCGTTTGCACCGCATGCATGCGTGGATAGAACAGCGCATCGCGGCGCGCAGCGCGGCCATCGTCTGCACCACGCCGGGCGCCATCGACGCCCACCGGCGGCGCCTGGCACAGGTGGGGCGTGAGCGCTTCCATCTGATCGAGAACGGCTACGACGAAGACGGCCATGACAGCAATCCTGCGCGCACGGGCCACCGCAGCCGCTTTTTGCTGCTGCACAGCGGCGTGATCTACCCGTCCGAGCGCGATCCGCAAGCGCTGTTCGAGGCGCTGGCAAAGCTGCGCCACGACGGCGTGCTGCATGCGCGCAATTTCCAGCTGGTGCTGCGCGCCACGGGCCACGATGCATGGCTGGCCAGCCTGCTGGTGAAATACGGCATCCTCGACCTGGTGCGCCTGGAACCGTTGCAGCCGCATGGCGCGGCGCTGCAGGAAATGCTGGCCGCCGACGGCTTGCTGCTGCTGCAGGCGGCCAATTGCAATGCGCAGATTCCCGCCAAGCTGTATGAATACCTGCGCTGCCGCCGCCCTATCCTGGCGCTGACCGACCTGGCGGGCGACAGCGCGGCCAAGCTGCGCCACTGCGGCATCGACACCATCGGCCAGCTGGCGTCCAGCGCCGATTGCGCGCGCGCGCTGCTGCGCTTCCTGGAACTGGCGCGCCAGGGCCGCGCGCCGCTGGCCAGCCCCGCGGCCATCGCCCTGCAATCGCGGCAAGCCCGCAGCAACGCCTTGGCCGACGTGCTGGACCAGGTCAGCCACAGGAGAACCGCATGAAGCACCTGATACTTGCCTGCGCCCTGGCCGCCCGCTGCGCCAGCGCCGACGCCGCCGACTGCCCGCCCTACGTCAAGGGCACCACGGGCGGCGACTACACGAGCGCGGAAGACCGCAAGGACCTGTCCGTGGTCGAACAATTCCATTTTTCGCGCGCCGTGGAAACGCTCACGCAAGGCATGACGGGCAGCCTGGGCGGCGACATCAGCTACACCCTGGAGCACTTCCCGAACCACCACCGGGCGCTGGCCTCGATGGCGAAACTGGGCTTGCGCCTGAAAAGCGCGCAGCCGGTCGGCGCCCGCTACACGGTCAGCTGCTACTTCGAACGGGCGATCGCCTACGCGCCGCACGACGTGACGGCGCGCATGGTGTACGGCAGCTATTTGCTGGCCACGGGCCAGGATGCCATGGCGCTGGAGCAGCTGGACGCGGCCAGCCGCCTGGCGCCCGAGCAGGCCACCATCCAGTACAACCTGGGCTTGATGTACGTGAAAAAGAAGGAATACGAGAAAGCCAGCGCGCACGCGCAAAAAGCCTATGCGCTGGGCTTTCCCTTGCCGGGGCTAAAGAACAAGCTGAAGGCGGCGGGCAAGTGGAAAGAACCGCCGCCCGCCGTCATGGAAGCAAAGGAGGCACCGACAACGGAAGAACCGGCCGCGCCGCCGGTCGAAAAACCTAGCGGGGAATGACGGCCGGCCGCTGGGCCACGCTCCAATGCCCCGTCGGCGAGGCGGCCAGCGCTGCGGCCAGATCGCGCCGCGACTGCGCCTTGTCGGCGGCCGCGCGGATGTGCGCCAGTTCGGCCGGCTGCAGCACGGTGGCGGTCAGCAGCATCACTGTGCCATATGGCGTGTCGAAAGAAGGGGGAAGCGTGGCCGTGCCCTGTGCCAGCAGCACGCCCACCTGTTCATTTTCGTCTTCGAGGCCTGCCGGCGCATCCCGCACGTCCAGCACCATCGACACGCTGCCATGGCGCTGCAGCAGCAAGTCGATGGAACCGTGGTCGGCCACGTTCTGGCTGACTTGATAAATCACGTCGAACAGCCACGATGCCTGCACCGCATCGCCGTCGAAGGCGGACAGCGGCGCCTCGATGCACACTTCCAGCAGGTGGCCGCGCGGCACAAACACGTCGTCGTCATCTTCGAAGGGGTCGCTCAAACCATCGCTGGCGATGATGGTCGAATCGGCACGGCGGATCACCCTCCAGGCCTGGCGCAACGATGGCCAGCGCGGGCCTCCCATGAAGGCGGAATTGAGCAGCGGCGCCAGCACGTCGGCATCCAGCGTGCCCAGGGTGGCATAAAAGGCGTCGCGCGCGGCGCAGGCCGCAGCCAGCATCTGCGCGCCCGCGTCCTTGCCGACGACGGCGTCGTCCGGTTGCGCTACTTGGGGAATGTCGTTATCAGGCATGAGATTGGTCTTTGAATTAGTCGGCGGGAGGAAAATCGTGATAGGAACGGGGCAGATAGCCCCAGATGCGCGCCACCCGGTCGCGCACCTCGAAATCGAAGCCGATGCGTTCCAGCTCCGGGACGATCCACACGCCGTGGTCGATGATTTTTTTGGGCAGCAGCATGGCCACGTGTTCTTCCGAGTACAGGCTGATGTCGAACCATTCGACGCCCAGGAACGGGAACGGCGGGTGGTAATCCCATTCCGTATCCCAGCGCGAGACGTAGCCGGACACGGAACCGTAGCGGTACGATGGCGCCCAGTCGGTCCGCCCGCGCATGAAGGCCAGCAGTTCGTTCCACTTGCAGTCGTTGGCGGCTCCCGCCAGGTTACGGCGCGCGATGTGGCCGCGCAGCTTGCGCTTGATGTCGCCGCCGCCAGCGTCGGC
This sequence comes from Janthinobacterium sp. UMAB-60, assembly GCF_900095235.1. Lineage (NCBI taxonomy): Bacteria > Pseudomonadati > Pseudomonadota > Betaproteobacteria > Burkholderiales > Oxalobacteraceae > Janthinobacterium > Janthinobacterium sp. UMAB-60. Next base: position 39,807 of record NZ_LT607507.1, read on the forward strand.
CAGCGGCAGGCCAGCCATTACTTCGCCACCGGCTTGACTTTCGACGCGGCCAGCACGGCGCGCGCGCGGGCCGTGTCGATATCGTCGGCCGTGGCCAGCGCCACGCCCATGCGGCGGCGGGCGAACGATTCGGGCTTGCCGAACAGGCGCAAGTCCGCGCCCGGCACGCTCAAGGCGTCGGCCACGCCTTCGAAGGCGATGCCTTTCGCTTCCAGCTGGCCATAAATGACGGCCGAAGCGCCGGGAGAGCGCAGCGCCACGTTGACGGGCAAGCCCAGGATGGCTTTCGCGTGCAGTTCGAATTCGCTCTGCACCTGGCTGGCCATGGTGACCATGCCCGTGTCGTGCGGACGGGGACTCACTTCCGAGAACCACACCATGTCGCCCTTGACGAACAGCTCCACGCCGAACAGCCCCAGGCCGCCCAGGTTATCCGTCACCTTGCGGGCGATCTCGCGCGAGCGTTCGAGGGCCAGCGGCGCCATGCGGGCCGGCTGCCACGATTCGACGTAGTCGCCCTGCACCTGCAAATGGCCGATCGGCTCGCAGAACTGCGTCTCGATCTGTCCCGACGCGCCGACGGCGCGCACCGTCAGCAGGGTAATTTCATAATCGAAGTCGATGAAGCCTTCGACGATCACGCGCCCGGTATCGACACGGCCGCCGCTGGCCGCATGCGCCCACGCCGTTTCCACATCTTGCGGGCCATCGAGCTTGGACTGGCCCTTGCCCGACGACGACATCACGGGTTTCACCACGCAGGGAAAGCCGATCTCCTGGCATGCCAGCTGCAGCTCTTGCAGGCTGCTGGCGAAGCGGTATGGCGACGTCGCCACGCCCAGCGTTTCGGCGGCCAGCGTGCGGATGCCTTCGCGGTTCATCGTCAGCACGGCGGCGCGCGCGTTCGGGATGCAGGTGATTTGCCCGGCCGCTTCCAGCGCCGCCAGGGTCTCCGTGGCGATGGCTTCGATTTCCGGCACGATCAGGTCCGGCTTTTCCAGGTCGATCAGGGCGGCCAAGGCCACGCCGTCGCTCATGTCGATCACGTGCGAGCGGTGCGCCACCGGGTGGCCGGGCGCGTTCGGATAGCGGTCGACGGCGATCACTTCCACGCCCAGGCGCTGCAGCGCGATGATCACTTCCTTGCCCAGTTCGCCGGAACCCAGCAGCATGACTTTGATGGCGGTGGAAGACAGCGGTGTGCCGAAGGTGCGGGGCGCGATGGTGCTGATGGTGCTAATGGTCATGGCGGGGTCAGGTGGCTTTGGAAAGATGGCTGGGACTATAGCAAATGCCGGCCCTCTTGGACAGGGCGCGCCAATGGTGCGGCCCCTGGCGGCGGCACTTGCCAGCGCAAGCTGGCAATGCAATAATTGAGAATGATTCTCAATTAACCATCATCCATCATCGTCCTTGCCGCCATGAACCCTGCCGCACCGCCCGACCTTACCACCC
>NZ_LT607507.1:41309-55774 GCF_900095235.1 Janthinobacterium sp. UMAB-60
TGGGTTGCGGCGCCGATGCGGCCGACGTGGCGCACGACACCTTCATGCGCCTGCTGCAGCGGCGCAACCGGCCGCAGCCCGCCCTGCGCGAACCGCGCGCCTACCTGACGCGCATCGCGCAAGGCCTGGTGATCGACCATTACCGGCGCCGCGACGTGGAATACGCCTACCTGCAGGCACTGGCCGCCCTGCCCGAGCAGACGGCGCCGTCGCCCGAAACACGGCTGCTGGTGATCGACACCCTGGTGCGCCTCGATACGGCGCTCGACGCCCTCAAGCCGCGCGCCAGGCGGGCCTTTTTGCTGGCCCAGCTGGACGGCTTGACGGGTCCCGCCATCGCCGCCAGGCTCGATGTCTCGCTGGCCACCGTCGAGCGCGACCTGGCCAGCGCCTGGCGCGCCTGCTACCGCGTCTATTTCCAGTGACATTTCCAGTGACGGCCGCTGCCTTGCCGGAAGACCCCGTGGAGCAAGCCATCGCCTGGGCCGTGCGCTTGCAGATGCATGGCGCCACCCCGGACGCCCTGCACTCGCTGCAGCGCTGGCGCGATGCCGACCCCGGCCACGAACAGGCATGGCAGCGCCTCGCCGCCATCGGCAGCCAGTTCTCGGGCTTGCCGCCGGAAGCGAGCCGCGCCACCCTCGACATCAGTCTGGCGCGCCGCCGCCAGCGCCGCCAGGCGCTGAAAGTGCTGGCCGGCATCGGCTTTGCCGGCACGGCCGCCTGGTTCGCCATCGACACGCGCGCCGACTACCGCACGGGCACAGGGCAGCGCCTGGCCGTGCGCCTGCCGGACGGCAGCTTGCTGCAGCTGAATGCGGGCACGGCCGTCAGGCTGCGCTTCGATAGCGCGCAACGGCTGCTGACCTTGCTGCATGGCGACATTGCCATCACCACGCAAGCCGACCCGCAGCGCCGGCCGTTTCTCGTCGACACGGGCGAAGCGCGCATGCTGGCGCTGGGCACGCGTTTCACGGTGCGCCGCCTCGCTGTTGCCGAGGGCGCTGATGCCATGCTGACGCGCCTGGCCGTGCAAGAACACGCGGTGCAGCTGCAGGCAGCCGCAAGCGCGGCCCGGCCCTTGCTGGTGCAGGCAGGCGACGGCGTCCTGACGGATGGCGCGCGCATCTGGCGCGAGCCGGCCCATGACGATCCGGCCGCCTGGCTCGATGGCGTGATCGCCGCGCGCGACATGCCCCTGGGCCAGCTGGTGGCCGAACTGGCGCGCCACCGGCATGGTTTGCTGCTGTGCGATACCGATATCGCCCAGCTGCCCGTGTCCGGCATCTTCCAGCTGGACGATCCCGAGCGGGCCCTGCGCGTGCTGCTGCAGACGCAGCCCATCGTGGCCGTGTACCGCACGCGCTTCTGGGTAACGCTGAAAAAAGCGTAAAAAAGATGAGGGGATCGGGCTGGCCGCACGGCATACAGCTTGATACCACTCAAATGATAGCGATATATGACCCCATCTTTCCTGCCCCGCCCTCGGCCCTTCCCCGCTCCCGTCCGTTCCCGCCTGGCTGGCGCCGTCGCCAGCACCCTGCTGCTGCTCGGCGCGGCACCCGTCCTGGCCCAGCAAAACCAGCCCCGGGCCAGCAGCGACAGCGCCGTCCATGCCCTGCAGATCGCCGCCGGCCCGCTCGATGCGGCGCTGGAACAGCTGGCGCGCACGGCGAACCTGACGCTCACCTACCAGGCGAGCGAGGTGCGCGGCCTGCGCACGGCCGGCCTGTCCGGCAATTACGGTGTCGCGGCCGGCCTCGATGCGCTGCTGGCCGGCAGCGGCCTGGCGGCGCTGCAACTGGCGCCCAACGATTTCGTCCTGCGTCCACTGCCCAGGTCAGTGAATGCGGCGGATGGCGCGCAGCAACTGGCAGAAATCACGGTCACGGCCGGCGGCGAGCCGGCGCTGGAAACGGAAGGCAGCGGCGCGTATGCGGCGGCGCTGGCCGGCACGGCCACGCGTTTTACCCTGTCTCCACGCGAAACGCCGCAATCGCTGACCGTCATCACGCGCCAGCAGATGGATGACCAGGGTGTCCTCAGCCTGGCCGACGTGCTGCAGCAAACGCCGGGCGTGACCGTTTCGCACGACGATACGGAGCGCTACAACTACTATGCGCGCGGCTTCAGCCTGAACAGTTTCCAGTACGACGGCGTGCCCACCTTCGACTTCAGCACCAATTCGAACGGCCTGGGCATCCGCGACATGGCTATCTACGACAGGGTGGAAGTGGTGCGCGGCGCAAATGGCCTGATGAGCGGCGCCGGCAGCCCCGCCGGCGCCGTCAACCTGGTGCGCAAGAAACCCACGCGCCAGTTCCAGGCATACGCGCAGGCGGGCATCGGCAGCTGGGACCGCTACCGCGCGGAAGCCGATGTCTCCGGCCCCCTGAATGCGGACGCTTCCGTGCGCGCGCGCCTGGTGGCCGCGCACCAGGATCATGGCTCCTACATCGACTATTACCAGCAGAACAAGAGCGTGGTGTACGGCGTCATCGAAGCGGATTTGACGCCGCGCACGCGCGTGCTGGCGGGCATCGACTACCAGAAAATCGATTCAAAGGGCTCGTCCTTCGGTCAGAATCCCCTGTTCTACACGGATGGCAGCCGCACGCGGTTCGAGCGCGCCTTCAACCCCGCAGCGCGCTGGACGGACGCGGGCAGCACCAGCACGCGCGTGTTCGCGGCCGCCGAGCACCTGTTCGACAATGGCTGGCAAGTGAAGGCGGAAGCGAGCCACTGGAAGGGCGATACGGACCAGTTGCAAGCGAACATCATCAGTTGGGGTCCCTATCCGGATTCAGCGACGGGCCTGGCCACCGTGCAGCGCGGCGCAAAAACCTATGCCATCGACAGCAATTCGCTCGATGCCTACGCCACGGGACCATTCCAGTGGCTGGGCCGCCAGCATGAACTGGTGCTGGGCGTCAACGCCAGTCACCGCAAGTCCGACTACGTGGCTTATCGCGGCGGCAATGTGGAAATCGACTACCGCCACTGGAATAACAACGTGGCCCTGCCGTCGAGCATGGCCGTCAGCCAGACGCAACAATACAGCTTCAAGGAATATGCGGCGTATGGCGCTGCGCGCTTCAGGCCGGCCGATGGCTTGTCGCTGATCGTCGGCAGCCGCCTCAACAGCTATGAACGCACGGGCGAGCTGATCTATGGCTCGGGCGACACGGGCCGCGACGACGCGAAGGAAAAACACCGGCTGGTGCCGTATGCGGGCGCCGNNNNTATCTCAGCTATGCCAGCATCTTCGAGCCGCAATCGGTCAGCGACGCCAATGCCAGGGCGCTGCCGCCCACCACGGGCAAGTCCTGGGAAAGCGGCATCAAGGGCGAGTTTTTCGAGCGCAAGCTGAACGCCAGCCTGGCCGTATTTCATATCAAGCAAGATAACCTGGCCGATTACGTGGGCACGGACGCCAACGAACGGGAAGTCTACCGGCCCATCGATGGCACCACCACGCGCGGTGTGGAACTGGAAGTGGCAGGCCAGCTGTTGCCTGGCTGGCAGGTGCAGGCGGGAGCGACGTTCAGCCGCCCGCGCGACAAGGATGGCCAGCGCATCGATACGACGCGTCCCGAACGCAGCTTCAAGCTGGCGACCAGCTACCGCCTGGGCGGCGACTGGCGCCGCTTGAGCGTGGGCGGCAATGTCAACTGGCAGGGCCGGACGTATTACCACACCGTCCTGGCGGGCGACGTGCCGGCACGCGCCGACGAAGGCAGCTTTGGCGTGGCGGGACTGATGGCGCGCTACGAGTTCAGCAAGCGGCTCAGTGCCGTGCTGAACCTCAATAATGTCTTCGACAAGCGCTATTACAGTGGTTACGGCCTGTACGGCAGCGGCTATTATGGCGATCCGCGCAACGCGCAGCTGACCTTGCGGGCCAGCTTCTAACCGGCGTAAGCCCGCTTGATCTCGTCGATGTCGATCTTTTTCATGCCCATCATGGCTTTCATCACGCGCCCGGCCTTGACGGGATCGGGGTCCGTCAGCAGGCGGATCATGAGGGTGGGCACGATTTGCCACGATACCCCGAACTGGTCCTTGAGCCAGCTGCATTGCTGGGCTTCCGGCGGCCCGCCCCGGGACAGCAGGTTCCAGTAGTGGTCGACCTCATCCTGGGTTTCGCAGTTGACCTGGAACGAGATGGCCTCGGAAAACTGGAACAGGGGCCCGCCATTCAAGCCCGTAAACGTCTGGCCATCGAGTTCGAAGGCCACCGTCAGCACGCTGCCCGGCTCCTGGCCGTGGATTTCCTTGCCCTCCGCGCCGTAGCGCAGGATCTGGCCGACCCTTGAATTAGGAAATATTTCCGTATAAAACCGGGCCGCCGCCTCGGCGTTGCCGTTGAACCATAAACATGGGGTAATCTTTTGTACGCTGTGCATGATGTCTCCCTCGTCCGAAAAGGAACGCCTTCCCGCGCGGGAAGGCCGGCTACCAATCATAGTCAATTTGTCGCCGTCATGGCGCGCAATGTGCGCTGCGGGCAGGCATTGCGTCAAATGACATCAATGACAAATACAGAAAAATCTGAATTGATGAATTTTGCTCGCCAGGGAGGATAGATCACACGGATATTCGATACGCCCAGCTTTGCAAAACCGTCCACTGAAAAAGTCCATCCCAGAAAACGGTCGTCACTTCCATAGCGCTGCACATATTGAGGAGCTTGCCCCAAGGTAGTAATTTCCTGATTAACCTTTATCAGCGCAAAGAATTTCCGTTCCTCTTGCCGTTTAAGTTCTACCATCTGCCGGATTGAATCATCAAAAATTGTGCGGGCGGCGGCTTGTTCGGCTACCGGCATTGCAGCGAACCTGGCTTCCTGTTCCGCATCGAGTCCAAAATGACTGCTGCCAAGTCCGCCGTGATATCCGATGACAGCGAAGTTACTGACGATTTTGTGAGATGCGGCCGTGAACACATAATTGGCGCAGGAAGAAAAACAATACTCCATTACCTTGACCGTAAGACCACGCGCATGGATCCAGGTGCCTAGTGCGATGCCAGAATCCGTATTGCCACCCTTGCTACGTATCGACAGTATTGCCGGTTTTTTGTCCAGCGACTCGAATAATTCGAATAGCTCTATATTTCCAGCTTGTGAAATTTCCCCGACGTAGTTCAATTCGCCATTATCAAGATAGATTTGCGTTGTTTTCCCCGCCTGAACGACTGATACATTCAAAGCAAACACAAGGAAGATTAGAAAGTTTTTCATGTTCACGTAAGGATAAAGTGTTTCACTGGAACCGCATACTTTCCACAGGCCAGAATGCCGCCACCATCATCTCACGAAAAATATTGAAAAATAAGTAACCCCCAATAAATTATTGTGATTTCTGACTTCCATAACCGGCGCTCTGCGGCGTTGCTTACTGCTAGCAGTGCTCGCACTGCGTCGCAGCAGGCGCCTTGCATAGCATCCGGTTCTGTTCATCATAATTTCACAATAATTTCCTGAGGATTACTTAGGCATCGAGGCCGTAGAACACGGCGACGAGGATGGCGATGTTGTTGCAGGCGCGGGAAAATGTCGTTGTCGCATAGGCAACAGCCACGCCGGGAGCACGGTAACGCAGGTAGACAAAGCTGAACATGGCGCCCGAGCCCAGCGCAACGATGGCGTGCAGCAAGCCGCCGCTGATGAAATGCACGATGGCCCACAGGATGGCGCCGATGAAAATGCTCAGCTGGCGGCTGGCGCCCAGGCGCTTGAGGATTTCCAGCGGCAGCAGTTGGCCGAGGAAGGTTTCCAGGATGGGAGAATAGATGACGACCCAGAACACCAGCAGGGGCAGCGACATTTCGTGCTTGAACTTGGCCAGGCCCGTGAGCGCGCCCCAGTATGCGGGCGGCAACAGCCATTTGGTGAGGAACAGGATGGCAAAGCACAACATGCAGGTGAGTAAACCCCAGCCCAGGCCGGCAAGGGCCAGCTGCAGCACGGGCGGCGCCGGCTGGTCGTCGTCCGGGCTGGATAGATCGTGGCTGCTGCGCACTTGCATGAGAAGTCCTGGCGGTGATCCAGCTCTCATTGTAGCGCGGAATATGGCGCTTGGCGCGCCGCGCTGCAGTGCGAGCGGCCTCAGGCCGCCAGGCGCAAAGGACCGCTGGCCAGCTGGGCCAGTTTGAAGATGCCCACTTCCTGTTCCAGCTGCGCCGCCTGCTGCTGCAGTTCGTGCGCGGCGGCGGCCGCCTGTTCCACCAGGGCCGCGTTTTGCTGGGTGACGCGGTCCATGTCGACGATGGCGCGGTTGACTTGCTCGATGCCGGCGCCCTGCTCCTGCGTGGCGTGGCTGATCTCGGCCATGATGCCCGTCACCCTGCCGATGCCGGCCACCACCTCATGCATGGTGGCGCCCGCCTGCTCGACGAGCACCGTGCCCGTGCCCACCTTGCTGACGGAATCGTCGATCAGGGTCTTGATTTCGCGCGCGGCGGCGGCGGAACGCTGTGCCAGGCTGCGCACCTCGGTGGCGACCACGGCAAAGCCGCGCCCCTGCTCACCGGCGCGCGCCGCTTCCACGGCCGCGTTCAGGGCCAGGATATTGGTCTGGAAGGCGATGCTGTCGATTACGCCGATGATGTCGACGATCTTGTTCGACGAGGCATTGATCAGGCCCATGGTATGCACCACTTCGGCCACCGCCTTGCCGCCCTGCTCCGACACGGTGGACGCTTCGCGCGCCAGGCGGTTTGCCTGCTGGGCGTTGTCCGCATTCTGGCGCACGGTGGAAATCAGTTCTTCCATCGACGACGCCACTTCTTCGAGCGAACCGGCCTGCTGCTCCGTGCGCTGCGACAGGTCGCGGTTGCCCGAAGCGATCTCGGTCGAGGCCGTGGCGATGCTTTCCGTACCGAGGCGCACCTTGCCGACGATGGCGGCCAGGTTGTCGCGCATGGTCTTGATCGCAAACAGCAGGCTGCTGTCGTCGCCATCGCGCGTGTGCACGTCGATGGCCAGTTCGCCCAGCGCGATGCGCCCGGCGATCGAGGCCGCATATGCGGGTTCGCCGCCCAGCTGGCGCAGCAATCCCCGCGTGATGACGGTGGCGACCGCAATGCAAATGAGCACGCTGAGCGCGGCCAGCACGCCGATCCAGCGCAGCGACTGGCCGTAGATGGCGCGCGCGGCCACGCTGGCCTGCTCCGATTCGCGCTGCACGTTTTTCAGGACGGCATCGATGTCGGCGACGATCTGGCGCCGCAACGGGCTGCATTCATCGACGAGGAAGGTGCCGTACTGCTCCATCTGCCCCGTGGCGCGGAACTGGCGCGGACGCTGCAGTTGCTGCGCCATGGTTTTCAGGCCCGTGCTGACTTTCTCGAACTGGGCATCGCCGGCGAACTGCGGCGCCAGCTTCGCCAGCGCGTCCAGGTACAGCGCCTTCTGGCTGTCGAGGATGGCCAGCTCTTTTTCGGCGGCGGCCAGGTCATGGAAGATATACGCGTTGCGGGCGGCCAGGCCCGTCTGGTCGAGCGCTTCGCGCGCCACGTACAGGGGTTCGAGTTTTTCCAGTTGCACTTTTTCTTGCGCATCCATGGCGCCGGAGATGGCGCCGATGCGCAACAGCGCGAAGGCGGCCAGCACCAGCATGAGCAAGACCAGCAGCCCGAAGCCTGCGCTCAGGCGCGCGCCTATCGTCAAACGATTGAATGACATCATTGTTGTTATTACCCTGTAATAAAGTTGATTGTTGCCGGTTACGCTAGAACCAGCGATCTGCTCGCCGTCGTGCTGCCTTTCCCGCATGGTGCAGGATGGGTCTCTAACTGGCGTTTTTTGGGCAGTCAGCTTTTAATTTCGGGCAATGCAGGCGTGCGGGAGACACCCCACGCCATACAACAGCACACTGAATTATAAGCGAACAGCGTTATGGATGATTTCACGCGTTCGCTTTTAATGCCTTGATGCAAGTCAAGGAGCGTCGATGACGGCCATGGTGATGCGCGAGATGCAGCACAGTTTGCCGTCGTCGTCGACGATGCGGATTTCCCAGACCTGGCTGCTGCGGCCCCGGTGTATCGGCGTGGCGCGCCCCGTCACGTGGCCGCCGCGCACGCCGCGCACGTGGTTGGCGTTGATTTCCTGCCCCACGCTGACATGGCGGCGATGATCCAGGCAGGCATTCGCGGCCATGCTGCCCAGGGTCTCGGCCAGCAGAACGGAAGCGCCGCCATGCAGCAGTTTAAAAGGCTGCATGGTGCGGTGGTCGACGGGCATGGTCGCCTCGATCCAGTCGGGGCCAAAGGCCGTGAATGCGATGCCCAGGTGGCGCATGGCCGTGCCCTCGCTGGCGGCGTTGAGCGTTGCCAGGTCGAGCGGTGCGTGCCAGATTTCCATGATTACCTCGGATAAGTGGGGAGAAAAAACCATTGTAGGGCAGCCGGCACGCGCGCGCTGCTTCATCCTTCCTTCAGCATGGCATGGGGTGACACGGACATTAACTGGTTATAATTGCTCCATTCTTAAAAAACGAGGTTGTGTATGAAGTGGGCCTTGCTGGGCATTTTTGTGTTTTCTGTTTTACATATTCATTTTCGGGGCAAGGTGCGCCTGCCGTTTCGCCGCCAGATCTTCGATCACTCCTCGTTCATGGCGCCGCTGAACCTGTTCATGCACACCTTTTCCAAGGTGCCGGCCACGCCATATCTTTCCGTCGATCAATTTCCGGAACTGGCGCCGCTGCAGCAGAACTGGCAAATCATCCGCGATGAAGCGCTGCGCATGCAGGAAATGAAAAAGATCAAGGCGGCCGAAAAGAACAATGACGTGGGTTTCAACTCCTTCTTCAAGTATGGCTGGAAGCGTTTCTACCTGAAATGGTATGACGCGAACCACCCGTCGGCGCAGCAAATGTGTCCGCAAACCTATGCGCTGCTGCAATCGATTCCCTCGATCAAGGCGGCCATGTTCGCGGAACTGCCGCAAGGCGGCAAGCTCAACCCGCACCGCGACCCGTTCGCCGGTTCGCTGCGCTACCACCTGGGCTTGCAGACGCCGAACGACGACCGCTGCTTCATCGACGTCGATGGCGAACGCCACAGCTGGCGCGACGGCCAGGCCGTGATGTTCGATGAAACGTATATCCACTGGGCCCGCAACGATGCCGACAGCGACCGCATCATCCTGTTCTGCGACATCGAACGCCCGATGCGCTACCGCTGGGCGCAAGGATTGAACCGCTGGCTGGGCCGCACCCTGATGACGGCCGCCGCCTCGCCCAACGAGCTGGGCGACCAGGTGGGCGGCGTGAGTAAATTGTTCCAGATTTCCTGGACCATGGGCCAGTACCGCCGCCGCTTCAAGGCGTGGAACAAGACGGCCTACCAGCTCACCCGCGTGGCCCTCGTCGTGGGCGTGATCGCGCTGATCTACTTCATCTAGTACCGCCCTTGCCTGTTCGATCAAACCGCCTTCGGGCGGTTTTTTTTATCATGCGATGCCACTGACCAGGAAAATCTGAAGAAATGACCGAACGCGACCGCCAGTACGCTATCCAGATCGGCGACGACGCCTGGATCGAATTCATCGATCTTGACGGCCGCTATGCCCAGGCGATCGACATCGATGCCATGCTGGATGGGCTATGGCCGCTGATCTGCCGCCTGGAAACCCATTGCGTGGCCGGCTGCTGCGGCATGGATGCCTACGACTTCACGCGCGAAGGTGTCGCTACGGCGCTGCTGGAACTGGATCGCGCGCACATGCATGCCGCCTGCATGGGGGCCAAGGCCGCCGTGACGGCGGCGACCAGCGATGTCTTGACGAGTGCCACGATGAATCACGTGGCCGATAAACGCGTGTTTTTGCAATTGCTCGATCATCTCGACGATTGCATCACCGCGCAGGATTGCGCAGGGACTTGACCTTGCCAAGGCGGGAAGGTCCAAGGTAACGGTATTCAAGGAACTCAAGGAGAATCCCGTATGCCCACCATCACCGTCCTGCCCCATCCCGAGCTGGCCCCCGACGGCGCCGTGTTCGACGCGCCCGAGAAAATGAGCATCTGCGATGCATTACTGCTCAACAACATTGACATGGAACACGCCTGCGGCCAGGTGGGCGCCTGTTCCACCTGCCACGTGGTCGTGGTGCGGGGTTTTGATACGCTCAATGAGTTGGGCGACAATGAGGAAGACATGCTCGACCAGGCCTGGGGCTTGCAGCCCCACTCGCGCCTGTCGTGCCAGGCGCGCCTGGCGCAGGAAGACCTGACGGTCGAACTGCCCAGGTACACCCTCAACCACGCCAAAGAATAGTCCCGGGCGTGGCGGCCTGCTTACCTGGCCATGCTTACCACATGATCACGCGCTGCTCGGGCGGCAGATACATCGGGTCGCCCGGCTTGATGCCGAACGCTTCATAGAAGCCGGGCTGGTTTTTGACCGTGCCCTTGGCGCGGAATTCGCCCGGCGAATGGGGGTCGCTCTTGATCTGCGCGATGGCCGCTTCGGGACGCAGTTTCGCGCGCCACTTCTGCGCAAAGCCGATGTACAGGCGCTGTTCGCCCGTCAAGCCATCGATGACTGGCGACGGCTTGCCGTTCAAGGAACGCTGGTACGCCTTGTAGGTGATCGACAGGCCGGAATTGTCGCCGATGTTCTCACCCAGGGTCAGCTCGCCATTGATGTGATAGCCCGGCACAGGGCTGTAGGCGCCATATTGCTTGACGAGCCCAGCTGCCAGCGCCTTGAAGGCCGTACGGTCCTCTGCCGTCCACCAGTTGCGCAAGCGGCCCTTGGCATCATATTGACTACCCGAATCGTCAAAGGCATGGCTGATTTCATGGCCGAAGGTGATGCCCAGCAAGCCGTAATTGACGGCGTCTTCCGCTTTCACGTTGAAAAATGGCGGTTGCAAGATGGCCGCTGGGATCGTGATGGCATTCAGGGCCGGGCTGTAGCTGGCGTTGACGGTTTGCGGCGTCATCGACCATTCGTCGCGGTCGACCGGTTTGCCCAGTTTGGCCAGGTTTTGCTGGCGGCTCCACGCGCGCGCGGCCCGCACGTTGGCGATCAGGTCGTTCGGTCGCGTCTGCATGCTGCTGTAGTCGCGCCAGGTATCGGGGTAGGCGATCTTCGGCTTCAGGGCGGCCAGCTTGAGCTGGGCTTCCTTCTTGGTTTCCGGGCCCATCCAGTCGAGCTGCTCGATGCCCTCCTTGAACGAGGCGACGAAATTGTCGAACATGGCCATCACGCGCGGCTTCGTTTCGGGCGGCAGATACATGGCCACGTAGCGCTTGCCGACGGCGTCGCTGATGGCGTTATCCGTGAAGCGCAGCGCCAGCTGCCACTGCGGTTCGCTTTGCGGCACGCCGCGCAGCACCGTGCCGTCGAAGGCGAAACGCTCCTTGACGGTGGCGCTGTCCAGGTAGGACGCATAGCTTTCGATGATGCGCCAGTTCAGATAGCTCTTCCACGATGCCAGCGGCACGGCGGCCACGGTCTCGGAAAAACCGCTGAGGAAGCTGGGCTGGCGCACCACGGCAGAGGTTTCCTTTTTCGCCAGACCGGCGGCGGCAAAGTAGGCTTTCCAGTCGAAGGCCGGCGCCAGTGCGCTGAATTTGTCGAAATCGACGCGGTTGTACGACTTGACGGGGTCGCGCATCTGCACGCGCGTCCACTGCACGGCCGCCAAACGCGTTTCGAGGTCGAGGATCTGCGCCGCGTGGTCGGCGGCGGCCTGGTCGCCGCTCATGGCCAGCATGGTTTCGATATGCTTGAGGTACTTGGCGCGCACGGCTTGCAGCTTGGCGTCGTCGTCCTTCAGATAATAATCGCGGTCAGGCAAGCCCAGGCCCGACTGGCTGATGTTGACCGTGTAGCCTTCGGGGTCTTGCGCATCGGGCGCCACATAGGCGGAAAACGGCGTCGCAACGCCATTGCCTTGCAGGTAGGCCAGCAGCGCCGGCAAGTCTTGCTTGTCTTTCAAGCTGGCGACGCGGGCCAGTTCGGCCTTCAGGGGCTTGAAGCCGGCCGCATCGCGCGCCTTGTCATTCATGAAACTCGTGTACAGGTCGGCGATCTTGTGCGCTTCGCTGCCGGGCTTGCCGGGGTTCTTGACGGTGGCGTCGATCAGGCCGCGCAGTTGACCTTGGGCGATTTCGCGCAATTCGATATACGTGCCCCAGACGGATTTGTCGGCCGGAATGTCCGTATTGCGGGTCCAGACGCCGTTGACGTAGCCGTAGAAATCATCGCGGGGACTGACTGCCGGGTCCAGGGTTTTCAGGTCGATGCCGGAGACGGGCGCGGCAGCATTGCTGGCTTGGGCGTACAGCGACGGCGAAGATAAGGCGAGCAAGGCGCAACAGGCGGCGCTGATGAGTGAACGTTTCACGAAGATTCCTTTAATTGTTTTAACTTCATGTTGGAGAACATGCTGTGTCCAGGCATGGGAGGCAGGATTATAGTTGGCCTTCCAGCGAGCAACAATGACAGTTGAACAATCCCAGGGATCAGCGGATCAGCAGATCAAACAGATCCAGGCCTTTTTTATCCTGATTTTTTTGCATGTCCGCAAGCGAACCCGGCGTAGGCCCACCATTGCCGGCCGCATGATTGAAATAGTTAAAATCGAGCTTGATCTTGTCTTCCAGGTCGCTCGCATAATTGGCAGGATATTGCGCTTGCTCAAGCTGCGGCAATGCATTGAAATGCCCCAGCACCGATTTGAAGAAATTGGTCATCTTGCCGGTGCTATTGTATTCCGCCATCGCTTGCGCCACGACTTGGCTGCGCCAGGCCTGCTCTTCATCGTAGGCCTGCGTAAAGGCGGCGCGGCGCTCGTTGATGGTAAACGTCCCGCTGTCGTCGTGCGTGATGGTGGCCAATTGCTCGCGCGACAAGCCCGCAAACGGATTGGCCCCCTTGTTGTCGACAAACGCGGTGGCGGCGGCGGCCGCCTTGTGTTCGGCGTCCAGCGGATACAGAATAAATATTACTATAGCGCAATAAATATCGATGCTTGTCGCAGGGAGTTCACGGAGGTTGCTCTGTACGGCGATGACAGAGCCTGCCCCTACTTCACCGGCTCGAACGTCACCGTCAGCCCGTTGCCCGTGGTCCTGATCTGCGTCGGCACGAATTGCACGCCCGCATAGCGCAGTTCGTCAGGCTTGAAGGTGTAGATCGGCGTTTCATGCATGAGCTGGTCGGCCACCAGGCTGGCCACCTTGGCGAACTGGCGCTGCTGCGACTCGTCCATGCCATCGATGGTGACCTTGTCCACGCTCGCTTCGCTCAGGTAGACGGCATTGCGCTGGGGGTCGAGCACGAGGCGGCCCGACATGGCCAGGCTGCCGCGCCAGCTCTGGCGGATGAACGGCGGCAGGACGCTGGCGTCCACGCTGAGGGCGACTCTTTCGCGCTCGGGCTGCAAGGACAGTTGCGGATGCGTCAGCTTGACGTCCAGCACGGACAGCACGCGCTTGTCGATGGGAAAGCGGCGCTCCAGGCCTTGCTGCATCTTGCTTAGCGACACATTCACGTCGCGCGGGCCGATCAGGGTGGAACACGCGGCCAGCATGGTGCAGGCAAAGGCGGCGATGGCGGCGGTTTTCAGCAAGGGACGGATGGCAGTCACATTCATGGATAGTCTCGGTGGAAAGATGGCGCCATCTTACACATGCGCCCGCTTTCACGCAAAAGCCGGCGCCCACCTTGCAGCGGGCGCCGGCTTTTGTGTTTGCCTTGTCAGCGGACGAACAGGGCGATCAGTATGACGATGGGCAATGGGATGCCCAGAAGCAGCAAGAGGATGGAACGCATGGCAGACTCCTTGATTTTATGGTGGGGGGTTCAGATGGTGACGTGGCGCAGCACGCGCTCGTGGTCACGCTGGCGGCCGCCGAACGTTGCGGCCAGGCTGGCGACGAAAGCACCGAGCAGCAAGGCGACGAACATCCACAGGGCCGTGTGGGCGCCGGCCTTGCGCGCCGTGTCGGCCGCTTGCTGTGCTTTCACCTTGGCATCGGCGGCGGCCTTGGCGGCGCGGGCGTAGACGGCGTCGACCCGCGCTTCCGCTTCAGCCTGCGTCAAGCCCGTGCGGCTGGCCACGACCTGGCCCAGGTAGGCGCGGTCATCGGCGGCCAGGCTGCCCGTGGACAGGCCCGTGGCGAAGATCTTGCCGATTTCCACGCGCTGGTCAGCGAGCGTCACGCCGGGGTTCGCCATCGCTGGCGTGCCGGTGGCGGCAGCGGGCGCGGCGCGCAGCAGCATGTCCGAGAAATAATCGAGCGGATTGACGCTGCCGCCGCCCTCGCCCGCCTTGGCGCCAGCCGCTGCGGCCGGGGATACAGCAGCCGCCACGCCGCTGCCCGCATCGATGGCGCCGCTGAGCACGGCGCGCGTGCCGCCGGCCAGCACGGCCACGGTGATCAGGGTAGCCACGGCCCAAGCCAGCAAGCCGTGCGCCGTATCGCGGAAATGCACCTCAT
>NZ_LT607508.1:0-31991 GCF_900095235.1 Janthinobacterium sp. UMAB-60
ACGGTCACGGCCTTGTTGGCACCCACATTCTTCGTCGCAAAGCTGCCCGTGCCACTGCCTGACAGCGTGACCGCGTCGCCGCCGACCAGACCCGAGTACGCCACGTTGGCGGTGTTGAGCGCGGCCGTGGTGCTGGCGTCGTAGGTCTTGTCGACGGCGCTGATGCCGGTCAGGGTCACGCCTTTGGCAGTGACCGTGTAGCTGCTGCCGGCGACGCCGATCGCGTTGTAGTTGCTGGCCAGGCCGCCATTGCTGCCGCTGCCCAGGCTCAGGCCCGTTGCGCTGGCAAGCGCCGCGCCGCTTTGCACGTTCTTGCTGCTCAAATTCGACGCATCGCCGGCCCCGGTGACGCTGAACTGCTGGCCGGCCACGCCGGTCGCCGTCAACGTGCTGCCCGCCACCGATCTGGCGCCGTCGTAGGTTTTGCTGCCGGAGAGTGTCAAATTGGCTTTGTTGATGGTGGCAGTCAGGCCACTCGGCTGGGTGACCACGTAGTTGCCGGCATCGATACCGCTCAGCGTATAGCCGGTGACGGTAACGGCCTTGCCAACGCCGGCATTGGCATCGGCGAAGGTGGCCGCGCCGCTACCGAGCGTGACGTTGTCGCCGCTGACGATACTGGCGGCGACACTGGCGCTACCGGAGAGGGTGGACGAAGTGCTGCCGTCATAGGTCTTATCGTTGGCCGTTACACCGGTGACGTTGATGTTTCTGGCCGTGATCGTGGCGGTCTTGCTGTCGAGACCATTGATGAAGTACCTGTTGTTGCCGTAGCTAATGACGGTGGCGCCATCGCTGGAGGTGCTGGTGACGGCACCAGTGCCGGTAGCAGTGACGCCGGCAATGGTCACGGTTTTGCCGGTGCCGACGTTCTTGTCGGCAAAGGTGCCCTGCGCACTGGCGGTATTGAGCGTCAATCCGGTCGGCATGGTCAACAGGGAAGTCAGAGCTGACACGCTGGTCGTCGCGAGGCCATCATAAATCTTGGAGGCAGCCGAGCCGCTTACATTGATGGCCATATAGGCATCAAATTGAGTGTAGATGTTGGCGCTATAGTCCGTCGGCGAGCTATAGCTGCTCGGGTTGTAATAAATAGAGGTGGTGCCGGTGCCAAGGATAATCACATTTTGAGAAGGAGTATCAAAAGTGACTGTGCCTGTACCCTTGGCAGTATTGTCTGCCCTCAGTACGACTTTCCCGGCCCCATTGTTAATAAAGATTGATCCCCCCAGATCCTGGCCAGTGGGGGCTCCCGGATATTTCACATCAGGCGTGAATTTGAAGTAAATATCTCGATAGGCACTCAGCGTGAGTGTAGTGCTGCCGGTCCAATCAATGACATTATTGCCATTATTGTAGTTAATAACGGAGCCAATGGCATCGAGCACAATGATATCGCCATTGCCAGACGTTCCAGTACACGGCGTGCCCGTGCAACTGGCCGAAGATGCGGTGGTCTTGATGGTCACGTTGCCGTTATTGAGCGCATTCGTCAGAACGCGCGTGTCGACATTGATGCCGACCGAATTGCCCCATATACTGCCATTGCCGATCGTAATATCGTCCGGGTCGAGCAGCCAGTTTCCTGCCACCCCATGCGGCGCAGCCGTACTGACCAAGGCGCTGCCCCTGATATTGAGGTGCTTGCCCGAAGTTTCCACCTGGCCACCATTGCCCGACAGCGCACCGCCGCGGGCCGTGATGCCGCCGTCGAATTGCGTGACCTTGTCAGACCATACCGCGACATTGCCGCCATTGCCGGTGCTGATGGCATCGGCGTTGATCGCCGCGCCCGCCTGGACCGTGGTGGTGTGCGCATGATGCTCGGGGCCGGCGCCGAGGAAATTGCCGCCGATCAGCGCCGTACCGCCGCCGCCATCGCCGGCAACATTGACCACGCTGCCTGCCGCCAGCGTGACCGTGCCGCCGAGCACTTTCACGGTGCCGCCAGTGGCGCCGCCAGCGAGGCCCGCGGCGTCGAGCGTGCCGCTGTTGGTGGCCGTGCCCGCGCTGCCCGCCCCCAGCACGATGGTGCCGCCGACTTGCTCGACACTGCGCGCCCTGATAATCCCGGTGTTGTTGACCACGCTGGCCAGCACGGCATCCCTGGCGCCGGCCGACAGCCATACCGCGCCGCCGTCGGCATTGATCAGACCGCCATTTTCAGCCAGGTTGTTCAGCGTGCTCTGGTTCACTTGCAGTTGAACCAGGCTATCGCCGGAGAACGACAGCGTGACATCGCTGCCGGCGCCCAGCGCCACCGTACCGGCCTTGATGGCGCCCTGGTTGGCGACCGTGTTGCCGACGAAGGCGACGTAACCGCCCTTGGCAGTATTGATCGCACCTTGGTTGATGATGCTGCCGCTACCGATGCCCGTGAATCGGCGCGTGGCATCGCGCAGGCTGGCGTCGCCGGTGTCGAGCGTCGAAGCGACCAGGCCGCCGACGTTGATTTGCGATCCGGCGCCAAACAGTACGCCATTCGGATTGATCAGATAAACCTGGCCGTTGGCGTTGAGCGCACCGTAGAATTGGGTGGCGCTATTGCCGCTGATACGGTTGACGGCAATGGCGCTGGCCGATGGCTGGACAAAATTGACCGTCTCGCCGCTGCTGGTATTGAACGACTGCCAGTTCAGTGACAGGTTCTGGCTCGCTTGCGTCACCGTGGTGGTGGCGCCGTTCTGGTTGATGGTGCCGTTGCCGGCGGTAACCTGGCCGCCGGTCGGCCCCGCCATGGCCGAGTGTGAGGCCGCCAGCAACACGCTGGCGACGAGGCGGCGATTGGCCGACTTGCCCTTGCCCTTGGCGCGTTCGTGGACGGCCACCCAGGTTTGATGGACATGACTCCAGACGAGTCGATAGATTCTGTTCATGGAAGCATGCATGGTGATTTTCCCTGGTGATAGGCGAGCTGCGTCAGCAACGGCGGCGCCTGTGTTTTATTCTATTTGACAGTAAATTTATCCAGATGCTCGGCCACCCGGCGATCGAGCTCGGGTTGCCACTGCGGAGGCATTACTTGCTGCAGCAATTGTTCAATACCCTCGATTTCGGCAATTTCCGCCGGCTTGCTGGTGGTGGCTCTGGCCGCGCGGCTCCACATGTAAATCTTTGCCAGGTTGGCCGGCGTCAGCGCGCCGGTGGCAGGGTCCGGTGCACTGTTGCCATACAAAATGGCCACCGGTAAATAGGCCGGCGCATACCCTTCGACGGCCGCATGTTCGAGCCACGACAAGGCCAGGGCCGGGTTGGCGGCGCCGCCCTCGCCCAGCCCCAGCATCACGCCCAGGCGATATTGCGCCACAGGAATGCGGTATTCGGCTGCCTGTTGATACCAGTAGCGCGCAGCCGCCAGATCTTGCGGCACATCCTTGTCGTCCTTGTAATAATCGGCAAGGCGCAGCATGGCCGGCGCCGAGCCCGCCTGCGCCGCTTGCGCACACAGGGCCAGGCCGCGCGCGACATCCTTGTCGACGACCTGGCCACGGATATACAGTTCACCGGCGGAGCAGTTCGCATACGCGATGCCTGATTGCGCCGCCTTCTGATACCACGCCACAGCAGCCTTGCCATCGGGCGCGCGCCCGGTGCCGGCAGCCAGGCAATCGCCAAAAAACTGTTGCGCGGCCGGGGTCTTGCCTTGCGCCGCCTTGCCGAACCAGGCACAGGCTGCGACAGGATCGCGTGGGCGTCCCCAGCCCTCGCGTTCGATCAATCCCAGGTTAAATTGCGCCAAAGGATTGCCGGCGGCGACACGCGCATATTCCTTGTAGGCCAGCCCATAATCGTGCGCTGCCAGGGCCTTGTTAGCGCGCTTTAACTCGGCAGAAAGGTCGCGCGGAGCGGCGCCCGCGTTCACCGCGACCGCAAACAGCGCGGCAGTGATCATTGCATTCACATTACGCAAAGCAGCATCCCAGCTAAAGTCGTTATTGGTGGCTTGCTCAGCCACTGCGGCATCTCCAGTGACGGACGCAGGCGCTGTCCCGGCAGGCAATGCGGCGCTGCAGGTGCGCCTCATTGCCGCGATCAACACAGCATCAGCATTACTTAGTCGCGGCTCGGATACAGGCCATTTTGCGCCGCGATGTAATACGTCAATGCGATATACGGCGGCCTGATATCAATCGGCGTGGCTTGCCCGACGACATTGGTGTTGCCGCTGACGGTCGCGGTGCCGCCCACGGCTCCGACCACGGTTGAGCCCGGCAAGGTCACGGTTGTGGAACTGGCCGGGACCGTCACCGACACATCGCCACCGCTGATGGTGGCGGCATTGAGGGTTGCATCCGGCGTTGCCGCGGAATAGATATTGGCGATAGCATTACCGCTCTTGCCGAGATAGTTACCCGATGGAGTCGCGACACCGCCGCCGCTATTGACCACGTTCAATTTCAGACCCGACACCGTGCCGGTCGCGACGCTGCTGGCGATATTGACCGTGGCGTTCAGCGTAGGCAATGTCGTGGAGACGGTCACCGCGCTCATGGCGACCGGAAGCGCGGTCACGGTGAACAAATGCGGCGGCAACTGGGCTGTCGTCAGGGTGATGAAATTTTTCCCGCCCGTAGCGCCTGCGTTGTAATTGACGCCGTCGGCAGCGATCACGAACTTGCCGCGCAGGTCGGGCAACTTGAAGGTCGTATTATTGGTTTGGCCGTAAGTGGTACCGATCAAGGAGTACAGCGCCGTATAGCTATTAATCGACAAATCCTGCCCGGCAGCGAGAATAAACTGGCGATTAAAAGGACCGAACGTGAACGGCACGGCCATGACGCAAATACTCGCCAGCACCGGCGTATCGGAGCAGGCGAAACTGGCGGGGCTCCAGGCCGCCACAAGCACACCGGAGACCAGTGCGACGCTAGAAACACGATTCCTGACGAATGATTTCAACTTACTCTCCTTAGTATAATGTATGACGCTGGATATTATTATTTACTTATTAACTTTTAACTTACAAGGTCATTTGATAAACCAGCAAATTAACTGCTGTTAATAATAATTTAGAATGCATCGTCATGCATATATATATTTTGCTACTCGTTACATTAAAGCATCATTTCCGGAAGGTCTGCCTGCATGGAGTTGAAGAAGCGCTGCATATCGGACCATTACCATGTGCTCAATTAATCACCGCGCCGCTCGACCGGCCGGGCCGATAAACACAGCTGGTGACACGCAAGTTTTAGCGTAGGGGTTGCTGTGCGCTTTCATGGACAAGACCGGATGCGTATCGCCTTCACCGAACTCTATCCTGTTGAAACCCACGAAAACGCGTGAATGGGCTTACGGCTTCATTTATAACAACTCGCTGGAACGTGCCCACATGCTCAGGAATGGAACCATCATTACAACTGGCACCGGCCGCATCAGGGCATTGCTGGCAAGGCCGCGATGTCACGGCTCAGATCCAGTCCGAATAAGCTCTTATTTATTGGGGGTTACTTATCTGCACCAGCAAATGCTGGAACGCGGGCACGTCGAACCCGGTGCGCCACACCAGCAAGGTGTCGGCTTGCCCAACAGAAAGTGTTTTCAGGGTGGCTGGCGCGTCTGACAGCGCCAGCACGCTGGCCGGCAGCAGCGTCACGCAGGCGCCGGCCGCCACGCAGGCGATCATGGTGTGATACGAAGTCAGCTCCTGCACGCGCCACTGCGTGCTGCCGGCCACGCCCAGCACCTCTTCGGCGATGCCGCGGTAGGTGCAGCCTTGCGGAAACGCCGCCAGCGAGCGCGTGCGCACGTCCGTGGCGCGGCGCGCCTGCCCTTCGCTGGCCGGCAGCAGCAAGCACAGCTCCTCGCGCCACACGGCGGTCGATGCCAGGCCAAGCTCATCCAGCGCGGCGGCGCCGCCGAACGCTGGCGGCAAGGCCACGAAAGCGCAGTCGAGCAAACCCGTGCGCACCTGCTCGATCAGGGGGCGCGACGGCCCCGTGCTCAGCGCCAGGCGCGTGTCCGGATAGCGGGCGTGATACGCGGCCAGCAGCGCCGGCAAGCGGCTGGCCGCCGTGCTTTCCATGCTGCCCACGCGCAAGGTGCCCCCTTCTCGCCCGCCCGTGACGACATGCCTGGCCTCTTCCGCCAGCGCCAGCAAACGCTGCGCATATTCGAGAAAGCGCTCGCCCGCCGCCGTCAGGGCCATGCGTTTATTCGTTCGCACGAACAGCTCGGCGCCGATATCGGCTTCCAGTTGCTGGACGCGCGTGGTGACGCTGGACGGCGCGCGGCCCAGCCGCGCCGCGGCCTGCGTGACGCTCAGCTCACTGGCCACGGCACAAAAAATCGTCAGGGATTCCATGTCCATCATGTTCTCTATTTAAGAATTATCATGCTATTATATTCTCAAAATAAGAACAAAATATGACATCCTCAACTTGGTGAAGGAAACATCATGAGCACGTCCCAGCGCTTCCTCGACCGTCTCGGCTTGCAGCACCCCATCATCCAGGCGCCGATGGCGGGCGTCTCCACGCCGCGCATGGCGGCCGCCGTCTCGCATGCGGGCGGCCTCGGTTCGCTGGGCATCGGCGCCGGCACGGTGGCGCAGGCGCGCCAGATGATCGAAGACACACGCGCGCTGACGGACCGCCCCTTCAATATCAATGTGTTTTGCCATGCGCCGGCGGCAAGGGATGCGCGGCGCGAAGCGGCATGGCTGGCCCATCTGGCGCCCCTGTTCGCGGAGTTGGGCGTGCCCGTGCCAGCGCAGCTCGACGAGATATATTCAACCTTTCTCGGCGATGAGGCAGCGTTTGCCCTGTTGCTGGAACAGCGCCCCGCCGTCGTCAGCTTTCATTTCGGCTTGCCGACGCAGCAGCAAATTGCCGCCCTGCGCCAGGCCGGCATCTACACGATGGCCACGGCCACCAATCTGCGCGAGGCGGCCATGATCGAACAGGCCGGGGTCGACGCCATCGTGGCGCAAGGCGTGGAAGCAGGCGGACACCGGGGCGTCTTCGACCCGCAAGCGCCGGACGAGCGCCACAGCACATCGGTGCTGCTGCGCCTGCTGGCTGGTCGCACAACGCTCCCCCTGATCGCCGCCGGCGGCATCATGGATGGAGCAGGCATCCGCGCCGCGCTGGACCTGGGCGCGGCAGCCGCCCAGCTGGGCACGGCGTTCGTGCTGTGCCCGGAATCGTCGGCCAACGTGGGCTACCGCGCCAACCTGAAAAGCGAACGGGCCGCCAGCACCCGCCTGACCAGCGTCCTCTCGGGCCGCCTGGCGCGCGGCATGGTGAACCGTCTGATCGAGCATGGCGAAGCGCCGGGCAGCCCGCCGCCGGCCGACTACCCCGTCGCCTACGATGCAGCAAAACAATTGAACGCGCTGGCAAGCCAGCACGGCGACAGCGAATTTGCCGCGCAATGGGCCGGCCAGGGCGCGCCGCTGGCGCGGGAAATGGAGGCGGAGGAACTGGTGTTGACCTTGGCAAGGGAAATGGCGGCTTGACTTCAGGATGCCGCTGACATGGGACGCCGCCATGGACGCCTGCGCCACAGACGGCACGCCATCCAGAGATAGAGGGGTGGCTTGAACGACTGGTCAGGTGACTGCATTGAATTGCATGCCAGGCGCATCTTCCGGTCGCGAGGAAAATCCAAGTTTTTCGTAGAATATCGACTTGCCTTTGGCGCTGAAAAGCTGAACATCTGCAATGCCAGCGGCACGACAATCGCCAAGAATTGAGCTGAGTAAAGCGGCTCCGATTCCTTGATGTTGAAATTCGGGGTGAACAATCATCTCGGTGACAAACGCATGCAAGCGACCATCCGAAATGACACGCACAAAACCGACAAGTTGGCCGCCAAAATAGGCGGATCGCGAACACCAGGAGCCGTCAAGCGAATCTTGATAGAACGCAGTCCCGCGTGATATCGGCCCCCAGCCAGTCGTGTCGTACAGTGCCTTGAACGCCTCGGCGCATGGCTGATCGGATGTGTAGTTGATATTCATAGGCTGAATTGCATAATACGGTTTCGCTGGAAATTGCCACGGCGTCAGTGAATTCGCCTGGGCCAGATTGACTGAAGTCTGAAACAATCTTTGGCTCGGCTATGTCAGTGCCGTTACTCGATTTAACCGTTAGAAGTCGAGCGGCAACAATTTCGGGAGGTCTCGGACCTCCAAGCAGTCGGTGATCGTTCAATAGCGGCGGTTCTGGCCAGTCGAGGCTGGCAGAATTTCTATCCAAACATCAACGTACCCGCGTTTTTCAACCCAATAGGCCGCTTGCCGTCGTTGGCCGCCGCAGTCTTCAAGGCTGAAGGGGTGCCATTTGCTGTGCGGCGCGCACGAAATCCATGGTCCAGTTCGTTTCCCATGTTCTTCCCTGGTCCTTGGAAAAAGCCTGATCCCAACGGGGATTTTCCCCAGGTGTGGCACTCCAGGTAAAGCGCACTTTTATTGCTTGGCCATCTAGTAGGTCATCTGCAAAGAATACGCCGATGTGATTGGAGAATTTTCCAACGACAGGGACATCGAGCGTCGTCGGCTTGCGTGCATCGAGCCACCAGATCGACCAGGTGTCGGATTTCATACAAAACGAGCGCAGTGCAAGGGCACGGAAGCGACCTTCCGGGAAGTAGAGAACGTTGTCCTCCAGGTTGCCAAAGCCACCCAGCGTCTTGACGGTCGACGAGAGCCCGTCAAACTCCGTCCATTCCTTGCAATTGGTGAATCTGGAATTGAGCCGGCGATGTTTGACTAGCCAATCGCCGATGATGAAGTCAAAGTCCCGGGGTGCGTTTGTGTCGGCTGGCAAGTGCATGGATGGCTTCCTGAATTTAAGTTAACGCAATGCTCGACCTGGCTTTTCATTGCAGACATGGGGCAAGAGCGGCCGTAGAGGATAACAAATTGCCGATAAGAAAAATGCATACATTGTCACACCAACAAGGCCAAGGACGAAGAGCGCTCCCGCTACGGCAACCTGTGCCGCAAAGTCGGCTCGATATTGCGCGCATGCAACCAGCGCACGATGTCTTCCAGCGTCGCATCCTGCAGCAGCAAGCCCGGCGCAGTGGCGGACGTTGCCGCTGGCAATGCGGCGACGACAGGAGCGGGCACGGCGACAGCCAGCCCCGCATGTCCCTGCAATTTCGCCAGCGCCTGCGCAAACTGGGCCGGGTTGATGCTGCGCAAGCTTTCCAGGAAGCCCAGCTGGGCGGCTGGCGGCGGCGGCATGTCCAGGCCCGGCTCGTCGACGAAGGCGGCGCCCATGCTGGGGTGGATGAAGGCGGCCCACTTGCCCGATGGCTGCAGGCATGGCGGCAGCGCCACCTGTTCCACGTAAGCGGGCGGCGCGACGGCGAGGATATCGGTCGAAGCGGGTAAAAAGGTGGAACGCAACAGCTGCACGAACTGGCGCGCCTGGGCGACGGGCACGGGCGTGGCCAGCGACAGCCACAGCTGGAACGCCGTGCCCGAGATGCTGACGGCGGGCGCCGGCAAGTCCAGCTCATGCTGCACGGCATTGGCGATCGTGCACAACGCGCTCCAGTGCGCTTCGCCGCCGCCCTTGCCGCCGAACTCCAGCACCAGCGCGCGCGTCAGGCCGCTCTCGCTCACCAGGCGCACCGCTACCGTCTGCTCGCCTGACAGATGGCGCGCCAGCACGGCCGGCATCAAAGGCTGCACGCCGCCCTGCGCGTCGACGTATTGCTGCTGTTCCTCGAACAGGTACAGGCGGGTGAGTGCGGAAATCAGTTTATGCATGGGCAGCCTCGTAATAACGTTGAGCAACACTTGCCAACGTGCCCAGATTATAGCCTCCCCTGCTCCCGGATTTCAGCGCACCGGCTGCCCGGCTGCCTGCCGCGTCCGCCCGGTGCCAAATACCAGCCAGCTGGCCAAGGCGAACAGACAGGCGGCCACGCCGCCGTACAGCATCACGGCGCCAAATCCTTGTGCCAGCGCCAGCTTGGCCACGCCGGCCGGCAGCGCGCCGGCGCCCTTGCCTGCGGACAAATCCTCTGCCAAGGCGCGCAAGGTGGCCGCGTCCGGTGCGCCGGGCAAATGCGCCCGCAAGGCGGACTGGATGCCTTCGACGAGGATAAAGCCCATCAGCGCGATATTGATGGACAGGCTGACCATGCGCGCGCTGATGTCGATGCTGGACGCCATGCCGGCCCGTTCGCCTGGCACGGCGCCCGTCGTCGTGTTGGTGACGGGCGTATTCGTCAGGCCGAGTCCCGTGCCCGCCAGCAGGCAGCCGGGCAGGATGGTCAGCCAGCTGGCGGCGTCCGCATGGCTGCCCCATAACATCAGCAAAAAACCTGCGCCGATGGCCAGCAAGCCGGCGGGAATGACCGCATCGGCCCGGTAGCGCAGTGCCAGCCGCTCGGCCAGCGGCGGCATGAGCAAGGTGGGCAAGGTGTAGGCCAGCAGGGTCAGGCCCGTGCCCAGGCTGCTGTAACCGAGACCATGCTGCACGTACAGGGGCAGATAAATCATGAGCGGCCAGAAACTGCAATTCATGCCCGCCGAACCGAGCAGCGCGCCCGAGAAACGGCGGATGCGGAACACGGAAAAATCGATCATCGGTTCAGGCTGGCGCCGCTCAATGACGGCAAACAGCATCAGGCTGAGCAGCGCCACGGCCAGGCTGGCCACGCTGCGCGGATCCGTGACACCCAGCGCCGGCCCTTGCGTGATGCACCACGCCAGGCTGAACACGGCCAGCGACAGGGTGGCGATGCCGGCCACGTCCAGCTTGCGCTGCTGCGGATCGCGCGATTCCGTCACGCCCAGGCCCGCCAGCAGCAGCGCGACGACGGCCAGCGGCCCGTGCACGAGAAATACCCATTGCCAGCTCGATAGCGCGACGATGGCCGCGCCGATGATGGGGCCGAAGCCCAGGCCCAGGCCAAACACGATGCCCCAGGCGCCGAACGCCCGGCCCCGCGCGGCGCCGGCCGGGAATTGCTGCGACAGCACCGCTACCTGGCAAATCAGCATGGCGCCGCCGGCCGCGCCCTGCAGCGCACGCGCAGCGATCAGCACGCCCGTGCTGCCGGCCCAGCCGCATGCGAGCGAACTGAGGCCGAACAGCGCCAGGCTGGCGAGCAGCAGGCGCTTGCGGCCGTAGCGGTCGGCCAGGGTGCCTGTCGCCATCAGCACGGTGGTGCAAGCCAGGGTGTAGGCGTTCATGATCCATTGCAAGTCCTTGAAGTCACCGTG
This sequence comes from Janthinobacterium sp. UMAB-60, assembly GCF_900095235.1. Taxonomy (NCBI): domain Bacteria; kingdom Pseudomonadati; phylum Pseudomonadota; class Betaproteobacteria; order Burkholderiales; family Oxalobacteraceae; genus Janthinobacterium; species Janthinobacterium sp. UMAB-60. The sequence goes on from NZ_LT607508.1 coordinate 11,189, forward strand.
CAGCAGCGTTTCCAGGGTGGGCAAGATGACGGGCACGCTGGAAATTTCCAGGCCGAACATGAGCGAGGCCAGGCACACGGCGGCCAGGGTCAGTGCGTTTTGTTGCGTAGTAGTCAGGTGCATCGAAGCCTTGATGTCGGTAGTCATGGAGCGCGCGTGGAGACGGCGCACTGCGAGCCGCCATTCTAGAAAGCCTCGACTCATGAGGGAAATGATAAAATTTTGTACAATTCATTCATTTTCATCATGAATCACGGGAACCTCATGGACTTCGATACCGCCCTGCTGCGCGCCTTGGTCGCCGTAGCGGACACGGGCGGCTTTACGCGCGCCGCCGAACGGCTGCACCTGAGCCAGTCCGCCATCAGCCACCAGATCCGCCGCCTGGAAGAGCAGGCCGGCGCCGCGCTGCTGCTGCGCACCACGCGCAGCCTGCGCCTGACGGAGGATGGCGAGGATTTCCTGCGCCACGCGCGGCAGATCTTGGCGGCCCAGGATGCCCTGTCGCGGCGCTTCCAGCGTTCCTCGATTGCCGGCGCCGTGCGCTTTGGCGTGCCGGAAAACTTCATGGGCGCGCGCCTGCCCGCCCTGCTGGCGCAGTTCGCGCAGCTGTTTCCCGCCGTGCGCCTCGATGTGACGGTGGGCACCTATCTTGACTTACAGAAACTCGTCGCCGCCGATGCGCTGGACCTGGCCGTCGTCATGGCCCTGGCCGGCGACCAGGATGACGCCGCCGTGCTGCGCCGCACGCGCTTCGTCTGGGCGGCGGCGCACGATTTCCGCCACGACGGCGCGCTGCCGCTGCCGCTGGCGTTTTCACCGGCACCGTGCATGCACCGGCAAGTGGGCGTCACTGCCCTCGACGGCGCCGGTCTCGACTGGCGCGTGGCGTTCACCTCGCCCAGCCAGCAGGGCTTGCGCGCGGCCGTGCTGGCCGGGCTGGCCATCACGGCCCTGCCGCAGGGCGACCTGGAGCCGGGCATGGTCATCGTCGATGGCCAGCATGGCTTGCCCGCCCTGCCCGCCGCCCAGTTCCAGCTCGTCTGGCGCGCCGCTGGCAGCACGGCGGCGGCCGACGCGTTCGGGCAATTGCTGCGCGAGTGGTCAGCCGCGCCGGCGGCATGACAGCACCAGCAGCAAGGCCAGCATGGCGCTGTACAGGGCGCGCTAATGAATTGTATGAAACCAGGGTCAACGGCCTAGCCGAGCCGCCAGGATGGCCGCCCCGATGGCGAGGAATAGCCAGCAGGCAATGAACATATCAGCCCCGTACGGTGTGCGGTCCCAATAGCTGTCGCCGGGCGACAGCTGCAACACCAGGGCGCCCCACAGCAACAAGGCACCCCATGCGATGACGCTGGCCAAGGCAAAACCCAGTAGCAAGTAAAGAAATATTTTCATCAGGCGATAGTCCGGCCATATGGCAGGGAGGTGCTTGCAGAATACCAGCAAAATGCAGCGCGACGCATGACTGAAAGGTGACAACATGGCGCAAACCAACTTCAACGACATGCTCGCTGTCGTAGCCGTGGCCCGCGCAGGCGGTTTTATCGGGCGCTACCCCTCGCCCACGTTTACCGTGCGGCGGCGCAGGACTATAGTGGCTGCTTTCCCACCTGTTCAAGGATCGCCATGAAACTCTTTTACTCGCCGGGCGCCTGCTCGCAGGCACCGCACATCCTCCTGCGCGAAACGGGGGCGGCCTTCACCCTCGTGAAGGTCGACCTGGGCCAGCACCGGACGCTGGAAGGAGGCAATTACTACGAACTCAACCCGAAAGGCCAGGTGCCGCTGCTGGCGCTCGACGATGGCACGACCTTGAGCGAAGGCCCCGTCATCGCCCAGTACATCGCCGAACAGGCGGGCAGGCAGGATTTATTGCCGCCGGTAGGCAACTTTGCCCGCTACAAGGTGCTGGAATGGCAGAACTACATCACGTCCGAGCTGCACAAATCGTTCAGTCCCCTGTTCGATCCCCGCTTCGACGCCGCCACCAAAGCCTTATTCATCGAGCAACTGGGCAAAAAATTCAAGTGGGTGGACAGCCGCCTGGAAGGCCAGGCCTACCTGACGGGCGACACCTTTACCGTGGCCGACGCCTACCTGTTCGTCATCACGGGCTGGGCGCCGAACGTGGGCGTGGATTTGTCCGCGCTGGCCAATGTACAAGCCTTCCTGGGCAGAGTATCCCGGCGCGACAGCGTCAAGGCTGCCTGGGAAGCGGAAGGCCTGGCAAAAAGCGCCTGAATCCCGCGCCGCGGTGCACGGCTCACGTCTTTTCAGACTTGCCGTGCATCGCCATGATGGTGTGCTGCATCAGCGCACGGGGTTTCCTGGCCATCGCGCACGGCGAACACTGCGGCCTTCCACCTCTTTTTGAACGACTTCTTTCGCGCCCGCGTCGCGCATCGGGCGGGGTGGGATGGCCTGATCGGCCGGGCACGCAGAAGGCTGCGGCCCGATCAGGTATCATCGCGCCATTTCCCACCCCGCTACGCGAAAGATATAGCATGGAAGACGAATACGAAGTGCCCAATCCTTATGAACACGCCGTCGAAGAGGCTGCGGAAAAGGATCGCGATGGCTTGACGCAAAAGATCGCGCTGATGACGGCCATCCTCGCCACGATAGGCGCGATGGTCAATTATCAAAGCGGCAATGCCCAGAACGAGGCGATGTTTCTGAAGAACGAGAGCATCCTGCTGCAGGCGCAGGCGAGCGACCAGTGGGCCTTGTACCAGGCAAAATCGACCAAGGGGCATATCGCCGAGGCAACGGCGGCGCTGGCCACCGCGCCCGAAGTCAAGGCCCGCTTCCTGGCCGAACAAGCAAAGGAAGACAAGGCCAAGCTGCAAGTGCAAGCCAGCGCGCGCCAACTGGAAGAGCAATCACGCAAGCTGGGCGAGGAATCGGACGCCAAGCTGCGCCCGCACCACCGTCTGGCCCTGGCACTGAGCCTCATCCAGATCGCCGTGGCGCTGGCCGCCATCACCGTGCTGACGCGGCGCCGCTGGCTGCTGTGGGGTTCCGTGGGCGCGGCGGCGGCCGGCATACTGGCGGCCGGCAGCGCCTTCCTGCTGTAGGCGCCGTCAGGCGGGCGGCACGATGCCGCTCCAGCCGGGCAGATAGCGCGCCTGCTGGCTGCGCGCCAGCTTATTGGCTTGCGCCAGTGCTTTGGGGAAATTCTTTCGCAGGCTGGCGGGCGCGATGCGGCTGCGCAGAAAATCGGCCCACAGGAATTCGCTGAAGGGCGTCACATCCTTGGCGTAGCCGCCTGCGCTGCGCAATTCGCCGGCCAGGCTGCGGTAGGGATCATCGTGCAAGCCGCTCAGGTGCCGGGGGATGGCGGAAAAATCGCGGCGCAAGCCTTCGTTGTCGTACGGGTGTACCCACTGGTGGTGGTCCATCACATGCCAGAAGTGCAGCGGTTCCAACCATGACAGATCCTTGAGTATCATCAGGCTGACGCTTTTCACGCCTTCCTGGTGCAGCGCCAGGCCGAAATGGTGGTGGTCGACGATGTAGTGGCGTCCTTCCGGGCCGATGATGCTGGGAAACCAGTGATTCGCCAGCGCCGCCGTCCGCGCCTTCCGGCCCAGGCTGGCCCAGTGCGCGCGCTTGAGCGCCACCTCGGCCATGCCGACCGTGATTTGCGTGGGCAGCAGCTTGTTCAGCCTTGCCTTGACCAGTTGCGGTTTCGTGCTTGTCATGCCTTGTCCCTAGATGCCTCGCCTGGCCGCCAGCGTAGCACAGTCGCAGCTACTTTTGCGCTGCCGCATCCTCCAGCAGATGCACGGCCTCGGCCACGCTCAATTCACTGAGCAGCAGCGCCGGTCCGGCTTGCACGGCCAGCAGGTCGCCCAGCGCCAGCCGCAGCACCGTGTACGCCGGCTCCTTCAGGCGCGCCAGCGCCAGGGACAGCCCCTGCTGGCGCACGAATGCGGCAAAGTCGCGCAAGGCTTCGACGCTGCTGCCATCGAGGTCGGGCGACTCTTCCAGGCTGAGGATCACCTTGCGCAGCGGACCGGCCCGCTCCTCCAGCATGGCGCGCGCCAGGTGCAGGCTGCGCTCGGCATTGACAAAGAACAAGGGTTCATCGAGGCGCAATATCAGCAGCTCCGGCTGCGCTCGCGCCTCGCGATGCAGCGCCAGCTTGACGTAGTCGTGGCTCTCGCCCAGCCGCCCCAGCACGGACATGCCCGGCCGCGACAGGCGGCGCAGCATCAGCAGCAGGCTGATGGCGATGGCCACCAGCAAGCCGTCGAGCACGCCGAACAGCAGCACGCCGGCAATCGCCGCCAGCACCAGCAGGCGGTCGCGGCGCCAGGCAAAGTAGGGCTGCAAGGAAACAGGGTTCAAGGTATGGCTGACGGCGTGGATGACCACGGCGGCCAGCACGGGCACGGGCGTGAGCGCCACCAGCGGCAGCAGGGTCAGCACGATGACGCCCACCACGGCGGCGGCCACCAGACCCGCCAGGCGCGAGGTGGCGCCCGCCGCCTCGTTGGCCGACGTGGCCGAATAGCCGGCGCCCACCGGCATGGCTTGCAGCAATCCCGCCAGCACATTGGCCGCGCCCAGCGCCAGCAAGTCGCGCTCGGGCGCCACGGGATCGCCATGCTTCAAGGCAAAACTGCGGATGGCGCCATACGATTCGGCATACAGGATCAGCGCCAGCGCAAACGCCAGTTCGGCCAGGCGCGTCCATTCCTCCTGCGTCAGGCGCGGCAGGACCGGCATGGCCAGGCTGATATCGATGGCGCCCACCAGGGCCACGCCGTGGCGCGACAAGTCGAGCCACTGTCCGGCGGCGATCCCCAGCGCGATGACGATCAGTCCGGCGGGCCAGCGCTGCGCGCGCCGCAGCAGGAACAGCAACAGCAGCGCCGCCGCGCACAGGGCCGCGCCGCGCCAGTTCCACTGTCCCGCCCGCGCCAGCAAGCCGGGCACGAGATGCACGACGTCGCCGCCCGCCTGCACGCCCAGCACGCCGGGCAGCTGCTTGACGATGATGACGATGGCCAGGCCGAAGGAAAAGCCGCGCAACACGGGCTTGGCGATGAATTGCGTGACGCTGCCCAGCCTGGCCACCCAGGCCAGCAGGAAAAACGCACCCGTCAGTATCACCAGCCCCGCCACCAGCATGAGCCGGTGCCCCGCCGTGCCGCCCGGCATGGAAGCCATGGCTGCGGCCAGCACGGCGGCCGACGACGACGTAGCCGAAACGATGGCAAAGCGGCTCGCGCCCAGCGCGCCATAGCAGAGCAAGCCGGCGAACAGGGCAAGGATGCCCGCCTGGGGCGCCAGATTGCCGATGCTGGCATACGCCACCGCTTCCGGCAGCAGCAGGCCGGCGATCGACAGGCCGGCGCTGACATCCTGCCAGCGCTGCGTTTGCGTCGCAGCCGATGCGCTCATGGCGATGCTCCTGGTGAATGGCACTGGTCCGCGCCATGCTGCGGCAAACCGGCGGCATGCGGGTTCACGGCGCCTTGGAGCGGTCCACTTCCGTCACTTGTCTACCGGCGCGAAAGATGGAATAGATCGCCACGCCGATGCGCTCGTAGGGCACATCCGGCTCCGTCCGCAAGGCAACGCTGGCAATGTTCTTCTCGGACAGCACGGCCAGCATCTCCTCCACCGTGTGGACGCGCTGGCCCGCCACGGTGATGTCTTCCTTGCCTACCGTGACGACCGGTGGCGGTGGCGGCACGCTGGCGCAAGCCGTCAGACACAGCAGCAATGCCGCCGCGCTCCCCGCATTGATGATTTTGCACATATTGTCCCCTTTCCCGCAGCTTACAGGCGCCGGACTGGCGCCGCAACAGGCGCTGACTATGCCCGGCACGCCGCGCCGTGCGAAAATGCCCGCCTTCGCCATTGCCGGACTTTACTCATGCCGCACGCCGCCCTCGCTACCCTCGCCCCCCTTTCCGCACGCGACGCGCGGCGCATCGCGCGCCACGCTCAGGCGGCCGACGCCGCCCGCTTTTTGCATCCGGCCCAGCAAGCCTTGCTGCACCGGCGCGGCTGGCTGACCATGCTGGCGCCGCGCGGCGCGGGCGGCGCCGAGCTCCCTTTGCCGCAGGTGGTGCGCCTGGAAGAAGCCGTGGCCGCCATCGACGGCAGCATGGGCTGGGTGCTGACCCTGTGCGCGGGCGCGGGCTGGTTCGCGGGCTTTCTGGCACCCGACATGGCGCGCGCCATCATCGGCACGCCGCGCGTCTGCCTGGGCGGCAGCGGCGCGGCCACCGGTCATGCGGAGGAAGAAGGCGACGGCTACCGCATCACGGGCAGCTGGGACTACGCCAGCGGCGCGCCCATGGCCACGCACTTCACCCTGAACGCCCGGCTGCGGCGCGATGGCCAGCCCCTGCTCGATGCGCAAGGCCAGCCGCGCATCCGCGCCTTCCTCGTGCCCGCCGCGCTGGTGCAGCTGGTGCCCTCGTGGAACAGCATCGGCATGCGCGCCAGCGCCTCGCACAGCTACCGCATCGACGGCCAGTGGCTTGCCAAGGAACACGGTTTCACCATCGATGCGACCGGCGCGACGGCCGACGGCCCCCTGTACCGCTACCCGTTTTATTCGCTGGCCTACGTGACCCTGGCCGCCAACGTGGCCGGCATGGCCGGGCATTTCATGCAACTGGCCGAGGAATGCATGCGCCACCGCCGCCATGCGCGCGCCGGCTTGCCGCTGCTCGACGTGCCGGACGTGGCCGCCATGCTGCAGGGCAAGAAAGACGCATTTACCGCCGCGCGCGCCCGTTTTTACGCCGTGCTGGACGACAGCTGGGCCACGGTGGCTGGCGGCGCGGCGCTGGACGACAACGCCATGCAGGCCGTGCAAGCGAGCTCGCTGGCCCTGGTGGCTGCGGCGCGCTCAGCCGTCGATGGCTTGTACCCGTATTGCGGCCTGTACGCGGCCCGCGAAGACAGCACCATCAACCGCGTGTGGCGCGATTTCCACACGGCCAGCCAGCATGCATTGCTGCTGCCTTGACATTGCCGACCTCGGCAACGCCGCGCAACAGCTTGCACCCCGGGCCGGCGCATGGCTGAAAAGGCTGCCGGACGCCATGCGGGCCGGATTGCCTGATAATATGAGGCCATTGCCATTTCTCGCTCCCCTATCCATGCACGTCAACACGCTCAGCAGCCTGGCGCAACTCCTGTCCAGCGCCGAAACGGAAACCCTGGCCTTTCCCACCAGCATCAATACGGCCCTGCTGCTGCAAAAGGAATTGGCCAATCCCGATTGCCACTCGTCCGACATCAGCCGGCTGCTGCTGTGCGAACCGACCTTGTCGGCGCGCGCCGTGGCGCTGGCCAATTCGGCCCTGTTCTCGCCCGGCCAGGCGCCCGCCATCACCAGCGTGCGCGCCGCCGTCGAGCGGCTGGGGCACCGCAACCTGTATGCGCTGGCGACGGCGGCCGTCATCCGCCAGCTGAATGCGGGCATCCGCGACGAAGCCTTGCGCGCCCGCGCCACCCAGCTGTGGGCGCACACCGTGCACGTGGCGGCGCTGGCGCATGCGCTGGCCAGCACCGTCACGCACACGGATGCCGATACGGCGCTGTTCGCCGGCATCGTGCATGAAGTGGCCGGCTTTTACATGCTGGCCCAGGCCGACAAGACCCCGGGCCTGTACGCCCAGCTGGAAACGCAGATGGCGTCCACGCTGGAAGTGATCGGCCGCGCGCTGATGCGCCAGCTGAATGTGCCGCTGTCCGTGGCCGATGCCGTCAACGCCTTGCCCGGCTCGACCATCATGCTGCCGCCCGAAGGCTTGCGCGACACCCTGCTGCTGGCCAAGGCGCTGGCGCCCGTGCCCTCGCCGCTGCCGCAGGCCTGCGTCACCGTCAGCGCGCCGCTGCAAGCCTACCTGGAGCACGATCCCGTGCTGCAGGTGCTGCGCACGCAGCCGTCGCCCGAAGCGAAGGGCCTGATCGAGGTGCTCCTCAGCTGATGGCCGATCTGCTATCATGGCGCAGGCCGGGATGGACCCGGCCCGCTTTCATTGATGTGCACTGGAAAACTGCCTTGACTACCTCCCTACGCATGCTCGGCCTGGCCGCAGCTTTGACCATGGCCTGCAACGCCAACGCCGACAGCTTCGTTTCCTCGGCCTCCAGCGCCGGTTCCCAGTCGAGCGGCAGCATTTCCGATTCGCTCAACGGTTCGAGCAACAGCTCCTCGCGCGACAACAAGGTGGCCAATGGCCCTTACCGCATCATCGACGTGGCCGCCCTGCCGGGCCGCGACGGCATGACGCGTCTGACCATGCAGGCCGACGCCACGGCAACGCCGCTGGTGCTGGACTTGCCGCAAGCGGCGCTCGATAAGCAGCAACTGGCGCAGGGCGACGTGGTGCATGCGCAAAACCGCGCCTACGGCATCGAATTTTCGCGCAACGACACGCGCGCCGCCTTCTTCCTCGTGCTGGCCGACGACTGGTACGGCGAAATGGCCACGCGTCCCGTCAGCCTTTGATCCGTTTTTTCCTGCATCGCCCGGCACTGCTGCTGGGCGTTTGCGCCATCTTCAGCGCTGCCGCAGCCCAGGCAGGCACCTCGCTCGCCTCATCGCGCTTTTGCGACCGCGCGCAGGAACTCACGGCCACGGAACAGGACCGGCTGCTGCGCTTTGCCGCCGTGGTGCGCGAGGAACTGGCTGCCAGCGAAGGCAGCGTGGCCCTGATCAGCCGCTCCGGCCTGGACCTGGCCCGCTTCGGCATCCGCTACTCGCACGCGGCGCTGGCCTGGCGCCACGACAATGACAATGGCTGGTCCGCGCGCCAGCTGTACTACGCCTGCGACGAAGGCCGTCCGCGCATCTTCGACCAGGGCACGGCCGGTTTCGCCATGGGCACGGCAAATCCCGCGCTCGGCTACATCTCTGTCGTGAAACTGCCGGCGGAAAGCGTGCCGCCCCTGCGCCGCGCCCTGCTCGACCCCGTGCGCGTGCAGCAATTGCTGGCGGGCCGCTACAGCGCCAACGCGTATGCATTCAATTTGAAATACCAGAACTGCAACCAGTGGGTGGTGGAAATGCTGGCCGCCGCCTGGGGCGAACTGGCCGAAGGCGGCGACTTGCGCGCGCGCGCCCAGGACTGGCTGCGCGCCGCGCCTTACAACCCCGCCGCCGTCGACGTGGGTGCGCGCTGGCTGATGCTGGGATCGATCTTCGTGCCCCTCGTGCACATGGACGACCATCCGCCCGAAGCCATCGGCACCATGCGGCTGGCGGTGAGCCTGCCGGCCAGCCTGGAAGCGTTCGCGCGCCAGCGCCTGCCCGCCAGCGAGCGCGTGGAAATCTGCCACGACGGCAAGCAGGTGGTGGTGCACCGGGGCTGGGATGCGATCGCCGACGGCTGCGTGCCCGGCCCGGACGACCGGGTCATCGCCCTCGACGATACACCGCACAACATGCCCTAAATAGTCCGGGCGGCCAGCGCCGCATCCACCCGATCAAGCAGGCTGGCAGGTTCCAGTTCCTGCTGCATCCGGCGGGCCACCTCGCCGCACGCCAGCTGAACCTCGGGCGCGGCCAGCAGGCGCGCCAGCTGCCGCCGCATGCGCCCGGCCGACAAACGCCTGGCCAGCAAGACATCCCCCACGCCGAGCCGTTTGATCCTCCAGCCATTGTCGAACTGGTCGTACGCAAACGGCACGATCAGTTGCGGGATGCCCGCGCGGAAAGCGTCCGCGCTGGTGCCGATGCCGCCATGGTGCGCGATGGCCGCCACGCGCGGCAGCAGCGCCGCGAACGGCGCGTGCGCCTGCCACATGACGTTCGGGGGCAAATGCTGCGGCACTTGCGGCGCATGGGGCGTGAGGAACACGCCACGCCGTCCCAGCCGCCGCAACACTTCCAGGGCGATGCTGAAATAGCGCTGCGCGTGCTGGTGGCCGGTACCGGGCGTAAAGACGATGGGCGGCTCGCCCTCGCCCAGAAAGCGTTCCAGCTCCGGCGGCAGCGCCGCAGCGCCATGCGTGGCGGCGCCGGCGAGACCGGCTTGCACGAAATGCGGCGGCCAGTCCGCCTGCGGGGCGGCGAACCAGTCGGGAAACAGCCCCAGCGAGGCATCGGGCGCGGCCAGCATGTGCGCAAAAAAATGCGCTTCGGGCGGCAGTCCGTACTGCGCACGCGCGCCGTTCAGGCCGGGCAGCAGCACCGGGTCGACCATGGCGCGGTGGAGCAGCCACCACAGGGCCTGGCGCCAGGCCAGCGGCACCCAGGCGGGAATGCGCAGCGAGCCGGCCGCCAGGAAATCATGGCTGCTGCACAGGTTCGATGGCGCCAGATACGCCGCGACGATGCGCAGGTCCGGGCGGACGGAGCGTGCCAGGGCGGCCATCGGCACGAGGAAGGGGTGGCACAGCACCACGCACTCTTCACCGTCCGGCAAGCCTTGCACCACGTCGCGCACGGCGCCCAGGTGCGGCACGAGGCCGCGCCACACCACGCCCCAGCCCTTGCGCTCATCCCACAGGCCCGGGTCACCCAGCATGGCCTGCCCCTCTTCCTGCGTGCCGAAGGTGCGATACGGCACACCTGAGGCCAGCGCCGCCGCTTCCTGCCAGGCCGGCACCAGCAGCAGCACGCGCCGCCCCCGTTGCCGCAAGCCCTGCGCCAGCGCGACAAACGGCTGTATGTCGCCGCCGGTGCCGTTGCTGGCGACGATGACGAGCGGCTCCGGCGGGTGGCTGTCGTCAGCCATGCCGCCCTCCGTGCCTGGCGATGGCGTGCAGTGCAACATCAGACAAGAACGTAGGGCGCATGGGAATCTTTCCTAGTGAAAACATCCAACGATGGTAAGCGATAAAGGTTGGCATTTCAATCAGTATCTGAGCGCCGCTTGACGCCATGGCTGCCTGCGGTCGCTACGCAGGCAGTTGCAACATCATGTCCCACTGGTCGATGCCGGGCCCGAAGCCGTCCGGCGTCACCTTCACGGGATTGAAGCCGAAAGCTGCTCCGAACTGACGACATGCACGCCCGGCGCGCCGGCCAGCGCCGCTTCCAGCAGGGCTTGCGCGATGCGCGGCGCCGGATTGATGCGCCAGCGGCGCGGCAGCACGGGCCCCAGCACGCGCAGCAGGCGCAAGGCGGCGCCCTCGCCAGCGCGCGCCACGTCGCGCTCGCCGCCGATCAGGCCCGGGCGCACGTAGGTGAGCGATGCAAAACCCAGCGGCTCCAGGTCGCGTTCCAGCTCGCCCTTGACGCGGTTGTAGAAGATGCGCGAGCCGGCGTTGGCGCCGGCGGCCGAATTGAGCGCATACGTGCGCGTGCCCGCCGCCAGCGCCAGGCGCGCCACGGCCAGCGGATAATCGTGGTCCACGCGCAAGAACGCCTGCCGCGTGCCGGCCACCTTCATGGTCGTGCCCAGGGTGCAGATGACGGCGGCCGCCTGCCACCAAGGTGCGTCGGGCGGCAAGCGGTCGAAATCAACGAGGGGCGCCTCGAGCCTGGGATGCGCCGGCAAGGGCTTGCGCACGGGCGCGACGATGGCCGTGACGCGCGCGTCGGCCAGCGCCAGGCGCAGCACTTCGCGGCCCACCAGGCCCGTGGCGCCCACAAGCAATAGTTTCATCATTTCCCAGTAAAAAGTTGCTCACAGTGAGCACCATACACGGAACTCAGGACAAGCGCAGCGCCAGCGCGGCCAGCGTCACCAGCAGCACGGGCACGGTCAGCACGATGCCGACGCGGAAATAGTATCCCCAGGAAATGTGGATATTCTTGCTGTCGAGCACATGCAGCCACAGCAAGGTGGCCAGGCTGCCGATCGGCGTGATCTTCGGCCCCAGGTCGCTGCCGATGACGTTGGCGTAAATCATCGCTTCGCGCACGGCACCCTGCGCCGTCGTCGGGTCGATGGCCAGCGCGCCCACCAGCACCGTCGGCAAGTTGTTCATCACGGACGACAGCAAGGCCGTCAGCACGCCCGTGCCCATGGCCGCACCCCACACGCCATACTGGGCAAAGTGGTTCAGCATGCCCGTCAGGTACGCCGTCAAGCCCGCGTTGCGCAAGCCGTACACGACCAGATACATGCCCAGTGAAAAGACGACGATATGCCACGGCGCATGACGGATCACATGACGCGTGGAAATCACATGGCCCTTGCCCGCCACGCCCAGCAGCAGCGCGGCCCCCACGGCGGCGATCAGGCTGATGGGCACGCCCAGGTGTTCCTGCGAGAAAAATCCCACCAGCAGCAGCGCCAGCACCAGCCAGCCGGCGCGGAAGGTGGACAAGTCGCGGATGGCGGCGTCCGGGCGCTTCAGTTGCGAGGCATCGTAATCGCGCGGGATATCCTGGCGGAAAAAGAGCAGCAAGACGCCCAGGGTGGCGGCCACGGCGACGACGTTGACGGGCACCATCACGGACGCATACCGGGCAAAGCCGATCTTGAAATAGTCGGCCGAGACGATATTGACCAGATTCGATACCACCAGCGGCAGGCTGGCCGTGTCGGCAATAAAGCCGGCCGCCATCACATAGGCCAAGGTGGCTTTGGCGGAAAATTTCAATGCCCGCAGCATGGCGATGACGATGGGCGTCAATATCAGCGCGGCACCGTCGTTGGCGAACACGGCGGACACCAGCGCGCCCAGCAAGACCAGCAGCACGAACAGTTTCCTGCCGCTGCCGCCGCCCCAGCGCGCCACGTGCAAGGCGGCCCATTCGAAAAAACCGGCCGCGTCCAGCAGCAGGCTGATGATGATCACGGCGATGAAGGTGCCGGTGGCGTTCCACACGATATGCCAGACGACGGGGATGTCGCCCCAGTGGATGACGCCGGCCAGCAAGGCGACACCAGCACCGATGACGGCGCTCCAGCCGATGCCCAGGCCGCGCGGCTGCCAGATGACGAGGGTCAGGGTGGCGAGAAAGATGAGGAAAGCGATGAGCATGGCGTAAGTCCGGTCACTGGCGTATTTAATTATTCCATAATACTGGAAATATTGAATTAAACCAATGCCATATCAGTGCCCGAGCGGCACCATTACTCCTCCAGCCCTCCCCCCAGCGCCTTGTACAGGGCCACGGCCGACTTGAACTGGTCGCGCCGCGCGTCGAGCAGGGCTTGCTGCGCCGCATACGACTGGCGCTGCGCGTCGAGCAATTCCAGCCGGCTGTCCTGGCCCGCGCCATAGCGCAAGGCCGACAGCTTGCGCCGCTGTTCGGCGGCCGCCGCCACGCGCTGCTGCGCGGCGATCTGCTGCGCATATGTGGCGCCGCCGGCCAGGCCGTCGCGCACTTCGCGGAAGGCCGTCTGGATCGCCTGCTCGTATTGCAGCACGGCCACGTCCTTGCGCAGCCGCGACAGCTGCAGTTCCGCGCGCAGCTGGCCGCCTTGGAACAGCGGTTGCGTCACTTGCGGCGCAAACGACCAGCTGCGCGCGCTGCCACGGAACAGGTCGCCGAGTTCCGGACTGGCCAGGCCCAGCGACGCCGTCAGCGACAGACGGGGGAAGAAGGCGGCGCGGGCGGCGCCGATTTCCGCGTTCGCCGCCACCAGCGCATATTCGGCTTGCAGGATATCGGGCCGGCGCGCCAGCAAGTCCGACGGCAGGCCGGGCGGCAGCTGCGTCAGCACGGGCTGACCATCGAGCGGCCGGCCAGCGGGCAAATCGGCCGGCAACGGCGCACCGAGCAGCAATTCCAGGTTGTTGCGCGCCAGGGCACTGGCCCGGACGCGCGCCTGCACGTCCGCTTCCGCCGTCGCCGCCTGCCCTTCCGCTTGCGCCACGTCCAGGCCGCTGCCTTGCTGCGCGCCATGCAGGCGCTGCGTCAGGACCAGCGCCTGGCGCCAGTCAAGCAGGGTTTGCCGCGCCAGCGCCAGCTGTTCCTCGGCCAGCCGCTGCTCCAGGTAGGCGTCGGCCACGCCGCCGATCAGGGTCATGTGCGCGGCGCGCTGGCCCTGCTGCGTGGCCAGGTAGCGGGCAAACGCGGCGTCCGACAGCGAACGCAGGCGGCCGAACAGGTCGATCTCGAATGCGCTCATGGCGATGCCGGCCGTGAACGTGTTTTGAAGCTTGGCATCGGCGCCGCGCTGGCGCACGCCACCCGCATTCGCGCCGACGGCCGGGTAGCGGCCCGCATCCTGGATCTGATACTGGGCCCGCACGGCTTCCACGTTGAGGGACGCCACGCGCAAGTCGCGGTTGTTTTCCAGCGCGATGTCGACCAGGCGCTGCAGGCGTAGGTCGAGCAGCATCTGGCGCCAGCCCAGGTCGGCCGCAGTGTCGGCCGTGGCTGGCGCGAAGGCCTCGCCATAAGCGGCAGGGATGGGCGGCGCCGGCTTGACCAGCGGCGGCGTCAATGAACACGCCGACAGGGCCAGTGCGGCCAGCGGTGTGAAAAAAAATAAACGCATTACGACTCTCCTTCCACCGCTTTAACCGCAGTGTGATTATTGCGTTTCTTGAAGTACGTGCCCATCTTGTCGACGGCGCCCAGCACCACGACAAAGAACACGGGCACGAAAAACACGGCCAGCACGGTGGCGGTGATCATGCCGCCAAACACGCCCGTGCCGATCGCGTGCTGCGTCTCGGCGCTGGCGCCCGTGGCCAGCATCAGCGGCACCACGCCCAGCGCGAACGCCAATGACGTCATCAAAATCGGACGCAAGCGCAAGCGGGCCGCTTCCACCGTCGCCTCGACCAGTCCGCGCCCTTGCGCCTGCAGCTGGCGCGCATATTCGACGATCAGAATGGCGTTCTTCGCCGACAGGCCGATGATCGTGATCATGCCCACCTTGAAGAACACGTCGTTCGGCATGCCGCGCAGCATCACGGCCAGCACGGCGCCCAACAGGCCCAGCGGCACCACCAGCATCACGGAGACGGGGATCGACCAGCTTTCATACAGGGCCGCCAGCACGAGGAAGACCACCAGCATCGACAGCGCCATCAGCATCGGCGCTTGCGAGGCCGATTCCTTCTCTTGCAGCGACTGGCCCGTCCACGCCAGCGCGAAGCCCGGCGGCAGCTGTTTCACGAGCCGCTCCATTTCCAGCATGGCGTCGCCGCTGGATACGCCCGGCGCCGCGCTGCCGGAAATGCGCGCCGCCGGATAGCCCTGATAGCGCACCAGTTGCAGCGGCGACTCGCTCCACACGGGGCGCACCAATTCGCCCAGGGCCACCATGCCGCCCGCGTTATTGCGGATGCGCAGGGCCAGCACGTCGTTCAATTGCATGCGCGACGGCGCGTCGGCCTGGATGATCACCTGCTGCATGCGGCCCGCGTTCGGGAAATCGTTGACATAGGTCGAACCCATGGCCGCCGTCAGCATGTCGGCAATCGCTGTAAATGACACGCCCAATGCCTCGGCCTTGGTGCGGTCGATATCGAGGCGCACGCTGGCGCCGGGCGGCAAGCCGTCCGGATACACGCCCGCCACCTTGCCGCTTTGCGCGGCCAGTCCCAGCAACTGGTTCTGCGCCGCCTGCAGGGCGGCGATGCCCTGGCTGGCGCGGTCTTGCAGGCGCATCGAAAAGCCGGACGAATTGCCCAGTTCATCGATGGCGGGCGGCATCAGGCTCATGATCACGCCCTCCTTCGCCTGCGACATGGCGGCCTGCGCCAGCGCCACTTCTTCCTGCGCCGTGGCGCCGTTGCGCTGTTTCCAGTCCTTCAGCATGGTGAACGCCAGGCCCGCGTTCGGTCCCGCGCCGGAAAAGCTGAAGCCGAGGATCGACTGGTTCACCTCAATGCCGGGCCGCGTGGCCACGTGCTGCTCGTACAATTTGACGACATCGAGCGTGCGCTCCATGGTCGCGTCCGACGGCAGCTGGATCGAGGTAATGAAATAGCCCTGGTCTTCTTCCGGCAAAAAGGCCGACGGCAGCTGCATGAAGGCCACGCCCAGCACCGCGACGATGGCGCCATACACCACCATTGAGCGGCCGGCGCGTTTCAGCATCGCCACCACGCCCTGTTCATAGCGCGCCGTCATGCGGTCAAATTGGCGGTCGAACCACAAGAAGAAGCCCTTCCTGTCATGATCGTGCGGACCGATGGGTTTCAACATGGTGGCGCACAGTGCCGGCGTCAGGGTGAGTGCCAAAAACGCCGAGAACAAAATCGACACGGCCATCGCCAGGGTGAACTGGCGGTAGATGGCGCCCACGGAACCGCTGGCCAGCGCCATCGGGATGAACACGGCCGTCAGCACCAGCGTGATGCCCACGACCGCCCCCGTGATTTCGCGCATGGCTTTCGACGTCGCTTCCTTCGGCGACAGGCCTTCGGTGGCCATCAGGCGCTCGACCGCTTCCACCACCACGATGGCGTCATCGACGATGATGCCGATGGCCAGCACCATGCCGAACATGGTCAGCACGTTGATGGAATAGCCGGCCAGCAGCATCACGGTAAAAGTGCCCATCAGGGCGATCGGCGCGACGATGGCGGGAATCAGGGTGTAGCGTATCTTTTGCAGGAACAGATACATGACGAGGAAGACCAGCACCATCGCCTCCAGCAGCGTGACAATCACCTTTTCAATCGAGATTTTCACGAACGGCGCCGTATCGAATGGCACCGAATACTTGATCCCGGCCGGCATGGTGTGCGCCAGTTCGGCCATGCGCGCGCGCACGGCGGCGGCCGTCTGCACGGCGTTGGCGCCCGGCGACAGCATGATGGCGG
Organism: Janthinobacterium sp. UMAB-60; assembly: GCF_900095235.1. Classification (NCBI taxonomy): domain Bacteria; kingdom Pseudomonadati; phylum Pseudomonadota; class Betaproteobacteria; order Burkholderiales; family Oxalobacteraceae; genus Janthinobacterium; species Janthinobacterium sp. UMAB-60. The sequence goes on from NZ_LT607508.1 coordinate 27,860, forward strand.
CACCCGACGCGGCTTGCCCGTTTTCGCGGATGCTGAAATTGAAGCTTTGCGCGCCCAGCGAGACCTTCGCCACGTCGCCGATGGTCACTTTCGAGCCGTCCGCATTCGCGCGCAGCACGATGGCGGCAAATTCGGCGGGGGTTTGCAGCTGGCCCTGCACCGTCAGCGGGATCGTCACGCGCTGGCCGTGCACGGCGGGCGAATCGCCGAGGCGGCCCGGGGCGATCTGCGCATTCTGCTGCGCGATGGCGGCCGTCAGCTCGCCCATGGCGATGTTGTACGACACCAGCTTGGCCGGATCGACCCAGATGCGCATGGCCCGCTCGGAGCCGAACAGCTGCACCTTGCCCACGCCGGGAATGCGACGCAGTTCTTCCGTCACGTTGCGCGCCAGGTAGTCGCCCAGCGCCACTTCATCGTGCTGGCCAGTCTCGGAAATCAGGCTGACGATCATCAGGAAACCGGACGATGCCGATTCCACCGTCAAGCCATTTTGCCGCACAGCCTGCGGCAGGCGCGGTTCGATGGCTTTCAGGCGGTTTTGCACGTCCACCTGCGCCATTTCCGGATCCGTGCCGGGCTGGAAGGTGACGCTGATCGAGGCCGAACCCGAGGTATCGGTGGACGACTCGAAATACAGCAGGTGCTTGACGCCCGACAGTTCGCGTTCGATCAGGCCCACCACGGAATCGTTCATGGTTTGCGGCGTGGCGCCAGGATAGTTGGCGCTGATGCTGACGCTGGGCGGCGCCACCGAAGGGAAGCGCGCAATCGGCAATTGCGGTATGGCGATCAGTCCGAACAGGACGATGAAGACCGCCACCACCCACGCAAAGACGGGGCGGTTGATGAAAAATTGAGGCATCTCGTTAGGCTTTCATTGTATTCAAAGTGTGCATCAACGGGCCTTGGCGGCAGCCGCCGTTGCCACGACGGCGCGCTTCCATGGCTGCGGCGCGGCGGTGGCGCCCGGCTGCAAGCGTTCCTGGCCTTCGATGACGACGGTGTCGCCCGCCTTCAGGCCGCCGCTGACCACGTACTGGTGCTCGACCACGTCGCCCACGGTAATCGGTTTCAGGCTGGCTTTGTGCGTGCCATCGAGCACCCAGGCCTGCGCCTGGCCGCCGCTGCTGCGCAAGACGGCTTGCTGCGGCAGCAGCACGCCATGCGCCTGCACGGCGCGCGCGATGCGGGCGCGCACGAACATGCCGGGCAGCAGCTGGCGCTGCGGGTTATCGACCAGCACGCGGATGACGGCGTCGCCCGTGCCCGCATCGACGCTGATGCCCGAGAACAGGATGCGCCCCGTGACGGGATGCGGCTGGCCGTCGGCGCCTAAAATGGTCACGGGCAGCTTGTCCGCGCCACCAGTACCCGAGGCTTGCAGCGCGGCCAGCGCGGCGGCCGGCTGGCGCACGTCGACATACACCTTGTCGATCTGCTGGATGCGCGCCATCGGCGTGGCGTCCGCCAGGCCCACCAGCGCGCCTTCCGTCACCAGTTCGGAGCCGATGCGCCCGGCAATGGGCGCTTCGATGCTGGCAAAGGCCAGGTCCAGGCGGCGCCGCGCCAGGCTGGCGCGCGCCTGCGCCACGGTGGCCACGGCTTGCTCGCGCTGGGCCACAGCATCGTCATACGCCTGGCGGCTGATGGCATCCGCTTCCACCAGCGGTTTTAACCTATCCGCCTGGCTGCTGGCGCGATTCGCCGTGGCCACCGCGTGCTGCAGCGCGGCGGCGGCCGAATCGACGTCCGCCTGGAACGGCGCAGGGTTCAGCTGGAACAACTTCTGCCCCGCCTGCACATCGGCGCCCTGCTCGAACTGGCGGCGCAGCACGATGCCGCCCACCTGCGGGCGGATGTCGGCCGTGCGGAAGGCCGCCACCCTGCCCGGCAATTCATCGCTGAGGACCACGGGCGCCGCCTGCAGCTTGAGCACCGTCACGGCGGCGGGCGGCGCCGCGCCTTCTTGCGGCGCGGGTTTGGAACAGGCGGCAAGGCTGAGCAGTGCCGCGGCGATTAACATGTTTTTCCTGGTGAAGTACTTGACTGGCATGACTCTCTCTATGGCGGATCCCAACCGGCGGTCCGGTCGACAGATACGCGCAGCATAAAAGCCTTGCGTGGATATTCCGTCAAAGAAATGTGGAGATTCGATGGAGAGAAAGAAGAATGCTAGACTCCTGCATGAACTATCATCACAGCGCCAGCCAGCCCTCGTTTCTTGCCACCACGCCGCCTTCCGCCCTCGTCCTGATCGCCGAAGATGAACCGCAAATCGCCCGCATCCTCGCCGGTTACCTGGAGCGCGACGGCTACCGCACGGCCTTCGCCCTCGATGGCCAGGAAGCGCTGCAGCAGCACCTGGCGCTGGCGCCGGACCTGCTGCTGCTCGACGTGCAAATGCCCAGAGTCGACGGCTGGGGCGTGCTGGCGGAAGTGCGGCGGCGCGGCGAGACGCCCGTCATCATGCTCACGGCGCGCGACCAGGATGCCGATAAACTGGCCGCCCTGCGCGTGGGCGCCGACGACTACATCATCAAGCCCTTCAATCCGGCCGAAGTGGTGGCCCGCGTGGCCGCCGTGCTGCGCCGCTCGCGCGTGCGCCACCATCCGGTGGGCGGCCAGCGCCTGCGCTGCGGCCCCATCGACATCGACCAGGAAACGTATGTGGCCAGCGTGCTGCAGGATGGCATGGCCCAGCCTCTCATGCTCAGCCTGACCTTGACGGAATTTCGCCTGCTGGCGCATCTGGCGCGCACGCCGCGCCGCGTCTGCAGCCGCCTGGAGCTGCTGGAGTCGTGCATGCCCGAGAGCAATTCGATGGAACGCACGGTGGACAGCCACGTCAGCAAGCTGCGCAAGAAGCTGGAAGAAGCGGGCGTGATGAACATGCCGGCCAGCCTGCGCGGCGTGGGCTACCGGCTGGAAAGCGACTGATGCGCTTCACGGGCCTGAACCGGCAAATCATCCTGTCGATGTCCGTGCTGATGGTCTGCAGCATCCTGATCATCTGGATCGGTTCCTGGACTTTCTTCGCCATCGCCTTCAAGATCGATCCCGACATGCTGTCCGAGCCGGACGACTGGTCGCCCAGCACCGTCGAATGGCTGTGGATCTTCGCCATCACCGTCTTCGGCCTCGGGCTGGCGGCCTTTTTCGCCATCAAGCTGGCGGCGCGCATTCTCAAACCGATCAATTCCGTGATGGACAGCGTGCGCCGCGTGGCCCATGGCGACCTGTCCGCGCGCGCCTTCGCGGGCGACCGTAGCCTGGGCGAGACGGCCATGCTGGTCGATGACTTCAACAGCATGGCCGAGCGCCTGCAGCGCGGGGCCAAGGAAAGCGAAACGTGGAATGCGGCCATCGCGCACGAACTGCGCACGCCCGTGACGATCCTGCGCGGCACCTTGCAAGGCGTCGTCGATGGCGTCTTCAAGCCCGAGGAAGTGCCGTTTTCCAGCCTGCTGGCACAAGTCGAGGATCTGGGCCGCCTGATCGAGGACTTGCGCACCCTGAGCCTGGCCGACAGCGGCCACATGCAACTGCGCATGGCGTGGACGGACCTGACCCTGGAAATCGAGGAAGTGGGCCGCCTGCTGGCGCAGGAAATGGACGCGGCCGGCTTTACGCTGCAGCTGCACCTGTCCGACCACCCCGTCTGCTGCGACGCGGCGCGCATCCGGCAAATCGTGCTGGCCCTGCTCGACAACGCGCGCCGCTATGCGCATCCGGGCCTGCTGCGCGTGCGCACCCGCGTGCAGGCCGGGCAGTACTACCTGAGCGTCGAGGATGCGGGCCCCGGCATTTCAAAGGAACTGGCGGCGCACGTGTTCGAGGCGTTCCGCCGCGGCGACAGCGACGGCGGCGACCCGCATGCGGGCAGCGGCCTGGGGCTGGCCGTGGTCGAAGCCATCGCGCGCGCGCATGGCGGCAGCGCGACGTGCACGCGCGGCAAGGCGGGCGGCAGCGTGTTTACCGTCAAGTGGCCGGTCGAGCACGGCGCGCCGCCGGCCGCTGGCTGACTATATCGCCGGCGAACGCAGCATGTCGACAAAGGCGCGCAAGACGGCAGGCATCTGGCACCGGCTCGGGTAGTACAGGAAGTAGCGGGACGGCGGCGGCAGGCAGC
>NZ_LT607508.1:32021-50924 GCF_900095235.1 Janthinobacterium sp. UMAB-60
GCGCGCATCGGCTTCATACACATACGCCAGTCCCGCGCCATCGCGGGCCGCGCGCAGCATCAGTGCATCGTCGTCGAACACCAGCGGGCCGTTGACGGCGATGCTGACGGCTTCCCCCTCATGCTCGAACTCCCACGCATACTGGCGCCCGCTGGGAAAACGCCGGCCCATGCAGGCGTGCGCCAGCAAGTCGCGCGGCGTGCCTGGCGCGCCATGCGCCGCCAGGTAGGCGGGCGACGCCACCACGACGAACGGTTGCGGCGCACCCACGGGCACGGCGATCATGTCGGCCGCCACCTGCTCGCCGAAGCGGATGCCCGCGTCAAAACCGTCGCGCACGATATCGATCATGCCGTCATCGGTGACCACTTCCACCTGCACGCGCGGATAACGGGCGACAAAACCGGCCAGCATGGGCGCCAGCAGCAGCCGCGCGGCCGGACGGGGCACGTTCAGGCGCAGCTTGCCTGCGGGCACATCCTGCAAGGCGCTCAAGTCTTGCAAGGCATCATCGATTTCGCGCATGGCCGGCGTGAGCCGCGCCAATAGCTGCCGCCCCGCCTCGGTCGGCGTGACGCTGCGCGTGGTGCGGTTCAGCAGGCGCACGCCCAGGCGCTCTTCCAGCGCGCGCAATGCGTGGCTGAGGGCGCTGGCGGACACGCCCCGTTCGAGGGCCGCCTGGCGAAAGCTGCGCAGGCGGGCGACGGCGGCAAAGGCCGTCAATTCGTTGAGGTCAGCCATTGTCGAGGAAAAAATTCATGAACAAAATTCAGTAATACATGCAGGATTGGCTATCTTATCGCATGCTGTTGCTTCACCCATACTCCTTGCATCTTTTTTGAAGAGGAGTGAAAAATGGAACACAGAACACTGGGCAACTCCGGCTTGCGCGTCGCCCCCATCGGCCTGGGCTGCATGGGCATGAGCTTTGCCTACGGCGGCGCCGACGAAGCCGCCTCGCTGCGCGTGCTGCACCGCGCCGTGGAACTGGGCGTCACCCTGATCGACACGGCCGAAGTCTACGGCCCCTACGCCAACGAGGAACTGGTAGGGCGCGCCCTGAAACAGCTGCGCGGCAAAGTCAGCATCGCCACCAAGTTCGGCTTCAAGATATTGCCGCACGGCCAGGGTGTGGAACGCATGGCGGGCGTGGACAGCCGCCCGGAGCACATCGTGCAAGCCGTGGAAGCCTCGCTGTCCAGGCTGGGCATCGAGTGCATCGACTTGCTGTACCAGCACCGCGTGGACCCCGCCGTGCCCATCGAAGACGTCGTCGGCGCCATGGCCGAACTGGTGCGGGCGGGCAAGGTGCGCCACCTGGGGCTGTCGGAAGTGTCGGCCGCCACCCTGCGCCGCGCCCACGCCGTGCACCCGATTGCGGCCGTGCAGTCGGAATATTCGCTGTGGAGCCGCGACGCGGAAGCGGACGTGCTGCCCGCCTGCCGCGCGCTCGGCATCGGTTTCGTGCCCTACAGCCCGCTGGGCCGGGGCTTCCTGACGGGCCAGTTGCCTTCCAGCGCCACACTGGCGCCAGACGACTACCGCCACAGCCTGCCCCGCTTCCAGCCGATGGCGATGGCGGCCAACGCGACCATGGTGGCCGAACTGCGGCGCCTGGCGGCGGCGCGCGGCGCCACGGCGGCCCAGCTGGCCCTGGCCTGGCTGCTGGCGCAAGGCGACGACATCGTGCCGATTCCCGGCGCCCGCAGCCTGGCCCACCTGGAAGAGAACGTGGCCGCCGCGCAACTTACCCTGAGCGACGCCGAGCTGGCCGCCATCGGCGCCGCCATCGCGCCCGCCAGCGTGCAGGGCGCGCGCTACCCGGAGGTGGAGCTGGCCATGGTGGGGCTGTAAAGGGCACGCGACAGCTCATCTATACAACTCTCTTTGCGGCACCGCACTTGAAATGGCTGAATCCGCTATCATTTCCAATCTGAACTATTCACTCTGAAAGGGATTCACATGTCCGCACTGCTCGAAACACTGCAATGGCGCTACGCCACCAAGAAGATGGACCCGGCGAAAACGGTGCCGCAAGACAAGGTCGAGCGCATCCTGGAAGCCGTGCGCCTGACGGCCAGCTCCAGCGGGCTGCACCCGTATGAAGTGTTCGTCGTGACGAATCCGGCCCTGCGCGAGCAGATCAAGCCGCACGCGTGGAACCAGTCGCAAGTGACAGACGCCTCGCATCTGCTGGTGTTTGCCGCCTGGGACAATTACACGGTGGAACGCATCAACGCGCGCTTTGACCTGGTCAACACCGTGCGCGGCTTCAAGAATGAAGGCTGGGAAGCGTACCGCCAGCAGATCCTCGCCACGTATCCGCAGCGCGATGCGGAAACCAACTACCAGCACGCGGCGCGCCAGGCGTATATCGGCGTGGGCACGGCCCTGATCGCCGCGGCGCAGGAAAAAGTCGATTCGACGCCGATGGAAGGTTTTGATCCGGCCAAAGTCGATGAAATCCTGGGCTTGCGCGAAAAAGGCCTGCGCTCCGTCGTCATGTTGCCGCTCGGCTACCGCGCCGACGAAGGCGACTGGCTGGTGGACCTGAAAAAAGTGCGCCCTTCGCGCGAGCAGTTCATCACCGAGCTGGCGTAAGCGCCTCGCCAGCGATTGAAAAGCGGATGCCCTCACCGGCATCCGCTTTTTTTCGTTCAGGCCGCTTGCGGGAAGCGCACCGTCACCTGCAGTCCCCGTCCCGCCGCCCCATCGGCCAGCGCGATATCGGCCCGGTGGTGCTCGGCGATGTGGCGCACGATGGACAGGCCCAGGCCGCAGCCCCAGGCGTCGTTGCCGTCGGGGCGGAAGAAGCGGTCGAACAGCCGTGCATGGTGCTGGCGCGGCACGCCGGGACCGTTGTCGGATACGCGCAGCAGGGGCCGGCCCTCTTCCAGCGCGGCCTGCAAATCGACCCTGCCGCCGCGCTGGGTGTAGCGCAAGGCGTTGTCGATCAGGTTATTCAGCAACACTTGCAAGCCGTCGGGATCGGCCTGCACCAGCACCGGGGCCGGCACGGTTTCCACCACGCCCAGATCGATGGCGCGGCTGTCGGCCAGCGCGCTGTGGTCGGCCACGGCCGCTTCCAGCAACTGTCCCAGATCAACAGTTTGCAGCTGGCTGGCCGTCAGCGCCGTTTCATGGCGCGCCAGGCTGAGTAATTGCCGTACCAGGTGCGTGCTGCGGTCCAGCCTTTCGTGCAGCCGCGCCAGCGCCACGCGGCGTTCTTCCTCGCTGCCGGCCCGCTCGGCCACCTGCAGCTGCAGTTTCAGCGCCGTCAGCGGCGAACGTAATTCATGCGCGGCATCGGCGACAAAGGTGCGCTGCGCCGTCAGCGCCGCCTCGAACTGCCCCATCAGGCCATTCAGCGCCAGCGCCACGGGCCGCAGTTCGGGCGGCATGTCGTCGGCCGCCAAGGGCGTGAGCGTATCCGGCGAACGGCCCGCCACCGATTCGGCGAGCCGGTGCAGCGGCGCCAGCGCGCGCCCCACCACGGCGACGATCAGCAGTGCCAGCAGCAGCGCGAACGCCAGCAAGGGCGCGCCGGCGCGCATGGTCATTTGCCAGGCCAGCTGGTCGCGCACGGCCTGCGCCTGCGCCACCTGCACGTAACGGCCGCGCCGCGTCTCGCCGTACAGGCGCCAGTCTTCGCCGCGCAAGGTGACATCGGCAAAGCCGGCCAGCGCGTAGCGCGGCAGTGCAGGCTGATCCGGCAAGACGGGCAAGGGCTGTCCATCCTCGTCCCACGCCTGCAGCACGAACGCTTCTTCCGGCTCTTGCGCGGCCGGCGAGCCCGTCTGCGGCTCGAACTCGTCGGGCAAGGCCACTGCCAGCTGGCGCAGCTGCAAATCGGCCAGCTCATTGGCTTCTTCCAGCAGCGAGCGGAACAGCGAAATGCCGGCGCCGAGCACGCACAGCAAGGTGGCGGCCAGCAATCCGAGCAGCAACTGGCGGCGGATGGTCATCAAGTTGCCACCCGCATCTTGTAGCCCACGCCGCGCACGGTCTGGATGCTGTCCGCGCCGAATTTCTTGCGTAACTGGTACACGTAGACGTCGACGGTATTGCTTTCCACTTCGCTATCCCAGCCGTACAGTTTTTCGCCAAGTTGCCGTTTCGACACCACCTTGCCCGGATGGTCGAGCAAGGCGCGCAGCACGGAAAACTCGCGCGGCGGCAACTTGATCAGCTCTCCCTCGAACGTGACGTCGTGGCTGGCCAGGTCCAGGATCAGCGCGCCATGCTCGATGACGGAGCGCGAACGGCTGACCCGGCGGCGCAGCAGCGCGCGGATGCGCGCCAGCAGCTCGTCGAGGTCGAACGGTTTCACCAGATAGTCGTCGGCGCCGCCGTCGAGCCCTGCCACGCGGGCCGGCGTGCCGTCGCGCGCCGTGATGATCAGCACGGGCAACTCGGCGCCCCGCGCGCGCATGGTGCGCAGCACGTCCATGCCCTCCTTGCCCGGCAAGCCCAGGTCCAGCAGCATCAAATCGTAGCCGAAGCCGGCCAGCGCCAGCTCCGCATCGTGGCCGTCGCGTACCCAGTCCACGGCATAGCACTCGCCGCGCAAGCCCTCGACCAGGCTTTCCCCGATCATCGGATCGTCTTCCACCAGCAACACGCGCACCTGGGCCTCTCACAGTCTTGAAATGCCGTCATCTTACTCTCGTACGCAGTGCCCCATCGCTGCACCGGCCCGGCCGGATGCCAGCAACGTTCCGAACAGCTGATCGCCAAGGGCGGCACCCTGGCCGTCGACGTGTGAGCAGCGCCAGGGTCGGCGCTGTAGCTGGCGCCGCAGGCAAGGTCTTACCGATCCTGGTTGCGGTTCAAGGTCACGTCCCCTTCAGTGGCCGTGGCCGAGTGCGCATCGACAGGCTGCGTGGTCACGACGGGCGTGGCGTTGACGTACCAGTCGCTGTCGAACTGGCTGTAGGGATTGGTCTTGGTGAGCGCGGCGCCATGGCTGCGCACGTCGAGCGGGATTTGATGGTCGTAGACGAACGCTTCGATGGGGCCAGGCACGCCCTTCAATACTTGCCAAGCAGGAATCTGGTAATTGCTCTGCGGGTTCTGCGGCTTCAGGAACACCAGCTCGGTCTTGTCTCGCATCTCGTCCGACTCCACGTTGTAGCTGATGTTAATTTGCGTATTCATCATTTGCTCCCTGCTGTGGCTCTGCCCGGACTCAAGAAAAACAGCGCCGGACGACGAGTCCGTGATTTCCTCTGGCGCTGGTCATCACTACGAACGATGCGGCGGCGCTCGCCTGGCACCGGCAGGATCAGGAGCAAGCTGCAAAATTTATTTTGGGCAAGTAAATTTCCCAATTACAATTATATGGAATTGCATGTCTTATAAATCCCTCCAAAAGTAACGATGACAAGGATTGCCTTGGTCCCTGCACTATTCCGTGCGCGGGGCATGCTTGACTTCTCAGCACCGATTCATTAACTTGGCAGTAAAAACCGTCGCGCGGTGAGCACCGTATGCCACTGTCGCCCACCACCCTGGCCGCCGGCCTGCCCCACCCGGCGCCAGCGCCACTGCACGTTTTCACATAGATGGGTCACCAGGCCATGCCGACACACGATCATTCCCCGGCCCATCCGCTGGCCACGGCGCTGGCGCTCTCGCTGGGTGCCGCCGTCGCCCTGGGCCTGTCGCGCTTTTCGTATGGCTTGCTGCTGCCGCCCATGCGCGCCGATCTGGGCTGGTCCTACCTGCTGGCCGGGGCCATGAACACCTTCAATGCGCTCGGCTATTTCCTGGGCGCCCTGGCCACGCCGGCCCTGATGCGCCGCCTGGGCGTGTGGCGCTTGCTCATCATTGGTTGCGTGCTGGCCAGCGTCTTCATGCTGATGTCGGGCCTGGTCAGCGATACGACCGCCCTGTTCCTGCAGCGCGTGTGCGCGGGCGTGGCCAGCGCCTTCATTTTCATCGCCGGCGGCGTGCTGGCGGCGCGGCTCGGCTCCATGCACAGCCAGCGCGCCGGCTTCTACATCGGCCTGTATTACGGCGGCACGGGTTTCGGCATCGCGCTGTCGGCCCTGCTGGTGCCGGCGGCGCTGGCGGCCGCTCAGGCACATGGCGCCGCGCATGCCTGGCAATGGCCCTGGCTGGCACTGGGCATCGCCTGCCTGCTCGCCACCGCCATCATGGCCCTGCCGGCGAAAGCCATCGGCGAAGCGCCACGCGCCCTCGACACGCCACGGCGCTTCGCCTGGCGCGATTTCGCCCCCAGCCTGGCCGGCTACTTCATGTTTGGCGTCGGCTATATCGGCTACATGACCTTCGTCATCGCCCTGCTCAAGCAGCAAGGCATGCCACCGGCGCGCATCACCGTGTTCTACACCCTGCTGGGCCTGGCGGTAGTGGCGTCGTCGCGCATCTGGGCCCGCATGCTCGACCGCTACAAGGGCGGCGAATCGCTGGCGATATTAAATGGCGTGCTGGGCGTGGTGACCATCCTGCCCGCGCTGACCAGCTACGTGCCCGTCGTGTTCCTCTCTGGCCTGGTCTTCGGCGCCGTGTTCCTGTCGGTGGTGGCCTCGACGACGGCCCTGGTGCGGCATAATCTGCCGCAGCAATCGTGGACGGCCGGCATAACGGCCTACACGACGGTGTTCGCGCTGGGCCAGATCGTCGGCCCCATCGCGGTCGGCTGGATCGCCGACGGCCCGGCAGGACTGGAGCGGGGCTTGATCGCCTCGGCCATCGCCCTCTTCATCGGCGCCGCATTGGCCGCGCGGCAAAAGGCGCTGGCGCCGGCCGCATAGTAGACTGCTGGATCGACCACCTGCGCAGAAAGATCACGATGAACACCGATGCACGGAAAGCCCCGGCAACGATGGATGCCGAAACGCTGGAATTCATCCAGGGCCTGTTTGCCCTGGTGCGCGAAGGCGACACGCAGCAACTGGGCGCCATGCTCGCGCAAGGCGTGCCCGTCAACTTCCGCAACGAAAAAGGCGACAGCCTGATCATGCTGGCCAGCTACCTCGGCCACCTGGAAACGTCGCGCCTGCTGCTCGAGGCGGGCGCCGACGCCAACGTGCCCAACGACCAGGGCCAGACGCCGCTGGCCGGCGTGGCCTACAAGGGCTACCTGGAGATCGCCGAACTGCTGCTGCGGCACGGCGCCAAGGTGGAAGGCGCCAGCCCGGACGGCAAGACACCGTTGATGATGGCCGCCATGTTCAACCGCCTGGCCATCCTCGAACTGCTGCTGCGGCACGGCGCGCGCATCGATGCCGTGGACAGCCGCGGCATGAGCGCCGTCAAGCTGGCCAAATCCATGAATGCGCAGGAGACGCTGGCCCGCCTGGGCAGCCTGGGGCAGACGGCATAGCCAACGCCGACATCACCGGCAGTTTTGCGACTGCCATTGGAGCGTTCAGGAAGCGCTCTGCCGCACCAAGCGCCCGCGCTCATTCGTCGTGCCTGGCGCCGGGTCGGAATGCCGAACGCCGGCACGGCCGAGCCGCCCATGGCCGACAAACTGAACAGCATCGCCAGCGGTTCGGCATCGGCAAAGCGCGCCCAGCAGCGCAGCGGTGATTGCGGCCTCATCGCTTGGCGTGCAACGGGCCTACTGGGATAGGCTCTTAGTCGGGCTGACAAGACTCGCCTGTGACCAGCAACGACAGCGCCTCGCGTCCCAGTTTCAGCGGGTGACCGAGCAGGGTCCAGGGCGCAGCGCCGTCGGCTGGCCACTCGTCCCATGCCAGCAAGCCAAGCCTGCGCAGCGGCGCGCCGGCGCCGAACAGGCGATGCGTGGCCAAGCGTGCCGCCAGCCGGTCGCCAGCCAGCAGAAATGACGCGGTCTCGGCGGTAGGCCAGAAACCCCGGTGACTGCCGCCCTGCCCGCCGAACTCGCTGAACGGCAAATCCAGGCTGGCGTTGCGAATCAGGAAACTGTCCAGCGCCTGCGGACGCACATGCGGCGCCAGCGCAAGAATCAGCACCAGCCGCTCCTCGGTACTGAGCCCCCATTTGCGCAACGCCAAGGCATACGGCGCGTGCGCCGGCAAGGTGGGCGGCTGCGGCATGCGAGGCGCGTCGGCGCGCTGGAAATACTGCGCCATCGACGCCGCGATGACGGCATCCAGCCAGGCCAGCTCCGCCTCCAGCGCCTTGGCGGCCGTGATTTCGATGTCCCTCATGTTCACCGTGTTCGCATGCATGAAGAACGGCCCGCCCTGGTCCGGCGCGTGTGGCCCGGGCAGCTGGCCCTGAGGGTCGGCCCCGACCTGCAGCGCGGTGCCAATCTGCAAGCCCGGTATGGCAGGGGCATGCACCTGCCCGCTGTCACTGGCGACGCAGGGCGGCGGCAGGGCGAAAGTGAGCTCGGTCACCCAGTTACCGTGTTCCAGCGTGTGCTCCACGCGGGTGATATACACGTCGCCGTCGAAGCGCTTGCCCAGTCCGGCCAGTTCGATGGTCTTGCCCGGCACCGCCAGCACACTGCCCTGGAAACTCACCGTACCGCGCACGCCGGAGCGCGCATCCAGCTCGGCACTGAACGCGAGGATCGACTCGCCATAGGCGACTAGCAGTACGCAGCTGTTGTCGGCTTGCACCGGCGCTCCGACGGCAACCTCGGCGCAGCTCAGCACCAGCTGCGAGCCGCCCTGTCCGCCTATCCGCATGCCGTGCTTGACGATGATGCCCTTGAAGACGGTGCTGATGTTCGGGTGGTAGCCTATTGCGACCTCCACCGTCACGCCGGGCAGCAGCGTGTCGGCCGTACTAAGCTTGAATCCCCCCGTGGACGGATCGCCGTCGGCGAGCACGATGCGCGCCGTGCCCAGGCGATTGAGCTCGCCCGTGACGTGTATGCTTTCGACTGCATAGTCATCCGGCATGACATGCCCGTTCAGCGTGACCATCATCGACACCAGGCTGGTCTTGCCACCCAGCGGCCTTCGGCCTGGGTCTTGCGGTACTCCTGCCATCACAATGACTCCTCGATAAGCGTTCAGGAAACCAGCTGTTGCTGCTGGAATGTCAGCACGATGAATTCGGCCGGATGAAGCAATGCCACGCGTATCGACACGCGCATATAACCGTTCAGGATATCGTCGCCGCTCATGCTGCTGCCCAGACCGATCTGCACGCTGAACGCATCCTGCGCCTTGGCGCCGGCCAGCGCGCCGCTCTGCCACTGGTTGGTCAGGAAGTTGGAGATCATGTTCTGCACCGCCGCCCAGGTCGTGGCCGCGTTGGGCGCGAAGACATAGGCGAGCATCGCGTTCTTGATCGATTGCTCCAGCATGATCAGCGTGCGACGCACGTTGATGTAGCGCCAGTCATCGCTGTTGCCATCGAGCGTGCGCGCGCCCCACACCACCAGGCCACGCGTGGGAAGGGTGCGGATCGCGTTGACCGCCCGCCCGTCGAGCGGCATGTTCAGATCCTCCTGGTCGTCATGCGAGATATCCACCATCGGCGAGAGCGCCCCCATGATGCTGGTGTTGGCCGGCGCCATCCACACGCCAGCACTTTCATCCGTCCGCGCGTACACGCCAGCCATGGCGCAGGCCGGCGGCAACTGGTTGGCCAGCGCCAGCATGTCGGCCACCACGCGCTGGTACAAGGGACTCACCTGCCGAAGCTGGTCATGACAGCGCGCAATCACCGCCGTGCGGCTTTCCGTGCCGGCTGGCAGCGGAACGGCGTCGGCCGGCAGCCGATGTGGGATGGCGGCATACAGGGTGTTCATGTTGCCTTGCATCTGCGCGGAGGGGTGCGGCTTCATCGCCGCCAGTTCGGCCTTGAGCGCGTCAGCCAGCAACGCCAGCCCTGCGTCTTGCAGGCTGTCGTAGGTGATGCTGCCTTCGTCGACCACATCAAAATTGAGCCACGGATAATAGGCCGCGCCGTAGTTGAGGAAATTGCTGCCGATTTTCTCGCGCAAGCCATCCTTCTTGCCGGAAATAACATCACCGTCCGGGTCAAAGGTACGCTGCCTGCCGCCGCCATGGATGTCGATCAGCGCCATGCGGTTCTGCATGCCGCCGCAATGCTGGAGCGCCGCCTGCCAGAACTGGTAGCAATCGTCCGCACCAGCGAGCAAGACACTGTCCGGCGCCACGATCAGCGTCACATCCAGCACTTTTTTCAAGGCATCGAACGGGGCTTCCCTGACGCCGGCGGGATCACCTTCCGGCATGAAATCCGAGGCTTGGATACCATAGACCTGGACACTGGCAAAGGTTCCCACCGATATCACGTAGGCCGGTCCGCCGCCGTTCATGAAGTACAGCTTCACACCGTGGTAAAGGAAAAACTGCTGTGCCAATGCGGCGGTGAGGGTCTTCTGGTCGGTGCCGGGGGCCAGCGAAAACCTCGGCACCGGTGGGCCGCCGAAGATACGCACATAGTCCACCAGCGAGCCGATACGGGTGGGAATGCCTGCCTTGGAAACAGGTCCGTCGGCAGCCTTCTCGGTGTAGCCGAGAAACACCGGTATCGCCGTGGCCACCTCGACTACCGTATTGGGAAATGCATCCTGCTCGACGATATACACGCCGGGGGTCTTCAATTGCATCATCGCTCCCTGTCCGGCACTGGGCTTGAAGGCTGGCGCGGCGGCCGCAAGCTGAATGTCAACATACGATAAACAACGGCAAAAATCGCCGTGTCAGTGATTTGTGAGCAAGCCAAGTTGGCGCCACCTTGGCGACAAGTAATTATTTTAATATGAAATTTTGTTTTTTAATAAATTAAAAAAATATTGCTGTATCCGCAGTTAAAAAAGACATTGCGTAAAATAGCGTCGATCACATGCTCTCAGCGCTTGTTCGCGTTCAACGTACTGCTGCAGGGGGCTGGCTCCATAAAAAAAAGCCCTGTAAAAACAGGGCTTTGGCTTATTCAGTCATCCGACATGCAAAATTTTCTGAGGGAAACTCACTCCCACTCGATGGTCGCCGGCGGCTTGCCCGAGATATCGTAGACGACGCGGTTGATGCCGCGCACTTCATTGATGATGCGGTTCGATACCTTGCCCAGCAGGCTGTGCGGCAGGTGCGCCCAGTGGGCGGTCATGAAGTCCTGCGTCTGCACGGCGCGCAGGGCCACCACGTATTCGTAGGTACGGCCATCGCCCATCACGCCCACCGATTTGACGGGCAGGAAGACGGCGAATGCCTGGCTGGTCGCTTCGTACCAGTTCGCCGGCAGCGCGTCCGGGTCGACGGCCTGGCCGGCGACGAATTCGTACGGCGTGTTGCGCAGTTCTTCGATGAAGATGGCGTCGGCGCGGCGCAGCAGGTCGGCAAAGTCTTTCCTGACTTCGCCGAGGATGCGCACGCCCAGGCCCGGGCCCGGGAACGGGTGGCGGTACACCATGTCATGCGGCAAGCCCAGGGCCACGCCCAGTTTGCGCACTTCGTCCTTGAACAGTTCGCGCAAGGGTTCCAGCAACTTGAGCTTCATGGTGTCCGGCAAGCCGCCCACATTGTGGTGGCTCTTGATGGTCTGGCCCTTTTTGCCCTTGCCGGCCGATTCGATCACGTCCGGGTAGATCGTGCCTTGCGCCAGCCATTTGGCGTTGACCAGTTTGCCGGATTCCACCTGGAAGACTTCGACGAATTCGCGGCCGATGATCTTGCGCTTCTGCTCGGGGTCGGTGACGCCGGCCAGGTGGCCCATGAACTGCTCTTCCGCATCGACGCGGATGACTTTCACGCCCAGGTTCTTGGCGAACATGTCCATCACCATCTTGCCTTCATCCAGGCGCAGCAGGCCGTGGTCGACGAAGACGCAGGTCAGCTGGTCGCCGATGGCGCGGTGGATCAGGGCAGCGGCTACGGACGAATCGACGCCGCCGGACAGGCCCAGGATGACGTCGTCGGTACCGACTTGCGCGCGGATTTTTTCCACCGCTTCGCTGATGTAGTCGGGCATGTTCCAGTCCGACTTGCAGCCGCAGATTTCATGCACGAAACGGCCGATGATGGCCTTGCCCTGCACCGTGTGCGTCACTTCCGGGTGGAATTGCACGCCGTAGAACTGGCGTTCTTCGTCGGCCATGGCGGCGATCGGGCAGCTCGGGGTGTTGCCCATCAGCTTGAAGCCTGGCGGCATTTCCAGCACTTTGTCGCCATGGCTCATCCACACTTTCAGCATGCCGTGGCCTTCGTCGGTGACGAAGTCGGCAATACCGTTGAGCAACTTGGTATGGCTGCGGGCGCGCACTTCGGCGTAGCCGAATTCGCGTACCAGGCCATTTTCCACCTTGCCGCCCAGCTGGGCCGCCATGGTTTGCATGCCGTAGCAGATGCCCAGCACGGGCACGCCCAGCTCGAACACGGCTTGCGGCGCGCGCGGCGAGTCGCCGTCCAAGGTGGAATTGTGGCTGCCCGACAGGATCACGCCGGCGGCGCCATAGTTGCGCACGAATTCGTCGCTGACGTCATACGGGAAGACTTCGGAAAACACACCGGAATCGCGCACGCGGCGGGCGATCAACTGGGTGACTTGGGAACCGAAATCGAGAATGAGGATTTTAGAATGCATGATGGGGACTTTATCTGGGGTCATTACAAAACCGGCGCACTGGGCGCCGGTCTGGTCTGTCGCTAATTACTCTGAACGGTAGTTAGGTGCTTCTTTCGTGATTTGCACATCATGGACATGCGACTCGCGCATGCCGGCCGAGGTGATTTCCACGAATTCCGCTTTTTCGCGCAGTTCGTCGATGGTGGCGCAACCGCAGTAACCCATCGATTGACGCACGCCGCCCACCAGCTGGAAGATGATCGCCAGCACGCTGCCTTTGTAGGCCACGCGGCCTTCGATACCTTCAGGCACGAACTTGTCGGCCTTCATGGTGGCGTCCTGGAAATAACGGTCAGCCGACCCATCGGACATCGCGCCCAGCGAGCCCATGCCGCGGTACGACTTGTAGCTGCGGCCCTGGTACAGGATCACTTCGCCTGGCGCTTCTTCCGTACCGGCAAACATGGAACCCATCATGACGGTCGAGGCGCCAGCGGCCAGCGCTTTCGAGATATCGCCCGAGAAGCGGATACCGCCGTCGGCGATACATGGCACGCCCGTACCTTCGAGTGCTTCGGCGACGTTCGAAATGGCCGTGATTTGCGGCACGCCCACACCGGCGACGATACGCGTGGTGCAGATGGAGCCAGGGCCGATGCCGACCTTGACCGCATCGGCGCCGTATTCCACCAGCGCCCTGGCGGCGGCGGCGGTAGCGATGTTGCCGCCAATCACTTCCACCTGCGGGTACTTGGTCTTGATCCAGCGTACGCGATCGAGGATGCCTTGCGAGTGACCGTGGGCCGTGTCGACCACCAGCACGTCGACGCCGGCGGCGACCAGCAGGTCGATACGCTCTTCATCCTTGGCACCGACACCGACGGCAGCGCCGACCAGCAGCTTGCCCTGGCTGTCTTTCGACGCGAACGGGTGGGAAGTCGACTTCTGGATATCCTTGACGGTGATCAGGCCGCGCAGCTCAAACGCGTCATTGACGACCAGCACGCGCTCGAGGCGGTGCTTGTTCATCAGGCGCTTGGCTTCGGCCGTGTCGGCATCTTCATTGACGACGACGAGTTTTTCGCGCGGCGTCATCTTGGCGGAGGCTTCCGCGTCGAGTTCCTTTTCAAAGCGCAAATCGCGGTTGGTAATGATACCGACCACTTCCTTGCCCTTGACGACAGGAAAACCGCTGATGCCGTATTGTTCCGTCAGCGCGATCACGTCGCGGATTTTCATGTCCGGAGGAATCGTGATCGGATCGCGCAGCACGCCAGCTTCGAAACGTTTTACACGGGCCACTTCACGTGCCTGGTCCTTCGGATTCAAATTCTTGTGGATGATACCGATGCCGCCTTCCTGGGCCATCGCGATCGCCAGACGGGCTTCCGTCACCGTATCCATGGCTGCGGACAGCAAGGGAATATTCAGGGTGATATTGCGGGTCAGGCGAGTTTTGAGGGACGTATCGGCGGGCAGAACGTTGGAGTAGGCTGGGACGAGCAGCACGTCATCGAATGTGAGTGCTTTTTGAAGTAGACGCATAGCATTTCCTATTGGCGCAAAAGCAGATTATACAGAAATTCTTGACTCCTGTCTTAAACATTCGCAAACCTCCTTAGACATAGTAAGGATGCCGTTTTCGCATCTTTCTAAATGTCTGGAAAAGTCTGGAAACGTCCACGTTTTCGCCCAAATTTCGCCCCTGTTTTGGCGGCTTCTTCGCCTCTTTCTGAGGCCGCACAAGATCAGGTAGGTAGGCAGCCAACATAATAGAAGGCACTGCCTTCTGTAAGCATAACCCAAAAGGAAAGATTGCAATGAAGCACGCGCTGGGCGCCCTCCTCTTGCTTGCACTGTGCAGTTGCACGTCCAGTGGCATTGTCGAACACCGCGGAGGCGATCTGATCGGGCTGGACAGCTTCGCCCTCGCCACCCGCTACGGCACGCCCGCCAGCTACCAGCACCAGGGCGAATACCTGCAACTGAACTACGGCAGCGATGCGGCCCGCTGCCGAGTTATCGTGCTGGTCGACCAGCAACAGCGCGTGGCCGGCTGGGCATCCGCCGGACAATCTTGCCCAGCACGCTAAGCGGCCACGCTCATGTCGATGGCGACATCGAGACGGTGCAAGGCTCACCATCCAGCTGCACCCGAAGCGAGGCACGGATCAGCCCGGACATGCCGACGCGCGAGCCCAAGCTGCGCTCCAATTCATCGGCCGCCACTGCGATCTCACGCAGGCGCCGAACCTCCCACAAAAGCACGCGCACATCGGCCGAGTCGTTGCGACCTTGGATTTCTTTCAGTTGCTCGATGCTGAGCGGCGCCCGAATCCTACTCATTACCACCTCTTCACAGCACGTTTAGATCGGTCCACATCAGTTCTGCAATGGATGGCTCCTCGTCCAGCTCAGCACGCAAAACATCACGGATCACCGCTGCCGCACCATCAGTTGGCCCCAGGCTGCGCTCCAGCTGGTCCGCCTTGGATACGATTGCGCGCAGGCGCATGATCTCTCGCAGCACGGAGAGCATGTCCGGCGAATCGCTACGGAGCCGGATTTCTACCAGCTCGACTGTAGTTAGGGGCGTTTGAGAATTTCTCATGACCGCATCGGTCGAACGTTCCTAGTATCGGTTTCCGGCTCTGGCATGGCCAGATCCACCGCGCAAAGCCACGACTGCGCAAACTCGACCACATGGCCCTCTGCATTCGTTGTCCGCTCAAACCCTGCCAGCGTGAACTTGCCATCGTTTGCCCACACGATGTGCGGATCGAGCAGTTCCATATAAGGGCCTGGCCTGCCGGGCTGCGTAAGTCGCGCCACCTTCACAGGACGCCGCAGGCCCTGATCAGTCACGTCCATGATGACCAGCATCCCGTAGTGCTTGACGGTGTATCGGTCGTTCAGCATGCGGCGCTCTACAGCCACCCCAGCTGAACGCATCTTAACCACTCTTATCTTCATAGCATTTACCAAAAATACTGTATATACGTACAGTATATCAAGCTGATGCATGTTGTACAGTAAACAAATGTGCGGAGACTCATTGCTAAGCTCACACCGAAGAAGAGTCTACGGAGAGGTGCCGCCTAGCTCTGATTGGCGGCAAGAACGGCACATGGACGCCGCACGGAACGACGTTGATGCAGGAGCTGGGGGTCTTCGCTGGAGTTGAGCGATCGATGCCGAAACCACGTTCGGCCAGGTAGTAAGGTACCCCGGCATTACATGCTGCACGATTATGCGGACGAGAAGCGGGCCGCATGCGGCGCTGGTGGCCGCTACTACCCTGAACTTAGTTCGATATACTTACTTATGTCATTGTTCTGAATAGTTGAGAAAAGGGAACGAAATACAGTGGGAATGCGAAAATTTATCAAGTTGAGCCATCGCCCTCGAAATTTGACAATCAATGAAAATCTAACAAAATAAAAAATAATTTATAAATAACTATAAAATAGAAAAGGAAATATTGCTATGTATTCCCGCGATTTCGTGACACCTTTTTATTCAAAGATAGCACTAGTTCGGGCGCTTGGCCTCATTCCAGAAACGAATAATAATGCACCAAAAAAACTTTATAGATTTCTTACCGATCCAGACTATGCCGATCAATTTGTTAATGGATGCATAAAATTAAGCACATTGAAGATTTGCAGAGCCTTTGATAATCCCGGCCGGGGCGATGCTGCCGAAGGAAGTCTTATATATCGCTCAAGCGGAGTTAAGGGAAAATGGGATGACCCGCATATATTAGAAACATGTAGAAGATCCGGCATCGATGTACGAGGATCGGAGAATGTACAAATTTCCAACACTCAGAATTTCATTGCATTGGAAGATGGAATTATCCTATGCTTAACCAGCGATTTCATACCAGATAAAATGAACAGCGACATCGGCCAATACTGCGTAGAAATCTCAAATCCGCGAAGATTTTTCTATGAAATAACCGCAGAATTAATGCGCAAACACATTATCAAAAATACTTTAATGGGTCAAGTTCAATATATAGGAAGAGAACTTAATGACCTCGAACCACTGAAAGCACCGATCGCATTTTTGAAGCCAGTAGATGGTTATGCTTATCAGAAAGAAATAAGGATGTATTGGGAAGTTGAAAATTCACGATCATTAACCGCTGAATATATAAATTTACCTCACGCTAAAAAATATTGCAAACGAATTCTGTAATGACGTCATCATAATATTATTAATTTAAAAAATACTTGAATTTCGAATTTTTTGATATTGCTAATTTTTTTCGTATAATCTAAGAATTTAACAATCTTTACTGATTTATTGAGTGAGTCGGCACCCCTCGATCAGCGCCTCGATCACTCCCTCATATTTCCGCCCGCGCGGCCAATCACGCGCCAGTGCCAGGATGATCTCGCCATCCGTTGCCGTAAGTGTCAGCTTGTCGAACTCGTAGGCCGGGCGTGGCGGCACCTCGCCGACACACGGCACCATCACTGGCACCTCGACGCGAACCGGCGCCAGCGGAGCGGTGGTGCAGCCGGCCAACGCCAGCATGCTAAAAATGACTGCTAGGTGGCCGGGCAAGAGTAAGCATCCATGCGCCGCGCCAGCTTGTTTTGATTCCTCAGCTGGCCGCCCTATGCTTGCATTATTCTTCCTCATCTCACATTCTCCAGTAGCAACCTGACGGCCGGCATCGTCTCGCCACAGGTCGCGGCGCGCACACCGGCCAGCTGCGCCTGCGCCTTATCGTATCTCTTGCCCGCAGCAGCTGCGGCAGCCTGCGTTGCCGCGCCGCGCTCCTGCGCCGCCAGGGTTGCCTTGGCCATGCCATCGATGGCGCGGTTTTGCTCGCTGATCGAGCCACGCAGCTGCGCGCTAACGTCTTGTTCCAGCACCAGCGCAGCGCGCGCGGTGTCACGGTCGCCCGCTGCCAGCCACCAGCCTGTGCCAGTGGAGCTGGCCACCAGCAGTAGCGTGGTGGCCAAGATGATGGCGGCCGCCTTCCAGATCCCACTGACGGCGGCGCCCGCCAGCACGCTGATGGGGCTCAAGATGCCCGCCAATCTGGCATTTCAACAGTCTGGCTGGCCAGCTCATGGTCGCAATCGCCGAGAAACTGGATCCGGCCATCGATGACGAATGAATGGCACACCTCCGGCGGATCCCCCTCTTCTTTCACAAATGACGAATCGACCGCGCGACCTGTCGTGACCAGCACAGAAGGCGAAAACGTTGGTTTATCGCCGTTGCCATTGAACGACCAGGTGGGGCCGGACCAGCCTTGTCCGGCTTCGTGGACGACGTGATCATAGCCGCAACCGGGGCAATGAAACATCAGCCCGCCCAGCTGGCTGCGCCACAGCTTGCTGCCCAGGGCGCTCACGGCCGCACCTGCAAGATGCCAGCGCGCGTGCCGTGGCGGTCGATGGTGATGATGCGGTTGATCGGCTTGGCCACCATCTTTGTGCTGACATGCACCCAGGTCAGCTCATTGATAATCTGGCCGATACCGAACTCGTCCAATTTCGGCAGTAACGCCTGACATACTTGGTATGGCGTCATGCGCAGCGCCTTGAAGTCAGCCGCGCAGCCGCGCACGTGGTCACTGCCGTCAGTGCTGCCGATGCCCCGATTCACCGGAATCGAGCGGTAGCCGCTGATATTGGTCAGCGGCGTATCGATGCCGGTGCTGGCCGTCAGATAATTGCGGATGCGCTGCAGCATCTCGGCCGTACGCTGCAGTTCGGCCAGCACGACGGCCGGCGGCGTGTTGTCGACACCATGGCGCGCCGCCCAGTCGGAGGCGGTCAGTTCGGCCAGCGAGAAATTTTTACTCAGTTGCATGACGATCCCTTCCAGAACGATGAGCGCCGGTCGACACAGACTAGCGCAGCGATGCCACAATGGAGCAGCACCTCTGGCCAGGCCGGTGTCACGCCGAACAGCATCACGGCGGCAGCACCGGCCGTGAGCGCTATCCAAGTGATGCGGATAGGACTGCCCGTGCCGGGCCGCATATGATTGAGCTCGACGAACAGCCCTCGCGCCAGCACGATAGCCGCCGCCGCCATGTCGATCGAATACAAAATGTTCATGGCAGGTCTCCTTTCTTGCGCAGCCAGGCGAATGCGGCCGGGATGATGACCTGGGCGCACAGGCCCAGGCCGGCTGCGGCGGCGATGCGGATACCCGATTCGCCGGCGCTCGACAGGAATGGAAAATAATTCGCTGCGGTGACGCTGGCCACCGGCGCGAACCAGCCCGCGATCAACGACGAGCCGATCACGCTGCCGGCGATCTGCGGTCCACGCATGGGCGGCAGGTAGGACAGCGAGACTAGGCCGCCGGCCAAGCCGGCCAGCAGCGCGTCATACTGCACGCCCAGGATGGACCCGGTCAGGG
>NZ_LT607509.1:0-26183 GCF_900095235.1 Janthinobacterium sp. UMAB-60
ATTCACGACCGTCACGCCCCCCATGCCCGCCCCGCTCCCCTTTCCCCCCCACCCTGTCGGCACGCTCTACGGCGCACACCTCGGCTGGCTGAAAGGCTGGCTGCGCGCACGCCTGGGCAATATGGGCGATGTCGCCGACCTGGCGCACGACACCTTCGTGCGCCTGCTGGTCGACCGCAATGCGGAAGCCATCCGCGAACCGCGCAGTTACCTGGCGACCATCGCCGGCAGAGTCGTGGTCGATCACTACCGCCGCCGCGCGCTGGAACAGGCTTACCTGGAAACCTTGGCGCAATGGCCGCAAGCACAGGAACTGTCGTGCGAGGCGCGCGCCATCGTGCTGGAAACACTGCACGAGATCGATGCGTTGCTCGACGGCCTGGGCGCAAAAGTCAAGCAAGTCTTCATCCTGTCGCAATTCGAGGGCCTCAGCTATGCCCGCATTGCGCAGGAGCTCGGCATCAGCCTGCGCAGCGTGAACAACTACATGGCGAAGGCCGTGCTGCAGGTATGCCTGCTGCAAGCGGCGCTCGAAGCATGAGCGCGGGCGGCCTGTCCAGCATGGAGTTGCGCGCGCTGCGCGCGGCGGCTGCCTGGTATGCGCGCCTGTGCTCGGGCCACGTCACGCCGGAGGACCGGTTGCGCTGGCAGCGCTGGCGCGACGCACACCCCGCCCACGGTGCCGCCTGGCAACGCATCGAAGCGATGCAGCGGCAACTGGGCAGCGTGCCCGGCGCTTTGGCCGCGCCAGCCTTGCAGGCTGCGGCGCAAACCAGGCTTGCGCAGGTATCGCGCCGCGGCGTGCTGCGCGGCACCCTGGCCGTGCTGGGTGCCAGCGGCCTCGCATGGCATGGCTGGCGCCAGCCCGCCGCGCGGGAATGGCGGCTGGCCATGCTGGCCGACATCTCCACGGCAACGGGCGAACAGCGGCGCCTGATCTTGCCCGACGGCTCGCGCCTCGTGCTCAATACGGATAGCGCCGTGGACCTGGCCTATGACGAGGCGCAGCGCCGCCTGCTGTTGCGCAGCGGTGAAATTTTCATCGGCACGGTCGCCGATCCCCATCTGGCCATCGGCTATGGCGCCCGGCCTTTCCTGGTAGATACGCCACATGGCCGCATCCGCGCGCTGGGTACGCGCTTCCTCGTGCGCAGCGATCATGCGGGCACGCTGGTCACCGTACTGGAAAAGGCCGTGGAAGTGCGCAGCGGACAGCAGCGCCCCATGCTGGTGCAAGCGGACCAGCAATTGCGCATTGGCGCCGATGGCGCCATGCAAGGCCCCGCGCCGGCTGAATTCGGCGCGGGCGCGTGGCAGGACGGCAGTTTATTGGTTGACAACATGCCGCTGTCTCGCTTGCTGGCGGAACTGGGACGCTACCGCCGTGGCGTGCTGCAATGCGATCCGCGCGTGGCCGACCTGCGCGTATCGGGCAACTTCCCGCTGGCAGATAGCGACCGCGCCCTGCAAGTGCTGGCCAACGGTTTCCCGCTGCACATCGTGATGCACACGCGTTTCTGGGTACGCGTGCTGCCCGCCTGAAAAATATATTCCCAAAAGCGTGCACTTTTTTGGGCTCTGATCCGACCTCCTTCCTGCAAGCGTCCTGAAAGACGCGTTAACCCTGAAGGAATTCCATGACCGCTGCACCAAGTATCGCGCGCCGCACCGCCGTCGCCCACGCTGTACGTACCGTCCTGCTGGCCATGCTGGCCACCGCACCATTACTCACTCCAGCCGTCGCGTCTGCTGACGCCACCAGCACCGCCCGCAACGTCGACATTCCCGCCGGGCCACTGGGCGCCACCATCAGCCGTTATGCCAGCACGGCCGGTGTCGCCATCGCCTTCGATGCCACGCAACTGGCCGGCCTGAGTTCGCCTGGCTTGCACGGCAACTACACAGTCGACCAGGCTTATGCGCAATTGCTGCAAGGGAGCGGCTGGGAAGCGGAGCAACGCGGCGACGGCAATTATGTGTTGCGCAAGGCGGCTGCTGCGCCGCAGGCAACGGAAATCAGCATGCGTGAAATCCGCGTGACGGGCCGGCGCGACGGCGAAACAGAAGGCACGGCTTCGTATACCACGCCGGTCATTACCATAGGCAAGACGGCCCAATCCTTGCGCGAACACCCGCAAACAGTCTCGGTGCTGACGCGCCAGCGCCTCGACGACCAGAATATCAGCGACTTGAGCAAGGCAGCCGAACAAGCCGTCGGCATCACCGTACAGGACAATACTTTCCTGATACAGAAGCTGTATGCGCGTGGCTTTGAAATCAGCAGCTACCAGCTCGATGGCGGTGCCCCCATGGATACGGGCTTTTCCGCCAGCATCGCAGCCGACCTGGCGGAATATGATCGTGTGGAAATCCTGCGCGGCGCGGCGGGTTTGCTGAACGGCACGGGCAACCCAGGTGGCGCCGTCAATCTCGTGCGCAAGATGCCTACTGCCGCGCCGCAGTTCAATGCCAGCGTAGCGGCCGGCAGCTGGAACAATTACCGCAGCGACCTCGATGCTTCCGGCCCGCTGGCGTTCGACGGCAAGTTGCGCGGACGCGTCGTCGTCGCCTATGAAAACCGCAAATACTTCACGGCCATCCGCGCGACGGAAAAGCCGCTCATCTATGGCGTACTGGAAGCCGATATCGCGCCCGGTGCCGTGCTGGCCATCGGCGCTCGCGAACAGCGCACGCATGACCGGGGAACCTGGCCGGGCTTGCCCCGCTACAGTACGGGCGCCGAGCTGCACTTGCCCCGCAACACGGGCGCGATGGCCGACTGGGCCGGCGTCGATTCCACCTCGAAAGAACTGTTTGCCAAGCTGACCTGGCGCCTGGCACAGCGCTGGACCCTGCGCGCGAATGCTGCGCAGATGCGCCAGGCCGGCGCGACGGACGATGGTTTCATCCTGGGCGCCATCGATCCGCAAACCTTGACGGGCGGCCGCTGGCAAAGCGGCCACACGCAATACCATAACAAGCAACAACTGCTCGATATCAACGTCAGCGGCGCCTTCGACTGGTTCGGCCGTACACATGAAGTACTGGCCGGCATCGATGGCCAGAAAGTCACCAGCAGCTGGGTGGCCAGCTATCCGCTGGAAGGCAACGGCACGCCGGGAGATTTGTTTCACCCAGGAAATACTCCCTTTCCCAAACCTGTGTATGGCCCCGTTGAACGCGACTACGATCCCTGGGGCCAGACCCAATATGGCGCCTACGCCACCTTACGCCTGGACGTGGCCGAAGGCAGCAAGCTGATCGCAGGCGCGCGGGTCAACCGCTACCGCTACCGCCAGCACTATCGCGAACTCGATACGGACACGGGCATCTGGGACACTTCAGGTTTGACGCAATACGCGGAACCGACCAAGGTCACCCCTTTCATCGGCTTCGTGCACGATATCAATCACGAGTGGTCGGCCTATGCGAGCCACGCGCAAATATTCAAGCCGCAAGCCGACTTCAAGGCTGGCCCCGCGCCGGGCACGGGCTTGCGCCCCATGCGCGGTGCAAATAGCGAACTGGGCCTGAAAGGGGAACTGTTGGGCGGCAAGCTCAATACGGCATTGGCCCTGTACCGCATCGTGCAGGATGGCCGGGCCGTCAACGATCCCCGCTATGAAGAACAGTCCGCCCTATTTTCCAGCAATTGCTGCTACCTGGCTTCCGGCAAGGTCGTCAGCCAGGGCGTGGAAATGGAAGTCAACGGTGAAGTGGCCGCTGGCGTGCAATTGTCCGGCGGCTATACCTACAACCACAACAGCAATGAAACGGACAAGGCCGTTTTCAGCACGATCACGCCCAGGCATGCGCTCAAGCTGTGGGGCAGCTGGCAATTGCCGGGGGCGGCTTCCGCCTGGAAACTGGGCGCCGGTGCAACCATGCAGAGCAAGCAATACGCACAAGGCACGGCTGCCAGCTGGAATGCGGCCACAGGCAAGTTCAACGGCCCTGCCGTGCCATTCAACTATACACAGGCAAGCTATGCCGTCTGGAATGCCATGGCGCAATACCGCATCGACCGCCACTGGAGCGCCAGCGTCAATATCAATAATGTCTTCGACAAGACCTATTACCGCACCATGGGCCGCTCCAGTAATGGCAATTTCTATGGAGAACCACGCAGCGCGGCGCTGATCTTGCGTGCCAGCTACTGACAGGCAAGTACGCACTGATATGGTGCATTGCACCATATCGACTCATCCCAGCAAGTCCTCCACGTCGAGGATGCGCTGGGCAATTTCCGCCAGTTTCAGCTTTTTATTCATCGCCATGCTGCGCAGCCGCTGGTAAGCCTGCTCTTCCGTCAAGCCCTGATGCGTCATCAGCAGGCCCTTGGCCCGTTCGATCACCTTGCGTTCCAGCAGCTTGTGCCGCGTGTCGAGCAATTCGGCGCGGAGTTTTTCTTCCTGGCGAAAGCGCGCCAGGGCCACGTTCAGCACGGGCAAGATACGCTCGGCCTGCAGGCCGGCGACGATGTAGGCGGAGACGCCGGCCGCCATGGCCGCGTCGATGCTGGCCGTGGCGCCGTCTTCGGTAAATAATACGATGGGGCGGCGCTCGTCGCGCGTGGCGATGACGATGTGTTCGAGCACGTCGCGCGCGTCCGATTCGGCGTCGATGATGATGAGGTCAGGCTGCAGTTGCGCGATGCGCTCGGGAAGGTAGAGGTCGGCTGGCAGCGAGGCGACGATGTCAAAGCCCGATTCCAGCAAGCCGATGCGCAAGGCATTGCCGCGCAGCACTTGGGCAGCCAATGCTGCATCCGCGTGCACGCCGTGCTCGACAATGGTGTTGACGACAACGATGCGCAAAGGCTGGGTACGGCTGGACGTCATGGGAGCAATCTGCAATGGCTAAATGATTAACCATTGCAGTAAGCAAGAAGCGAACCAGCGGGTTTTGCGTTTTACTTGAGGGTCGGCATGGCAAATTCAGCCCCAGCGGCCGTGGAGGCTGGCCAGCGCTGGGTCACGGCCTTCTGTTTCGTGTAAAAGCGCACCGATTCGGGGCCATGCGCGTGATGATCGCCGAACAGGCTGCGCTTCCAGCCGCCGAAGCTGTGGAAGGCCATCGGCACGGGAATCGGCACGTTGACGCCCACCATCCCGACCTGCACCCGGTGCGTGTATTCGCGCGCCGTGTTGCCATCGCGCGTGTAGATCGCCGTGCCATTGCCATATTCGTGCGCGTTGACCAGGTCCAGCGCGGTGGAAAAATCGGGCACGCGCACGATGCACAGGACAGGGCCGAAGATTTCCTCTTTATAGATGGTCATCTCGGGCGTGACATGGTCGAACAGGCTGCCACCGAGGAAAAAGCCGTTTTCATGGCCGGGCAGCACGAAACCGCGTCCATCACTGACCAGCTTGGCGCCTTCCTTGACGCCGGTGGCGATGTAAGCGGTAATTTTATCCTTGTGCACCTGCGTCACCACGGGGCCCATTTCCGCCGACAGATCCATGCCTTGCGTGATTTTCAAGGCGGCGATGCGCGGCACCAGCGCTTCGACCAGCTGATCCGCCACATTGCCCACCGCCACGACGACGGAAATGGCCATGCAGCGCTCGCCCGCCGAACCAAACGCCGCACCCATCAGGGCATCGACCGTCTGCGGGATATCCGCGTCCGGCATGACGACCATGTGGTTTTTCGCGCCACCCAAGGCCTGCACGCGCTTGCCCTGCGCGCAGCCGGTGGCGTAGATATATTCGGCGATCGGCGTGGAGCCGACAAAGCTGACGGCGCGCACGTCCGGATGGTGCAGCAAGCCGTCCACGGCTTCCTTGTCGCCCTGCACCACGTTGAAGACGCCGTCCGGCAAGCCCGCGTCCGTCAACAGCTGCGCCAGCAGCAGGCTGGCCGACGGGTCGCGCTCGGACGGTTTGAGTACGAACGTATTGCCGCAGGCAATCGCCATCGGGAACATCCACATCGGCACCATCACGGGGAAATTGAACGGCGTGATGCCGACGCAGACACCGAGCGCCTGGCGGATCGACCAGGCATCGATGCCGCCGGCCACTTGCTCGCTGTACTCGCCCTTCATCATTTGCGGGATGCCGCAGGCAAACTCCACCACCTCGATGCCGCGCGTCACTTCTCCCTTGGCATCCGTAAACACTTTGCCGTGCTCGGCCGTGATCAGCGCCGCCAATTGATCCGCATGCTCTTCCAGCAATTCCTTGAACTTGAACATGACCCGTGCGCGGCGCAGGGGCGAGGTTTGCGACCAGGCGGGAAAGGCCGCGTGGGCGGCGGCCACGGCCGCGTTCAGCTCGGCGGCAGTCGCCAGCGACACCTTCGCCGTGACCGCGCCCGTGGCGGGATTGAAGACCTCGCTCGTGCGCTCGGAGCGCGAAGCCATGGGGTTGCCACCAATAAAGTGGCCGATCTGTTGCGTTGTCATCTTGAATCCTCGCTTGTTTGCTAAATTATTTGGTATTCATCAGCCACTCATGGGCCGGGTCGTTTTTAAAATGCCACACGCGTTTCGGGCCCGCCATCACGTTCAGGTAATAGCCGTCATAGCCATACGGCACGGTGACGGGGTGGTAACCCCTGGGCACCATCACCACGTCGTGGTTTTCCACGGCCATGGCTTCGTCGATGGAACGGTCATCCGTGTAGACTCGTTGGTAGGCAAAGCCCTGCTCCGGGTTCAGACGGTGGTAATACGTTTCTTCCAACGAACTTTCCAGCGGCACATTGTCGCTATCGTGCTTGTGCGGCGGATAGCTCGACGAGTGGCCGGACGGCGTCACCACTTCCACCACCAGCAAGCCGTCCGCTGCCTCCGTCTGCGGCAGGATGTCGCACACATAGCGGGTATTCGCTCCCTTGCCGCGCACGGAACGCGTCATGCTGGCCGGTTCGATCAGGCGCGCCGGACGGTGCGTCGTGGCCGGCGCGCTGCACAGGGCCACTTCGGCGGCGCTCACGGCCGTGATGCTGACCTGGGTATCGAGCGGCACATACACGGCGTAGGGCGAGACGTCCTCGAAGACGCTGGCGCGATTGCCGATGGCTTCCCAGCGCTGCTCGCCCGCCTGCACGGTGACGGTGCCCGTCAGCACGACGAGGCACAGTTCGCGGCTGCCCGTCTCCAGGCTCAGGGATTCGCCGACCGCCAGGCGATGCGCGGCAAAACCCACATGCGTCCAGCCGGCCGACTCGGGCGTGACCTCGACGATGGTCTGTCCCTGCCCCGCTTTCACCAGCAGCGGGCTCATGCCGCCTCCCGTTTCAAGCGGGGAATCGCGTCGACCAGGCTTGCCAGGTAATCGTGGCCCATCTTTGCATACTGATAACTGGGTGCCACGGCCGGGTCTTGCTCCGCTTCCACCACCAGCCAGCCTTCGTAGCCGTGCAGATACAGCCGCGTCAAAATGGCCGGGAAGTCGATGCTGCCGTCGCCGGGCACGCTGAAGGCGCCATTGATGACGGCCTGCAAGAAACTCCAGTGGCCATTACGGGCCAGTTTCACCACGTTCGGGCGCACATCCTTGCAATGCACGTGGCAAATCCTGTCGATATGCTTATTTAACACCGCCAGCGCATCGCCGCCGGCAAACGTGATGTGCCCCGTGTCGAACAACAAGCCCACTTCCGGCCCCGTCAAGGCCATCAATTGATCCACATCGGCCGGGGTTTCCACGTAGGCACCCATGTGGTGGTGATACGCCAGGCGCACGCCGTTGTCGAGCAAGTGCTTCGCAAACGCCGTCAATTTGTCGGCATAGGCCTGCCATTGCCGCTGCGTCTGGAAACGGGGGCGTTTATATAAAGGGCGCGCTTCGCCCTGGATGGCGTCGGCCACTTCCCCGTACACCATGACGGTCGCGCCGCTGTCGGCCAGCAGCCGCAAATGCGGGCCGACGGAAGCGATCTCTTCTTCCACCGAGCGGTGCGCCAGCCGGCCCGAATACCAGCCGGAAACACAGGCAAGATTATATTTTCCCAGCACGGCGTTCAGGGCCGGGGCATCTTTCGGAAACTTGTTACCCAGCTCAAAGCCCACGTAGCCGATCTCGGCGCCCTCTTTCAGCGCTGTTTCCAGCGGGGTTTCGCCGCCCAGGCTGGGTAAATCGTCGTTCATCCACGAGATCGGGTTGATGCCGATCTTGACATTCCAGGTAGTCATCTCAATTCCTTTGTTTCAGACGGTCAAGTTCATAACGGGCGCGCGCAGCTTGCACGCCTGGCTGGGTGGAGACTTCGGGCACGGCCACTTCCCACCAGCAACCACCCTCTGCGGTCGTGCGCGTGTCGTCCGTATTGATGCAGATCAGGTACGTGCGCGGCGCGGCGCGGGCGCGCAGCATGGCCTGTTCCAGTTCAGCGATCGACCCCACGTGTTCGCTCATGGCGCCCAACGATTGCGCATGCAGGGCAAAGTCGATATGCGGGGCGCTGTCGGGCAACATATTGTTGAACGAGGCATTGCCGCACGCCTGCTGCAATCGGTTGATGCAGCCATAGCCGCGGTTATCGAGCACGACGATGATGAGTTTTTTATCGAGCATGACGGAAGTGGCGATTTCCGAATTCATCATCAGATAGCTGCCGTCGCCCACCATGACGATGACTTCCGAGTCAGGCTTGGCCATCTTGACACCGAGGCCGCCGGCGATTTCATAGCCCATGCACGAGTAGCCGTATTCCATGTGGTAGCCGCCCGGTGTTTCCGTTCGCCACAGTTTATGGAGTTCGGCCGGCAAGGTGCCTGCCGCGCAGACGACGATGTCGCGGGTGGTGGAGTCCCTGGATGAACGCTGCACGGCGCCGATGACTTCGCCGTCATACGGCAAGCCGGCCACTTCTCTTTTCCCGGTGATGGACGCCACGGTGTCGCGCCAGGCATTGCCCGCCTGCTGCGCCCGCTCCAGCCAGAGTCCCGCGCTGTTCCAGCTACCCAGCAGCCGCGACAGTCCCTGCAAGCCCAGCGTCGCATCCGCCTGCACGCCCAGGCCACGGCGTTTCAAGGCGTCAAAACTATTGACGTTCAGGCTGACCAGTTGCGCCTGCGCAAACAGGGAATTCGACCCGGTCGTGAAATCCTGCAGGCGCGTGCCGACGGCCAGCACCACGTCCGCGTCCGCCGCCAGCGCGTTCGCGGCGGGCGAACCGGTCACGCCGATGGCGCCCAGCTGCAATGGGTGGTTCCACGGCAAGGCACTCTTGCCCGCCTGGGTTTCCGCCACGGGGATGCCATGCCGTTCGGCAAACGCCTGCAGGGCGGCGCTGGCTTTGCCGTACAGCACGCCGCCACCGGCCACGATCAGCGGCTGTTTCGCATTTTTCAACAACGCTGCCGCCTCTTCCAGCTCCTGCTCGACGGGCGGCAAGGCGCGGAAACGCACGATCCTCGGCGCAAAAAATTCTTCCGGATAGTCATATGCCATCGTCTGCACGTCTTGCGGCAGCGACAAGGTGACGGGACCGCAGGCGGCCGGGTCCGTCAAGGCGGCAATGGCGCGTGGCAAGGCCGTCAGCAATTGCTCGGGATACACGATGCGGTCGAAATAGCGCGACAAAGGTTTAAAAGCGTCATTCACCGAGACGCTGCCATCCGTGCCATCTTCCAGCTGTTGCAGCACCGGGTCCGGCGCGCGCGAGACGAACACGTCGCCCGGCAAGAGCAAGACCGGCAGGCGGTTCACGTGGGCCAGCGCGGCGGCGGTCAGCAAATTGGTGGCGCCGGGACCGATGGAACTGGTCACCGCCATCATGCGCCGGCGCATGTGGGCTTTCGCATAGGCAATGGCCGAGTGCGCCATCGCCTGCTCGTTGTGGGCGCGGTAGGTGGGAAAACTGTCCCGGTACTGGTACAGCGCCTCGCCCAGGCCAGCGACATTGCCGTGGCCAAAGATGGCGAAGGCGCCGCCGAACAGCGATTCACCTTCTTCCGTACGCAATACGGATAAATAGCGCACCAGCGCCTGCGCCATGGTCAAGCGGATGGTCGCGCTCATGCGGCACGCTCCAGGTGCTTGCGCGTGCGTTGCCACAAACTAATGAGCTGCTCGAAGTTGGCGCGCACGGCGGCGATCAAGCCCGCATCGTCAAGATCTCCGGCCAGCCAGCGGCGGCTCGGTTCCTGGAAGATGGTGCGGCCGACCATGAAACCCTTGCAGGTGCTGCTGGCACTGGCTTGTTCAAAACTGGCGGCCAGTTTCTCGATCGGCGCGTTCAAGCCCAGCAAGACAACGCCACGGCAATACGGATCGCGCTCGTGCACGAGGGCGTCGATGGCTTGCCATTGCTTGGCTGACATGCTTTCCAGCTTCCACCATTCCGGATAGATACCGAGGTTGTACAGGCGCTTGACGGCGCGCAAGACGGTATCGTCACTGTGCGGCAGGGATTCCGACGGTATGACTTCGAGCAACAGTTCGTGACCGCTCACTTGCGCCGCGTCATACAGGGCCTTGATCTGCGCTTCCTGTTCCAGCCGGTTTTCCACGGCGTCGTCCGGGTGCAGCTGCACCAGGCATTTAATCACGTGTTCCTTCGGCCAGCTGAGCAGATGCGAACCGATGGAGCGGCCCCAGTCGAATTGCAGCGGGTTCGAACCCGGCAATTCCACGGGACGGCCGATCCACCAGCCCCGCCCCGTCGCATCGTTGAGCGCGTCGACGCCATAGCGGCCATCGATCAGCACGCCCGTCTTGCCGGCCAGCTGCAAGGCCGTTTCCGTCTGCGCCACGGCTTGCACCATCAATTGCTTCAAGGCCGAGATACGCGACTCGGCTGCGCCAGTTTGCTGCGCCAGCTCAAAGAATTGCGTGCGGTGGTCGAACGCGAACACGCACAACTCGTCCCACTGCGGGCGCGCGACCGTGGTGCGGTGCAAGCGGGACAGGGTGGCATCCTGGTCCGGCTGCGTCAGTTTCGCCGCATTGGCCAGGAAATAGTCAAGCTCGACGGGCGACGGCATGGCCGGCGCGCAGCCGTGGCGCGATACGACCAGAGCGCCGCAGCCATTCGCGTAGCGGCAGCACGCTTCGTAATCCTCGCCGCGCAGCCAGCCTTTCAGGAAGCCGGACAGAAACGCATCGCCCGCGCCGAGCACGTTCAGCACTTCCACGCGCACGCCACGGTAGTTATACGCGTCATCCAAACTGGCCGGCACCACATTGTCGATGACGGCGCTGCCCAGCGGGCCACGCTTGACGACCAGAGTGGCCAGGGTGGCGGCCCGTACGGCGCGCAAGGACGCCATGATGTCGGCAGCGCCGCCCGCGATCATGAATTCCTCTTCCGTGCCGACGATCAGGTCGAACTGCGGCAAGATCGCCTGCAAGTGCTTGGTGACGCCGTCGTTCGAGACGAAACGCGTTTCGCCGTCCGCCTTGCCGGAGAGTCCCCACAGCACGGGCCGGTAATCGATGTCGAGCACGGTGCGCACGTTATTGGCGCGGGCCAGTTTCAAGGCTTGCGTGCTGACGGCGTGCATGGCACTGGTCGAGAAATGCGTGCCGGTGATCAACAGCGCCTTGCTCGATGCAATGAAGGCCGCATCCACCGACGCCGCGTCGATGGCCATGTCGGCGCAATTTTCACGGTAAAAAATCAGGGGGAAGGTGTTTTTATCCTTGATGCCCAGCATGACGAGGGCGGTGAGCCTGTCGCGGTCGATGCCGACATGGCTGACGTCGCAGCCCTCTTTCGACAAGGTATCCGTCAAGAAACGGCCCAAGTGGTCGTCGCCCACTTTCGACAGCATGGCGGACTTCAAGCCCAGCCTGGCCGTGCCGAAGGCGATGTTCGCCGACGAGCCGCCCAGGTACTTGGCGAAACTGCTCGCGTCTTCCAGGGGGCTGCCGATCTGCTGCGCATACAGGTCCACCGCCAGGCGGCCAAGGCAAATCACGTCGAGCGCGCGGCCCTGGGCAAATTGTGTCGGGTTATTCATGGTTATCCTTAAATCGTGACACCGTCGAGTTCAGCCATCAGCGTTTGCATTTCCGCACCGCCCGCCATCATGTCGAGTACTTCATCCTTGGAAACGGTTTCCTTGGTGTAAGTGCCCAGCGACTTGCCCCGGTTCAAGAGGGTGAACGAATCGCCCACGGGGTAGGCGTGGTGCACATTGTGGGTAATAAAGATCACGGACAAGCCCCGTTCGCGCGCCTTGTAGATCAGTTTCAGCACATTGAACGACTGTTTCACGCCCAGCGCGGCCGTCGGCTCGTCGAGGATCAGCACGCGCGCGCCGAAGTGGATGGCACGGGCAATGGCCAGGCATTGGCGTTCGCCGCCCGACATGGTGCCCACGGCCTGGTGCGGGTCGCGCACCATGATGCCCATTTCGGCCAGCTTGTCGCGCGCCGTGGTGGCCGCATACTCCATATCCATCACGGGCAGCACGCCGAACATTTTCCTGATCGGCTCGCGCCCCATGAAGAAATTGCGCGCCACGGACAGCAATGGCACCAGCGCCAGGTCCTGGTAGACGGTGGCCACGCCCAGGTCGAGCGCCTCTTTCGGCGAATTGAAGCTGACGGGTTGGCCATCGACCAGGTATTGCCCGCTGGTGGGACGGTGCACGCCGGCCAGGGTCTTGATCAGGGTCGACTTGCCGGCGCCGTTATCGCCCAGCAGGCAATGCACTTCGCCCGGTTTCAAGCGCAGGGTGACGTTTTGCAGGGCGATGACGGAGCCGAAACGTTTGCTGATGTTTTCCAGCGCAAGGATGTATTCGCTCATGGCTTATCTCGCTTCCGTGACACGCGCACGGACAAAGTTGTTGAACAGTACCGCGATCAGCAGCATGACGCCGAGGAAGACGCGGAACCAGTCCGAATTGATATTGGTGTAGGTGATACCGATCTGCACCACGCCGAAGATCAGCGCGCCGAAGCAGGCGCCGACGACGGAACCGTAGCCACCCGTCAGCAAGGCGCCGCCGATGACGGCCGCGATGATGGCTTCGAATTCCTTTTGCATGCCACGGTCGGCGGCGGCCGATCCCACGTCAAATACTTGCAGCGTAGCAAACAAACAGGCGCAGAAGGCCGTGAAGACGAACAGCGACACCTTGATGGTTTTCACGGGCACGCCCACATTCTTGGCCGCGTTGGCGTCGCCGCCGACGGCGAAAATCCAGTTGCCGATGCGGGTGCGGGCCAGGACGAAGCCGGACACCAGCGCCAGGCCGGCCCACCAGACGATGACCTTGGGGATGCCCTTGACCAGCGGCGCGCCATTGTCGAGCGCCGTGATCCAGCCCGCCTTGGCCATCCAGGCGAACAGCGAAGTGCCCACTTCCCCATGGAACAGGGTCACGGCCAGCCAGTCGTCGGCGGCCAGCGCGCCGATGCCGCTGACGATGGTGCGGTTGGCAAACATGATGGACAGGGCCAGGGTCAGGCCGCGCAAGATGAACAAAAAGGCCAGGGTGACGATAAACGACGGCAGGCGCGTCTTGATGACCAGGTAGCCGTTGAGCCAGCCCAGCGCCATCGAACCGGCAAAGGCGAACAGGATGGCAGCCCACACGGGCCAGTGAAAGTAGACGGAAGGGATGGCGATCATCATGCCGGCAAAGCCGATCATGGAGCCGATCGACAGGTCGAATTCACCGGCGATCATCAAGACGCAGGCGCCGATGGCGATGATGCCCAGGTAGGCGGCCACTTGCGCCCAGTTGATCACGCCATCGAGGTTGAACATGCCGGAGTCGCCGGCCGTCAGGATGAAGAAGGCGAACACCAGGATGGCGCCCGAGATCGAGGCGAATTCCGGACGGCTGAACAGCCGCTTGAGCCAGCTGACCTGCCCCACGCGCTCATCCGTGCCCTGTTTTTGCGGCGGCGTGCCCGAGGCGGCCATGCCGCCCTGCGCCACGCTGATTTTCACGGTACTCATGCTATGTCTCCCTTGTTTATAGCAACCTGCCAGCCTCGACAACAATTCCAGGGCGGCAGGACCCGCGCGCCGGCAAGCATGGCCTGCGCGCGGGGACAGCAACCAAGAACACCTATCAAAATCTACTGCGCGTCGCGATTTGCGGTCTCCGATGCTCACTGTGCATTCGCACAGTTCCGCTTCTCAACCACAACTCCCATCCGCTCGCTACGGTTTTGTCAGGCGTTGTAAGGTATTGATTGAATTGAAAAGCGGGTGCTTAACGGAACTGGCCGGCGTATTTCTCCACCTTGCCGATATTGTCCTTGGTGACATAACCAGGACCGGAACCGATATGGCGCGGGCCATACGATGGTGCCAGGCCATACTCGGCCAGGCGCGCCTTGAACTTGGCGTTATTGATCAGTTTTTCGCGTACCTTGGCCAGGTCCGTGGTCTTGTCCTGCTTCATGATGGCCAGCACGGCAACGGGGATGTAGCCTTGCAGGTAAGGTTGCTGGTCGATGGCGAACTGGATGCTGCCATCCTTGATGCCTTTCGAGATTTCATCGGACAGGTCGAACGTGGCGAACCACATCTTGCCCTTCAAGCCCATTTTTTCCAGCGCCTTCAGCGAAGCGTGGGCCGAGGTGGGTCCCAGCGCCAGCACGGCCTGGGTTTTCGGGTTGTTGCGCAGATAGGCGCTCAACTTGCTTTCGATGGTGGTCGGATCTTCGCCCGCATCCAGGGTGGCCGCCTTGAAATCGACGCCGATGGCCTCGGCAAAGCCGCGGCAACGCTCGAACGACGATGGATTCGTCGCATAGTGGTTAACACAGACGAAGGACTTGATGCCGGCCGCCTTGGCTTTTTCGCCGGCACCCTTGCCTGCCTCGTACTCAGGCTGGCCCACGTGCATCACGGCGCCCAGCTGCTCGCTTTGCGCCAGGGTGCCGGAATTAATCGTGACAAACGGAATCTTCTTGGCGGCGACAAGGCCCAGCGGTTTTTGCAGCACGCTGAAGTCGGCGATGCTGACGATCACGCCGTCGTAGTTGCGGGCTGCCGATTGCTCGACCAGGCGCGCCATGTCGGCCAGGTCGCCATTCGGCGGGTTGCGGTAGTCGACGCTGACATTGAAGTCTTCACCTGCTTGCTTGACGGAATTTTTGATCGTATTCCACCAGGAATCGGAATCGGGCGCATGGCTGATCAACACGAATTTCTCACCCGCCGCGTGGCTGGCGTGCATGCCCAGACCCAGTCCCAGGCCGAGGCCCAGCATGGCCAGGCTCTTCAGAAATCCCTTACGCTTATTGCTTTGCATGAATGTCTCCTTGAAGGATTAATTTTTATAGTTGCCAGCTTTTGAAGCGTGTCAACGGGGAGCCGGAAAGCCGGCAAGACCCGATGCACTGCGCACAGCTTAGGCCACAAAAAAGACAAATGCAATAAAATTTTCAAAATAAATTTAAATAGAAAATCATTTCTATTTTCGTGATTCGCTCCTATAATTCTCGCCAGAACCAGCCCAAAGGAAACAACATGGCAGCCACCGCCCCCATCGAACAACTGATGCAACATATCGCTGCCGAGTACGACAATCTGTCGCGCCAATTGAAGGTCATCGCCCAATACATTGAAAAGCACCGGGCCAGCCTGATGCTCGAACGCATCAGCGACATCGCCACCGCTTGCGACGTGCAGCCGTCGGCCATCGTGCGTTTCGCACAGCGCTTCGGCTATACGGGCTTTTCCGAAATGCAGGACGTGTTCCGCCAGGCCTATACCGACCAGGCCGGCGCCACGCCCGATTACCAGCAGCGCATCCGCAAGCTCATTTCCACGCGCGACTCGGCCCTCAGCGCAGGCGACCTGACGCGCGAATTCGTCGGCGCCAGCCGTGCCGGCCTGGACGACCTGGCCGCAGGACTCGACGACGCGCAGCTGGAAGCGGCCGTCAACCTGCTGTTAAAAGCAGAAAATATCTATGTGATCGGCGTGCGCCGCTCGTTTCCGATCGCCTCCTACATCGCCTACGCGCTGGAACACACGGACAAGCGCGTGCACCTGATCAGCGGACTGGGCGGCATGCACCGCGAACAGATACGCAGCGTGCGCGAACGCGATGTGGCGATCGCCATCAGTTTCTCGCCTTACGGCAAGGAAACCCAGCAGTGCATCAAGGCGGCGCAAGACAAGGGCGCCAAGGTCCTGGTGATTACCGACAGCAAGCTGGCCCCGCTCGCGCGGACCGCCGACGCGCTGCTCACCGTCACCGAGGGCAGCGCCTTCGCCTTCCGCTCGCTGACCAGCACCATCTGCCTGTGCCAGGCGCTGTTCATCGCGCTGGCATACAAATTAGAGCTCGACATCGAAGAAATCCACACCCCAGGAGAACATGATGATTGAAGTAGCGTTGTTCGGCGCCGGACGCATCGGCAAAATCCACGCGGCCAACCTGGCTGCCCAACCCGGCGTGCAGTTCAAGTACGTGGTCGATGTCAACCAGGAAGCGGCGGCGGCGCTGGCCGACTTGCATGGTGGCAGCAGCGCCACGGTGGAAGCGGCGCTGGCCGACCCGGCCGTCAAGGCCGTCGTCATCGCTTCCAGCACGGACACACACGCGGACCTGATCCTGCGTTCGGCCGCCGCCGGCAAGGCCATCTTTTGCGAAAAACCCGTCGACCTGACGCTGGACCGGGCGCGCGCCTGCGCCGCCGCCGTCAAGGAAGCCAGGGTCATGTGCATGCTGGGCTTCCAGCGCCGCTACGATCCCACCTTCCATGCCGTCAAGACACGGATCGAGGCGGGCGAGATCGGCACGCCGGAATTGCTCATTGTGACCAGCCGCGATCCCGGCCCGCCACCCGTGAGCTACATCAAGGTCTCGGGCGGCATCTTCAAGGATATGCTGATCCACGATTTCGACATCTTCCGCTGGATACTCGATGATGAAGCCGTCAGCGTGCACGCCACGGGCAGCTGTCTGGTCGATCCGGCCATCGGCGCGGCGGGAGATTTGGACACGGCCGTCGTCACCATCCGCACGGCGCAGGGACGTTTGTGCCAGATCAATGCCTCGCGCCGCGCCGCCTACGGCTACGACCAGCGCTTCGAAGTGCTGGGCAGCGCCGGCATGCTGCAGGCGGGCAACCACAAGCCGACGGAAGTGACGGCGTATGGTGCCGTCAACGTCAGCGTGGATAAGCCGGAAGATTTCTTCCTGGAACGTTATCGCGTGGCGTACGCGCAGGAAATGGCGCACTTTTTTGATGCCCTCAGCCACGGCACGCCGCTGCGCACCACCGTGCACGATGGCTTGAAGGCACTGGAACTGGCCGAAGCGGCCACGCTGTCCTGGCGCGAACAGCGCGTCGTGACCCTGTAAAAATACAAAAACAAGATACTGGAGACACCATGTCATCCCCAACATTAAAAGTCGGCATCGTCGGCCTGGGCCGCCTGGGCCAGCGCCACGCCATCAACCTGGCGCAGCGCGTGCCGAATGCCGAAGTCGTGGCCGCCTGCAGCCCCGTGCCCGCTGAACTGGACTGGGCCGCCAGCACGCTCGGCATCACCACCGGCTATGCGGACTACGACGCCCTGCTGGCTCATCCGGGCCTGGACGCCGTGTTTCTCGTCACGCCCACCTCGCTGCATGCGGACCAGATCATCGCCGCCCTGCGCGCCGGCAAGCATGTGTTTTGCGAAAAACCGCTGTCGCTGGACCTGGCCGACTGCCTGAAGGTGGAAGCGGAAGCGGCGCGCCACCCGCAGCTGACCATCATGATCGGCTTCGTGCGGCGTTTCGACGCCAGCTACCATGACGCGCAGCAAAAGATCGCCCAAGGTGTCATCGGCAAGCCCTACCTCGTCCGTTCGCAAACCTGCGACCAGAACGACCCCAGCGGCGCCTTCATGCGCTTCGCCCCCACCAGCGGCGGCATCTTCCTCGATTGTAGCGTGCACGATATCGACCTGGCGCGCTGGCTGCTGGGCAACCCCGTGCCCAAGCGCGTGTATGCGAGCGGCACCAACGCCATCCACACGGGCTTGCAGGCATTCGGCGACGTCGACAATGGCCTGGCCACGGTCGAGTTTGCCGATGGCAGCATGGCCAGCTTCATGGCCTCGCGCACCATGGCGCATGGCCACGAAACCCTGACGGAAGTGTTCGGCACGGGCGGCCGTCTGGCCGTGGGCAGCAATCCGCGCCTGAACAGGGTGGAAATCTCGGATGCGCATGGCGTGCGCAATGAATGCACGCCGGACTTCTATGCCCGCTTCGCCGACGCCTTTTTGATCGAGGCGCAGGAATTCACGGACGCGGCGCTGGGCAGGCGCACTCTGTCATTGACCTTGCACGACGCGACGGAAGCGACGCGCATCGGCCTGGCCATGACGCAAGCGATGCGCGAGGCGCGGCCCGTCGAGTTTTAAGCCGAAGGCAGGGACTCAGGCAGCCGGTGCAGGAAATGGACGTTCGGGCTGTTTGGGCTCCACAGCCAGGCGCAAGCCCATGGCATCGAGGATGGCCGTCAAAGTACTCAGCGATGGATTGCCCTCGGGCGACAAGGTACGGTACAGCTGGGTAGGATTGAGCTTGGCCGCCTGCGCCACGGCGGGCACGCCGCCAAAGGCGCGCGTCAGCTGGCGCAGCACGGCCAGCAGTTCGCCGTGGTCGCCATCGACGAGGATATGGTTGATCAATTCAAGGGCGAAGGCGGGATCGTCGCGGTACAGTTCGGCCATGGCCTCGTCATGCGAGCGGTCTCTCGGTGGTTTGCTTAGTTCCTCTTTCATGTCCTCTCTCCTTCCAGTCGTGCCAGCAGGCACAGGCGTATTCGATATCTTTCGGCTGCGTGCGCTTGTCGCCACGCGCTTGCGCCTCCGCACAGCAATAAAATGATCTGCCCGTCAGCGATGGCGTAATACACGCGGTAACCAGGCCCCACGTCGATCCGTAACTCCCACACGCCATCATGGCAAAACTTGTGATCGCCAAAGTTGCCGGGAATCATACGCAACACGCGCCGGGCTATGGCCACCCTGGCCGTATTGTCGCGCTGGCGTTTCAACCATTCCGTATACAAGTCCCTGCCCGATGATGTCAGGTAGTGCCGGATCTCAAACATCATATTCGTCCATAAACGAAGAAAGATCAAGGAGAAAATCACGTGACTACAAAAGACCACGCCATCTTGCGGCCAAACCGCGTGACGCAGGTGCCGAATGCCGGGATCACTGATGTATATCAAGATGCGTTTCCCCAGTTACTGTAAAGAAATCATGTGGCGCGTACACGCCTCACACGCATCCGATTGCGCTATACAATAAGCGCTGTCCAACCGTGAAAAACCCTGCCGCCATGACGCACAACGACAGCAACTCCCCTTCCCTCGCCCACGTGGCCGAACGCTACGTCAAGCTGGTCCTGGCCATGGGCCAGCACGATGCCTCATATGTGGATGCCTATTACGGCCCGCCCGCGTGGCAACGGGAAGCGTCAGAACAGCAACAAGGTTTGAGCGATATCAAGGATGGCGCAAACGAGGCGCTGGCCCTGCTGGCCGACGAACCTTGCCTGCGCGCCCTCAACCTGCGCAAGCAATTGCAAGCCGTACTGGCCAAGGCCGACATGCTGCAGGGAGCACGCCTCGATTTCGATACGGAAAGCGCACGCCTGTATGACGCCGTCTCGCCCCATCACAGCCGCGCCTGGTACGAAGCACTGGTGGCGCAGATCGACGCCCTGCTGCCCGGCGACGGCACGGTCAGCGACAGGGTCAACGTCTTGCGCGCGCAACTCGTCATTCCCGCCGACAAGCTGCGCGCCGTCATGGAGGCGGCCATCCGCGCGGGCCGCGAACGCACCCTGCAGTACATCGCCCTGCCGGAAGGCGAAGATTTCGTGCTGGAATTCGTCAGCGACAAGCCATGGAGCGGCTACAACTGGTACAAGGGCAACTACCAGAGCGTGATCCAGATCAATACGGACTTGCCCGTGTATATAGACCGTGCCGTCGACCTCGGCTGCCATGAAGCGTATCCGGGCCACCACGTGTACAACGTGCTGCTGGAACGCGACCTGGTGCGCGGCAAAGGCTGGATGGAATACTGCATCTATCCGCTGTATTCGCCGCAATCGCTGATCGCCGAAGGCACGGCCAATTACGGCATCGAACTGAGCTTTACGGATGCGGAGCGGCTGGACTTCGAACAGCAAGTGCTGTATCCGCTGGCCGGCCTCGATCCCGCGCTGGCGCCCCGCTATGCGCAACTCAATGCGCTGCTGGCCAAACTCGGCTACGCCGACAACGACATCGCGCGCCAGTACCTCGAAGGCGGCATCACGCGCAAAGCAGCGCTGGAATGGCTGGTCAACGTGCGCCTGTATCCGGCCGAAAAATCCGCGCAGCGCCTGCAGTTCTACGATGCCATGGGCGCCTATGTCATCAACTACAACCTGGGCCAGGACATGGCGAAAGCCTATGTCGAACGCCAGGGCGGTACGCGCGCCGAGCACTGGGCCGCCTTCCGCGACCTGATGTCCTCGCCGCGCGTGCCCAGCGCGCTGCTGGAATGAGGCGCTCGCAAAAGGAGAGTCATATGCACACCACGCACGCTGCCAGTGCCCTGCTGCTGGCCCTGTCCCTCACTGGCATGGCCAGCGCCAGGGATGCCGCCGTCGCCACGGCACCCGCGTTGAATGCGCGCCAGCAGGCGCTGATGTCCACCGTCGTGGGCAGTGCCGCCCATCCGCGCATCCTGCAGGTGCGCCTCGATGAACTGCACCCGACCCAGCCCGCCATCGGCTACGACCAGGTGTACTACAAGCTGGGACGCTATGCGGCCGAGGAAAAGCACATCGCCGACATCGCCAGGCCGAAGAAATTCGCCGACCTGTGCGAGGCCAATGGCCAGAGCGACGTCTTGCCCGACACGGCCAATATGCTTGGCGCCACCCTGGCCGCGCCACCGGCCGGCTACCGCTGCAAGGCGGCCGTGGGCAGCCGCCCGGACGACATGAAGAGCGTCGTCATCGGCCCGCGCGGCGTCGTGTACCTGACCGATGGCCACCACACGTTTTCCACCTTTTGGGAGGCCGACGGCGGGCGCAATCATCAATTGAAAGTCTGGGTCAAGGTCAGCGACAATTTCAGTGCGCTGGGCGAAGCGGCGTTCTGGACGCGCATGCGCGCGGAAAACAAGGTGTGGCTGAAGAACGGCCGCAACCAGGCCATCACGCCGCAGCAACTGCCGGCCGCCATCGGCCTGGCGTCGCTGGGCGACGACCCGTACCGCTCGCTCGTCTACTTTACGCGCGAGATCGGCTACCAGCCGCCGGAGCACGCCACGGAATTTCTCGAATTCTACTGGGCAGGCTGGCTGCGCGACAAACCGGCGCTGGACCTGGCGCGCATCGACCTGCTTGATCGCGCCGCGTACGCCGGCGTCATCCTGCAAGCGGCGCAGGCCATGGTGGCGCTGCGGCCTGATGACATCGTCAGCGGCGGCAAGCGCGCCGCAGAC
Source organism: Janthinobacterium sp. UMAB-60 (assembly GCF_900095235.1). NCBI lineage: Bacteria > Pseudomonadati > Pseudomonadota > Betaproteobacteria > Burkholderiales > Oxalobacteraceae > Janthinobacterium > Janthinobacterium sp. UMAB-60. Next base: position 21,391 of record NZ_LT607509.1, read on the forward strand.
CTGGGCACACTGGACAAGGTCGACCGCGAAACGCTGGAAGAATTGACGCAGAACAAAGGCAAGCTGGGCTACGCCATCGCGTACAGGAAATCGCTGGCGCAATAGTCGCCGGCGCAAACAACAACGGCCCGCCTGTCAGCTGACAGGCGGGCCGTTTTCTATTGCAGGTGCCGCTTACGCGATGCGTTCGCCATTGGCCGGATCAAACAGGGCCGCTTTCGACAGGTTGAACGACAGCTGCATGGTCTGCCCCGGCAGCACGGCTTCGCGCGGATGCGTGCGGCACGTCACGGCCGCGCCGTTCAGGCGCGTCGTCAGCAAGGTATCGGGACCGGTCGGCTCGACCAGGTCGATCAGGCAGCCGAGTTCCTGGCCCACGTCGCCGTGCGCGCTGCTCATGTCCGTGATCTGCTCCGGGCGCACGCCCAGAACCACCTCGCGGCCCGCGTAGGCACGCAGCTTGTCGGCGTCGAAAGGCAAGGCCAGGCGCATGCTCTTGCCCGCGTTTTCGATGGCGACCAAGACCTCGCCACCCTCGATGACAGGCTTGACGGTAATGAAATTCATCGACGGCGAGCCGATGAAGCCGGCCACGAACAGATTCGCCGGGTTGTCGTAGATTTCCTGCGGCGTGCCCAGTTGCTGCACCACCCCATCCTTCATGACGGCGATCAAATCGCCCATGGTCATCGCTTCGATCTGGTCATGCGTGACGTAGACGATGGTCGCTTTCAGGCGCTGGTGCAGCAGCTTGATCTCGGCGCGCATTTCCACGCGCAGCTTGGCGTCCAGGTTCGACAGCGGTTCGTCGAACAGGAACAGCGAAGGCTTGCGCGAAATGGCGCGGCCCATGGCCACGCGCTGGCGCTGGCCGCCCGACAGCTGCGCCGGACGGCGGTCCAGCAAGTGCGTGATCTGCAGGGTCTCGGCGACGCGCGAGACGATTTCCTCCTGCTCGGCCTTCGGCACTTTTTTCACGTTCAGGCCAAACGCGATGTTTTCGCGCACCGTCATCGACGGGTACAGCGCGTAGGACTGGAACACCATGGCGATGTCGCGGTCCTTCGGCGGCAGGTCGTTGACGACCTTGCCGTCGATGAGGATTTCGCCCGAGGTGACGCTTTCCAGGCCCGCCACCATGTTGAGCAAGGTGGATTTGCCGGAGCCGGAGCCGCCGACGAGGATCAGGAACTGGCCATCCTTGATCTCGATGTCGATGCCTTTCAGGACTTCGACGCCATTCGTATACACCTTGCGGATACCGCGTATCGATAAACTGGACATATTATTTCCTTAACCTTTGACTGCGCCTGCGGTCAGACCGCGCACAAAATATCGGCCTGCGACCAGATAGACCAGCAGGGTAGGCAGCGCGGCGATCACCGCGGCCGCCATGTTGACGTTGTATTCCTTCACGCCCGTGGACGTGTTGACCAGATTGTTCAAGCCCACCGTGATCGGCTGCGAATCGCCACTGGCGAAGACGATGCCGAACAGGAAGTCGTTCCAGATCTGCGTGAACTGCCAGATGATGCAGACGACGAAAATCGGACCCGAAATCGGCAGCACGATCTTGCGGAAGATCAGGAAGAAGCCGGCGCCGTCGATGCGCGCCGCCTTGATCAGTTCTTCCGGCACGCCAATGTAGTAGTTACGGAAGAACAGGGTCGTGAAGGCCGTGCCGTACACCACGTGCACGAAGACCAGGCCCGTGGTGGTATTGGCCAGGCCGAATTCGCCCAGCAAACGCGCCATCGGCAGGATCACCACCTGGAACGGAATGAAGCAGCCCACCAGCAAGGCGGCGAACAGCATTTCCGAACCGCGGAAACGCCAGTGCGCGAACACATAGCCGTTGAAGGCGCCCAGGAAGGTCGAGATCAGCACGGCGGGTATCACCATCTTGATCGAGTTCCAGAAGAACGGCTGCATGCCGTCGCAGGTGACGCCCGTGCAGGCCGAAGACCAGGCCTTGGACCAGGAATCGAACTGCCACACATGCGGCAAGGCCAGCAGGTTGCCGCTGCGGATCTCGTCGAGCGACTTGAACGACGTCGACAGGGTCACATACAGGGGCACGATGTAGTACACCGCGAACAGAATCAGCAGCAGGTACAACACCACCCGTCCCAGGGTGAGTTTGTTGTTACGTGTAGGAGTGTGTGTCATCTCATCGCCTTTGCGCTGCGCGTTTCCAGGTACATCAGCGGCACGAGCACGGCCACGATGGTGGCCAGCATCATCATTGCCGATGCCGAGCCGAGGCCCAGTTGGCCGCGGGTGAAGGAAAACTGGTACATGAAGATGGCCGGCACGGACGACGAGTTGCCAGGTCCGCCAGCCGTCAGTGCGATGACCAGGTCGAAGCTCTTGATGGCGATATGCGCCAGGATCAGCAGCACGCTGAAGAACACGGGCCGCATGGCGGGAATCACGATGCGCCAGTAGATCGTCGGCAAGGACGCGCCATCGACTTGCGCCGCCTTGATGATTTCATCATCGATGCCGCGCAGGCCGGCCAGGAACAGCGCCATGACAAAGCCCGACGATTGCCACACGCCGGCGATCACCACCGTGTAAATGGCCATGTCGGAGTTCACCAGCCAGTCGAAGGTGAACGAGGTCCAGCCCCAGTCGTGCATGACCTTTTCCAGGCCCAGGCTGGGATTGAGCATCCATTTCCAGGCCGTGCCGGTGACGATGAAGGACAGCGCCATCGGATACAGGTAGATGGCGCGCAGCGCGCCTTCGGCGCGGATTTTCTGGTCCAGCAGGATCGCCAGGAACAGGCCGATGGCGATGCTGCAACCGATGAACAGGACACCAAAGATGCCGAGGTTCTTGAGCGAGGTCCACCAGCGCTCATTGTCGAACAGCTCGACGTATTGCACCAGGCCGGCGAACTCGTAGTTCGGCATCAGCCGCGATTCGGTCAGCGACAGCCAACCGGTCAAAAAGATAAAACCATAGACGAATAGCAGACTGGCGATGAGCGTGGGGCCCAGCACCATCTGCGGTATCCATCGGTCGAATTGCTTGCGTATGGACATAGGAGAGCCGTAAAGAGAACTGCGTGTGGCGCCGGCCTGGACGAACGCCAGGGCGGGCGCCTGCGATGCATGCGATGCAGCGGGCGCCGGCGGGAGTGCCGGCGCCGGCGTGATTACTTCACCTTAGCCGCTTTGGCCAAGGCTGCAACCGCGTCTTTCGAGCTCATGTTGGTATTCATGAACTTGGCGATGACGTCGGTCACGGCGCCTTGCGTGGCCGATGGCAGCGCCATGCCGTGCGCGAACGATGGCACCAGGCCGCCGGTCTTGTTGGTGGCGTCCATGTCTTCCATCGATTTCAGGGCGCAAGCGTCAAACTTGTCCTTCGAAACGCCGGAACGCACGGGGATGGAACCCTTGTTCAGGTTGAAGATCGACTGGAACTTCGGATTCATGATGGCGTTGGCCAGGGCGATCTGCCCTTTCTTCGCATTCGCATCCTTTTGCGTGAACATGGCAAACGAATCGATGTTGAAGGTGTAGGCCTTGTCCGTGCCAGGCGCTGCCACGCACAGGTAGTCCTTGCCCGGCACCTTGCCAGCAGCCGTGAACTCGCCCTTGGCCCAGTCGCCCATGAACTGGAAGCCGGCCTTGTTGTTGATGACCATGGCGGTGGCCAGGTTCCAGTCGCGGCCTGCCGCATCCTTGTCGATGTAGGTCTTCACCTTGCCCAGGGTGTCGAACACCTTGAGCATGGTCGGGCCGGTCAATTCCTTCTGGTCCAGCTTGAGGATGGCCTTTTTGTAGAATTCCGTGCCGCCCACGCCCAGCGCGACCGATTCAAACACGGTCGCGTCCTGCCATGGCTGGCCGCCGTGGGCGATCGCGATGCCGCCCGATTTCTTGATCTTCTCGGCCGCGTCGAAGAACGCATCCCAGGTGGTCGGGGTGGTGGCCACGCCGGCTTTTTTCAGCACTTCCGGATTGACCCACATCCAGTTGACGCGGTGGACGTTGACGGGAGCGGCAACGTAGTGACCCTTGTATTTCATGATGTCGGCGACGACTTTCGGCAGCACGGCATCCCATTTGCCTGGAATGGCGGCATCGTCGATATTGGCCAGCACGCCTTCCGCGCCCCACTCCTGGATCGATGGACCCTTGATCTGGGCGGCCGTTGGCGGGTTGCCGGAAATGACGCGGGTTTTCAGCGCGGTCGCGGCGTTTTCGCCAGCGCCACCAGCCACGGCGAAGTCTTTCCAGCCGAAGCCGCTTTCTTTCACGATTTGCTGCAACTGGCCCACGGACTTCGCTTCGCCGCCGGAGGTCCAGTAGTGCAACACTTCCACGTCGGTCGCAAAGGCGCTGCCGGCAAATGCCAGGGTGGTCAGTGCGGCCAGTTGGGTAATCTTGAATTTCAGTTTCATCTCCACATTCCTTTTTTGATCAAGCTTTTAGGGGGCTTCGGCATACGGGGGCCGAAAAAGGTGAAATCTGCGCCTGTACCGGCGCTCTTGTACTCAGACCCGCTTGCAAACGGGCATCATCTTCAGTAAAAAGACGGCGCCGTGATCCATGACATGCTTACATCGTATTTATATCACGGGACGGCGCCAAAAACGCATCCGCGAAGGATGCGCCAGGTTGATCTGCGCTTACAAGGCCTGCAAACTTAGAACCAGGTTTCCACTTGGAAACCATAGGAAGTGCCGCTGGTATTGTTGTTGTAGATCGGGCCGCCGTTGTTCGACGCATTGACCGAGGCGGTGGCCGCGTCGTTCCATTTGCCGTAGGTGACAAAAG
>NZ_LT607509.1:26202-29437 GCF_900095235.1 Janthinobacterium sp. UMAB-60
GCCAACGCCCACGCCTACCCCCACGGCTTGCCGTCCCGACGGCTTGATCTCGGCCGTGCCGAATGTGCCGTATTGCAAGGTGTATGACGCGAACGGGCGCGAAGTGCTGGGCAATGGCTTGAACCGGCGCATCGTCGGCTATTTCGCCAGCTGGCGCACGGGCGCCGATGGCAGCCCGACTTACCTGGTGAATAACTTGCCGTGGGATAAGATCACCCACCTGAACTATGCGTTCGCTTCCGTCGATCCGGCCACCTCGAAAATCGCCATCGGCAGCGGCGCGGCCAATCCCGATACGGGCCTGACCTGGCCCAACGTGCCGGCGGCGGCCATGGACCCGTCGCTGCCGTACAAGGGCCACTTCAACTTGCTGGCGCAATACAAGAAGAAGTATCCAGGCGTGAAACTGATGATTTCCGTGGGCGGCTGGGCCGGCAGCGGCGGCTTTTACACGGCCACGACAAATGCGGACGGCAGCATCAACACGGCCGGCATCAACACCCTGGCCGACTCCATGGTGGCCTTCGTGCGCCAGTACAACTTCTTCGATGGCGTCGATGTCGATTACGAACATCCGACCACCAACAATGAAGCGGGCAATCCGAACGACTTCGCCGCCTCGAAACCGCGTCTGGCCGGCCTGATGACGAGCTACAACGTGCTGCTGAAAGTACTGCGCCAGAAGCTCGACGAAGCGGCCGTGCAGGACAATAAATACTATCTGCTCACCATCGCCGGCTCCGCCTCGGGCTGGGTCTTGCGTGGCGAGGAAAACATGTCGGGATTGAAATACCTCGATTACGCCAGCCTGATGAGCTACGACTTGCACGGCGCGTGGAACCCGTATGTGGGACCGAACGCGGCGCTGTTTGACGATGGCAATGATGGTGAATTGCGTGCCGGTAACGCCTACCAGTACCAGAACATCGGCTACCTGAACACGGACTGGGCCTACCGCTACTACCGGGGCGCCATGCAGGCGGGCCGCATCAATATCGGCGTGCCGTTCTACACGCGGGGCTGGAAGGATGTGACGGGCGGCACCAACGGCCTGTGGGGCACGACGGCGCTGACCAATTCCACAGTCACCTGCGCGGGCGTGAAAACCTGCGGCATGGGCGCCACCGGCATCGATAACGTGTGGTACGACCTCGACTCCCAAGGCAAACCCACGCCCGGCGGCGGCAACCCCATCTGGCATGCGTTGAACTTGCAAAACGGCATAGTTCCAAGCTACCTCGATGCGTATAAAGTCACGGACAAGGCGCTGGTGGGCACGTACGTGCCGTACTACAGCAGCACCATGGTGGCGCCGTGGCTGTGGAATGCGACGAAAAAAGTGTTCATTTCCACGGAAACCACGCAGTCGATCGCGGCCAAGGCCCAGTACATCGTCAACAACAATATCGGTGGCGTGATGATCTGGGAAATGGCGGGCGACTATGCCTGGGATGCCACGCGCAACGGCGGCAAGGGCGAGTACTTCATGGGCACCACCTTGACGGACGTGCTGTACCAGGCCTTCCGCACGGCTGGCGCGTATGGCAACAAGCGCGCCGAAATCGCCATGCCGGGCACGGCGGCCAACGTCAGCATCACCCTGGGCGGCTGGAAGCTGGGCGACAACAACTTCCCCATCAATCCCGTGATGACGGTGAAGAACAACACGGCGTCAACCTTGCCGGGCGGCACTGTGGTGGAGTTCGATTACCCTGTTTCCGCGCCATCGGACATGAGCGACCAGTCCGGCTTCGGCTTGACGGTGATCAATGCCGGCTACACGGGGCCGAACAATATCGGCGGCTTCACGAAGAACTACAACCGGGCTCGCTTCGCGATTCCCGCCTGGCAATCGCTGGCGCCGGGCGGCTCCGTGGCGCTGACCTTGAATTACCGCTTGCCGATCTCGGGACCGGCCAACTACACGGTCACCGTGGGCGGCACCAAGTATGCGCTGACGCAGGAATACCCGGAACTGCCGGTGGCCTTGCCCTAAGTTGCATCCGGTAGGGTAAACAGGAAAGGGCGGAACCGAGGTTCCGCCCTTTTTAATTGCGACCGTTAAACTGGCTTAAAACCAAGTTTCCACCTGGAAACCATACGAGGTGCCGCTGGTATTGTTGTTGTAGATCGGGCCGCCATTGTTCGACGCATTGACCGAGGCGGTGGCCGCGTCGTTCCATTTGCCGTAGGTGACAAAAGCGCGCAGTTCAGGACGCGACCACAGGCCAGGACCAGCCGAGATCGTCGGGGCGATGGTCAGCTTGGTCAGGCGCTTGGCCGGCAGGCCGCCCGCTTGCGTCACTCTGTCCGTGCCCAGTTCGCCCACCAGCTTGAAGTTGTTGGTGAATGCGTACACAGGACGCACGCCGACCGAGGTCCAGGTCGAGGAACCGGTGGCGTTCGACTCGTCTTTTTGCCACAGGGCGACGAATTCCATGCCGAAATTGGCCATCGGCTGGATCGCCATGTCATTGAAGATACGCGTGCGTTTCACGTCCGAACCGAAATTGGTGTCGCCCGACGCGCCGAACTGCGCGCCCTTGCCGGTGCCGGGACCGACGCCGTACTGCACGCCGAAGGTATTACCGCCGCCGAAGACTTTCGCTTGACGGTGGAAGGCCGACAGTTGCCAGCCGTTATGGCGCTTGCCAGTGGCGACATCATCCTTGCCTTCGCCGATGATGTAGGTCGCGGCCAGGTCCAGCGTGCCGTTTTCATTGACGGGAATTTCGCCGTAAATGAAGTTCTGGCGCACGGCCGACTTGGTGTTGACGCCGCCGTTCGGCAACGCGATCTTGATGTCGTTGTCCTTGAAGAAGGCATACGAGAATTTACCGGGGCCGGCAGGAATGCGGTCCAGGCCGGCGCCCGTGCCGTTCATATTGATGTACTGCAGATCCAGCATGTGGATGTCAGGACGGTAGTAGAAGCGTTTACCGATCCAGGCCGTGCCGCCGTTCAGGAAATCGAGTCCCTGCGCTTCGACATAGGCCTTGACGATGCCCAGCTTGTTGTCGCCGAAATCGGAGTTGGGCGCGTAGGCGTTGACCCAGATGGTGGCCAGGTAGTTCACGCCGCCGGACTGGGCGACGGACTTGGTGTAGCCGAATTCCGTGTAGGCGTCGCACTCATTGCCCAGACGGTATTTCATGGTATTGCCACCCAGACCGAAACAGCCTTGCGAACCGCCGTCGCCGGAGGTATTGCTGCCGGCGCCGGCGCGCAGGTAGCC
>NZ_LT607510.1:0-21743 GCF_900095235.1 Janthinobacterium sp. UMAB-60
CATCGTTCAGCGAGGGGGCGAATTATAGCCCTGCCCCGCGCGCCCCGCAAGGGCTATTTTTGCACCCCGTGAAACGCCCCTGGCACCGCACTTGCTTATACAGGCATATGCACTGTCCACTGAAAGGAGCAACTCTGGGCCTGGCAGCAACACCGGGGATAGTCCGGTTCGCTTTGCTTTGCTCCCATCTGTGACAGGTGCTACATTATGGAACACTCTCGATATTCAAAAGAGCGCCGCAGTACAGGGCCCAACGGAGGCAACGAGATCATGTATCAACCGTCAGCTACTTACCGTAGCGCACCGTTTTCGTCCATCGCGGACGCGAACATTTTGCCGGCAGGACAAGACAACGTCCCCGTCATCATCGAAACGTCCCATCAGCGCTCAGTCGCCTTTGGCCTGTCGCCCACGGCCACGCCCGACTTTACGCCGGCAGGCAAATCCGACCTGTCGCTGCTGATCGAGCAAAACCGCATGCTGCACACGCATGCGCTGCCCGCCATGGAAACCCTGTACCAGCAAATCGTCAACACGCACAATATGGTGATTTTGACGGATGCCAATGGCGTGATCGTGCATTCGCTGGGCGACGATGATTTCCTGGAGAAAGCCAACCGCGTGGCCCTGCAGCCGGGCGTGGCATGGTCGGAACAAAGCCGCGGCACGAATGCCATCGGCACGGCCATCACAGAGAAAGTACCGACCCTGGTCCATGCGGACCAGCATTACCTGGCCGCCAATCACTTCCTGACTTGCTCCGCGGCACCGATCACCGATCACCGGGGCAATGTCATCGGCGTGCTGGACGTGTCCAGCGATCAGCGCAGCTTTCACAAGCATACGATGGCCCTGGTGCGCATGTCGGCGCTGATGATCGAGAATCAGCTGTTTTCTGCCACCTTCGAGGACGCCATCACCGTGCACTTCCACGCGCGTCCCGAATTCATCGGCACCTTGATGGAAGGCATCGCCTCATTCACGCCGGGCGGACGGTTTTTATCCGCCAATAAAAACGGTTTGTTCCAGCTGGGCCTGTCATTCGCCGCGCTGCAGTCGCATACCTTCAGCTCACTGTTCGGCTTGCCCGTGTCTGCCCTGTACGAACATTACCGAACGGCCTCACCCGGTTTGCTGAACCTGTGCATGCACAGCGGCGTACGCGTGTATGGGCGCGCGCAGTTGCGCTTGTCCAATAGCGTCTTCCAGCACGGCTTTACTGCCAGCACCGACCATAGCGATATCAACGCCGTGCCGGCCCAAGTTCCCGCGCCGGCCAGCCATGCGGCCAACGCGGCGCGCCGCCTGTCCGGCCTGCGTTACCTGCGCACGGGCGATCCGCAACTGGAACTGGTGATCGAAAAGGTCAACAAGGTATTGGGGCGCGATATTCCCATCCTCGTCATGGGAGAGACAGGCACCGGCAAGGAATTGCTGGCGCAAGCCATCCATAACGACTCGCCACGGGCCATGGGACCGTTTATTGCCGTCAATTGTGCGTCCATCCCGGAAACCCTGATCGAGTCTGAACTGTTCGGCTATGAAGACGGGGCATTTACAGGTGCGCGCAAGAAAGGGGCCATCGGCAAGATTTTGCAAGCGAATGGCGGCACCCTGTTCCTTGATGAAATCGGCGACATGCCCTTCGGCTTGCAGGCGCGGCTGTTGCGCGTGCTGCAGGAACGCATGGTCACCCCGCTGGGCAGCAGCAAATCGATCACCGTCAACGTGGAACTCATTTGCGCCACGAATCACAACTTGCGCGAACGCATGGCCAAGGGACTGTTTCGCGAAGACCTGTATTACCGCCTGAATGGCCTGGTGGTCAAACTGCCGCCGCTGCGCGAGCGCACCGACCTGGACACGGTCGTGAAAAAAATCCTCGCAACGGAAGCGCCCGATACGCGCTACACGGTGGCGCCGGACATCCTGCGCTTGTTCCACCAGCATAAATGGCCGGGCAATTTCCGCCAGCTGACCAATCTCTTGCGCACGGCCATCGTCATGGCAGGCGACGAGCATGAAATCTGTCTGCGCCACATGCCTGATGATTTCCTCGACGATATTGAGATGACGCAAGCGACTGCCGCCAGCGCCAGCACGGACCGCATGATCGCCGCCGGCGCCAACCTGGAAGAGATGGAGCAAAGCGCAATCCTCAAGTCGCTCGATGCCCACGGCGGCAACGTCTCGGCCACGGCGCGGGCCCTGGGCGTGTCGCGCAATACGATCTATCGCAAGGTGCCGCATTTGAAATAACCTAGAGTAGGCGGGCAAAGCCGGGCGACATCGTGCGCCGGCCCTGCTTGTCGATGGTCATCAGGTCGACGCCGTCCATGCGCGCGGCCATCGCATGCGCACGTGCCGCGCCCGTCACCATGAAGGTGGTCGACAAACCATCGGCCAGCAAGCCCGTGGGCGCCAGCACCGTCACGCTGGCCAGTTCGCCCGGCGAATCGCCTTTCGAAGGGTCGAAGATGTGGTGATGCACGAAGTCCGGCGTAAACGTGCATTCGTAATCACCCGATGTGGCCACGCTGCACCCCTCCACTTTCAAGCTGGCCACCAGGATTTCCGCGTCGCGCGGGTCCTGGATACCCAGGGTCCACGGACGGCGCACGGAGCGCTGTCCGCGCGCAATGAACTCACCCGTGTCGAGCAGCGCGTGCCGTATGCCGCGTGCCTGCACGGCCGCCAGCGCCATGTCCGCCGCGTAGCCTTGCGCCAGGCCATTCAAGGTTAGCGCCATGCCGGCCTGAAGAAAACGCACTTCGCGGCTATCCCACGCCAGTTGCCGCCAGCCTACCCGCGCCTGCGCCGCACGACGCAATGCGTCCACCGGCACGCTTGCCTGGTCTGCCGCCGCGCGAAACAGCTGCCATAAAGGTTGCACGGTGATATCAAACGCCCCATCGCTCCATTGCGACAAGGCTTGCGCCTGCGCCAGCACGGCCAGCAGGTGCGCGTGCGGCCGGACCAGGCGGCCATCACGGTTCAGCTGGAAGACTTGGCTGCCCGGACTGTAAATGCTCATCAACCGGTCGATATTCCTGGCCGCATGCAAGGCGTCTTCAATCGCCAGTTCGGCTTGGTGCTGATCGTGGTGCAACACGGTGACGGCGATCGTCGTGCCAAACGCCAAGGCGGCGCCTTGATAAGGCCGCACGCCGGACGCCGTGGCCGTGCCGCGCGCCATGCTGCCAGGCAAGGACCAGCCCGCCATGCCGGCCACGCTACCGATCGCTGCGGAAATAAAGGTTCTACGCTGCATTGCTGCTCTCCTCTGCCGTGGCCCGGACGATGGGAATGGTACGGGCACGCTTGATTTCCAACATCAAGGGTGCGCATTTTTCATTGCTGGCGTAAATCACCACGCAATCCATGCACTGGAAACACTCGCCGTAATCAACTTTCCCGCTCGGCGCGATGGCGTGATACTCGCAACGGTGGCGGCAGGTCTGGCAGGGCGTGCCGCACTCCTTGCGGCGCGGAATCCAGTTGAACAGGCGAAAGCGTCCCAGCAGCGCCAGCGCCGCGCCAAACGGGCACAGGTAGCGGCAAAAGAATTTGTAGGAAACACTGCTGAGCAGCAGCAAGCCCACGGCATAGGTGACGAAGGGCCAGGCGCGCACGAAGTTCAGGGTAATCGCCGTCTTGAACGGCTCCAGCTCGACCAGCTTGTCCGTGATCTGGCTGGAAAACATGCTGCTGCCAAGAATAGCCGCCAGCAAGCCATACTTGATCCATTTCAAGCGCCCGTCCAGGCGCGGCTTGATCTTCCACTGCGGCAAACGCAGCCACTGGCCCAGCTTGCCCGTGAATTCCTGCAACGCGCCGAACGGACACAGCCAGCCGCAAAATGTGCCGCGCCCCCAGATCAGCAGGCTGAGCAGCACGAACGCCCACAAGATCACCGTCATCGGATCGAACAGGAAAAAGCCCAGGCTGCGGCCCGCCTGCAGCGCCTGGATGACACCCGTGATATTGACAATCGATAACTGCCCCTGCGCGTAGTAGCCGATGAACGCGATGGTAAACACCAGGAACAGGCGGCGTAACCACACGAATTGCCAGCCATCGCGCACCAGGCGTTTTTGCCAGGCCAATGCGCCGGCCAGCAGCGCCAGCCCGGCGACCAATAACAGCAACTCAGCCTTGCGGTTCTTCCACGTGCCGCGCCAGCCGGCATCGTCGCCTTGCGGTGCCGTATAGAATTCTGCCGGCAAGCGGTAGCTGAAATCGACGTTGCGGGCGATGCGTTCCGGATACACGATGCCCTTGCTGCGCGTGATGGGCATGGTGAACGCCAGCGGGCTGGCAGCATCGAGCCCCGCCTGGCTGATGACGCGAAAGACAGCGATATTTTCCGTCGGCAACGCTCCTGCATCAGACAACGTCAATTCCAGGTCCAGGTCGCGCATGTCGATGGGCAAGCCATCCTGCTTCAGCAACAGCCGGTCCGGTACGGTGCCGCGCACGAAATCGTCGCCCAGCACGCTGTAGCGCCCGCGCGACATGACGAGGATGGCGTGGTCGCCCTCGTCGAGTCGGTTGCGCAGCTTGTTCCAGCTGCGCTCCGTCAACAGATTGCGTCCCACCGTGGGCACGGAGACATAGGCCAGGTACAGGTCGATGAACACGCCGTCCGGCTCGCGCTGGGCCTGCGCATCGAGTCCCGCGCCATTGCTGCCGACAAACAGGGTTTCCACCTCCTTGCTGCTCAGGCGTACATGCTGGATCAAGCCTTGTTTGAGCATCTGTGCCGCGCTAAGTTGCTTGAACACCTCCATGCGGATGCGGGCGATCTGGTCGGGGTCGCGTCCTTGCGCGAAGCCGAGTTTTTTGCGCGACACTTTCAAGGCCGAGGCCAGCACGCTCTGGTTGATGATGCGCACGGAGGCCGTCGCCTTCGACACGCCGTCGATATCGGCATGCGTCGCATCTGGCGCGCGTTTCTTCCTGGCATCGATGGCGATATTCTGTTTCAGCGACAGCCCCTGATACTGTTTGACGAATTGAAACAGCGGTGCTTCACCGAGGCCGTCGAGAAACACGGGTTCGTGTTGCGACAGGACGGATACGTCGAGAAAACTGCCCTGCGGATTGATGGCGATCAATAAATTGACGGGCACGCCGGAAAAGCCGGGAATGGGCGCCAGGTCCACCGACTCAAACACGTAGCCGACCAGTTCGGTGGCCGTGGCGTTTTGCCGGAACATGGGCCAGACGGGCAAATCGGCTTCCTTCTCGCCCACGACGATGGGAGCAGGAAAGCGCCGTGCCAGCTCGGCCCTGGTGAGCACGCCCGCCCACGCCTGTCCCAGAATGAACAGGAATAACCAGCAAGCTATGACTAACCGCATTATCCGCCGCATTGTCCACATTCATTGCACTCCGTGCGGCGCCGCAGCTTACGGCGCCGCGTTCATTAATTAGAAGAAAATGATGCCGCCCAGCGACACGCCATTCATCTTCGCTTCGCCGCCCGTAAAGCCTTTCGAGCGCGTCTGGCCCAGTTCGCCCACCAGGGTGATCGCGCTGTTGAGCGAGTAGTACGCACCGAGGGTCAGGTTGGCGTTCGACTTCAAGCCGCCCGTGCCGGCCGTGTTGTCGTCGTTCTTGCTGATGCCGTAGGACAAGCCCAGCTTCAGCTTGTCCGTCGTTTTATACGTGCCTTGCAGCAGCCAGTTCTTCGACTTGGTATCGCCCTGATCCGCATCGGACAAGATACCCAGCCCTTTGCCACCCTGGAAGTTGAGCAGCACGCCGGCCGGGCCCATCTGATAGGAGCCGCCCACCTCCACGCCGCGCATGGTCAGGTCATCCACGCCTGGCGTTTTCGAGGTGAATTTTTGCGACTTCACGCCCAGCCAGGCTTTCAAGCCTTCCTGCGCATACGTCACTTGCGCCTGCACTTGCGGACTCGATTTCGAGGAATAGGTCGAGCCTGCCACGATGGGCGTGTCTGACACGGGGCTGACCAGCGCCACATCGACGCCAAAGCCGCCCGACTTCGGCGAGCTGTACATGATCTGGCCATAGTTGCCCAGATACGTGTAACCGGCGCCGATATGGCCCAGGGTCACCCGGCCCCGTTGAGTCGCCTGCACGGGTGCACCCGAGCCCAGCAAGGTCATGTCGGACAAAATCGCATTCGCGCCAAAGATGCCGTAGTCGCGGCCCAGCTTGAAGGTGCCCATTTCCGCATTGCCGAACGTGAAGAAGGCCTGGCGCACATCGACCACGCTGTTCTGGCTGATGGCGCTGTCCGTGGCCGTCGAGTTATAGATGCCGATCAAGGCTTTCACGTCGTACTCGCCCAGGCGCGAACTTGCCGAGGTGATCAAGCCATTCGGCAGCAAGCCGTTACCGATCGTGGTGCGGTCCTTCTCGCCGCCGCAACCGAGCGCCTGGCCGCCCAGCGCCAGCCCGCCCACCGCATCGCCCGAACAGGACACTTGCGTGTAATAGGCGTTGACGATGCCGCCCACCGACACCGTCCAGTCGCCCGCCTTGATATCGACGGCTTGTGCCTGCCCCATCGCTGCGATTGTCATGACACCCAGGCTCCCCAGCTTGCTCAATGTGTTCATTGCTTCTCCTCTTTCTTCTCTGTTTTTAGTGTGCACACCAGTGATTGATGTACCTCAAGCTTTGGCAATAAGCGTGCCCAGCACGGCTCAGAGGGAGAAAGAGAAAAAGCGTATTTAACGTGTGCAGCAGCGGATCAATTGCCCTGCACTGTGTTCATTTTTTGACCGCAAGTATGCGTAGCCGGCGTACAGGTAAACAAAAAACTGACGGCCTGGGCCGTCAGAAAAAAGAAAGCGCCCGGCGAACAGGGAGACACCTATCCGAGTGGCCCGGGCGTTTCACCCCCTTACTTCGATGCCAGCTTGAAGACCCACACGGAACCGCCCTGTTCCAGGAAGTTGACCTTCTTCGCCACTTCGCCACCCCACAGTGGCACGGCGCCACCCCAGCCCGATACGACGGCTACATATTGCGTGTCGCCATCCTGCCAGGTGACGGGTGGCGCCACGACGCCGGAGCCCGTCTGGAATTTCCACAGTTCCTTGCCTGTCTTCGCGTCGACGGCTTTCAGGAAGCCTTCCGGCGTGCCGTAGAACACCAGATTGCCGGCCGTACTCATCACGCCGCCCCACAGCGGCGCGTTGTTCTTGATTTCCCAGACGATCTTGCCCGTCTTCGGATCGATGGCGCGCATGGCGCCGATGTAGTCGTCAAACAAAGGCCGGATGGTAAAACCCGCACCGAGGAAGGCGCCGCCCTTCTTGTAGCTGATCGGCTCGTTCCAGATGTCCATGCCCCACTCATTCGCGGGTACATAGAACAGCTTGGTTTGCGGCGAGTACGCCATCGGCATCTGGTTTTTTGCACCGAGGAAAGCGGGCGCGGCAAACACGGTCGTGCCCTTCTTGCCTTCTTCTCCCTTGGTCGGGTCGCCTGGGCGGCCGGCGGCGATGTAATTCGGCCGTCCCGTTTTCAGGTCGATGCTGCTGGCCCAGGTGATTTTTTTCACAAACGGAAACGCGTTCTGCAACTTGCCCGTGTTGGCGTCGATGACATAAAAGAAACCGTTGCGGTCGGCCTTGCCGCCGTAACGCTTGCCATCCATGTCGAAGGTGACGAACTCGTTGGCGCCGTCGAAATCCCAGGCATCGTTGGGCGTGTTTTGATAGGCCCACTTGATCTGGCCCGTTTTGACGTCCAGCGCCACGGTGGACGACGAGTACAGATTGTCGCCGGGACGCAAATGGCTGTTCCACGGCGCCGGGTTGCCGGTGCCGAAATAGGCCAGCTTGGTTTGCGGATCGTAGGTGCCGCCCATCCAGGTCGAGGCGCCGCCCGTTTTCCACAGGTCGCCCGGCCAGGTCTTGTTCACCGTTCCCGAGATGCCATTGTCGATGGCCTTGCCATCCTTGTCGTAGCGGTGGCCCATATGGCCCTCTACCGTCGGACGGCTCCATACCAGCTCACCCGTCATCGGGTTGCGCGCCTCGACCCGGCCGACGATGCCGAATTCCCCGCCCGACACGCCCGTCAGCAGCAAGCCTTCGGCGATCAACGGCGCGGCCGTCATCGAGTAACCGGCCGCATAATCGTCGACCTTTTCCTTCCAGACGATCTTGCCCGTGTTCTGGTCCAGCGCCACCAGATAGGCGTCCAGCGTGCCGAAAATCACCAGGTTGCCATACAGGGCGGCGCCGCGGTTGACCACGTCGCAGCATGGCATGATGCCGTCCGGCAAGCGATGCTCATACTTCCACAGCTTGGCGCCCGTTTTCAGGTCGACGGCAAAGATGCGCGAATACGATGCCGTGACGAACATCTTGCCGTTATGAATCAACGGCTGCGATTCCTGGCCCCGCTGTTTTTCGCCGCCAAACGAGAACGACCAGGCCGGCACCAGCTTGGCCACAGTCTTGTCATTGATCTGCGTCAACGGCGAATAGCGCTGCCCCTGCGTGCCCATGCCAAACGACAGCACGCTGGCCGGATTCTTCGCCGTGTTGTCGAGCATGGCATTGGTGACATTGCCCACGTCGGCCGCCTGGACCAACGAGGCGACACTCAAACCGACGACGATTCCCATGATTTTTTTCTGCACAATCATCTCCCTCTGTTTTATTAGTATGTGTGTATCAAGTCTTGCGGTGCTCATGCGGCTGGGCATGCAACAGCGCGCACTCTTCATCGGTGAACAGGCGCGAGCGCGTCAGGAAGCGCTTGCCCGTGCCGTTGTCGAGTGAAAACATGCCGCCATTGCCATCGACCACATCGATAATCAACTGGGTATGCTCCCAGTACTCGAATTGCTCGAGTCCCATGTAAAACGGTGTGCCATTCAAGTTGCCGAGATAAACATCGGTGTCGCTGACATCGAACTCGCCCAGCGCATAGCACATGGGCGCACTGCCGTCGCAGCAGCCGCCCGACTGGAAAAACATCAACGGGCCGTGACGCTGACGCAACTTGTCCATCATTTCCAGCGCTGCATCGGTGGCGACCACCCGGGCAATTGCTGCACTCATGGCATCCCTTTCTGCGCCGCGCCTGGACTACAGGTGTGGCGCCTGTTGCCGGTTTAGAAGAAGCCCAGCGCTTTCGGGCTATAGCTCACCAGCAAGTTCTTCGTTTGCTGGTAGTGGTCGAGCATCATCTTGTGGTTTTCACGGCCGATACCCGATTGCTTGTAGCCACCAAACGCGGCGTGGGCCGGATACAGGTGATAGCAATTGGTCCATACGCGGCCCGCCTGGATGGCGCGCCCCATGCGGAAGGCGCGCGAGCCGTCACGCGTCCACAAGCCGGCACCCAGGCCGTACAAGGTATCGTTGGCAATCGCCAGCGCTTCGGCCTCATCCTTGAAGGTGGTCACGGACACGACGGGCCCAAAAATCTCTTCCTGGAAGATGCGCATCTTGTTATTGCCCTTGAACACCGTCGGACGCACGTAGTAGCCGCCCTCCAGGTCGCCTGCCTGCGTATGGCGCTCGCCGCCAGCCAGCACTTCGGCGCCTTCCTGGCGACCGATGTCGAGGTAGGACAGGATTTTTTCCAGTTGCTCCTGCGACGCCTGGGCGCCGATCATGGTGGACGAGTCGAGCGGGTTGCCCTGCTTGATGGCGGCCACGCGCTTCAAGGCCCGTTCGATGAATTTCTCGTAGATCGATTCCTGGATCAGCACGCGCGATGGGCAAGTGCACACCTCGCCTTGATTCAGCGCAAACATGGTAAAGCCTTCCAGGCACTTGTCGAAATAATCATCATCGGCATCCATCACGTCTTCAAAGAAGATGTTCGGCGACTTGCCGCCCAGCTCCAGGGTGACGGGAATCAGGTTTTGCGCCGCGTAACCCATGATCAGGCGGCCCGTGCCCGTTTCGCCCGTAAAGGCGATCTTGGCGATGCGCTTGCTCGACGCCAGCGGCTTGCCCGCTTCCAGGCCGAAACCGTTGATGATGTTCAACACGCCCGGCGGCAGCAAGTCGCCGATCAGCTCGATCAACACCATGATGGACGCGGGGGTTTGCTCGGCCGGTTTCAGGACGACGCAATTGCCGGCGGCCAGAGCTGGCGCCAGTTTCCACACGGCCATCAGAATCGGGAAATTCCACGGGATGATCTGGCCCACGACGCCCAGCGGCTCGTGATAGTGATAGGCATAGGTTTCCGCGTCGATTTGCGCGACGGAACCTTCCTGCGCGCGGATGCAGCCGGCGAAGTAACGGAAATGGTCGATGGCCAGCGGAATGTCGGCATTCATCGTTTCACGGATCGGCTTGCCGTTATCGATGGTTTCCGCCGTGGCGATCAGGCTCAGGTTCTGTTCGATGCGGTCGGCGATGCGGTTCAGGATATTGGCGCGCTCGGCAGGTGAAGTCTTGCCCCAGGCATCCTTGGCGGCATGCGCGGCATCCAGCGCCAGCTCGACATCTTCCGCCGTGGAACGGGCGATTTCGCAAAACGGCAAGCCCGTGATCGGCGTGATGTTAGGAAAGTATTCACCTTTTACTGGGGCAACGAACTGACCGCCGATGTAATTGTCATAGCGTTGTTTGAAGGGATTGGCTACGCCCAGTTTGCTGATGTCTGCGAGATTCATGTCGTCCTCTATCGGGTTAATTAGAATGGAATTGCTTTAATTAAAATCAAACGTCCTGGTACAGATGGGGTGAGTACACGGAGTCTTCCGCAAATGCCGTGCCAGCTCGCTGTCCCCCTACCCAACTTAGCGGGTTTTACCTCTGTTGCAAGGGCCTGGTCGCGATATCGGCGGGTTCAATTGCTGCCGTAGCGCGCCATCGCCGCTGCACAATGGAACAGGTGTACCAGACTGGAACACTTGTTCCAGCTTGCCTAACGGATCACCACGCCCCATGGCAATTCGCCCACGGCAATATCGGCCACCTTGCGCGCGCTGGCCGTATCGATGACGGAAACGCTGTTCGAGCGGCCATTGGCCACGTACAGCTTGCTGCCATCGGGCGTGATGGCCATGTTCCACGGGCGCTTGCCGACGGCAATGGTGGCCGTGACCTCGTTGCTGGCCGTATCGATCACCATCACCGTGCCATCCGCGCCATTCGAGACATACACCTGCTTGCCGCCGGGGTGGACCACGATGCCGTTGGCATTCTTGCCTGCAGGAACGGTGGCGACGGCCTTGCGCGCGGCCATGTCGATCACGTAGACGGCGTTGACCAGTTCGCACGCCACATAGGCGCGGCCCGAGTCCGGACTGAAACCGATGCCGCGCGGACGCAGTCCCACGGCGATGGACGCCACCTGGCGGCGTTGCGCCACATCAATGACATCGACTTGCTCGGCCTCTTCCGCACTGACCAGCAGCCAGCGCCCATCCGGGCTGAACACGGCATGTTCCGGGTTGCGCCCTTGCACCTTGATATCGGCGAGCAAGACGCCCGTCTGGCCATCGAGCAAGGTCACGCTATTGTTTTCCTCGACGGCCACGGCCACGTAGCGACCGTCCTGTGAGGCGCTGACGCCTTCGGGCGACTTGCCCAGCGCCACCGTGCGCACGGGCGTGCCGGTCGCGTTATCGATCAGCAACAAGGCGCTGCTGGCGGCGTCCGTGACAAACAATTGCCGTCCTGTCGGGTCGGCGGCGATGCCGCGCGGACGCTTGCCTGCCGCGATCTGGCGCACCACCTGGTCGGTCGCCGTGTCGATCACGCTCAAGGTGCCCGATTTTTCATTAGGGACATAGGCAAAAGGAGCGGCCTGGAGGGCGGTGCTGGCGAGCGCCGGCAGCAGCCAGCACACCTGGCGCAAGCGCGAGAATAAGTTGGGCATAATCACCTTTTTAATGGCAAAACACAGGAAAAGCGCGCGGTAGCGGCGCCTCTGATCATTGCTGCATGCAAACGCCGTGCCACGGACACGCGTATAATTTCCGCCCACCAATGGAGACATGGCAGGCATATTGCTTGATACAACTATGCAGACCTGCGCCGCGCACGCGACCAAGCAGGCTTTTATTCACATTGGAGAACCCGCATGCAGCATCGTTTCCGCTTGAACACCATCGCCAGCCTGTTTGTCGCCGGCAGCGCCACCCTCGCCCCCCAAGTTTTCGCCGCCGAGGCAGCTGACCTGGCCACTGGGCAACTCATGGATACGGTGGTCGTCAGCGGCAGCCGCATCGCCCATCCCAGCCAGGAAGTGCCGGCCTCGATCGACGTGGTCGACAGCGCCCGCATCCAGGATGGGCAGATCCGCGTCAACGCGTCGGAAGCGCTGGCCGCCGTGCCGGGCCTGGTCGTGCAAAACCGCCAGAACTACGCGCAAGACTTGCAGATCTCGTCGCGCGGCTTCGGCGCCCGCTCGGCCTTCGGCGTGCGCGGCGTCAAACTGATCAGCGATGGCATTCCTGCCAGCATGCCCGATGGCCAAGGCCAGGCCGCCACCTTCAACCTCGATACGGCCGAGCGCATCGAAGTGCTGCGCGGACCGTTCTCGGCCATCTATGGCAACCATTCGGGCGGCGTGATCCAGCTGTTTTCCAGGGATGGGCAAAATCCCCCATCCGTCGAATTGAATGTGACGGGCGGCAGCTACGGCACCAGCAAAGTGGACCTGACGGCGCAGGGCCAGGCAGGCGGCATCGGCTACGTGCTCGATGGTTCGCGCTTCCGCACGGATGGCTTCCGCGACCACAGCGCCGCCACGCGCGAACAGGCGTTCGGCAAGATCTCCGTCAAGCCCAATGCGGACAGCAAGCTGACCATCGTCGCCAACAGCCTGCACCAGGGCAACACGCAAGATCCGCTGGGCGCCACCTGGGCCACGTTTGCCCGCGACCCGCGCGCCGGCGAAATCGATGCGAGCGACACGCAAAACCCGAAACGCACCCTGGCCGAACGCTACAACACGCGCAAAAGCATCGACCACCAGCAAATCGGCGCCACCTACGAGCAATCATTCGGCGATGACCGCCTGCATGTGATGGTGTATGGCGGCAACCGCGACGTGATCCAGTACCAGGCCTTTACCAAGGGTTTCCAGGCGCCGGCCAGCCATTCGGGCGGCGTGGTCGACTTCCAGCGTCAGTTCTACGGCATCGACACCAACTGGCTGCACGTGAACCAGCTGGCTGGCGGCAAACTGAGCACCACCATCGGCATCGATTACGGCCGCTCCAGCGATGACCGCACCGGCTATGAAAACTTCATCGGCAATAGCTTCGGCGTAAAGGGCAAGCTGCGCCGCGACGAGCAGGATGTCGTCTCCAGCCTCGATCCGTATCTCCAGGCGGAATGGCAAAGCGGCCCATGGCTGCTCAGCGCCGGTGTGCGCTACAGCAAGATGAAAGTGGCGGTCGACGACCATTTCCTCGGTAATGGCGACGACAGCGGCAGCCTGGAATTCAGCCACACGACGCCGGTACTGGGCCTGCTGTATAAACTGACGCCGAACGTCAACGTGTACGCCAGCGCCGCGCGCGGCTTCGAGGCACCCACCCTGAACGAACTGTTTTACTCGGGCACGGGCGGCGGCTTCAATTACCAGCTGAAACCGGCCACCAGCACCAACCTGGAAGCGGGCGTCAAGGCCAGGATCGGCAACAACACGCATGTGAACGCCGCCTTGTTCCAGATCAAGACCAGCGACGAACTGGTAGTCGATCAATCGAGCGGCGGGCGCACCAGCTACCGCAATGCAGGTAAAACCTTGCGCCAGGGTATGGAAGTGTCGCTGGACTCCAACCTGCCGTATGGTTTCACGACGAAAGTGGCGCTGACCAGCCTGCACGCCGTGTATGACCAGGCGTTTGGCAGCGTGCGCGAAGGCAGCCGTTTGCCGGGCGTGCCCAGCGCCAACCTGTTCGCGGAACTGGCCTGGAAAGATACGCTGGACCGTTTCGGCGCGGCGCTGGAAAGCGTGGCCAGCAATCAGGTGTATGCGGAGGACAGCAACAGCGAAAAGCCGGCGCCCGGCTACACGGTGTTCAATGCGCGCTTCAACGCCAAACAAAACGTAGGGAATTGGCGCTTCAAGGAGTTTGCCCGCCTGAACAATCTTTTCGACAAGACCTACGTGGGCTCCGTCATCGTCGGCGACAGCAACAAGCGCTACTATGAAGCGGCGCCAGGCCGCAATTGGTTGTTGGGCGTGAGCGCGCAATACAGCTTCTAAAGAAAAAGCCCGCGCATCTTCCAATGCGCGGGCTTCGCCATCCAGCATGGCCTGTTACGGCCGCGCTTCCTTCACGCCATACTTTTCAAAAATGGCTTTCAATTCGCCGCTGGCCGCCATCTCATTCATGGCTGCCTGCAGCAACTTGCCCACGTCGAGCTGCTGGCGGCTGACGGCCAGGCCCACGGCCCAGCCGGCACGCGGCAAGCGGGCGAACGCCACTTCGCTCAAGGGGAAAGCGGGATCGCTTTTCAGCACCGATTCGATTTCCGAACGGTTCGCCAGCACGGCGTCGAGCTTGCCGGCCTGCAATTGCTGCAAGGCTTCGGCCGCCGTGTCGAAGATGCGCACGTCGTCGCGGTACTTGCCATTGTCTTCACCGAGCATCAGCATGGCGGCGATCGAGACCTTTTCCACGCCGATACGCTTGCCTGCCAGCGAAGCGACGCCATCGAACTGCGGCACGGCTTGCGCGCTGCGCGCCAGGCGCACGGTTTCCACGTAATACGGCGCAAAGATCTCGACCTTGTCGTTGTCAGCCATCAACTTCTTGTCGACTGGCACGTGCAGCATCACATCGGCGGGACCATAACCGAGGTAATGGCCTTTCCACACCATATTGCGCAAATCGTCGTTCAGGTTTTCGCCAGCGGGAAAGGGTAGCAAGCTCAGCTTTAAACCCAGTTTTTTGGCCAGCGCTTCGGCAATGTCGATATCGATGCCCGTGCCCTTGTCGGAAAACGGCGCGAACTCGTTATACACCGCCACTTTCAGGCTGCCCGACTGCTGCACTTTCTGCCAGTCGGCGCGCGCTGGCGCGGCTGCGCACAGCGCCAGGCAAGCGAGCGAAAGCATCGCGCGCGCGCCCGGGAGTTGGAATGAACGCATGGGACTCCTTGGTGATCAATCGACTCAGTTAGGCTCGCGGCGGGTTTCCAGGTAGGTCTTGATGGCCCACATAGCTTCTTGGTTGAAGACGCCCTCGAACGGCGGCATGTACACGGCGCCATTGCGTACTTTACCGTGGCGGATGGTCGCCAGGAAATAATTGTCAGTTTCCTTGTAGCAAGCCTGTTTCTTTGTCTCATTTTTGATGCCGAAGCAATCACGGTCGAGCTGGCGCAAGTCCGGCGCGATGCCGCCCGAGATGGCTTCGATGCCGTGGCAACGCGCGCAATTCTGGTTGTAGGCCGACGTGCCGACCGTCAAGGCCAGCTTGTTGCCCCGATATGGATTTTGTTCGAGCCACTTGTCGCCCACCTTGGGCAAGCCCGTGGTGTCGACGCCTTGCGGCGTGACATTGCCGTGCGCATAAGCATGCGGCAAGGTCAGCAGGGAAGTGAGGGCAACGGCGCCGGCGGCTGCCACGCCGAGCAGGGTACGGATGGAATAGGTCATGCTGGTCTCCTTGGTTTTTTTAGTCAATATCCAAGAAGAGCAAATGCCATGCCATGCGTACATGCCCCACATCCGGCCGCCCATGTATCAATTTGGAACAGCTGCAACAGGTATCTGTGTCACCACGAGGGTCAGGCGGCCACCACCGTGCAGATGCTGCCTCGCTCCTTCTGCTCGAAAGTAATACGTACTGGCAAAAATCGGGCAATCACCTCCGCATTCGTCAGCGCATGCTGCGACACCTTGTTGCAACTGAAAGCACCGCCACCGGCCAGCGCCATCGGCAGCAAGAGCTGGTCGGCCAGGTGCTCGCCCACGGCCGCGTCCGTCTTGAGATAGGCGCGTACCTCGTTCAACAGGCGCTTGGCCACGGATTCGGCCAGCAAGGACTTTTCGCCGAAGGAAGTAAACACTTCCGTGACGTGTTCATGCTCCAGCGTCAGCAACAGGACATTGCCCGGTCCCTGCTCCGCCGGCAAGCCGACGAGGCGCAGCTGCTTGCCGCTCCAGCCCATGACGCTGGCGACACGCTCGAGCTCGCGCTGCGCCACGCTCACGTGCACGCCCGCCACCACGCTTTCCGCATACCCGGCCTTGCGTTCGCCGCGCTGCAGCAGTGAAATGGGTAGCAAGCGCTGGCACGGTTGCACGGTGGCCAGCACCTCGCCACCACCTGCGGGATGAAAGCCATAGCGCTGCTGCGTAATCTCTACCTCTGCGCCCATCTGTTCCAGGATGCGGCCATACGCGCGCTGCAGGAAATGCACGGGCGGCGCCATGGCATTGTGCGTGCCGCCGCTGATGCGCACGGTGGACGGCCCATCCGCATGCAGCAAAGCCGGCAACAAGGTTTGCAGTACCAGGGTGCAGCTGCCGGCGCTGCCGATGGCAAAGCGGTAATCGCCGCCGCGTATGGGGCCAGGCATGAATTCCAGGCTCGCTGCGCGCAGCGCCACCGGCGTCGTGCGCGCTCCGCAAATGGCGGCCGCCGCCTGCACGGCCAGCAGATGCTGGCGCAGCAAACCGGGCTTTTCCCGCCCCGCGCGGATATTCGTCAAGCGGAATGGCTGCGCCGTGATCATGGACAGGCTCAGCGCCGAGCGCAAAATCTGTCCGCCGCCTTCGCCTTGCGCTCCATCAATTTCTATCATTTCTTCTTTCTCTCTGTTAACCTTTGACGCAAACGACCTGCTTCAGGATATGCACGACATCGACCAGTTCGCGCTGCGCCAGCATCACCGCATCGATATCCTTGTAAGCCATCGGAATCTCATCGATCACGTTTTCATCCTTGCGGCATTCCACGCCCTCGGTGGCGCGGATCTGGTCGGCCAGGTTGAAGCGCCGCTTCGCTTCCGTGCGGCTCATCGTGCGTCCAGCACCGTGGCTGCAGCTATGGAAACTCTCCGCATTGCCCTTGCCGCGTACGATAAAACTCTTGGCGCCCATGGAACCGGGAATGATCCCCAGCTCGCCGGCGCGGGCCGAGACGGCCCCCTTGCGCGTGACCAGCACATCCTTGCCGAAGTGGTGCTCCTTCTGCACATAGTTATGGTGGCAGTTGACGGCTTCCACATGCGTCTGGAACGGCTTATGGATGACCGTGCGCACGGCCGCGATCAGGTTCTGCATCATCACTTCGCGGTTGTTGCGTGCAAACCGCTGCGCCCAGCCCACCGCTTCCACGTAATCGTCGTAATGCTGCGTGCCTTCGGCCAGGTAAGCCAGGTCCTGGTCGGGCAGGTTGATGAAGTGCGTGCGCATATCCTGCTTGGCCAGTTCGATGAAATGCGTGCCGATGGCATTGCCCACCCCACGCGAACCGGAATGCAGCATGAACCACACGGAACCCTGTTCATCGAGGCACACTTCGACAAAATGGTTTCCGCTGCCCAAAGTTCCCAGATGACGGTAGTTATTCGTATTTTTCAGCTTCGGCGTTTTCAGGCAGATGGCGTCGAATTCATCTTTCAATTGCAGCCACGCGGCATCGACCACCGAAGGCGGCGTCTGCCAGGAACCTTCGTCACGGCCGCGGTGGCCGCGCGTCTTCAGCGACATCCCGTGCGGAATGGCGCGCTCGATGGCGCTGCGCAGTGGTCCCAGGCTATCGGGCAAGTCGCTGGCCGTCAGCGTGGTTTTCGCCGCCATCATGCCGCAACCGATATCCACGCCCACCGCCGCCGGAATCACCGCGCCCAGGGTGGGAATCACGCTGCCGATGGTCGACCCTTTACCCAGGTGGACGTCGGGCATGACGGCGATATGCTTGTAAATGAACGGCAGGGTCGCCGTGTTGCGCAATTGTTTTTTGGCCGCTTCTTCGACGGGCACGCCACGGGTCCACATTTTGACGGGACGGCTGCCTTCGGTATGCAGGACTTCGTATTCTTCTTTCTTCATCGCTTCTCTCATCTTGTATTTTAATCAGTACGACAACCCGACAAGGTGGGACAGGATTTTCTGCCAGGCTCACTGCGCCTGCCAGGCCGGTTTGACGCGGCTGATCGATGTAATCCTGTCGGCATTCGGGGCACTGCGGCGCATGACAAGGTTGGACAAGACGTCTGTTATGTAGTCTTGTCCGCATTCATGCGCTTTACTTCAACAAGCTGGTGCCGCGATATCGAAGGCGGCAATTTCTCCCACCCAGTGGGCGGGGTCCAGCTGGCCGGCGGCAAAGGCGGCCATGATCCTGAATACGTCGTCGGAAAAGCCGCCGATGTTCAGGATATCCTCGCGCTCCATCGCCTGCGTGGTGGCGTGCGGCGCAATATCGATGCACACCAGTTTCGCTTGCGGATTGCGCCGCTTGAAGACATTCCACTGTCCCATCGTCGCCGTGGCGCCGCTGCGTTTGGCGTCGATCCACGATTCGTTATCGGACACATAAATCACCAGGTCGGCCAGTTCCTTCTTGCTGTTCATGCGCAGCAGCGGCGCACTGCAATTGGTACCGCCACCGCCGATGGCCGCCAGCCTGGCCGCATTGGTCATCACGCTGTCATCCGCGCCGAGTCCGCACTGCACCACGCTGTGCTCGAACGGCAGCACCATCGCGTCCGGATTCCTGCGCAGCATGGCCGCCGCCACCAGCGCCGCCACATCGATGCAGCGCACGCTCGACGTGGCACTGCCGCGAAAACCGCTGACGGGCGAAGACATCGAGCCGGAAACGTCGGGACACACCACCACCCTGCCCGCGATCCGCGGCACGTTCAGCAGCGATATTTCCAGCGCCTGCTCCAGCGCATCGCGCACGATGGCCGGCACGTTCTCGCCGGCCGCCATGTACGCTGACATCAGCTGATACGGAAATACCCGTGCCCGGCCAATCGCCTCGGGATCGCGCAGCTTGGCAGCAATCAGCTCGGGCATGCCGGCTATCGCATACACGCCGTGGCGGCCAAAGGTGTTCAGATTCATGCGCACCATTTGCCAGCTGCCCTGGCGGGCGATCTGCGCCCAGTCCTGCGCGCTCAAGGGCAGCGCCGTCAGCATCTGGAACGGCACGTCCGGTATCGTTTGCGCCGGATCCAGCTTGTACGCCTCGAACGCGGTCAATATCGGCGGCAAATCTGAGGCTATGTATGCCTTGCCGATCAACCAGGCAAAAAGCGCCGCGCGCCAGGCATCCGTCGGTTTCGGGTGCACCATCTTGACCACGTCGGCCAGCGATGGCGCTTTACCGACGGCGGCGGCCAGCAAGGCCTGCTCCGAAGCGCCGTTCAACCATGCCTGCACGAGCTTTTTCGGACGCGATCCCAGCGACTTGCGGCCAATGACACCCGAACGCATGATCTGCACGAAGTTGCGCAACATCTTGCCATTGTTGATGACGCGTTGAAAAGCCGGCGCGAATTCTACAGCGCACTGCGCCGCCAGCACGGCCACCAGCAAGGCCGGCATGTCTTTCATGTAGCCCCGTTCGCGGCAATACACGGCCGTCTGCGCAATGAAGGCCGGCTCCACCGCCTTGCACAGCTCGAGCACCATCACCAGCTGCGCTTCGGCGCTCGCATAAAACGTCGTGTTCAGACAACCGGTGGCCGCGTATTGCGCCAACTGATGCCGGGGCGTCAGCGCGTAAGCTGGCGCGCCTTCCGCATTGCGTGCCAGCGCCGCTGGCAAGGTTGTGCTCTGTTGCGCGCTCTGGAATAACTGGGCGTTGGCCATTTTTTGTCCTCTCTGCTCTCTACGTTTATCTCGTTCCTATCTCCTGTATTGCAAGCGCTGTGCCAGCTTTAAACATTTCGTCAAAAACAAATATAAGCCATTGATTTTATTAAATAATATCCTCATACATGCTTTGCATTGAAAATATGTCGATCATTGTGATTTCGAATACAATTATCTTTTAAGATAAATATTTATCCAAATTATGCAAGCAAAACGCACCGTCGTCATCGGCTTTCTCGGCACGCAACTCGACAATGGCAGGGGAGCGGCCCGCTGGGAAAAGTGGCGGCCCAGCATCGCGCTGACCCAGCACGAGGACAAGATCATCGACCGTTTCGAACTGCTGTACGCGGGCAGCCAGTTCGACAATCTGGTACGCCAGGTATCGCAGGATATCGCCAGCGTCTCGCCTGAAACCAGGCTGATCGCCCACGAACTACCCATCAGCGATGCCTGGGATTTTGAAGACGTGTATGGCGCCCTCTACGATTTTGCCAATAGCTACCCCTTCGATCCGGACAAGGAAGATTATTGGATCCACATCACCACCGGCAGTCATGTGGTGCAGATCTGCATGTTCCTGATGACGGAAGCACGCTATTTTCCAGGCCGCCTCGTGCAAACATCGCCGCCCCGGCGCCAGGCTAGCGGCAATCCCGGCAGCTACACACTGATCGACCTCGATCTGTCGCGCTACGATCAGATCGCCCAGCGTTTTACGCGCGAACAGGCCGAAGGCGTGGCCTTCCTGAAGTCCGGCATCGCCACACGCAATGCAAAGTTCAATGGCATGATCGAGGAAATCGAGCGCGTCGCCATCAAATCGAAGGCCCCAATGCTGCTGATGGGACCGACCGGTGCCGGCAAATCCTTCCTCGCGCGCCGCGTGTATGAACTGAAAAAATCGCGCCACCAGATCGACGGCAAATTCATCGACCTCAATTGCGCCACCTTGCATGGCGACGGCGCCGCGTCCACCCTGTTCGGCCATATCAAGGGCGCCTTCACGGGCGCGGGAGCGGATCGACCCGGCTTGCTGCGCAGCGCGCACAAGGGCTTGCTGTTTCTCGATGAAATTGGTGAACTGGGGCTCGACGAGCAGGCGATGCTGCTGAAAGCCATTGAGGAAAAACGCTTTTTCCCCGTCGGTGCCGATACGGAAGTGCAGAGCGACTTCCAACTGATCGCTGGCACCAACCGAGACCTGGGAAAAGAAGTGGCGGCCGGCCGCTTCCGCGAAGACCTGTATGCGCGCATCAACCTGTGGACCTACGAATTACCGGGCCTGGCGCAGCGGCCGGAAGACATCGAGCCGAACCTGGAATACCTGCTGGCGCAATACAGCGCCGAGACGGGGGAGCGTGTGCGCTTCAACAAGGAGGCGCGCGAACGCTTCATGCGCTTCGCCGCCCTGCCCACCTCAGCATGGAAAGGCAATTTCCGCGACCTGTCG
Organism: Janthinobacterium sp. UMAB-60; assembly: GCF_900095235.1. Classification (NCBI taxonomy): domain Bacteria; kingdom Pseudomonadati; phylum Pseudomonadota; class Betaproteobacteria; order Burkholderiales; family Oxalobacteraceae; genus Janthinobacterium; species Janthinobacterium sp. UMAB-60. The sequence continues at coordinate 21,215 of NZ_LT607510.1, forward strand.
GCCGCTGTCACGCGCCTGGCCACCCTGTCGGAAGCGGGGCGCATCACGGATAGTGTCGTCGACGAAGAGATCAAGCGCCTGCAGCGGATGTGGCAACATCATGGTGGGCGAAGCGATAGTGCGGAAGTGGACCTGACAGCGATCATGGGAGAGCAGGCGACTTCGCAACTCGATCTGTTCGATGCGCTGCAGCTGCAGGCAGTCATCCAGGTGAGCCGGCAGTCAAACAGCCTGTCCGATGCGGGCCGCACATTGTATGCCATCTCGCGCAAGGCAAAGGCGAAACCAAATGATGCGGACCGGCTCAAGAAATTCCTGGCCCGCTTTGACCTGGAATGGGACAATATTAGATGACAAAGGCAGCGCACAGCGCTGTCTTTTTTTCGTCCCGCATTCCCCCAACGGCGAAGTAGCGGGATCGGCGTAGGTCGGCGTAGGTCGGCTTAGCGCAACGCGCGTAAGCCGACAGCCACCACCAGCGCCCAACCGCCAGACGAAAAAAAACCCGACCATTGCTGATCGGGTTTTT
>NZ_LT607511.1:0-10107 GCF_900095235.1 Janthinobacterium sp. UMAB-60
TTTGCGCCGATGATAGTGCTGCAACCAGTGTGAAAGTAGGTTATCGTCAGGCTTGTTATATAAAAAAACCCCGCTAGATGCGGGGTTTTTTTTCGTCTGCAGCATTCATCGGACTAGATGCCCCAGGTGATGCTTTCACCTTCCGCCTTGGCCGAGCGCAGCATCTCCATCAAAGGATAGGCGCGTTGCGAAAAATGTACTTTTTGCGCGCGCGCATGTGCGCCCGATTCGCCATCTTCCAGCGTTTCCGGCGTATGGGTATCGTGTTCGATGTCATTTTCCGGATGCAGTTTGCTTTCCGCGACTTCTTTTTCCAGCAGGGCCAGGGCATCGCCTGCTTCCGTTGGCGTAATGACGCCGCGGGTGGGATTCTTGTGCAGGATGTCGAGGATACGCTGGGCATGTTCCTGGTACATCAGCACTTCAGGGGAGGATTTGGATTTGAATGAGATCAACATAGGGGCTTTCTGAGACTTGTTGTTAGTGTCGAAACAATATCACGACTTGAAATATCGCACAGGCCGTTCGATTGCGCGGATGGTACATTTGCGAGCCGGATAGGGCCATGTGTTGGACAACACACGTATTTACAAGGGCGGCTGTTCCAGGCAGCTGCCTGTTTAAGCGATCGCTAAGTCTCAATCCAGTTTCACCGAGTCCATGAAGGTGTCGATGGTGTCACGCGACAGCTTGCGCTCCTCACCGAGAATGATGATCTGGAAGATGTGCTTGTCCTGTGCCACAAAACGGCCGACCAGCAGGACAGGCTTGCCTTGCTGCGTGCCGCTGGCCTCGATGCTGAGCGAACTGCGCTGATGTATTCCGGCAGCAGTGCTGCTGGCTGCCGATGCCGATTTTTCGCTGCGCACAGTGCCGTTGATATTTTTCAACAAGGCAGTCTGCATGGCGGGCAGGGCCGCTTGCGCCTGTTCTGCGCTGTCGAGCACGGCGCTGCCGATGGCGAAGGTATTGCCATCGACTTCGCTCGCCGTCATGCTCAGGCTGACCTTCTTGCCATCGAGATCGATCTCGCGCGTCAGCACGGCCGGCTTGCCCGGAAACAGGGCCGTGAACTGGGCGTCGGGGCTGCGATAGTCGCGCCAGTCGAATTTCGGACTGCAGGCGGACAAGACGCTGACGGCCGCGAGCGTAGACAGAAAGAGGGCGAGTGATGGTTTTTTCATCAGCAGATGGTAGCAGCGCCGCCAATCACGCGCAATCGCGCACATGTGGCGTTCATTGCACTCCTTACATTTCACGCAGCACGCGCCGGTACTGGATCGCTTCGGCAATATGCGGCTGCGTGATGGCGGGACTGGCCGCCAGGTCCGCGATGCTGCGCGCCACGCGCAATACCCGGTGGTAGGTGCGTGCCGACCAGTGCAGGCGCGCCATGGCACCATGCAACAATTGTTCGCCATGTGGCTCCAGGCGACAATGCTGTTCGATTTCCGTGCTGCTCAGGCGCTGGTTCGCTTTCCCTTGGCGTGCCAGCTGCAGGGCAAAGGCTGCCGCTACCCGCGTGGCGATGCACTGCGTGCTTTCGCCGGCGCCTGCGTGCCGCCCCAGCGCCGCCGGTGGCATGGCGGCAACTTCGATTTGCAGGTCGATACGGTCGAGCAGCGGGCCGGACAGGCGATTGTGATAACGGAGCACGGCATCCGGCGTGCAGCGGCAACGGCCGGAAGCATGCCCCAGGTAGCCGCACGGGCAGGGATTCATGGCGGCGATCAACTGAAAGCGGGCAGGAAACTCGGCCTGGCGGGCCGCACGCGAAATGCTGATGACGCCCGATTCCATGGGTTGGCGCAAGACATCGAGGACCCGGCGCTGAAATTCGGCGATTTCGTCGAGAAACAACACACCGCAGTGTGCCAGCGAGATTTCTCCCGGGCGCGGCACGTTGCCGCCGCCCACCAGGGCCACGCCGGACGCCGTCTGGTGCGGGGCGCGATACGGCCGTCGTTTCCAGTGTTCCACCTTGAAGTGGCCGCCCAGCGAATGCACGGCAGCCGATTCCAGCGCCTCTGCATCGCTCATGGGCGGCAGCACGCCGGGAAAGCGGCTGGCCAGCATGGTCTTGCCCGCTCCCGGCGGCCCCACCATCAAGACGTTGTGACCGCCCGCGGCCGCCACTTCCAGTGCGCGTCGCGCCTGCTGCTGCCCCTGCACATCGGCAAAGTCGGGATACGCAAAAGCGTGTGCTGCCAGCACGGGCTGATGGCGTTGCAGGGCCGTCTGGCTGGCGGGCGCGGCAAAATGCGCGCAGACCTCGAGCAGGCTGTGGGCGGGATAGATGCAGGCATCGCTGACGAGAGCCGCCTCGTCCGCGTTCGCTTGCGGCAGGATGAAGGCGCGCGGTGTGCCCGATTGGCTGCGCTGCATGGCAAATGTCATGGCCAGCGCACCGCGGATCGGGCGTAGCTGGCCCGACAGCGACAGTTCGCCCGCGAACTCGTAGTGGTGTAGTTGGTTGCCCGGCAACTGGCCGGAGGCGGCCAGGATGCCCAGCGCAATGGGCAAGTCGAACATTTCGGTGTGTTGTTAACTATTAATACGAAGAAAAGCTTTATAAATCAACGTAGTTTCGTAGTTAACGTTTTCGGTTGTCAATTCGCGCCAGATAGGAGCTACTCAGGCTTGTGAGATTTCGCGTATTTTTCAGATACGCAAGATGTTACCCTCTACGCTCACCGGCCAAGTTCGGCCAGATAATTTCAAAAATTGAGGATTCCGCTGCGTGAAAATTAGAAGAATAACTATTAAGAACTTTCGCGGCATTAAGGAGCTTGAATGGAGTTTGCCACCGACCGATATTTTTTGCTTGATTGGTAAGGGAGACTCTTCCAAGTCAACGATCTTGGAGGCCATTCGCTACGCCTTCTACCCTCAATGGAATCCCACTTTCACTGACGCAGATTTCCACCAGTGCAAGCCTGAGGATACCATCGTCATTGAAGTAACCTTTGGTGACTTGATTTCCGATTTCTGCTCGTTGCAGAAATATGGCAATCATCAACGCGGCTGGGATAAGGCAACCCAGACACTCGTTGATGAAGAGGCGGATCACCTAGAGGCGGTACTGACGGTTCGCCTGACTGTTGGCAAGGACTTAGAACCCAAGTGGGTCATATTCACTGATCGCAGCCCTGAAGGCGTGCCGTTCAAACAAACAGATCGCAACAAGGTCAGCGTGGGGCTGATCGGCGCTTACAGTGAGAGGCAGCTATCGTGGGCAACAGGTACGGCTCTGGCGAAACTGACCGAGGCCCAAAGCCTAAACGATCTCCTAGCTACAGCTTCCAGGACCGCCCGCACGTCGTTGGACGTCGATCGCCTCGTGACGCTTAAGAATTTTGACGCTGCTGCGGAGAAGTCGCAAAAGATAGCCAAGCTCCTTGGCGTGCCGGTCAACACCTCGTATCAAGCCCACCTAGATTTAAATTCTATCAACCTGAAGGTAGGGGGCTTGGCCCTACATGACGGCGACATACCGCTGCGTCAATTAGGTTTGGGTTCGCGGCGCATGCTCTTGTGCGGGATTCAACAAGTAGGTTTGGACGATGGCCACATCACCTTGTTTGATGAGGTTGAGTTTGGCTTGGAGCCGCACCGAATTTCTCGCCTCATCAAGCATGTGCGGGAAGACAAGCGAGGGCAATATTTCTTGACGACGCATTCTCCTGTTGTGCTGCGTGAGCTTACCATCAGTGAACTCTATGTTGTCCACAGCAAGGCCGGGGTCGTCAAAATTATTCCTGCCTCAAGCGACAGCCTGAAAGAGCACGAAGTCCAAGGAAAAATTCGTTCAAGCGCGGAAGCATTTCTGGCTAAGAAGGTAGTGGTCTGTGAAGGCGCCACCGAGATTGGATTTCTAAGGGGTTTTGATGACTACCATTTAGCGAAAGGTGATGATCCCATTTCCTATCATGGTGTGGCCCTGCTCAATGCAGCGGGCGGCAGCAAAGTTAAGGCAATGGCTAAAGCTTTTCACTCGCTCTGCTATCAAGCATGCGTGTTTGCCGACGCCGATGCAGACGATCAGTTCTCCCCTGCTGATAAGGCTGAACTGGAAAAACTTGGTGTGCCCGTGTACGTATGGGACGATAAGCTGTCGTTGGAGCAACGGATCTTCCAAGATTTGCCATGGGCCAGCGTGCTTGCCAGTGTAAAGCTTGCTCAAGAATTGGGTTATGTAGTCCACAACCAGATTCATTCAAAGTTTCAAGAGGACTTGGACAAGGACATGGGGCTTTGGAAAGACACTGTGAAACTGCGAGCGGCCATTGGCTTAGCTGCGAAGAAGGGGGAGTGGTTCAAAGATATTACCCGAGGCGACAAGTGGTTCTCCACAATAACCCCAGCGTTTGCAGATCCTGATTTTTCAAAAAAGGACACGGCTTTGAAGCTTGAATTGCTGTGGAAATGGATGTCTAATGTCTGACGACCTGGCAATCACGTTAGGTAATTGCATGGTCAAAGGATATGTGATTGCCCCAGCTGGTTACGGCAAGACCCATCTGATTGCCATGGCTGTTAAGGCTGCCAGTAAGCGGCAACTGGTCTTGACGCACACGTTCGCTGGTGTGAATTCAATCAAGGCCAAAATGGCCGCTCTCAAAGTGCCAGCTGCCCTATATCAAATAGACACAATCGCGAGTTGGTCGTTAAAACTTTGCTTGGCTTATCCCAAGGGTTCAGGTTGGAACATTGACGCACCATCAAGCAAGCAGTGGGACAAGCTCTATGAGTCCTGCACCGGCCTGCTCACAAATGCGTTTATACGGCACATTATTTTGTGCAGCTATGCTGGCGTCTACGTGGACGAATATCAAGACTGTTCCGACCTTCAACATACACTTGTGTGTAGGTTAGCCGACATCCTGCCTTGTCGTGTCCTCGGTGATCCCATGCAGGCTATTTTTGACTTTGACAATGGCCAGAAGCCGGTCGACTGGGATGTTAGTATTTATCCTTACTTTGAGTGTCTTGGGAAGCTGGAGACACCATGGCGATGGGAAAATGCTGGAGCGCATTTGCTTGGCGCCTGGTTAAAAAAGTCCCGTGAGAGGCTGGAAAAAGGTCTGAAGCTTGACTTGGTCAACGATGTGCCGTTTAGCGTAAAGCGTATCTACGCTGACCCCGACTTCCTACCTCAAAAACAGCACACCTCACTCATGAAGTTGTTTGCTAGCGATGGCTCAGTTATCGCTCTTCATGGGGGCGACCAACGGTTCAAAGAAAAGACGCATGCACTAGCTCGAATGTTGAGCGGGAAGTTCTCGTCTATTGAAGAGGTTGAAGGCAGGGCACTTCATTCCATCATAAAAAAGCTTGAGAGTTCCAAGAATTCCAAGGTGGCCTTTCTTCATGCGTTGGATTTTGCTAAGAAGTGTTTCACAGGAGTAAATAATGCTCTTACAGCAGGCACAAAAAAGGGCGAAGTAGCCAATCAGATAAAAACGACGAAGTATCCAGTTATGTTGAAGGCTGCTAATCTTTATCTGGGTGACCCAAAAACGAAAAATCTGATAGCCTTCTTCATGGAGTTGATGAAGAATCCAGAAACTTCACCTTATAGAAGGGACTTATTCTACCGTTTCCTGCATGTTTTGAAAATGCACATCGATGGTGAAGGCGACACCCTTATTGAATCAGCAGAGCTCTATCAGCGTGATATGAGGCACTCCGGCAGGCCAGTCCGTCACACGAAGCTCATTGGTACAACGTTGTTAGTGAAAGGTTTAGAGTATGACCATGTAATTATTTTGGACGCCGATAGTCTTGATGCAAAAGACTTATATGTTGCCATGACCCGTGGTGCAAAATCTTTGACTATCATTTATACAGGCAATCCACTTCCTGCCTAAGAGCGCCTAACAATATCTACTAATTGCTCGAATGGAAACAAGGCCGTGCTGACCTTGCCAACGACGACAACCGGCTGCCAGACGCCGCAGTTCAAGATTATATGGAGCATACTTACTTCAATCGGATGAATTCTCCTGGCGCTTGCTGTCGTGGCGCTTGCCCTTGATGCAATCGACATGCGAAAGGTATTAGCTTCGCTATTTTACGAGCCCATGCAACGGTGGGCACAAGCTACGTTATTTCGCTTGTGCCAATATTAAGTGCTTAGAGTGACAATTCCCCTACATTGAGAAAATTGTGCAGCGAGCAGTTCTCCAATACTTCCGTATAACGAAGTGCATGTATTGACCAAGCGCACGTTTTCACTGTATCCTCTGAAATGGGTCTACGGATAGATTTTTTGTCGCGCTTCGCGGCAATGGGAAGTAATGTAAGGGGAGATTGCCCTCGTCATCGTAGCAATATCCGTGTATCGCTCGCTCTGCCAAAGAGTATCCGTAGTACCCTTCCAAACAATATATCTTTTTGAAAATATGAGCCGACTTGCAAGTCTAAAAAGTGCAACCTCACTGCATGACTTGGGGCATATATTAGGTTATACATCCAAAGGCCTTGCGTACATATTGCATGGCGTCCCTGATACAGCCAAGTACTCAGAATTCACTATTAAGAAACGCTCAGGTGGTTCACGGGTAATCAGCGCGCCTATTCCAGAATTAAAGCGGTTGCAACAACATCTTGCGAGCCTTTTAAATGATTGTATGGTTGAATCGGATGCGAATAGAGGCGTTGTAAATACGCTTTCTCACGGATTTCGACCAAAACATTCAATTATGACGAATGCAGCAATGCATCGAAAACATCGTTATGTATTCAACCTCGATCTAAAAGATTTTTTTGATACGATTAATTTCGGGCGTGTTTGGAAATTTTTTGAAAAAAATAGAGAGTTTGGATTAAATACGGCTATGGCCAGAACGATAGCGCAGATTGCGTGTCATAAAGGTACATTACCCCAAGGCAGCCCATGTTCACCCGTAATATCTAACCTAATTGCTCACATTTTGGACATTGCAATGGTTCAACTTGCAGCAAAGGCAAAATGTCACTATTCACGATATGCAGATGATTTGACGTTTTCCACAAACGAGAGCGAATTTCCAGGGCTTATAGCAACTAGGATTGGGACGACGACTGAATGGGCGATAGCACCAAAAGTCGTACGCGAAATTGTGCGATGCGGATTTCAGGTTAATCCTTTGAAAACCCGCATGCAATACAAGACCCGTCGTCAGGACGTGACTGGAATCGTTGTAAACACTAAAGTTAATATACGGTCAGAATACTCTCGTGATGTTCGCGCCAAAGTGTCGTCATTAATCACGAAAGACACTTTTTCCATAAATAAGACTTTTCGTAACGATACTGGGGCATGGACGACCGAAACTAAGGACGGTACAGACGCTCAGCTAAGGGGAATGTTAAGTTTTATTGATTCGGTTCGCCTATTTGAACGACGGCGAAATGAACAGATTCCTCCGGAAACTCACATTCCTAGGATTGAACTTAAAGAAATGGACGGCTATTTGCGTGTTTACCGTGCATTTCTCCTATTTACACAATTTTATAGGCCCGTTCGGCCTTTAATAATATGTGAAGGGAAAACCGATAACGTATATGTGCGATGTGCACTGCACTCGCTAGCGGACGCGCATCCAATGCTTGCTAAAACTACCGGAAAAATTTCAGAATGTTTAATAGATTTTTTTAGTTATTCAAAAACTTCAGATAGGGTTTTACATCTCGCGGGTGGAACAGGCGATCTGGGAAATTTTATCGCTAACTATGCAAATGAATTTTCGCGATTTAAAAAAATTGATTCACGTAACCCTGTCATAATTCTAATTGATAATGATTCAGGGTCGAGTAAAATATTTTCCGTAATTAAAAAGGTAACCGAAAGCACCGTTAATGTCGACGGTAGTCTAAAATTTTACCCAATTAAAGACAATTTATACGTAGTGCCCATCCCTAAAATCGGTGGAAAAGAAACAACCATTGAGCATTTTTTTACTAAAAAAATTCTTGGCACGAAATTAAATGGAAAAGTCTTTAGTGGAACTGATAAATTCGATCCAGCAACGCAATATGGAAAACATCTATTTGCTGAATATGTTATAAAAAAAAATAAAGACGATATTAATTTTTCAAAATTTAGCATTATTTTAAAAAACATTGAAGATGCCCTCAAATTTCATTATGGAATGCCTTAGTGCAATGCTATCTCAAGGTGTCGGTTCCCAAATTTTTACCTGAGCATTGTCCCGATTCATGGATCCAAATTCTCAGCTTTTCGTCTCCGTAGAGTTCTTAACCGCGCATTTGACTTGGTAACTTTCGCTTTGGGGGAGCAGAAGGTTTCTGAAAATCGCGTAACATCCGCCCACATTTCCATTGTTTCACTGGAATAAATTTAAGTTGTTAGTGAGCGACCAGAACTACGGCGCGATAGGTGCAAATAATGATATTGGGCACGTTGCTGTACCAGAAGAGGGCAGAATTGGCGTTTACGTTCTCCCTAAAGAACTGTTGCCGAGACGTCATTGGTTGCCAACCTTTGCTCTGCACGAGTAGGCGCACGCTACCTGATTGTCCAGAAAAGGTGACCTGAAAGTGTCTGCCTCACTGATCTGAATGATCACGTTTGCCAAAATTTGCAGTTCTCACGACGTTGCTGTTTTCATGACTTGCCCGGAGAGATGAGTTCTCCATAAGTAACATTTCGTTGATGCTCGCCAGTTTTGCAAGCTGGGAGCGGATTTCATCTAGTTCACACCGTAGCTCGGAGTTTTTACTCTTTTGCACTAGCAATTCGGACTGTTTACCATCCCGTTTCTGGCGACTAGAAGCACCTTGCTTAACGCGAATTAGCTCAGCTATTGAGGGATAGTGATTGTGGATCAGGGCTGCAGATACTCCTACCTCTCGCGCAACGGACGAGACAGTTAGGCTCTTCGCGTTGGAGTGGGAGCGACCTCGTTCAATGCGGTGGACTGCCAGGCGCAACTCCTTTTCGCGCACCCCAGCCGTCTTACGTGACGCCATGATCAACTTCCGTATCATGGCCGAGGTGTCTCAGAACTTTAATACATCGGTTCAAGTCATGCGACACTCTGGCCCTGCCCCCAGGTCCGATCTCATCTAGGTCTTGTAGCTCGCGTAGTTGGTCGTGTAAGCCTTGATATATGTGTCGATGCGCTAAGCCAATGACAGCATTGTCACAGCCATCCCCGCATCTTGTACGCTCGAGATCGTTGCCGATACAGAGGTTGTCGGCGGCGGTACACCAAGCATGGCCGTTACTTCGGATCGGTGTGCTTTGCGCAATGGAGCGAATCATCGCAGATCTAGACTTGAATATCGTAATAGGTTCACTGCGGTTACGCCAATCCACTAGGCTCTGTCCGTATCCGCCGGCAAGTGGCTGTCGTTCGTCAAGCCAAGATGAAACGGTCGCAAACTTGATGTCGTCGAGTTCGTCCTGGATCTCCAAGTACAGCGTCATTTCTTGCGATTCATTGAGGGCATATCTCAGGGTCATATCAAGTGACCAGTGTTTGAAATGTTCACGTAGATAGCGCAGATCTCCGAATTGACTCCTAGCTACATAGTTCGCGAACTTCCGCCGAAACTGATGAGTTGCAAGTGGCCAAGCTAAGCCACAGGATTCAGTAAATTCCTTCAGGTCTTGGTTCATAGAAGCTACTATTATGGTGCGAACAAGGTTTCCGTTGCGCATATCGAGACCGACAAATATCGATCCGACATGATCCATGGCCTCGGCTCTTCGAATGTCGGTTGGATCTTCGTTTTTGTGACGCTCAATCTCTTGATTTAGGTGGTCTTGATATGGCTCAGACCACCTCTCAAGTAATGATATTGCCTGGACCACAGCATAAGGCACCATCCACTCTGTTTTTCCCTCATAGGTTTTCGATGACTTAGTACGAAGCCACCAGTAGCGCTCACCATCGGCCTCGGTGCTGTAATAGCAGCCTTTCTTCGCATTTGCCAATTCGTGGAATCGACATCCGCTAAGGCTAGCCGCAACGATGTAACATGCCGTCCGGATTAGCCTGAGTTGTTTCTTGAACTCTCGATAGCCAAGGAACCCTGTGAAATAGCCCCTTGATTCACCAGACACAGCCTATGCGTTATTCTTACGGATAGGAATAG
>NZ_LT607512.1:0-8708 GCF_900095235.1 Janthinobacterium sp. UMAB-60
GTATCGACCAGCGTTGTACCCGTCACCGTCACCGCCTTGGCGGTGGCCGCGTTCTTGTCGGCAAACGTCGCCGTCTGGCCACCAATGCCCAGGCTTTCGCCCGCCACCAGGCCGCTCAAGACACCACCGGACAGGCTGGCTTGTGCATTGCCGTCGTAGACCTTGTTGCCCGCCAACTGGCCGGCCACCGTCAATGCCTTGGCCGTGATGCTGGCCGTCAGGCCGGTCGGATTGCTGACCGTGTAGTTGCTGGCCAGGCCGCCGTTGGCGCCATTCGACAAGGTACCGCCGGTGACGCTGACGGCCTTGCCGCTGCCGGCATTCTTGTCCGCAAACGCACCGGCCAGGCCCGCCAGGCCGACCGTTTCCGAGCCCACCAGGCCGTTCAGGGTGCCGCCCGCGATGGTGGTTTCGAGCGCGCTGTCATAGGTTTTGTCGGCCGCCAGCGCGCCAGTGACGGTCAGCACTTTTTGCATGATCGAACCCGTCACATTGCTCGGATTGCTGAGCGTGTAATTGCTGGCCAAGCCCGTGCCATCAAGCAGGCTGAAGCCCGAGACCGTGACGGCCTTGCCGTTACCGGCGTTCTTGTCGGCGAACACACCCGTGCCGCCCGAGACCACCAGCGTTTCGCCCGTTACCAAGCCCGTCAAACTGCCGCCGGCCAAGGTCGCGGCCGTGGTGCCGTCATAGGCGCGCGTGCCGGCCGTCATGCCCGATACCGTCAGCGCTTTCGGCGTGATATTGGCGATCAGGCCGCTCGGGTTGCTGATCGTGTAGTTGGCCGCCAGGCCGCCGTTGCCGCCGTTGACCAGGGTCGAACCGGTCGCCGTCACCGTCTTGCCGGTGCCGGCGTCCCTGGTATCGAAGGTGGCGCTCAAGCCCGTCACACCCAGGGTTTCCGAGCCGACCAGGCCGCTGATCGAGCCGCCCGACAAGGTCGCCTTGGTGCTGCCGTCATACACCTTGTTGACGGCCGACATGCCGGTAATCGTCAGCGCCTTCGGCGTGATGCTGCCGGTGCCGGTCGCGGTGCTCGTGGCCAGCGTGTAGTTGGCCGCGTCAAGGCCGCCCAGGGTCAGGGAAGAGATCGTCACGGCCTTGCCGGCGCCGGCGTTCTTGTCGCTGAACGCCGCCTTGGTGGCGCCAATGGCCAGGCTGTCGCCGCTCACCATGCCATTGAAAGTGGCCGTGGCCGTAGCGAAGGTGACGGAAGTGCCACCGTCATAGACCTTGCTGTCGGCCACCACATTGGTCACCGAGCTGATGCTGGCCTGGCCGATATTGGCCGTCACGCCGGTCGGGTTGCTGAGCGTATAGTTGCTGGCCAGGCCGGTGCCGTCGGCCAGCGTCGCGCCGCTGACCGTCACGGTCTTGCCGGTGCCGGCGTTCTTGTCGCCAAAGGCGCCCGACAGGCCGGACAGGCCCAGGGTTTCGCCAGCGACCAGTCCGCTCAAGGCGCCACCGCTGACGGTGGCTTTGGTGCTGCCGTCATAGACCTTGTTGGCGGCCGCCACGCCGGTGACGCTCAAATCTTTTTGCGCGATGCTGGCCGAGAGGCCGCCGACAGGGCCGACCGAGTAATTGCTGGCCAGGCCGCCATTGCTGCCGTTGGACAAGGTGCCGCCGCTGACGCTGACGGCCTTGCCGCTGCCGGCATTCTTATCAAGAAACGCACCGGCCAGGGCAGCCAGGCCAACCGTTTCCGAACCGACAAAGCCGCCCAGGCTGCCGCCCGTGATGGTGGCGTCGAGCGCACCGTCATAGGTTTTGTCGGCCGCCAGCGCGCCGGTGACGCTCAACGCTTTTTGCGTGATGGAACCCGTCACATTGGTCGGGTTGGTCACGCTGTAATTGCTGGCCAGGCCGGTACCGTCGGCCAGGCTGACGCCAGACACCGTCACGGCCTTGCCGTTGCCGGCGTTCTTGTCGCCGAACACGCCCGTGCCGCCCGAGACCACCAGCGTCTCGCCCGTTACCAGGCCCGTCAAACTGCCGCCGGCCAGGGTCGCGGCCCTGGTGCCATCATAGGCGCGCGTGCCCGCCGTCATGCCCGATACCGTCAGCGCTTTCGGCGTGATATTGGCCGTGAAACCGGTTGGGTTGGCCATCGTGTAGTTGCTGGCCAGGCCGCCGTTGCCGCCGTTGACCAGGGTCGTGCCGGCGGCCGTCACTGCCTTGCCGGTGCCGGCGTTCTTGTCATCAAAAGTAACCGTCAGGCCCGTCACGCCCAGGGTTTCCGAGCCGACCATGCCGCTGATCGAGCCGCCCGTCACGCTGGCCTTGGTGTTGCCGTCGTAGGCCTTGCTGACGGCCGACATGCCGATGATGGTGAGGGCTTTCGGCGTGATGGCGCCGGTGCTGCTGCCGGTGGTCGCCGTCAAATTGTAGTTGCCGGCGTCCGTGCCGCCCAGCCCGATGCCGCTGATCGTCACCGTCTTGCCGCTGCCGACGTTCTTGTCGGCGAAGGTGGCGGTGGTCGCGTTGACCGTCAGGCTGTCACCGCTTTTGATGCCGCCGAACGTGGCGCCGGCCGCATTGACGATGGCGTTCACGCCACCGTCGTAGGCTTTGCTGTCGATCACGATACTGGTGACTGCGGAAATGGTGGCCTTGGTGATATTGGCCGTCACGCCGGTCGGGTTGCTGATCGTGTAGTTGCTGGGCAGGCCGCCGTTACTGCCGACCGTCATGACCGCACCGGTGATGGTGACGGCCTTGCCGTTTCCGACGTTCTTATCAAGAAACACACCGACCATGCCGCCCACGCCCACGCCTTCCGCACCGACCAGGCCGTCGATAATCACGGTACCGCCCAGGCTGACCGCAGTCGTGCCTGTGTAGGCCCGGTTGGCGGCCGTGATACCGGTGATCGTCAGCGCTTTTTTGGTGATATCGCCGGTCACGCCGGTCGGATTGCTCACCGAGTAATTGCTGGCCAGGCCGCTGCCGTCGACCAGCGTCGTGCCGGTAACGGTCACGACCTTGCCGGTGCCCGCGTTCTTGTCGGCAAACACGCCACTCTGGCCCGAGAAGCTCACGGTTTCGCCCACCACCAGGCCGTTCAGGGTGCCGCCCGTCAGACTGGCCTTGGTATTACCGTCATACGCCTTGGCGCTGGCGGCCAGGCCGCTGACCGTCAGGGCTTTTTGCGTGATGCTGGCGGTGACGCCGGTCACCGCGCCGACCGTGTAATTGCTGGCCAGGCCGCCGTTCGTGCCGTCGGACAGCGCGCCGCCGGTCACCGTCACGGTCTTGCTTGCGCCCGCATTCTTGTCGCCGAACACGCCGATCAGGCTGGACAAGCCCAGCGTTTCCGAGCCGACCATGCCGGCCAAGCTGCCGCCGCCCAAGGTGGCCGCCGTGCCGCCATCGTAGACCTTGTCGCTGGCGGTCGCGCCGGTCACCGTCAGCGCTTTTTGCGTGATGTTGCCCGTCACACCGGTCGCGTTGCTGACCGTATAGTTGCTGGCCAGGCCGGTGCCGTCGGCCAGCGTGGCGCCAGACACGGTTACAGTCTTGCCATTGGCCGCGTTCTGATCAACGAATACGCCCGTCTGGCCGGACAAGGCCAGCGTTTCGCCGCCGACCAGGCCGTTCAAGGTGCCGCCGAAAACCGCCGCCGCCGTGTTGCCGTCGTAGACCTTGCTGGCAACTGAAACACCGCTGACCGTCAAGGCTTTTTGTGTGATATCGGCCGCCAGGCCCGTCACGCTGCCGACCGTGTAGTTGCTGGCCAGACCGCCATTGCTGCCGTCTGACAAGGTGCCGCCGCTGACCGTCACGGCCTTGCTGGTGCCGGCGTTCTTGTCGCCGAACGCGCCGGACAGCGCGCCCAGGCCGACCGTTTCGCTGCCGACCATGCCGCTCAAGGCGGCGCCGGTAATGCTTGCCGCCGTGTTGCCGTCGTAGACCTTGTTGCCGGCCGTCGCACCGGTCACCGTCAACGCTTTTGGCGTGATGCTGGCCGTCACGGAAGCATCGGCGAGCGTGTAGTTGGACGCCAGGCCGCCGCTACCATTGCCCAGGGTGGTGTGGACGGTGACTACCTTGCTATTGCCGGCGTTCTTGTCGGCAAACGCGGCGATAGAGCCTGTTTTCAACGCTTCGCCGCTAACCAGGCCGGTGATGCTGCCCTTGTTGATGGCGGCCGTCGCGTTGCCGTCGTACTCTTTGTTATCCACCGCCAGGTTGGTCCAGCTCAGCGTCTTGGCCGTGATGGTGCCGGTGACGCCGGTTGGCGCGGTCACCGTATAGTTGCTGGCCAGGCCGGTGCCATCGGCGAGCGCGCCGACCGTTACCGTGACCGCCTTGCCGGTGCCGGCGTTCTTGTCGGCATACGCACCGGTCGAGGTGCCCAGGTTCAAGGTTTCGCCGCCGATCCCGCCAAGCAAGGTGCCGCCGATCAGCGTGACGGCGGTGCCGCCGCTATATTGCCGGGTAATGGCGGTCAGGGCGGCCAAGGTCAGCGCTTTCGGCGTGATGTCGCCGGTCAGCCCCCCCACCGAAACGGTATAGTTGCCGCCGGCGCTGCCGCTGCCGATCGGTGTGACGCCGATGCCGGTGCCGGCATTCTTGCTGGCGAACGTGCCCGTCAGGAACGCGACGTTGCCGGCATCTTGCGCCAGCAAGCCGCTGACCGTGCCGCCGACCAGCGTCGCGGCCGTGGTGCCGTCATAGGCGCGGCTGGCGACCGACGCGCCGGTCAGGGTCGCGGCCAGCTTGTTGATGACCAGGTTCACGGCATTCGCGTTGATCGCGTAACCGTGCTGGTCCGAATACAGGCCGCCGGCCGTGATGGCGTAGGTGCCGGCGTTGACGGCATTGCCCGCCGCGCCATAGTTCAGGCTACCCTGCAGCACCGCATTCGGATTCGAATACGTGAAGCTTGGCGCCGCCCAGTTGGCGGTGCCGTCATAGGTCTTGGTCACGCCCGCCGCGAAGGTTACTTGGAGCGGCGTCATGAACGCACGCAGCAAGGGGTAGGTATTGCTGTCGTAGACGATCCACGTGCTGGACAGGTCCCACGCTGCGCCGCTGTAGGTGGACAGCGCTTTCATTTGCGCGGTGGTCAAGCCGGTGCCGGTGGCGCTGGTGAGCTGGCCCGTGGTGGTATCCCAGAAATTGCCGGTGGCGGTGCCGCCACTATTGGCGCCCACCAGGCCGCCCACGCTGAGGGTGCCCGAGACGGCGCCGGTGGCGTAGTTATTGGTCAAGGTGCCGGAGTTCAGGCCGACCAGGCCGCCTACATCGGTCACGCCGCTCACCGTGCCGGAGGCATAGCTGTTGCTGACAGCGCCGCTATTGTTGCCGACCAGGCCGCCGACGTCGGTCGAGCCGGTCACGCTCGCGGTGCTGTAATTGCCGCTGACAATGCCGGCATTGTTGCCGACCAGCGCGCCGGTGGCATCCTTGCCAGTGATGCTGCCGCCCTCCAGGCCGACATTGCGCACGATCGCGGTACTAGACGTCGCGCCGAACAGACCAGCGTAATCCGTGCCGGGACGATTGACGACCAGGCCAGAAATCACGTGGCCGGCGCCGTCGAAGGTACCGGTAAACGGCGCCGCCGTGCTGGCGCCGACCGGAACGAAGGTGGCGCCATTCCAGACGTCGGTCGAGAGGCCCGTCGTCGCCGCGCTGATGTCGCGGCCCAGGGTGTAATTGCCGGCCAGGTCCATCGCCATCAATTGCAGTTGATGCGCCGAGTTGACCGTGCTGCTGTGCTCGGAAGACAACATCGGTCCGGTGGCGCCTGTCGCGTTGCCCGCGCCGTTGAGTGTACCGTCGGTGTTGACCATGACCCAGTTATTGCCCGACTGGCCGGTGCTGGTCGTGAAATTGAACGTGCCGAAATTCGACGCGGTTTGCATTTGCGTCGCTGTCAGGCCGCTGACAGCAGTAACGGGTGTGGCGTTGGTGCTGCTGTTGACGCCGAGGGCCGCTATCGACGGGTTCACCGTCGTATTGAAATAGCCGCCGTTGATCGAACTGGTGCCACCCATATTGCCGACCACACCGCCCGGGATACCGGTGCCGCCGGAAATTACGGCCACGGTGCCGGACGAATAGACATTGGTGATCCTGCCCGCCGAGGACATCGCGCCCACCACGCCGCCGATCGCATTGTTGCCGTTCACGGCGCCAGTAGCATACCCGTTGGCGATGGTCCCACGGTTGTCGCCGACCAGACCACCGGTGGCGGTACCACCAGAGACGGCAATGCCTGGATTGGTCACGCTTCCGGTCGCGTAGCTGTTGTTGATTTGCGCCGACGCATAGCTGTAGCCGACCAGACCGCCGGCTTGCCCGTTGCCGCGGATGGCGCCGGTGCTGTAGCTGTTGGTGATGGTGGCGTTGGTGCGATTGGTGGCGGCGATGCCGCCGGCGCCGATCTTGCCGGTCACGTCGCCAAGATTGAAACTGTCGGTGATGCTGCCCAGGTTGTAGTTGACCAGGCCGCCGGCATGATTGAGCGTCGCGGTCACCGCGCCGCTATTGTAACTGCTGCTGATCGCGCTTTTATTGGTGGTCTGGCCAGCCAGGCCGCCGATGACGACGCTCAGTCCCGGCGCGCTGACCGTAGCGCTGTTATAGCTGTTGCTGATAGTGCCGGCGTTTTGCCCGACCAGGCCACCCATCACCGCGTTAGCCGGGCTGCTGACCGAACCTGTGACATATGCATTATTGATGCTACCGTTATTGATACCGGCCAGTCCCCCTACATAACCGTAAGTGCCGTTCGGCGCATTGGATGTCATCGCAACGCCTACCATACCGATATTGCGCAACTGCGCCGTGGTGCTGGTGTTGCCAAACAAGCCGACAGTGCCACTGCCGGTGGTGTTGCCGATCTTCAAGCCAGTGATAACATGGCCCAGGCCGTCGAACTGGCCGGAGAATGCCGTGCCGGTGGTGCCGATCGGCGTGAAGCCGTTGGCGCCCCACACCGCGGTGTTCGCCGTGCCGCTGGCATCGATATTGGCGCCCAGCACGAAGTTGCCGCTCAGCGCATTTTTCAAGCCTTGCAAATCGGTGCCGCTGACGCTGGTGGCCGCGCCCAGGCTGTTGATGACGGTGTAGGCCGTCGCTGCGCCGTCACTGCCCAGCTTGGTGCTGAAGTACAGCCCCGACGGCAGGTCGATCTCGGCCTTGACGTTGTACTTGCTCGTGTTGCCGGATGCCACGTTAGCCTGGCCATATTCCAGCGCAAGGCTGGCCGTACCCGAGCCGCGCAGCGGCTGGTTGATGTTGATATTGTTTTGCGCCGTCAGCTTCAGCTGGTTGGCCGACCACGAAATCGTGTCGTTGACGTTGATGTCGCCCAGCACGCCGCTGCCGCCCGAGATGCTCTGAATCTGGACACTGCTGCTCTTGAGCGCATTCGTAAAAAACGCGCCGGTCTGGTCGCCGCCTGACGCCGCGATGGTGTAGTCGGTCGGGTCGATCAGCCAGGTACCGGTCAGGCCGTGGCTCGATGCCGTCGTGACCTTCAACGCATCGTCGATCTTGACGTGCGCGGCCGAGGTGTCAACAAAACCGCCGTTACCACCGCCAGGCGCGCTGGCGTCCAGCGCGCCACCCGCGTTGACCGTGCCGCTCTGCATGTCGCCCAGCAACTTGATCGTGCCGCCGCGGGTGGCTATCGTCTGCGCCTCGATCACGCCCGTGTTGTTGACGACGGTTCTCAGCAGGTCGCCCGCCGCCTGCGCCGTCAAGACCACGCTGCCGCCATCGGCGCGGATCAGGCCGCCATTATTGACCAAGGCGCCCACGGCGCCCGCGTTGACGGCGACATTGAGCAAGCCGTCGCCCGCCACGTCCAGCGTGATGGCCCTGCCCGCCGCCAGCGCCACCGACCCCAGGCGTGCCTGGATCGTGCCTTCGTTCGACACGTTGGCACCCAGCAAGGCCACATAGCCGCCCGGCGCGCTGATCGAACCCTGGTTCAGCACCTTGCCGGTACCGTTGCCGCTAAATTTGTAATTGCCGGCCATGAAATCGCTATTCGAAATATCCAGGGTCGAAGCCACCAGGCCCGCCGTATTGACCGATGCGCCCTGGCCGAACAGCACGCCGTTCGGATTGACAATAAACACCTTGCCGTTGGCCGACAAGTTGCCGAGGATGGTCGTGCCATCACTGCCCAGCACGCGGTTCAGCGCCACCGCATTGCTGTTGGGCTGCTGGAATTGCACCGACTCGCCCTTGCCGACATTAAAACTGGCCCAGTTGATGACGGCGTTCTGGCTGCCCTGCTTGATGACCGTCGCGCCCGGCGTGCCGTTGATCGTTGCCTGCCCCGCCACCACCGTGCCGCCCGCCGGCCCGGCCAGCGCAAGACTGCCGTAGCCCAACATCAGCGCCGCCGCCATGCTGGTCAAGGCGAAATGTGCCCCGCCCCCGCTGCATCCTGGCATCGAGCGCTTGCCGGCCGATTTGACGTTTTCGGACACGGCGGCGTAGGCGCCGGTGGCCTGGTTCCAGATGGAGCGGTAGATGCGGTTCATGGCGGTGTCCTGATTTTTTAACTTATTAGTTAACTTGCATTAATTTAGAAATACTTGACGGCTTGCAGCCAGAAACGGCCCGCCGCATCCGGTGCCGAGGTCGCCTTGGCATTGCCCAGCTTGTGCGCGTAATACGCCTTCAGCACGAGCGCATTGGCGCCCGTCCACGTCACGCCCACGCCGGCGCCGCTCAGGGTG
>NZ_LT607513.1:0-7580 GCF_900095235.1 Janthinobacterium sp. UMAB-60
ATACGCAGTAGAGAAAAACCCCGCCAGCAATGGTGGGGTTTTTTTTCGTCTGGTGGTTTTTGTTGGGCGCTGGTGGTGGTTGTCGGATGACGGCCTGCGGCCTGATCCGACCTACAATGGCGGTATGCGCATTCTGATCATTGAAGATAACCCCGATATTCTCGCCAATCTCTACGCCTATCTGGAACCGAAGGGACATGTGCTCGATTCGGCCATGAATGGCTATGCCGGCCTGGCCTTGCTGGCCCAGCATGAATACGATGTGATCGTGCTCGATGTCATGCTGCCCGGCCTGACGGGACTGGAACTGTGTCAGAAACTGCGCAGCGAATTGCGCAATAGCACGCCAGTACTGATGCTGACGGCGCGCGATACGCTGCAAGACAAGGTCGCCGGTTTTGACAGTGGCGCCGATGATTACCTGGTCAAGCCATTCTCGCTGCTGGAACTGGAAATCCGCCTGAAAGCCCTGCTGCGCCGCGCGCGCGGGCAAACGACGGCCGCTGCCGTGCTGGCCGTGGGTGAGCTGCGTTTCGATACGGAAAAATTCGAAGTCCGACGCGCGGGCCAGACCCTGACCTTGACCAGGACCGGTTACATCATCCTGAAATGCCTGATGAGCGAAGCGCCCAAGCTGGTGTCGCGCGAGCTGCTCGAGCATGCGGTCTGGGGCGACGACCGGCCCGACAGCGATGCCCTGCGCACGCACATCCATGCGCTGCGGCAAGTGCTCGACAAACCGTATGCCTTTCCCATGCTGCGCACCATTCCCGGCATCGGCTATAAATTATTGAGTAGCGATGCGCCCGTTTAAATCGCTGAAGCGGCGCATCATCGTTGCCTACCTGCTGTTTGCAGTGGTGGCGAGCATCTTTTTTGCCATTATTGCCGCCATCGCCGTCGAGGGCATCGAAGTGCGCCTGGTCGACGAGCGCCTGAAAGAAGTGGCCGCCTGGGCCTCACCGAGACATGCAACCGGCCTGTCTGTCGAGATGCCGGCCGGCCTGAGCTTTCATCACGCCGAGGATACGCCTTTTCCCTTGCGTGGCCTGGCGCCCGGCATGCACGAGAAAACCGTCGACGGTGTCGATTTGCACGTGCTGGTCGGCAGCGATGTGCATGGCGAATTCGTCGTCATCGATCATGCCACCGAGTATGAAAAGATCGAGCTGGTGGTGTACAGCATGTTTGCCCTCGCTTTTATCGGTTTTTTGATTTGCGCTTCGCTGCTGGGCGCCTTCATCGCGAATCGCTTGATCACGCCGATCATGTCGCTGACGCAGGCCGTCAAGGCCGGAAAGGCGGCGTTGCCACTGCAGGACAGTGCCGATGAATTGGGGATATTGGCACGCGCTTTTGCCGAACGTACGGCGGAATTGACCGAAGTTCTTGACCGCGAACGTTTTTTTACGGGCGATGTCAGTCATGAGTTGCGCACGCCGCTGACCGTGATCACGGGGGCGGCGGAAATCCTGATGGAACAAGGCGGCGATGCACCGCTGGTGCGCTCCGCCTCCGAACGTATCTACCGGGCTGCGCACGAAGCGAGCGACTCCGTGACGGTGCTGCTGCGTCTGGCGCGCGCGCCGGAATTGCTGCAGTGCGCGCCACTCTCCGTGGCGGAACTGGCTCGCCAGGAGTGCTTGCGCTGTCAATCATATACGGCAGGCAAACCGCTTACCCTTGTGTTGGCGGATGGCGAAGACTTTCTGGTCAACGCCCCGCGTGAATTGCTGGCCGCTGCCATTGGCAACCTGGTGCGCAATGCCTGCCAGTACACCTTGCAGGGAGAAGTGATCGTGCGCCTGGCCGGACGCGCGCTGATCGTCGAGGATACGGGGCCGGGCTTGCCCGACGCGGCCCGCGCGCGCCTGCTGCATCAACCCATACCGGCCAATTTGAGCGGCTCATCCGGCACAGGTCTGGGGTTGGGCCTGGTTCAACGCATCTGCCTGTATCTGGGCGCGGAACTGGGATTCAGTGCCCGCCCCGCTGGCGGCAGCGTGCTGCGGATTGATTTCATCTAAGCCGGCTTTTTGCGTGTAATTAACGAAAACTTAACGCCCTGTTGACGCGTAATTCATGCCGGCACTTGTATGGTGAGGCCGGAAGCTCGTTTTGCCTCGTCCGTGCCGTGCACGGTGGGCAGCGTCATGTTCTCTTCATATTGACACTGTACGATGACCTCCATGGCTGCAGCCCTGTGCGGCCAGTCCCTTTCATCTCATCAAGTAAATGTGTACACCATGCTGGCCAAGCTTAAACTCGTCAAAACTCCCAAAGGCATTGATAGCGTCCTGATGCTGTCAGCCATGCTGATCCTCTGGGTCGGCAATTACAGCAACCTCGACCTCATGATCGCCGACAGTATGTTTGATGGGAAGCGTGGGCAATTTGCCGGCGCTGACAGCGCGTTGGCGGGCAGTTTTCTGTTTGGCATGACCTTGCTTGGCGCCGCCGTGATCGGTCTGGCCATCTGGGATGCCTTGCGTCCGCTGGCCTGGCTTGCGTCACGCCGCAGTGCCTTGCGCGTCGTGGCCCTGTCGGCCGTCTTGGTGCCGCCAAGCATCTATTTGCTCTCTTCCTTCAGCGATGTGCCCTGTCCTACGGATTTGCTGCGCTATGGGGGACTGGAACCGTATGCGCGCATGCTGGAAACATTGCCCGCCAGTGCGTCTGCCATGGCTTGCCTGCCGGCGACCCAGGCAAACACTGCCTGGTGGATGCTGGCCTTGCCATTGTTTTGCTTGCCAGCACGGCCACGCATGGCGCTTCTGCTGGCAGGCATCATGCTGCTGTGCGGTTTGGCGGCAGGCTGGCAGCAGCAGTTGCAAGGTACGCAATTTTTCACGCACACCTTGTGGTCTGCCTGGATCGCTGTTTTCCTGATCTATCTGCTGCATCATTTGTTCCGGGCCGAGGACGCGTTGGCCTGAAACACAAAAGTACGTCACAATCTGCCTGTCTAGTTGTCGTTTCATACAAAAACAGGAGCACCATGAACGAGCAGATTGCGAGAGAAGTGGTATTGGTCCGTGCTATCGAAACGGCCGATCAGAAAAAAGAAGTCCTCAGTGAGGATGACCGCATGTATGCCAGCCGCAGTGCGCGTGAGCTTGCGCAGTGGCAAGCCTCGGGCAAGCAGGCCGAAGTGACAGGTGACGATTTCCTGCAGCAGCGCTCCGAGCTGATCCTCAAACGCATCACCGAGCGCACCCCCGCCTTCGCTGCGTTTGCGAAGCGTCGCAACGGCATGAAAACCCTGGCGCTGACCTTGCCATTGCTGGCCCTGCTGCTGGGTGCCGGGCTCGACCGCATCACGGATCCGCACCGCGTCGACCTGCTGTCGGCGCCCTTGCTGCTGATCATCGCCTGGAATGTGCTGGTCTACCTGGGCTTGCTGATCTGGCTATGCATCCCCTCGCACTCCCTGGGCTGGCCAAAAGCCGGACTGGTGCGTCACCTGAGCGTGGGCCGCCTAGCCTTGCCGCGCAAGCTGCCGCACGCTCTGTCCTCGGGCTTGCTCAGTTTCATGGGGGAATGGGCGCACCTGAGCGCCAAGCTGACGGCCGCGCGCCTGAGCCGTACCATCCACCTGAGCGCCGCCATGTTTGCCATCGGCGCCGTCGCCTCGCTGTATGCGCGCGGTTTCCTGTCGCAATACGCGGCCGGCTGGGAGAGTACGTTCCTGAATGCCGGCCAGGTGCACAGTCTGCTGTCGACCCTGTTTGCGCCGGCGATTGCCCTGTTTCATTTACAAGGTTTTTCGCTGGCGGAAATCGAAGCGCTACGTTTCCCGCAAACGACGACCGTGGAAGGCGGCGCGCGCTGGGTGCATTTGTATGCGGCAACGATTTTCCTGCTGGTCGTCGTCCCCCGCCTGATCCTGGCCTTGGTCAACAATTGGCGCGCCGCGCGCCTGACCAAGCACTTGCCGCTGGATCTCGATCAACCGTATTTCCGCAAGCTCAATGAAAGCATCGGTGTGGCCACGGGTGGTATGCTGCGCGTCTTGCCGTACAGCTTTACTGTCGATGAGGCGCGCCACAAGGGCCTGGGCCAGCTGTCCATCATGTTGTTTGGCGAGCAGGGGCGCATGATGCTGCGTCCATCGACATCGTATGGCGACGAGCCGCAGGAGGTCTTGCGCGGCACCGACCTGAATGATCCGCAAGTCAATATCACGGCCGTGCTGTTCAACCTGACGGCGACGCCGGAAAAGGAAAATCACGGCGCCTTCCTCGATTACCTGGTGCAATCGTCTACACGCGGCATCGCCGTCCTGATCGATGAGTCCAGCTACCTGGAGCGCGCGGGCGAGCAGGCGGATAACGGCGCGCGTCTGGTGGAGAGAGTTGCTTTATGGCAACAGTTCTGCCAGTTCCATCAAACCACGGCCACCCTGGTCAATTTGCTCAATCCCGCCTTGCACCCGCTCGACGCCGGTGTCGGCTTGAAAGTATCGGCAGCAGCATGAGTGTGAATGTGAATAAAGATGTCCAGGATGATGCGGTGCAGATTCAGTTTGCGCTGATTTCGCACACGAATAATGGCAAGACGACGTTGGCGCGCACCCTGGTGGGCGTGGATGTCGGCGAAGTGCGCGACGCCGCCCACGTGACGGTGTTTGCGGAATCGCACACCTTGCTGGCCACGCCGCAGGGCGATAGCTTGCAATTGTGGGACACGCCCGGCTTTGGCGACTCCGTGCGCCTGCTCAAGCGGCTGGGGCAGTCGGGTAATCCCATCGGCTGGTTCCTGCGCGAAGTGTTGGACCGTTATCGTGACCGCCCATTCTGGCTCAGTCAGCAAGCGTTGCGCACGGCCAAGGACGCGGCCGACGTGGTGCTATACCTGGTGAATTCTTCGGAAAACCCCCGGGATGCGGGTTACTTGCCGGCGGAAATGAAAATTCTCGAATGGCTGCGCAAACCGGTGGTGGTCTTGCTCAATCAGATGGGGCCGCCGCGTCCGGGCAATGAGGAACACGGCGAGCAGGCGCGCTGGCGTGAGCATTTACAGCAATATCCCATCGTGCGCGACGTACTGGCGCTCGATGCCTTTGCTCGCTGCTGGGTGCATGAACGCGTGTTTTACGAAGCCGTGGGCAAGTTGTTGCCACAGTCGCAGCAAGCCGGCTATGCGCGTCTGTTTGCTGCCTGGCAAACGCAGAATACTGCACGTTTCCAGCAGGCCATGCATTTGCTGGCCACGCAGCTGGCCATGGCTGCGCAGGATCGCGAAGCCATCGAATCCGTCTCCAAGGGTTTGCTGAAATCGGCCTTGCAGGTCGTGGGTATCGGCAAGAATGTAGAGCAGCAACGCCAGGAAAAGGCCATGGCCAATCTGGTGGCGCGGCTCAATACACACAGCGGCGAAACGACGCGTGAACTGTTGATCTTGCACAAACTCGATCCAACCGATGCGCATAAGATCAATAGCCGGATACGGGAAAATTTCGCCGTGCGCGCGCCAATCGACAAGGCGCAGGCGGGGTTATTGGGCGCCATGATTTCCGGTGCGGCGACGGGCTTGTCGGCCGACCTGATTTCCGGCGGCCTGACCCTGGGCACGGGCGCCTTGCTCGGCGGCGTGGTGGGTGCACTGACGTTTGCGGGCGCAGCTTGGGGTTTTAATTCCGGTACGGACCGCAACGAGCCCACCATGCAATTTACCGATGCCTTCCTGCGTACCTTGGTGGTAGCGGGTGTGCTGCGTTACTTGGCGGTGGCGCACTTTGGCCGCGGCCGCGGCAACTTTGTGGAAAGCGAGGCGCCAGCCTTCTGGCAAGATGAAGTCGAGCAAGCAGTCGCCCGCCATGACGCTGCTTTACTTGAGTTGTGGAAAGATGTGCGCCGGGAAAAGTCGCCTGAGCAAGCCGCCGAGCGCGTCCTGCCCGTCATGTCGTCCATTACTTCCGATACCCTGGCGCGTCTGTATCCGGATGTGGCGCGCCTGGTGTAGTGCATCAGCCTGTCAGGTATGGGCCTACAGCCACTGCTGCATAAATTGCACGCAGTCCCTGACCTTGGCCGAGTTCGACAGCCGCGAGGTGGTCACTGCCCACACATCGGCTGCCTGTTGATACGCGGGCAAAATGCGCACCAGCTTGCCTTGCGCCAGGCTGCTTTCCACAGCCCATGCCGAGGGCAAGATGATACCGTGGCCATCCAGCGCCCATTGCCGCTTCCAGCATGCCGATGCGCTTGCTCACGATCGCCTTGGACATGCCCAGTTCCAGCGCCGTGGCGGTGAAACTGGATTTATGGGCGACCAGAAAAACAGGCGCAAGTCTTCCAGCCGCGGCGTATTTTTCATCAATTGAGCACCAAATGTGGATACTGGGATTGTGGATTCCCTGATTGTATTCTGATGCTGTGCCAGTATCATCAAGGCATCCATCTATCGACAGGAGACGCTCATGCCCGCACACAGAATCGCAGTCATCGCCGGCGACGGCATCGGCAATGAAGTCATGCCGGAAGGGCTGCGTGTTGTCGAGGCCGCCGCGCGCCGCTTCAATATCGACTTGCAGTTCACGACCATGGAGTGGGCGAATTGCGACTATTACCTGGAGCATGGCCAGATGATGCCCTCGGACTGGTTTGCCCAGCTCAAGGATTTCGACGCCATCTATTTTGGCGCCGTGGGTTGGCCGGACAAGGTGCCTGACCATATCTCGCTGTGGGGTTCGTTACTCAAATTTCGGCGCGAGTTCGACGAATATGTCAACTTGC
Source organism: Janthinobacterium sp. UMAB-60 (assembly GCF_900095235.1). Classification (NCBI taxonomy): domain Bacteria; kingdom Pseudomonadati; phylum Pseudomonadota; class Betaproteobacteria; order Burkholderiales; family Oxalobacteraceae; genus Janthinobacterium; species Janthinobacterium sp. UMAB-60. The sequence goes on from NZ_LT607513.1 coordinate 6,738, forward strand.
GTCCCGTGCGGCTGATGCCGGGCGTGCCGTGTCCGCTGGCGAACAAGAGGCCGGGCGATATCGACTTTTATGTCGTGCGTGAAAATACGGAAGGGGAATATTCGTCCGTGGGCGGGCGCATGTTCGAGGGGACAGAGCGCGAAACGGTGCTGCAGGAATCCGTGTTTACGCGCAAGGGCGTCGACCGTATCCTCAAGTATGCGTTTGAGCTGGCGCAAAGCCGGCCTAAAAAACACCTGACCTCGGCGACCAAATCGAATGGCATTGCGATCAGCATGCCATTCTGGGATGAGCGGGTCGAAGCGATGGCGCCAGCGTTCCCCGATGTGCACTGGGACAAATACCACATCGACATCCTGGCGGCGCGCTTTGTATTGAGCCCTGAGCGCTTCGACGTAGTGGTGGCGTCGAACCTGTTTGGCGACATCCTGTCTGACCTGGGCCCCGCGTGCACAGGAACGATTGCCATCGCGCCATCGGCCAATATCAATCCGCAACGCACTTTCCCGTCAGTATTTGAGCCAGTACACGGTTCCGCCCCCGATATCTATGGCCAGAATATCGCCAACCCGATCGGCATGATCTGGTCGGGCGCCATGATGCTGGACTTTCTCGGTAATGGCGACGCCCGGTACACGGCCGCACATGACGCGATTTTGCGTGCCATCGAGCAGGTGCTCGAGCATGGTCCGCGTACGCCGGACATGGGTGGGGGGGCCAGTACGACCGAGGTGGGCATGGCGGTTGCCGAATTGCTGAAATAAAGCTTGCCGCCCGTGGACGGCTTTGCTATAGTTCGCCTCCCCAATGAGACGCAGTCAAATGCGGCACTTGAGGATCACC
>NZ_LT607514.1:0-6492 GCF_900095235.1 Janthinobacterium sp. UMAB-60
GATGGGATGAGCTGGCACGCCGTGTACCGCAGCTTTGACGACGACAGCCTGGCGACGCTGGCCAACGCGGGCCTGCTGCGCCGCGCCCTGAAAGATATCGAGGCGGGCAAGGTGGGCTGGCGGGATGACGTGGGCGGCGCCCTGGTCGCCGACGGCCAGCGGGTGCTGCTCGATGCGGGAGGGCCGCAGAAGGGCCGCTGCGATTGCCCGGCGCCCGGCATGTGCAAGCATATCCTGGCCGCTGCCGTGTGGCTGCGCGAACTGCCGCAGGAGAGTGGACAAGACAATGGACAGGACGGTGTCCAAGATGCGCCGCCGGCCGGCGTGCAGGAGGAGGTGCTGGCGCTCGACAGCGCGACCGTCTGCAAGCAGGCGGGCAAGCCGGCGGTGCGCCAGGCGCTGGCCTGGCTGGCGGAAGGCGACCAGGCCGACGTCACGATCGTCAACGCCAGGCTGCAGATCGAGCTGCCCTTGTTGAAACTGGGCTGCAGCTATCTGCGCGGCGCCGGCGTGGACGCCATGGTGTCCGATACCCCGGCCGCCCTGCGCAAGGCGCTGCACCTGTATGCGCTGGCCTGCGTCTGGCGCAAGCATGGCCGGGAGTTTGCCTGGCCGGACGGCGCCGCGACGGCGCCCGCCGCCGCAGCGCCCGGGATGAGTACGTCCGAGCTGGTGTTCCTGGCCCAGGTGCGGCGGCTGCTCGGTGAGCTGTACGACAACGGCCTGTCGCATGCCAGCGCGATTGCCGCCGGCCAGCTGCGCGCGCTGACGATGTCGGCGCGCAGTGAAAACCTGCCCCGTCTTGCCGCCCTGTTGCGTGGCCTGGGCGGTACGCTGGACTTGCTCGTGCGGCGCGATTACCACGCCAGCGAGCGCCAGGCATTCGAGGAGATGGCTGCCATCAGCGCCTTGTGCGCGGCGCTCGAACATGCGCCTGGCCCGCTCTTGCGGCGCTTGCGCGGACAGGCGCGGCGCAGCTTTGATGCGGCCGGCGACGCGCCCCTCGACCTGCTGCCACTGGGCGCGTATTGGTGGGAAACGCGCGGCGGCGCGCATGGCCTGACCTTGTCGTTCTGGCAGCATGCCGAGGGAGGCGAGGGGCGGATCGTGCAGGCGGTGCTGGCGCGGCCCGACGCCAGCGACCGCTCGTTTACGCGCGAATCGGCATGGGATGCGGGCAGCCTGTGGACGGGTGCCGGCAGCGCCCGGCATATGTGCGAGGCGAGCTGGCAGTTGGCAGGCGCGTCCCTGGCCGACGATGGGCGCCTTGCCATGGACAGCCGGGTGCGCGCCAGTGCGGCGCCACTGTGGGCGCTCGACGATGCGCGCTGGCAGAGCCTGGGTTTCAGCGACTGGACGGCGCTGGCCGCTTTCGTGAGCGGCAACGTCGGCTTGACGCCGGAACCCGTCGATTGCGTGGTGCTGCGTCCGGCGGCCGTGGCGCGGCCGCAGCTCGACGAAGTGGGGCAGCGGCTCGATTGGCAAGTGTTCGACACCTGTGGCGCCGCCCTGGACTTGCAGATTCCGGCACTGCCGGCGCTGCGTCCGCGCATCACGCGGCTGCAGGCGGCCGTGGCCGATGGCGCCGATATCCGTGCCGTGCTGGCCAGCCGCGCGCGTGGCGAGCCAGGTGGCTGGCAGCCGGTGGCGCTGCTCATCGCCAAGGATGGCAAGCTGCGCGTGGTGTCGCTCGATTTCGAGATCGACACAGGCAAGCTGCCGTCGGCGCTGGCGCGTTTTTTCAAGAGCCTGGGGGGCGCCAGCCTGGCGTCATCGGTGCCGCAGCAAACCTCGGCGGCAGCGCGGGTGCTGGCCCAGGTGCTCGACCTTCTCGCACTGCAGGCGCGTAGCGGCCGGCCACGGCTGGAAGCCGAGCTGGCCGGCGAACTGGCGCGACACGGCGCCACCTTGCGCGCGCTGGGCCTGGATTTGCCGGCCGGCCTGCTGGGGGCCTACGTCGGCACGCCGCGCGCGGCGCAAGCCTTGCGCCTGGCGTACGTCTGCACGACGTGCCTCGCGCTGGAGGCGGCAGGGTAGCCGCCGCTTGTCGTCAGGGCTGCTGCGCCTGCAGGGCGGCCAGTTCCGCCCTGGCTTTTTCCAGCTTGCCTTCCAGCTTGGCGATCTTTTTCGGCTCTTTATTCGCTTCCTGGGCCAGGCGCAGCGAACGCTCCGTCTGGTTTACTTTTGCCTGCGCCTTCAGCACCTTCTTGTTGTGGCGTTCGATCAGGGTGCTGTCGCGGCAGTGGGCGTTGACTTCGTCGAGCGCGCGCGTCAGGCCAGCGACCTTGTCGGACAGGCCCTGTTCCTGCGCCTGATGCAATTCGTTGCGGATGCTTTCGCGCTTGGCGGCGCAGCCGGCCAGCTGGGTGTCTGCGGCGCTGGCGCCCACGGAGGCTGCGGCGAGCAGCAGGGTCAAGGCGGTTGTGGCGAGGCGGTTCATGGTGTTCCTGTATAAGTGGTGAGCCCGTGCAATGTAAGCCTGCCAACGCCCCCTGTCAAACTTCGCCTGCCGTGCGCGCCAATCTGGCCAGGCATCGGCTACCATGCATGTTTTCTTCTTCCCGACTCCGCCGCATGCCCAGGAAATTACTGTTGCTGATCCCTTTGCTATTGCCGCTGCCTGTGCTGGCGCAAACTTCGCCCACCTTGCTCGACCTGCAGCTGATCGCCATCGAGGCACGGGCCGATGTGACCACCCATAGCCCGGAAAGCATCGCCGAATTTGCCGAGACCCGGCGTGCGGCCGAAGCGGGCGACGTGGAGGCGCAGCTGGCGCTGGCGCGCATGCTGCAGCTGGGCGTCGGCGCGCCGCAAGACACGGCGCACTCGATGGCCTGGGTGCGCAAGTCGGCCGAAGGCGGCTATGCGCCGGCGCAATCGGCCATGGGGCTGGCCTATACCGTGGGCGGCAAGGTGCCCATCGACCGCGTGCAGGGACAATATTGGCTGCGCAAGGGCGTGGCGCAAGGCGATGCGCTGGCGCAAACCATCCTGGCGCTGGAATTCATCGACGGCGACAGCAGTGCCGAAGAACATGCGCTGGCCATTACCTGGTTGAAGAAGGCCGCGCTCGAAGAACACTTTATCCCTGCCTACAACGGGCTCGGTGAACACCTGCTGCGCGCAGCCACCGATGAGCAGGAGCGCGGCGAGGCTTTCCACTGGTATCAACGATCGGCGCGTGAAAAGGAACCGGCCGGCATGCGCAACCTGGCCCGCGCGCACGAGCTGGGCCTGGGCGTGAAACAGTCGGACAAGCTGGCCCTGGTCTGGTACGAGCGGGCCGCATGGAGCGGCGACTTGCCCGCCATGCGGCGCATGCTGGACGTGTACGTCAACGGTGAACTGGGACAAGCGGCGAATGCCGAAGACGCCGCCGAATGGCGCGGCAAGCTGGCGGAAAGTGAAAAGAAATGAAGACCATCGTATTGTTATTGACCCTGGCGCTGGCGCCGCCCGTGCTGGCGCAGCCAGCCGCCGAAGCGGCGCCGCGCCAGCATCCGGCGCTGGCCGAATTCGACATGTCCGGCCTCGACGACATGCGCGCCAGAGTGCAGGCCGTGATCAACCGTCCGGCCGACCTGTCGCCAGACAAGGTCGCCGCGTTCGAGAAGATACGCCGCGCTGCGGAAGGGGGCGACACGGCCGCCCAGCTGGAGCTGGCGCAGATGCTGCACGAGGGCGAGGGCACGCCGCGCGACGTCGACGCGGGCCTGGCATGGATGAAGAAATCGGCCGAAGGCGGCTATGGTCCGGCGCAAGCCTTCCTCGGCGTGGCGTATACGAATGGCCAGGGCATGGCGGTGGACCGCAAGCTGGGCGAATACTGGTCGCGCAAGGGCGCCGCGCAAGGCGTGGAACTGGCCAACTTCATGGTGGCCCAGCATTTCGAAAACATCCACAGCAGCCCGGCAGAACAGGCGCACGCACTGCACTGGCTGAAGTTCTACGCCGAAAACGGTTTTATTCCCGCCTACAATGAAATCGGCTACCGCCTGATGATGACGGCACACGATGACGCGCAGCGCAAGCAAGCATTTGGCTGGTACATGCGGGCGGCCAAGGCGCTCGATCCACCGGGCTTGAACAATGTCGCCTATTCATATGAAGTGGGGCAGGGCGTGCCGCAGAGCGACGAGGGTGCCCTGGGCTGGTATGAAATGGCGGCCATCGCCAAGAGCCCGCCGGGCCAGACGGGCTTCGCGCGGCTGCTGGAGCAGGGCCGTGGCGGAGCCACCCGGCAAGGGCCGCCGCCCAAGCCCTTCGCGCTGTATCTGCTGGCGGCGAAGCAGGGCGACGTTGAAGCGATGGACCGGCTGGTCAAGGTGTACGAGAAGGGCGAGCTGGAACAGGCGGCCGACCCCGTGCAGGCGGCACTGTGGCGCGAAAAGCTCAGGCTGGCCAAGACCCCCTGACCAGGCATGACGGCGTGGAGACGGCATGCTATCATCATTGTTATCGATAACAATATCATGAGAGACCCATGAATCCCGATTTCCGCTCCAGGCAGATGCTCGAAGGGCACATCCTGCACACGATGCACTTTTATCACCCGCGCGCCATCGATGCGAGCGGCGGCTTTTATCACTTCATCCTCGATGACGGCACGGTGTACGACGCGGCCACGCGGCACCTGGTCAGCAGCACGCGCTTCATCTTCAATTACGCCATGGCTTACCGCCATTTCGGCGATGACGATTACCAGGCGGCCCTGCGCCACGGCGTGGCCTTTTTGCGCGACGTGCACCGCGACCCGGCCACGGGCGGCTACGCCTGGCAACTGACATGGCAAGACGGCGCCAAGACGGTGGAAGACGGCGCCAACCACTGCTACGGCCTGGCCTTCGTGCTGCTCGCGTATGCGCACGCCTTGCAGGCGGGGATGCAGGAAGCGCGCGCGTATCTGGACGAAACGTTCGAGCTGATGGAGCAGCGTTTCTGGCTGCCAGAACACGGCCTGTATGCGGACGTGGCCAGCGCCGACTGGGCCACGCTTGACGGCTACCGGGGCCAGAACGCCAATATGCACGCCTGCGAAGCCATGCTGGCCGCGTTCGAGGCGACGGGCGAAGCGAGATATCTGCACCGCGCCGAAACGCTGGCGCACAACATCACGGTGCGCCAGGCGGGTCTGGCGAACGGCATGATCTGGGAGCACTACACGCCCGACTGGGCTATCGACTGGGATTACAACCTGCACGACAAGAGCAATATCTTCCGTCCCTGGGGCTACCAGCCCGGCCACTTCACGGAATGGGCCAAGCTGCTGCTGATCATGGAGCGCCACAGCCGGTTCATGGCCGGTCCGTCCGACTGGCTGCTGCCGCGCGCGCGCGCCCTGTACGACACGGCCCTGGCCAAGGCGTGGGATGGCGCGCATGGCGGCATCCACTACGGTTTCGGCCCGCAGGACGAGATTTGCGATGGCGACAAATACTTCTGGGTGCAGGCGGAAAGCTTCGCCGCCGCCGCCGTGCTGGCCACGCGCACGGGCGACGACGCCTACTGGCAAAGCTACGACAAGATCTGGGATTACAGCTGGACGCACTTCGTCGACCACGAACACGGCGCCTGGTACCGCATTTTGACGCCCGAGAACCAAAAAATCAGCAACGAGAAAAGCCCGGCCGGCAAGGTCGATTACCACACCATGGGCGCCTGCTATGAAGTGCTGAACGTGATCGGCGGTGCAGCATGAGCGCCCCTTTCCCTTCCTTTGTGTCGGCCGGCGAAGCGCTGACGGACATGCTGCGCACCGGCAGCGACCAGTGGAGCAGCCAGGTGGGCGGTTCGACCTGGAACGTGGCGCGCGTGATGGCGCGCCTGGGCGTGCCCAGCGCCTTTGCCGGCGCCGTCAGCCTCGACGTCTTTGGCGACGCGCTGGCCGCTGCCACGGAGGTAGCGGGCCTGGACATGCGTTTCTTGCAGCGCCGCGCGAAGTCGCCGCTGCTGGCCATCGTGCATGAACTGCATCCGCCCACGTATTACTTCATCGGCGACGACAGCGCCGACCTGCATTTCGACGCGGCGCAGCTGCCTGCCGGCTGGATGCAGGGCGCGCAATGGGTGCATTTCGGCGGCATCAGCCTGGCGCGCGAACCGCTGGCCGGCAAGCTGGTGGCGCTGGCGCGGGAACTCAAGGCGGCCGGCGTCAAGATCAGCTATGACCCGAATTTCCGCATCATGATGGATGAACGCTACGACGCCACCCTGCGCCGCATGACGGAGCTGGCTGACGTGATCAAAGTGTCGGACGAAGACCTGGCGGGCCTGTTCCGCCACGACGACATCGATGGCGCGTTTGCCGTGCTGCGCGGCTGGAATCCGCACGCCACGTATTTGTATACGCGCGGCGCGCAGGGCGCCGCCCTGTACCGGGGCGAGCAGGCATGGCGGGCGGCGCCGCCCATCATCGAGGTGGTCGACTCGGTGGGGGCGGGCGACGCCAGCATCGGCGGCTTGCTGTACAGCCTGATGTACCGCCCAGAGGCC
>NZ_LT607515.1:0-5584 GCF_900095235.1 Janthinobacterium sp. UMAB-60
GCGACGCCAGCATCGGCGGCTTGCTGTACAGCCTGATGTACCGCCCAGAGGCCGACGGCGGCCAGCACTTGCGCTTCGCTGTCGCGGCCGGGGCGGGCGCTTGCCTGGCGGCCGGCGGCGCCCCGCCATCGGTGCAATTGGTGGAATCGTTGCTGGAGCGCACTATATTGGGATGATGTGGGCAGCGTGTGCGTATTCAGCGGCGCCAGGGCGCCCTTCTTGCCGGAATAGGCGTAAGATTTGCTCTCTCGCCATGTCAAGAGCCTGTCCCGGGAACGGTATTCGTCCGCGGGGCCAGGCTTCAAGCCATTCGCTGACCAGTATGCCGTTCCTTCCAGTGCCATGCGTGGCGCCACCTGGCCGGATCTGTGCGCTTTACAGAGCATGGGCGCTGAGAAGGAAGTCCGCATGCATAAGATCTGGATGTTGTTCAATCCCAGGAGCTTCAAATTCAAGATGACGGTGCTCGTGGGCGTGCTGGTGCTGTGCGCGACGGGTTCTGTTGCGCTCACATCGCTGTCTGTCGCGCAAGGGCAGATGGTATCGGTCATCGGCAATCAGCAATATGCCTTGCTGACCAGTGCTGCGGCGTATATCGACGAAGACTTGAATTCGAAGAAAGCACTGCTCAGGGTGCTGGCGGAAGGGCTACCCGCGGATGTGGTTGAACATCCGCAGCGGATGCAGGCATTTATTGAAAATCATCCAACCCTGCGCGAGGAATTTTTCAATCTTGTCGCTTTTGATGCTACGGGGAAATTGATTGCCAGCATGAATGACCGGCGCGTGGTCGGCACGCTCAATTTCGCCGCGCGGGAGTATTTTATCGATACCGTGAAACTCAGGGAAGGCGTGATATCGCGTCCATTCAAGAGCCAGCTGTCGGGCAAGCCCATTGTGCTGGTAACCGAACCGATCTATGACGCAGCCGGCAAATTGTTGTATATGATCGCTGGCGGTATCAATTTGCAAAGCCCGACATTTTTTGGCCAGTGGGAGCAGCTCAAGCCGGGCAAAAGCGGTTATCTGTTCATGTTGACCGACGACGGCACGATACTCCACCATCCGGACCCGGCGCGCGTCCTGAAGCGGGTGCATGATGAAACGGGCGGCGTAACGCCTTCTACGCTGGCCGCATTGCGGGGATTCGACGGTTGGACACAAGGTAAAACCAAGCAGGGCGTGCAGGCCATTATCACGTACAAGCACTTGCATGCGGCCGATTGGATCATCGGTGCCGTCTACCCTGAAAGCGAGGCATTCACGCCGATCACCGATATTTATGCCCAAGTCATCATTGCTTCGTCCGGTGTCGCCTTGCTGGCCGGTTGTGCCGGCTGGCTCGCGGTGATGCTGCTCTTGCGTCCTTTGGGCGATCTGGGCCGGCATGTGGCGAGCATACGCTCCGGCCATGCCGATATTGCGGTGTTTGATATCGCCCGCAAAGACGAGTTCGGAAAACTGAGCCGTGCATTCTATGCGCTGTCGCTGCAGAGGGAAGCCGCGGAGAGCAACCTCGCTGCTCTGGCGCGTACCGACATGCTGACCGGCCTGCACAACAGGCGCATGTTTGACGAGGCGCTGGCCGCGGCATTGACGCGTGCCCGGCGCGCGGGTACGGGTCTGGCGCTGGCCTATCTGGATATCGATTATTTTAAAAAAATAAATGATACCTATGGGCATGGCATCGGCGACCTGGTGTTGATTGAATTTGCCAAACGGCTCAAAGCTTGCATCCGGGCTTCGGACACGGTAGCGCGCCTTGCAGGCGACGAGTTTGTCATCATTTTTGAACAACTGAGCGATCAGTCCGAGCTCGCGATACTGGGCAAGAAAATCGTGCAAGAGATGGTCGTGCACTTTGATTGCGGCGGTATCGGTCTGCATGTCGCCACCAGTGTCGGCCTGGCGTTCAGCGCCCAGGGCGATACGACGGCAGGGGCATTGTTGACGGCGGCCGATACGGCGCTTTACAAGGCAAAGAGCGCTGGCCGCAACGGTTATGCCATCACCTCCATCGGCAGCTCCGCCTTGACCGAGGCGCTGTAGGGCCTCGCCTGTTCTGGCAGCATCAAGATCTGTGCTGGCCCTTTGCCGCCAGCGGCGCATACACACCCGACGATGCGCGCTCGACCAGGGTAAATTCCATCAGGCGATGCGTGGCGGGCGCCGCTTCTCCCGCGCGGCGCTGGCGTATCTCGTCGATGACGAGGCTGACGGCGGCGCGCGCCATGTCGGCGATGGGCTGGTGGATGGTGGTCAGCTCGGGCCAGACGGTAGTGGCGACGGGCGTGTCGTCGAAGCCGCACACGCTCAATTCAGCCGGCACCTGCAAGCCCATGCCGTGCGCCACGGCCAGGGTGGCGGCGGCCATGTCGTCGTTGCTGGCGAAGATGGCGCTGGGGCGCGGTGTTTGCGCCAGCAGCTGGCGCGCCGCGTCCAGTCCCGAGCGATACGTAAAATAGCCTTGCGCCACCCTGTGCGGCGGCAGTGGCAAGTGCGCTTCGCGCATGGCGTCTTCGAAGGCCTGGCGCCGCAGCAGGGCGGGCGTGTGCGCCGGATCGCCCTCGATGAAGCCGATGTCGCGGTGGCCCAGCGCGAGCAAATGGCGCGTCATGGCCAGCGCGCCTTCATAGTCGTCGATGCGCACGGCCGACACATCGGGCGAGGGGCGCGCCGTGGCCACGGCGATGGCGGGGATGCCCATCTGATTCAGCTGCGCCAGCACTGCGGGCGAATCACACAGGGGCGGCGGCACCAGGATGCCGTCCACGCCGGCCGCCACCAGGCAGGCGATGCCGGCGCGCTGGCTGTCGATGTCTTCGCAGCGTTCGAGCAGCAGCTGGCCGCCGCCCTGGCGGCATTGATCCATGGCGCCGACGAGAAATTCGCTGAGGAAGGCGGCGCTGGGATTGCTGTACAAGAGGCCGATGCGCAAGGTGCCCGTGCGGGCCGCCCTGGCCGCCAGGTTGGGCTGGTAGTGCAGGCTGGCGATCGCCGCCTCGACCTTGTCGCGCGTGGCCGCGCTGACGCTGGCGCGTCCGTTGATCACGCGCGACACCGTCATGGCCGACACGCCGGCCACGCGCGCCACGTCATGCACGGTGGCGCCGCTGGTTGTATCGGGGGCGGCGTGCGCCGCCTTATTCGAGGTGACCACCGAATTTCAGCTTGCCGCTGATGCGCATGCCGTGCAATTGCCCCTCTTCCAGCTGGGCGGCGCTGGTGCGCTGCGCCGTGTCGCGCCGCGCCAGTCCCACCGACAGGATATCGAGCATCATCAGCTGCAGCAGGCGCACGATCATGGGCACGAAATTGAGGTTGCCTTCCGGGTGGTTCAGGGTCAGCAGCACGTCGGCCAGCTTGGCCAGCGGCGAGCCGCTGGCTGTAATGGCCAGCACGCGCGCGCCGCAGCCCTGCGCCACCTTGACGGTGCGCAGCAGGTCGGGCAGGGCGCCCGAGCGGGAAATCACCAGCGCCACGTCGCCCGGCTTGAGCATGGCGGCGCTCATTTCCTGCGCCTGCGGATCGGCAAAGAAGCTGCTGACGATACCCAGGTTGAGCAGCTTGTGCTGCATGTCGTCGGCCACCACGCGGGCGCTGCCCACGGCCAGCAATTCCACGCGCTGTGCGCCGCGCAGCAGCTCGATGGCCGCCGTCAGCGCCTTCACGTCGAGCATGTCGCGCAGCGCCAGCGCGGCCGAGGCGTTATTGCCCAGCACCTTGCGCGCCAGTTCCGCGTCGGAGTCCGAGATCTCCACATGGCAGTGCGCCACCGTGATGGCGCCGCCCGTCAGGCCGGACGCCAGCTTCAGTTTGAAGTCGGCCAGGCCCTGCACGCCGATCGAGCGGCAAAAGCGCATCACGGTCGGCTGGCTCACGCCGACCCTCTGGGCGATTTCGGCGATCGGCAAGGTGAGCATGGCGTTCGGCTCCTTCAGCACCCAGTCTGCCACCTTGCATTCCGATGGGCTCATCCTGCCGCGCGCCTGGCGCACGGATTCGAGCACGGGTGCGCCGGAATGGGCACGCTTGAGCTTTTGCGCCAGGATGGCGGCGATGCCGAGGAACGTGGGCAGTTCGGCCGTGATCAGAAAGGTGGGAATCTGCGCCAGGTATTCGTTCAGGCGGCCCTTCTGTTCGAAGCGGGCGCGGAACTGCGACCGTTCGAACAGGGGGCCCAGGCGTGGCACGATGCCCCCGCCTATATAGATGCCGCCCAGCGCACCGAGCGTCATGGCCACGTTGCCGGCGATGGAGCCGAGGATGGCGCAGAAGCAGTCCACCGCTTCGATGCACACGTCGCATTCATTGTTCAGGGCGCGGCTGGTGATGTCGGCCGCCAGCAGCGGCGGCACGTCATGCAGGCCAGCCCGGTCGGACAGGGCGCGGTAGATCAGTTCCAGTCCGCGTCCGGAGGCGAGGCGTTCGGCCGAGACGTGCGACAGTTCGCGCCAGGCGAAGGACAGCACATCCATCTCGCGCTGGTCGCAGGGGGCGAAGCTGACGTGGCCCCCTTCGCTGCCCAGCGCGATCCAGCGGTCTTCGGCGGGAATCATGCCCGACACGCCCAGGCCCGTGCCCGAACCGAGCAGGCCGATGACGCTGTCGGCGCGCGCCATGCCGCCGCCGATCTGCAGGCGCTGGTCGGGCCGCAGATAGGGCAGGGCCATGGCCAGCGCCGTGAAGTCGTTTACCACCAGCAGGGTGTCGAGGCCCAGCGCGGCGCGCATCGCCTCGATCGAGAAGAACCAGTGATGGTTCATCATGCGGATATTGTCGTCGTCGATGGGATTGGCGATGGCGATGGCCGCATGGCGCACGCGCGCCGAACCGGCGGCACGCGCCTCGCTGCTATCCATGTACGCGGTGATGGCGTCGAGCAGCGAAGCGTAGTCGTCGCAGGGCAGCACGGCCACCGCTTCCAGGTGGCCCTGGCGCGTTTCGAGCACGAAGCGGGCATTGGTGCCGCCGATGTCTGCCAGCAGGCGTGGCCCTTCACTGAAACGCTCCGCCGGATCGCTGCCTGCTACTTCCATTTTTTCATCAATTTTCATGGCGGTGCTTAGTCTCGTCTGCGTGCGCGGTCGTGGCGGCGCACTGTCGTTATGGGCAAAAACCAAGGATTTTAATTCGTATACGGGCCGCGTGCCGAAAAATGCGGGGTGCCTGCGCAAATGCTCGCATGCAGCGCCAGAAACGCTGGCGCCAGCGGAAAAACAGGGCAGTCAACTCGCACATCAGTACGCAAATAAAGTGTCGCAGAGTAGTCGTAGGATTACAACATAATATGTTGATATTTGTTCGTAGTATAGTTACTATGTCCCTGCTGGAAAGAATTCTGGCCAGTACATTCGGCCACGAATGACTAGATAAAAAATAACTACTGAGGAGACTTACCATGCTGCATCGCACCATGTTGAAGGCCGTGTTGAAAACGCTGCCAGCTGCCATCGTCTTAGCCATCGCCAGCGGTTCCGCTGCCGCCGACCCCATGTATCCAAGTGACGCCGAAGGCTTCCATGGCTACCTGCGCGCCGGCGCCGGCAGCAATACCTCCGGCGACGGCGGTTCGCAAGGCTGT
>NZ_LT607516.1:0-3699 GCF_900095235.1 Janthinobacterium sp. UMAB-60
ACAGGCCCAGGGTTTCCCCGCCCACCAGGCCGCTCAAGGTGCCGCCCGACAGGGCCGCATTGAGCGTGCCGTCATACATGCGGTTGCTGGTGGTGACACCCGTGATGGTCAGGGCCTTGGCCGTGATATCGGCCAGCGCGCTACCCGTCGTGCCGGCAAGGATATAGTTGCCCGCATCGGCGCCACCCAGGAACAGACCGCTGATGCTGACTGTTTTGCCGGTGCCGGCATTCTTGTTGTCAAAAGTGCCCGTGCCGCTCAACGTCAGCGCATCACTGCCGATCTTACCGGCGAATACAGCCGCGCTGGTGTCGAGCGCAGCGCCAGTCAAGCCGTCGTAGACCTTGCTGCCGGCCAGGATGCCGCTGATGCTGCTAATCGTCGCCGGCGTGATGTTGCCACTCACGCCAGTCAACGGCGCCAAGATATAGTTGCCGGCCGCGCTACCGCCGAGGGTGGCAGTCGCATTCACGGCGATGCCATTGCCGACATTCTTGCTGGCATAGGTCCCCAGCAAAGAGAGCAGATTGACATTACCAAGATCACCGGCCAACAGGCCTGCCAACGTGCCGCCGCTGATGATGGCGGTGGTGTTGCCGTCATATACCTTGTTGCCGGCACCGGCGCCGTTCAGGCTGAGCTGGCGCTGCGTGATCACCAGGCCGCCATCGATATAGCTGACCGCATAGCCGGACTGCCCGCCCGGGGCATACAGGCCGCTGGCCGACACGCTGTAGGTGCCAGCATTGACGGCGCCAGCGGCATTGCCTGCATACGCGAGCGTACCCAGCAGGCTGGCGCCCGCCACCGTGTTCGAATACGTGACGCTATTGCTGCCACCGGCATAGACCACGCCGTCATACACCTTGCTGTCGTAGGAAACGCGCACGGCGACCTGCTTCATGAACGAACGCAGGAAAGGCGCGCTCTGGCCATCGTAGGCGACCCACATCTGGCCCAGTTCCCAGCCCGCGCCCGTGTAATTCGACAAATTCTTCAACTGCGCCGTCGTCACGCCCGTGCCACCAGCGCTCGATATCTTGCCGCTGGCCGTGCTATCCCAATAACTGCCCGTGACGCTGCCCGCCCCCGTGCCGACCAGGCCACCACCGGCGCCGCTCACGCTGCCGTTCGCATAACTGGTCGCGACACTGCCGCTGTTGCTGCCCACCAAGCCACCCGCGCCGCTGCTGCCAGTCACCGCACCACTGGCATAACTGTCCTTGACCGTGCCCGTGTTCGTCCCCACCAGGCCGCCGACATTGTTGGCGCCCGTGACGGCGCTGGTGGCAAAGCTGCCGCTGATGCTGCCGCCATTCGTGCCGACCAGGGCGCCCGTATTGTCGCCGCCAGCGACCGTGCCGCTAGACAAGCCCACATTGGCGATCACGCCGCCGCTGCCGACGACGCCAAACAAGCCCACGCCCGCCACGCCCACCTTAGCGATATTCAGGCTGGAAACAATATGCCCGGTGCCGTCGAGGCTACCCGTGAAGGCCGACCCCGCCGTACCGACCGGGATGAAGCCCGTGCTGCCCCACACGTCGTTGCCGTTCGCGGCCGTGCTGGCTGCGCTGAAGCTGCTGCCCAGCGTGTAGCTGGCAGCCTTGTTCATTGCCATCAATTGCAGCTGGTGCGTGGAATTGATGGTGTTCGACCATTCCGACGCCAGCATGGGGCGCGTGCCGGCGCTGGCGCCATTGATCGAACCGTCGCCGCTGACGAGGACCCAGTTGTTGCCCGTCGCGCCGGCCGTGCCGGTGAAATTAAATCCCGCGAAATTACTACCTTGCAACATTTGCGCGCTGGTCAGGCCCAGCGCGTTCGAGGTGGCCCCGTTGCCAGTCACGCCGATGGCGGCGATCATGCTATTCAAGCTCTTGTCGAAATAGGCATTCGTCACGGTGCCGCCGTTGTTATCGCCGACGATCATGCCGACGCTGGCGCCACCCGCCGTGAGCTTGCCCGAATAATAGACATTCGTCATTGTAAACAGGTTATAACCAACCACACCGCCCACGGTGGAATTGCCAGTCACATTGCCGGTGGCATAGCTATTGCGTATCGGGCCATACGACAAGCCGACCAGGCCGCCGATGTTATTGCCACTGCCCGTCACATTACCGGTGGCATAGCTGTTATCGACCGTGCCGCCGGACTCTATCCGCCCCAGCAAGCCACCCAGGCCGGAAGTCCCCGTGACATTGCCCGTGGCATAGCTGTTCATCACCACGCCGGTAGTATCGTTGATAGCGGCCAGGCCGCCGCCATAGCTGCCGCCCGCGCCACCGACACTGACGGCGCCCGTGGCATAGCTGTCGCTGATCGTGCCGCGGTTGTAGACGGCCAGACCGCCGGCTAAATAACTGCTCGAGCTGGTAGCGGCCGAACTGGAACTGCTCTTGATCAAACCACCAGCGGCATTCACGCCGACCAGGCCTGCAGCGGCGCCGTATCCATAGCCAACCCTGATATTCGTGGCGGCGACCGTCCCTGCAGCACGGCTGTTGCTGACCGTGCCCACATTGGTGCCCACCAGTCCGCCCATATTGACGTAACCGGCGCCGTGCACGGCGCCGCTGCTGCTCACATTGTTGATCGTGCCCGCATTGTAGCCAGCCAGCGCGCCTACATCCGTGTAAGTGGCGCCGGACACGGCTTGCGAACCCGTGATATTGACATTGTTCAAGCTCAAGTTGCGCACGCTGCCGACGAGGCCAATATTGCCGAACATGGCCGCCGGCGTCTCGGCGCGGTTGATGGTCAAGCCATACAGTTCATGGCCCAGGCCGTCAAACTTGCCAGTGAACGGCGTGCCGGCGCTGCCGATCGGCACAAATCCCTTGCCGCTGTCCCAGCTGCCCGTGACACTGGCATCGACATTGCTGCCCAGGACATAGTTGCCGGACAAATTGCCCCGCATGCCCTGCACATCGCTGCCGCTGCTGCTGTTGAAGGCGCCCAGGCTGTTGATCACCTGATACACGGTCACGCCGCCATCGCTGCCCAGCTTGGTGCTGAAGTTATTACCCGATGGCAAATCGACTTCCGCCTTGACGTTGTAGGTGGCCGGATTGCTGGCGGCGGCGCCACTCTGGCCGTATTCCAGCGCCAGGCTGGCCGTGCCCGAGCCGCGCATGGCCTTGTTGATGTTGATATTGTTTTGCGCCGTCAGGGTCAGCTTGTTGGCCGACCAATTGATGTTGTCGTTGACGTTGATGTTGCCTTGCGTACCGCCAGCACCCGATACGCTCTGGATCTGCACATTGCCCGATTTCAAGGAGTTGCTCAGGAAGGTGCCCGTCATGTCGCCGCCGGAGACGGCGATATTGAAGTCGGTCGGGTCGATCAGCCACGTGCCCGACAAGCCCTTGTTCGACGCCGTGGTCACCTTCAGCGCAGCGTCGATGTTTACATGCGCGGCCGAGGTGTCGATAAAGCCGCCCTTGCCGCTGACGGGCGCGCTGGCGTCCAGCGTGCCGCCCGCGTTCACCGTGCCGCTTTGCATGTCGCCCAGCAACTTGATCGTACCGCCGCGCGTATCGATCGTGTGCGCCTCGATCACGCCCGTGTTGTTGACGACGGTTCTCAGCAGGTCGCCGGCCGCCTGCGCCGTCAAGACCACGCTGCCGCCGTCCGCCCGGATCATGCCGCCATTATTGACCAAGGCGCCCACGGCGCCCGCGTTGACGGCGACAT
>NZ_LT607516.1:3729-3920 GCF_900095235.1 Janthinobacterium sp. UMAB-60
GCCACATAGCCGCCCGGCGCGCTGATCGAACCCTGGTTCAGGACTTTCCCCGTGCCATTGCCGGAAAACTGGTACTTGCCGGCCATGAAATCGCTATTCGAAATATCCAAGGTCGAAGCCACCAGGCCGGCCGTGTTGACGGACGCGCCCTGGCCGAACAGCACGCCGTTCGGGTTGACAATAAACACCTT
>NZ_LT607516.1:3950-4812 GCF_900095235.1 Janthinobacterium sp. UMAB-60
TTGCCGGAAAACTGGTACTTGCCAGCCATGAAATCGCTATTCGAAATATCCAGGGTCGAAGCCACCAGGCCGGCCGTATTGACCGACGCGCCCTGGCCGAACAGCACGCCGTTCGGGTTGACAATAAACACCTTGCCGTTGGCCGACAAGTTGCCGAGGATGGTCGTGCCATCGCTGCCCAGCACGCGGTTCAGCGCTACCGCATTGCTGTTCGGCTGCTGGAACTGCACCGACTCGCCCTTGCCGACATTAAAACTGGCCCAGTTGATGACGGCGTTCTGGCTGCCCTGCTTGATGACCGTCGCGCCCGGCGCGCCGTTGATCGTTGCCTGCCCCGCCACCACCGTGCCGCCCGCCGGCCCCGCCAGCGCCAGACTGCCGTAGCCCAACATCAGCGCCGCCGCCATGCTGGTCAAGGCGAAATGCGCGCCGCCGCCGCTGCATCCTGGCATCGAGCGCTTGCCGGCGGATTTGACGTTTTCGGACACGGCGGCGTAAGCGCCGGTGGCCTGGTTCCAGATGGAGCGGTAGATGCGGTTCATGGCGGTGTCCTGATTTTTTAACTTATTAGTTAACTTGCATTAATTTAGAAATACTTGACGGCTTGCAGCCAGAAACGGCCCGCCGCATCCGGTGCCGAGGTCGCCTTGGCATTGCCCAGCTTGTGCGCGTAATACGCCTTCAGCACGAGCGCATTGGCGCCCGTCCACGTCACGCCCACGCCGGCGCCGCTCAGGGTGCGGCGGTTCTCGCCGGCGCTCCACGCGTCGCGGTTCAGCTTGACGGTGCCCGTGTCAGCAAAGGCCAGCACTTGCAGCTGACCAGCCACGGCAGTGAACGCCGGCAAGTTGTGCCGCAATTC
>NZ_LT607516.1:4972-5379 GCF_900095235.1 Janthinobacterium sp. UMAB-60
CCTGTGGTGTAAGTGATGGAATAGGTGCTCGCGCCACCGCCGCCCCAGCCATCCTTGGCGTCGCCGTTCAGGTTCAGCATCCACACGCTGGCTGTCTTGTCGTTGACCGTGCCCGTCGATTCCGTGCGGTCCTGGAACGTCTTGTCGTCGTAGCTGACCTGCGCATACAGGTTGCTGCCGCGCGAGCGGATCAGCGGATAACTGCCATACGCGCTGGCGATCTTCGCCGTGCCCTTGGCGTCGAGCACGGCAAATTCCTTGCCCAGCTTGTAATCCATATACGTGTAGGCGCCGCCCAGGCGCAGCAACCCGGCCTGGCCCTGATACGCCAGGCGGCCGTAGTTCAGGCCGTCGGCCGAGGTAAACGCGCGCACGCTGGCCACGTCGCCGATGCCGGCCAGTTCATT
>NZ_LT607517.1:0-5379 GCF_900095235.1 Janthinobacterium sp. UMAB-60
CGTCGGCGTCGGCGTCGGCGTCGGCGTCGGCGTCGGCGTCGGCGTCGGCGTCGGCGTCGGTGTCGGCGTATCGATCACGGCCCAAGGTCCCCACTGGTCGGTGGCGCTGGGGACATTGCCCTGCGTCCACCACTTCGCCTTGTAGCTGACGCCCTGGTATATGACGCACTGGCCGCCCGTGTAGGCGGTGGCGGCATCCCAGACGGCGCACGCTTCCACGGCGGCGAGCAAGGTGTTCGGGGTGGCGGTCGTGCCTTCCTGGCCGCCGCCGCAAGCGACGAGCACGCCGCTGAGCAGGGCCATCAATAATGCATTCGATTTCATGAGGTGTCTGTCTCCGTTATGGTTATACATCGAGAGCTTGTTGCAGGCCCCTCAAGGGGCTCTTGTCAACTGTTATCCCTGGCTGGCTTTTCCTTCTTGGCTGCTACTGCAACTTCACATTCCAGTTGGCTTCCACGCATTTCACGTAGTTCCCGGCCAGCAAGGCGCTGTACGGCGTCTGATAGCTGACCAGCTGGCATTGGTTGTCGCCACCGGCGCTCCAGTTCTTTTCCCAATAAATGTTGTAGGAAGCGGAACTGGCCGGGGTGAAGCGCTGCATGTTGGCGCACGACAATTGTTCGCCGGAATAATCCCAGCCCATGTCGGCGGCAAATTGCTTGTAGTAATCGATGCGGTTTTGCGCGGCCTGCTTTTCCGTGCCCTGCCCGCATTCGGCATTGATGATCATGATGGTGGTGGCAAAGTTATTGCCCGCACCGGCCGCCGTATCGGCCGCATTCGGCACCCACGTGCCGTCGAGCACGTGCAGCATCGATGGTTTCGGCGGTTGCGGATAGACAAAGAAGAACGTGGCCGAGGCCAGGTTCAGCCAGGTCGACGCGACGAGGTCCGGGTTCTTCAGCAGCACGGACTGGTCACCGTCATGCATCGCTTGCGAAAACGGACCGTAGTTGTAGTTGTACGACAGCTGCTTGGCGCCGCGTCCAAAGTACTTCTTGAAGCTGCCATCGGCGTTCTTGCCGCAGGTCCACACCTTGTTGAAGACGGGATCCGCGCACTCGATGTTGTAGCCGCAGCCGGCGCCCGTTTCGTCGCAGCCCAGTTCACGCAAATACTTCAAGCCCTGGCGCCATTGCGGCAAGGGGCTGCTGGCGTTATGGTCGCCCGTTTCCTGCCCGAAGTGGGCAAACATGGTGGCCAGGCTGTGGCGGCAGATGGCGTCCGCGTTGCGCCCGTCGCCGTAGTCGTCGCACACGGCGGGGAACTTGGCCACGGCTTGCAGGAAGCGCTGATACGTATAGCTGGCGTCGCGCGCGGCAAAATAGTAATCCCACTTCGCCGCCGGCAGCAGGCGTTCCACGCGCTTGACGTTGAGCGGATTGCTGGCCAGGCCAGGCTGGACGGCTTCGACGGCTGTATTGCCCAGGGTGCGGATCGAGGCCTTGACCTTGCGGAAGAAATCGTTGTTCGTCAGCGCCGCCTCGTTCGCCTCGGCCTGGGCTTTGGTGGGCACGCCTGGCGTGGGCGTGGGCGTAGGTGTAGGCGTCGGTGTCGGTGTCGGTGTCGGTGTCGGTGTGGTGGAATCCAGGCTCCACGGTCCCCACTGGTCGTTGCCCGGCGCCGTGCCCTGCACCCACCATTTGGCCCGGTACACCTTGCCGTCGTACACGGCGCACTGCCCTGCCGTGTAGATGGCAGCGGCGCTCCAGGCGGTGCAATTATCGCTGGCGGCGGTGGCGGCCAGCAGGGTCGATGGGGGTTCGGTGGTGGTGGAATTGCCGCCGCAAGCGAGCAGCGCGCTGCCCAGCAGGCCAGCCATGAATGGCGTAGCCAGCCGGCTTGATTGCCGTGTCTTCACATTGTCTCCTGAACGTTATACGAAAACTATCGAAGTAGCTTTTTATGTTGTACGTAAAGAAAGCACAGCGAAGCATCGGCTTTCTGCACAGAGAATGCGACGCCGAAAATTGGTAGTCAAGTGGTTTTATATAACGGTGTTTTTTGCAATACCAGTGACTTCAGGCGGTACGGCCACGGTACGCCAGGCGCAGAGTGAGGGCGAGAGAGAAAAGCGAAGTTTGCGGCAACTGCCGGCAATACCGCACCGGCAGCGCCGCGGCAAGTGGTATCAGCACTGCCGCAGGTGTTGTCAGGCCGATGGCGTTGCCGCGCGTTGGTGTTGCGGATAATACAGTTCATAGAACCAGCCATACGCGCTTTCGATCTGCGCCTGGATGCGCGGGGGAATCGCATGCGGCTTCGGCGCGCTGATCGTCGCCTGCTGGCGGTGCGTGTATTTCATGCGGTAATGGCTGTCGCTTTCCTGTATCCCCACGGCAAGATCGTGCGGATCGATCTGGAACGGCGCCAGGCCCAGCCACGCATACAGGTGCGACAGGCATTCCACCGGCCGCACCATCAAGTCTTCGAAACGCACGAAATACAGCTTTTTCTGCACCTCGAGCGGCAGGTCCAGCACGGCGTGCAGGGAGCTCAGGGGCGCGCCTATGGTGCGATCCTTGGCAAACAGCATGTCAGCCCGTCCCAGACGGTCGAAATCGGCCAGGTGATCGACAAAATCGAGCAGGATGGTGCGCTGGTGCTGCGCTTCGATGGAACCATAGACCTGGCCCAGTTCGCGCACGCAGACGATGATTTTCGCTTCCGGCGCCAGTTGCAGCAGCATCTCCACGCAATGCAGCCAGGCGCGGTTCTTGTCCACCACGCCCTGCTTGCCACAATCCTGGTACCAGCCGCGCAGGAAGCCCTGCATGGCTGTTTTCAGATGGCCATAACTGGCGTCGAAGGTGCTGTCGAGCTGCGACAGGAAAAAAGAATCGTCGCTGACCATGCGCCGCATGCCCAGCAAGGCATTGCACAGGGGCGAGCTATTGCCTTCGCAATGCAGGTCGGGATGCTGCGCCAGCAACTGGCACAGCAAGGTGGAGCCAGCGCGTGGCAAGCCGGCCACGCCGATGAAATGGGATGTCATGCGATGGTACTTTCTGTTCAGCGCTGCTCTTCTGACGGAAAACAAGGATGGTGCAGCCATTATAAGAGTGATACGACGACGCGACGGCATAAAAAATGCCGCTTCGAAACACGAAGCGGCACTCCGACGCCATCATGCGGTGACGCAGCGGGCTTTACTGGCTTTCCTGGCGCGTGTTGCCGCCTGCTTCGGCCGGCAAGCGCAGGCCGGAATCGACCACGCTCAGGCGCAAGCC
This sequence comes from Janthinobacterium sp. UMAB-60, assembly GCF_900095235.1. Classification (NCBI taxonomy): domain Bacteria; kingdom Pseudomonadati; phylum Pseudomonadota; class Betaproteobacteria; order Burkholderiales; family Oxalobacteraceae; genus Janthinobacterium; species Janthinobacterium sp. UMAB-60. The sequence goes on from NZ_LT607517.1 coordinate 3,234, forward strand.
TGGCAGGACGTTGCTGACGACATTGCCGGCCAGTTGCACCACCGGCGCGCTGCCTGCCTTACCCTTCTCTCCCTCGCGCGGCGCCTCCTGCGTGGCGGCGGGCTTGCCTGGTGCCGTCTCGCCACTGACGATCATGTCGGCCTGCACCATATTGCCCTGCGATGGCGCCACGGCAACGGCCGCGATCACGTTGGCGACCGCGCTTTGCAGCGCTTCCGTCGGCTTGACCTTCAGCACGCCTTCCACATAGTTCAAGGCGTAGTTGTTCGACGCCTGGCCCGATGTCGATACCAGATAATTGCCGGCCGCGGATGCCGTCGTCGCCGACGTGCTGAACGTCAGCTTGCCGCTCACTTCGGCGGCCACCGTGTCGCCACCGAGCAGGCCGCTGTAGCCGGCGCTGAAGTCGGGGTTGACGCGTCCCTGGTCTTTTTCAGTGTTATCGACTTTGACCGTCAGCGCCGCCTGCGAGATCGTGGCCGTGGTGCTGGCGCTGGTGTTGACCACGTAATTGCCCGCATCCGTGCCGCTCAGGCTTATGCCTGCCACCGTCACCGTCTTGCCGACGCCCGCATTCTTGTCGCTGAAACTGGCGCCATCGCTGGCAATACTCAGCTGATCATTGCCGATGCGATTGTCGCGCAAGGAGACGGCGGCATGCGTGGTGGCGTCATACACCTTGTTGACGCCGCTGGCGCTGACCGTCAGGGCGGCTGGCGTAATCGTGGCCGTGGTACTGGCCTGGCTGCTGGCCAGTACATAATTGCCCGCATCGGCACCGGCCAGGCCCAAACCGCTGATGGTCACGGTCTTGCCGATCGCCGCATTCTTGTCGCTGAACGCGCCAAGAACGGGTCCGCCGCCCAGGCTCAGGGCGTCGCCTGCCACCATGCCATTGAAACTGGCGCCCGCCAGGTTCAGGCTGGCCGCCGTGCCACCGTCATACACCTTGTTCGCCGCCACGATACCGGCAATGGCGCTGATGGACGCCTTGCCGATATCTGCCCGCACCCCGCTGGCATTGCTGAAGGCATAGTTGCTGACCAGACCAGTGCCGTCCGTGACCGTCGCGCCCGTAACATTGACCACCTTGTTGCTGCCCGCGTTCTTGTCGCTGAAGGCGCCTGTCTGGTTCGCCAGATTCAAGCTCAGCGTTTCCATGCCGACCAAGCCGCTCAAGGCACCGCCCGACAGCGCGGCCTGCCGCGTGCCGTCATAGTCCCGGCTCGCCGCCGTCACTCCCGTCACCGTCAACGCTTTCGGCGTGATATCGGCCCGCACCCCGCTGGCGTTGCTGAAGGCATAGTTGCTGGCCAGGCCAGTGCCGTCCGTGACCGTCGCGCCCGTGACATTGACCACTTTGTTGGTACCCGCGTTCTTGTCGCTGAAGGCGCCTGTCTGGTTCGCCAGATTCAAGCTCAGCGTTTCCATGCCGACCAAGCCGCTCAAGGCGCCGCCCGACAGCGCGGCCTGCTGCGTGCCGTCATAGTCCCGGCTCGCCGCCGTCACGCCCGTCACTGTCAACGCTTTCGGCGTGATATCGGCCCGCACTCCGCTGGCATTGCTGAAGGCGTAGTTGCTGGCCAGGCCAGTGCCGTCCGTGACCGTCGCGCCCGTGACATTGACCACCTTGTTGGTGCCCGCGTTCTTGTCACTGAAGGTGCCTGCCTGGTTCGCCAGATTCAAGCTCAGCGTTTCCATGCCGACCAAGCCGCTCAATGTTCCGCCCGACAGGGCCGCATCGAGCGTGCCGTCATACACGCGGCTGCTCGCGCTCACGCCGCTGACGGTCAACGCCTTTTGCGCGATAGTGGCCGTCACGCCAGTGGCGTTGCTGACCGAATAATTGCTGGCCAGCCCCGTGCCATCGACCAGGGTCGCGCCCGTCACCGCGACGGCCTTGCCCGTGCCCGCGTTCTGGTCACTGAAACTGCCCACCTGCCCCGTCAATCCCAGCGTTTCACCGCCCACCAGGCCATCCAGAGTGCCGCCGGACAGGCTGGCCTTGGTATTGCCGTCGTAGGTCTTGTCGCTGGCCTGCACGCCGCTCACCGTCAAGGCTTTTTGCGTGATGCCGGCCTTCACGGTGGTCGGGTTGCTGACCGTGTAATTGCTGGCCAGCCCCGTGCCATCGGCCAGGCTGCTG
>NZ_LT607518.1:0-3772 GCF_900095235.1 Janthinobacterium sp. UMAB-60
GGAGGGCAGCGAAAAATGTCCGCTATTATCAATCCTTTTGTTGTCTTGCGGTCGTACAAGAATGCGCGCGTCCGATGCTTGGTCGCAGAGAAAGAGTGCCAAATCATCAAGCACCGCGAGGTGCGGGCGTCTGCGCGCCGCAGCCAAAGATTAGTCAAAATGCCACAAAAGTGCCTCTTTTTTGCCTTTTTTTATAGCAAAAAGCGGTAAACTGATTGACCCCCTGTAACACAAGGTCTAAACTAGCGAGTTCTCGATTTTATTCTGCTCATCGTTTACGCATTACCTGGCATTTCATGGCCGCTCCTTATCGAGTGGCTGCGGGCGCCTCCGGTGCGCAGTTGATGGAAGCGGGACGAGGTTTTAGTCGCCGGGCATCTTGCCCGGGTTATTAATCGTAGTTTTTTGTTGGATTTATAACGATGCCAACCATCAATCAATTGATTCGCAATCCACGCGTCGCTTTGACCGTGAAGAGCAAATCGCCGGCGCTGGAAAACAGCCCGCAAAAACGTGGCGTTTGCACACGTGTTTACACCACGACTCCAAAGAAGCCTAACTCGGCTCTGCGTAAAGTCGCTAAAGTTCGCCTGACCAATGGTTTCGAAGTCATTTCGTACATTGGCGGTGAAGGCCATAACCTGCAAGAGCATAGTGTTGTGCTGTTGCGCGGCGGTCGCGTCAAGGATTTGCCGGGTGTGCGTTACCACATGGTTCGCGGTGCTCTGGATACCCAAGGCGTCAAAGACCGTAAGCAATCGCGTTCGAAGTACGGTACCAAGCGCGCTAAAGCTGGCAAGAAGTAATAAGTTGTACGCAGCAAACCCAAGTTTCGCTCAGTGGCAACTAGCTAAGTGAATGTAGTCGACCGCATCTGGTCGAGTAAGTGGAAGACTATGATGGTCGTCCGCGAGTGTGCGAAGAACGCGCGCTCAACTGAAGATTGAAAGGAATTGATATGCCACGTCGTCGTGAAGTACCCAAGCGCGAAATTTTGCCAGATCCAAAATTCGGCAACACTGATGTCGCTAAATTTGTAAACGTGCTGATGCTGTCCGGTAAGAAATCGGTTGCAGAAAACATCATCTACGGTGCTTTCGAGCACATCGCAGCAAAATCGGGCAAAGATCCGCTCGAAGTTTTTGCTACCGCAATCAACAACGCCAAGCCGCTGGTTGAGGTGAAATCCCGTCGCGTCGGTGGTGCAAACTACCAGGTGCCGGTCGAAGTTCGCCCAGTCCGTCGTATGGCTCTGTCCATGCGTTGGTTGCGTGAAGCTGCTAACAAGCGCAGCGAAAAATCGATGCCACAACGCCTCGGCGGTGAGCTGATGGAAGCGGCTGAAAGCCGTGGCGGCGCGATGAAAAAACGCGACGAAGTCCATCGTATGGCTGAAGCGAACAAGGCGTTCTCGCATTTCCGCTTCTAATATAAAGCCAGCTACCGCAAGGCGGCTGTCAAGCATCTGTTGTTCGAGGCCGGGCTCATTTTTGCAAAAAAATGCTGCTCGGTTTTGTCCATTCATTTAGGATTAATTATGGCCCGCAAGACCCCCATTGAGCGCTACCGCAATATCGGTATCTCCGCTCACATCGATGCAGGTAAGACGACCACCACCGAGCGCGTTCTGTTCTACACGGGCGTGAACCACAAGCTGGGCGAAGTCCATGATGGCGCTGCTACCACCGACTGGATGGCGCAAGAGCAAGAGCGCGGCATCACGATTACCTCGGCTGCTGTTACGTGCTTCTGGAAGGGCATGGCAAACAACTTCCCTCCGCATCACATCAACATCATCGACACCCCAGGCCACGTTGACTTCACCATTGAAGTAGAACGTTCGATGCGCGTGTTGGATGGCGCCTGCATGGTTTACTGTGCAGTCGGCGGCGTGCAGCCACAATCGGAAACGGTTTGGCGTCAGGCTAACAAGTACAAAGTGCCACGTCTGGCCTTCGTGAACAAGATGGACCGTACCGGCGCCAACTTCTTCAAGGTCTACGATCAGATGCGTTCGCGCCTGAAGGCCAACCCAGTGCCTATCCAGATGCCTATCGGCGCTGAAGACCTCTTTACCGGTGTTATCGATCTGGTCAAGATGAAAGCGGTCATCTGGGATGACGCTTCGCAAGGCATGAAGTTTGAATACGGCGAAATTCCTGCCAACCTGGCTGCTGAAGCTGCCAAGTGGCGCGAAAACATGGTTGAGGCCGCTGCTGAAGCGTCCGAAGAACTGATGAACAAGTACCTGGAAGAAGGCGACCTGACGGAAGCCGAGATCAAGGCTGCTTTGCGTCAGCGTACCATCGCCAGCGAAATCGTTCCAATGCTGTGCGGTACTGCCTTTAAAAACAAGGGCGTACAAGCCATGTTGGACGCGGTCATCGAGTACCTGCCATCGCCAATCGACATTCCACCTGTCCCAGGTCTGGACGAGGACGAGCAGCCAGTCGAGCGCGCAGCCGACGACAATGAGAAATTCTCGGCATTGGCGTTCAAGATCGCAACCGATCCGTTCGTCGGTCAGTTGTGCTTCATCCGCTGCTATTCGGGCACGTTGAATTCGGGCGATTCGGTCCTGAACTCCGTGAAGCAGAAGCGTGAGCGTATTGGCCGTATCGTGCAGATGCAAGCCAATGAGCGCGAAGAAATCAAGGAAATGCGCGCTGGCGACATCGCCGCCGTCGTGGGTCTGAAAGACACCACCACAGGCGATACGCTTTGCGACGAAAAGGCAAGCGTCGTGCTGGAGCGCATGGTCTTCCCTGAGCCGGTGATTTCGCAGGCAGTCGAGCCAAAAACCAAGGCCGACCAGGAAAAAATGGGCCTGGCGCTGAACCGTCTGGCAGCAGAAGATCCATCGTTCCGCGTGCGTACCGATGAAGAATCGGGCCAGACCATCATCGCCGGTATGGGCGAGTTGCATCTGGACATCATCGTTGACCGCATGAAGCGCGAATTCAACGTTGAAGCGACCGTCGGCAAGCCACAAGTGGCTTACCGCGAAACGATCCGTAAAGTGTGCGAAGAGTCGGAAGGCAAATTCGTCAAGCAATCGGGTGGTCGTGGTCAATACGGTCACGTGGTTCTGAAGATCGAACCGCAAGAACCGGGCAAGGGTTTCGAATTCGTTGACGCGATCAAGGGCGGTACCGTTCCTCGCGAATACATCCCTGCAGTTGAAAAAGGTGTGCGCGACACGCTGACTTCGGGCGTGATGGCTGGTTACCCAGTCGTTGACGTGAAAGTCACGCTGTTCTTCGGTTCGTACCATGATGTTGACTCGAACGAAAATGCATTCCGCATGGCCGCTTCGATGGCATTCAAAGATGGCTGCCGCAAAGCATCGCCAGTCATCCTGGAGCCGATGATGGCCGTGGAAGTGGAAACACCGGAAGACTACGCCGGTACCGTGATGGGCGATCTGTCGTCGCGTCGCGGTATGGTACAAGGCATGGATGAAATTGCTGGTGGTGGCGGCAAGATCATCAAGGCCGAAGTGCCTCTGTCGGAAATGTTCGGTTACGCCACATCGTTGCGTTCGTCGACCCAAGGTCGTGCGACTTACACGATGGAATTCAAGCACTATGCTGAAGCACCTAAGCATGTGACTGAAGCGATCGTAAGCTCGAAAGCTAAGTAATAGAAGTTCCGGGCCGGCTTTCACGAGAATGCCGGTCCCTACATTTAAATCATTGTTCTAAGGAAGAATAAAATGGCAAAAGGTAAATTCGAACGGACCAAGCCGCACGTCAACGTCGGCACCATCGGC
>NZ_LT607519.1:0-3051 GCF_900095235.1 Janthinobacterium sp. UMAB-60
GCGTGCTGGTGTTCAAGCTGGGCCTGTCGTTCTGGCTGGCCATTCCCGCCAGCATCGTCGGCGCGGCCCTGTTTGGCGCCATCCTGGCCTTGCCTGCCCTGCGCGTGACGGGACCGTACCTGGCCATGGTCACGCTCGCCTTCGGCACCATCATACAAATCCTGATCAATGAAATGAGCTTCCTGACGGAAGGCCCGATGGGCATCAAGATCCACAAGCCCGTCCTGTTCGGCCACAGATTGAGCGAGGTGGAGTACTACTACATGGTCGCCGCGCTGATGGTGATCTCGCTGGTGGTGGTGCACCGCATCCTGAAGTCGAACCTGGGGCGGGCGTTTGAAGCATTGCGCGACAGCCCCATCGCCTCGGACTGCATGGGCGTGTCCGTGTATCGCTATAAAGTGTATGCGTTTGTCATCAGCGCCGGCTTCGCGGGCCTGGCCGGCAGCCTGTATGCGTATTCGGAAGAATATATCTCGCCCAATACCTACAACTTCGAGCTGACGATCCTGTTCCTGCTGGCCGTCATCATGGGCGGGCGCAAGACGCGCTCGGGCGCCTTGATCGGCGCCCTGATCGTCGTCATGCTGCCCAGTTTGCTGGCGGACATCGAGTTGTTCCGCAAGATCGCCGTGGCCGCCGCCGTGCTGGGCGTGATCGGCTCGGCCTTCATGCTGGCCAAGAAGCGCTCCACCGTGCGCGGCGTGCTCGTGCCGCTGGTCGCCACCATCGGCCTGGCCGCGTATTCCTATAAACTGGACAATATGATCGACTGGCGCCTGACCATCTTCGGCCTGATGACCTTATTTGTCGTCTATTACCTGCAGGACGGCATCGTCGGCTTCCTGATGAGTTTTGTGGGCAAGGGCCGGCGCCATGTGCAGGCCGTCGCCTCGCACGGCGTGGCGCCTTTTGACCACGCCCAGGGCGGCCAGCGCGGCGAAACGCTGCTGCGCGTGGACCAGGCCCTGATGCAGTTCGGCGGCCTGAAAGCGCTGAACCAGGTGGACTTGAACGTCACGCAAGGCTCCGTGCACGGCTTGATCGGGCCGAACGGCTCGGGCAAGAGCACGATGATGAACGTGCTGACGGGCATCTACAAGCCGACGGCGGGCAAGGTCGAATTTGCGGGCGCCGTCATTTCCGGCCGCACGCCGTCCGAAATCGCCCTGGGCGGCGTGGCGCGCACCTTCCAGAACGTGCAGCTGTTCGGCGAGATGACGGCCACCGAAAACGTGCTGGTGGGCTTGCACAACACCTTCAAGTCGAACGTGCTGGACGTGATGCTGCACACGCCGCGCTACAAGCGCGAAGAGAAGGCTGCGCGCGAGCGGGCCGCCAGCATCCTCGAATTCGTCGGCCTGGCGGACCTGGCCAACGAAGAGGCGCGCAATCTGCCGTACGGCAAGCAGCGGCTGCTGGAAATCGGCCGCGCGCTGGGCCTCAATCCGCGCCTGCTGCTGCTCGACGAACCGGCGGCGGGCCTGACGGCGCCCGACATCAAGGAGCTGATGGCCATCATCCGCAAGATCCGCGACCACGGCATCACCATCATCCTGATCGAGCACCACATGGACGTGGTGATGGCCCTGTCGGACGTGGTGACGGTGCTGGACTTCGGCCAGAAGATCGCCGAAGGCGTGCCGAGTGCTGTGCAAAGCGATCCGAAAGTGATCGAAGCCTACCTGGGCGGCAGCGCCGACACCCTGAGCCCTGCGGCGCACTGAGAGGAACCATCATGCTGACTATCTCCAATCTGCACGCCGCCTACGGCAAAGTCGAAGTCCTGCACGGCATTTCGCTGGAAGTCCCGAAGGGCAAGCTGGTGACCCTGATCGGCTCGAACGGCGCTGGCAAGACCACCACCATGCGCGCCATCTCCGGCATGTTGAAACCCAAATCGGGCAGCGTCACCCTGGGCGGCAAGGATGTCACGGGCCTCGATTCGCACCGCATCGCGCGCGCCGGCCTGGCCCACTCGCCGGAAGGGCGGCGCGTGTTCGCCTCGATGTCGGTGACGGACAACCTGCTGCTGGGCGCCTTTCCCCGCTTTACGCGCGCGCGCCCGAAAGGCGACATCAAGGGCGACCTGGACAAGGCCCTGGAGCTGTTCCCCCGTCTGAAGGAGCGGCGCGACCAGCTGGCTGGCACCTTGTCGGGCGGCGAGCAGCAGATGCTGGCCATGGCGCGCGCCGTCATGCTCAACCCGGAAGTGATCCTGCTCGACGAGCCGTCGATGGGCCTGGCGCCGATCCTGGTGGAGGAAGTGTTCCGCATCATCACGCGCCTGAAAGGCGAAGGCGTGACCATGCTGCTGGTGGAGCAATTCGCCGCCGCCGCCCTGAACGTGGCCGATTACGGCTACGTGCTGGAAAACGGCAGCATCTCCGTGCACGGCCCGGCCGAGAGCCTGAAGACCGATCCGAAGGTGATCGCCGCGTATCTGGGGGGAGGGCATTGAGAGGACGTTGGACGCGCGTGCTCCAGCTCCCGCACTGACGATGGTGTCAGTGCGGGAGATTAATTGGTCGTGTCAAATCATGGCTTGACGTATTTGTTTCGATCACCGCAGCGGCACGCTCGCGCCGGGCCTGCCTGAGTTCAAACCCGGCCATACCGTCGCCTTCACCGACAAGTACCTGGCGAACGCGTCGGCACCATCGTCGGCATGAAGCCCCAAACCAACTCCCTGCTCCCTGCCGTGCGACGGCGAGCGATGGCGCGTGGCGCCGTCACTGCTGCGGAAAATCATCGATTTATCACATGGCGCTTACCGTCAAATCGAACGGAAACTGCCTGATCGACGCGCCGTTGGTGCATTTTGCGCGCCAAACTCGCCAGGAAAGCGAACCGATGCGCACTTTCTCAATATATAAAATAAAGACGGTCAGGTTGTAGAACGGAACTGTTACAGTATGGGAACTATTAAATTAATATTTGGCAACTTTGCCGCCCGCCGCTGATGATGTGATCGAGAGGATCTTTTGCGCGCCAAACTCCTGCCCCTGACTCTGCTGCTGTTGATCCAGAACGCGTACGCCGTCGATCCCC
>NZ_LT607520.1:0-1771 GCF_900095235.1 Janthinobacterium sp. UMAB-60
TATTACGACCCGGCCCAGGGCCGTTACCTGACGCCCGACCCGCTGGGCCTGCGCGCCGGCGCCAACAGCTATGCCTATCTCGCGGGCAATCCGCTCAAGTATGTCGATCCGAACGGGCTGATCCTGTTTGCGTTTGATGGCACGGGCAATAGCGAACATCCGAAGCCGGACAGTTCAATATCCAATGTGCTGAAGTTCTACGAGGTCTACGACGAGATTCAAAATGGAAAGAAATTCTATATCACCGGCATCGGCACCACCAACCAGGATATGCCCTACGCCGGCAGCGCCATTACGGGCGAAGGCTTCGACCAGCGCGTGAGCCTGGGATTGAAATTTCTCAACAATTTCATAGGAACCGATAGCGATACCAACATTCTTAATATTGATGTGGTGGGTTTCAGCCGTGGTGCAGCCGAGGCACGCTTCTTTCTCAATGTCGTTGCCGACAACCTCAAGAAAAATAACGGCGCCTATGTCATCGATGGCAAGAGCCGCTGCCTGAACCTGCGCTTCGAAGGCCTGTGGGATACCGTGCCGCATCTCGGCATATTGCATCAGGACGAAAAACAATACTTCTTTTCAGTACCGGCCGCCGTCAAATACGCGGTGCATGCTGTCGCGCTGAACGAACACAGGGGCGGCGGGGATGACTTCGATCTGCGCTCCATCATGGACAGACCCGGCCAGACCAGCTCGGCGAACCGCCTCGAAAAGGCATTCATCGGCAGCCATTCCGACATCGGCGGCGGCTTCGGCACGGGTGACCTGTCCGATGTGGCGCTGATGTGGATGGTAGAACAGGCCAAGGGACAAGGAATCGAGATTGACAATGACACTCTAAAAAGCCAGGGATGGAATACGGTCACCAACCCCATCTTGCATGACCGCAGCGGCAACAGGTTCTCTGACGGCGATGCCACTTTCACACGATACGTTACTTACGAAAATGGCCAGGAAGTTCTGCAGACTAACGCGGTCTTTGATGGCAAGCGGACCTCCGACACCACTGGAGTTATCAACTTATTCCCCGATGCTTACAAGTGCGGCACGATCGCCAATCCCGATATCGGGCTGGTGGACATGAACAAGTACAAGCTCTGGCTGGCCGGTTATGGCTTAAGCATGACCACCGCCCCTACCAGCAACACCTCCTGCAAGGCACCATCATGAAAACATATCTGCTCCAGGCAATTTGCTTCCTGGCGACCGTCGTCCTCTGCACAGCCTGCTCTGTAACACGCTCACAGGACGGCCCCGGCATGATCGTGACCTTCAGTAACGGCATCCAAGGAAAAGAGGTCGACGTGCTGCGCGCGCGAACCGCGAACAGCATATTTTTTCCGACCCCTGGCTCCCTGGGACCGGCCAAGAACCCCATGAAAGACGGCGGGGCCACCATGGGCGCCGCGCCGGATGGCCGCGAACTGCCGCAATGGGTGGAGTTCGAATGGAAGGTATGGCCCTATCCCTATCCCTCCATGCCTGCCGAGCCGGTAGCACTGCAGGCATGGAGTGACGGCGTGCACGCCATGTCGCGCGCCTTGCCCATCCAGACGGCCCGCGTCGCCGTCCGATCGCGCGTGCCGCAAGACGTCATCGACGAAGTGCTGGCGTCAAACAGGCAAAGAGCGCCCAACGCGCTGCCGGACAAAGATCTCTGGGTGTATTTCATCTGGTACGAGACGGGAATCAAGTTTCGCTGGAGGTTGCTACAGGGCTGTTGCAAGATGCTGCGCGAAGGCGGCGACGAGCTTGCGCCATGACCAAA
>NZ_LT607521.1:0-1561 GCF_900095235.1 Janthinobacterium sp. UMAB-60
CTGACTCGTGCAAACTCTAGAAAGGAGGTGATCCAGCCGCACCTTCCGATACGGCTACCTTGTTACGACTTCACCCCAGTCACGAATCCTACCGTGGTAAGCGCCCTCCTTACGGTTAAGCTACCTACTTCTGGTAAAACCCGCTCCCATGGTGTGACGGGCGGTGTGTACAAGACCCGGGAACGTATTCACCGCGACATGCTGATCCGCGATTACTAGCGATTCCAACTTCATGCAGTCGAGTTGCAGACTACAATCCGGACTACGATACACTTTCTGCGATTAGCTCCCCCTCGCGGGTTGGCGGCGCTCTGTATGTACCATTGTATGACGTGTGAAGCCCTACCCATAAGGGCCATGAGGACTTGACGTCATCCCCACCTTCCTCCGGTTTGTCACCGGCAGTCTCATTAGAGTGCCCTTTCGTAGCAACTAATGACAAGGGTTGCGCTCGTTGCGGGACTTAACCCAACATCTCACGACACGAGCTGACGACAGCCATGCAGCACCTGTGTACTGGTTCTCTTTCGAGCACTCCCTGATCTCTCAAGGATTCCAGCCATGTCAAGGGTAGGTAAGGTTTTTCGCGTTGCATCGAATTAATCCACATCATCCACCGCTTGTGCGGGTCCCCGTCAATTCCTTTGAGTTTTAATCTTGCGACCGTACTCCCCAGGCGGTCTACTTCACGCGTTAGCTGCGTTACCAAGTCAATTAAGACCCGACAACTAGTAGACATCGTTTAGGGCGTGGACTACCAGGGTATCTAATCCTGTTTGCTCCCCACGCTTTCGTGCATGAGCGTCAATCTTGACCCAGGGGGCTGCCTTCGCCATCGGTGTTCCTCCACATATCTACGCATTTCACTGCTACACGTGGAATTCTACCCCCCTCTGCCAGATTCTAGCCTTGCAGTCTCCAATGCAATTCCCAGGTTGAGCCCGGGGATTTCACATCAGACTTACAAAACCGCCTGCGCACGCTTTACGCCCAGTAATTCCGATTAACGCTTGCACCCTACGTATTACCGCGGCTGCTGGCACGTAGTTAGCCGGTGCTTATTCTTCAGGTACCGTCATTAGCAAAAGATATTAGCTTTCACCGTTTCTTCCCTGACAAAAGAGCTTTACAACCCGAAGGCCTTCTTCACTCACGCGGCATTGCTGGATCAGGCTTTCGCCCATTGTCCAAAATTCCCCACTGCTGCCTCCCGTAGGAGTCTGGACCGTGTCTCAGTTCCAGTGTGGCTGGTCGTCCTCTCAGACCAGCTACTGATCGATGCCTTGGTAGGCTTTTACCCTACCAACTAGCTAATCAGATATCGGCCGCTCCACGAGCATGAGGTCTTGCGATCCCCCACTTTCATCCTTAGATCGTATGCGGTATTAGCGTAACTTTCGCTACGTTATCCCCCACTCTAGGGTACGTTCCGATATATTACTCACCCGTTCGCCACTCGCCACCAGAGCAAGCTCCGTGCTGCCGTTCGACTTGCATGTGTAAGGCATGCCGCCAGCGTTCAATCTGAGCCAGGATCAAACTCTTCAGTTTAATCTCTGTT
>NZ_LT607522.1:0-1539 GCF_900095235.1 Janthinobacterium sp. UMAB-60
CATGAAGCAATCGGAAGTGGTTCCAAGAAAAGCCTCTAAGCTTCAGTCATACGAGACCGTACCGCAAACCGACACAGGTGGGCGAGATGAGTATTCTAAGGCGCTTGAGAGAACTCGGGAGAAGGAACTCGGCAAATTGGTACCGTAACTTCGGGAAAAGGTACGCCCCGGTAGCTTGACTGGTTTACTCCAGAAGGGTGAAAGGGTTGCAATAAACTGGTGGCTGCGACTGTTTAATAAAAACACAGCACTCTGCAAACACGAAAGTGGACGTATAGGGTGTGACGCCTGCCCGGTGCTGGAAGATTAAATGATGGGGTGCAAGCTCTTGATTGAAGTCCCAGTAAACGGCGGCCGTAACTATAACGGTCCTAAGGTAGCGAAATTCCTTGTCGGGTAAGTTCCGACCTGCACGAATGGCGTAACGATGGCCACACTGTCTCCTCCCGAGACTCAGCGAAGTTGAAATGTTTGTGATGATGCAATCTACCCGCGGCTAGACGGAAAGACCCCATGAACCTTTACTGTAGCTTTGCATTGGACTTTGAACCAATCTGTGTAGGATAGGTGGGAGGCTTTGAAGCGGGGACGCTAGTTCTCGTGGAGCCAACCTTGAAATACCACCCTGGTTTGTTTGAGGTTCTAACCTTGGTCCGTTATCCGGATCGGGGACAGTGCATGGTAGGCAGTTTGACTGGGGCGGTCTCCTCCTAAAGTGTAACGGAGGAGTTCGAAGGTACGCTAGATACGGTCGGACATCGTGTTGATAGTGCAATGGCATAAGCGTGCTTAACTGCGAGACTGACAAGTCGAGCAGGTACGAAAGTAGGACATAGTGATCCGGTGGTTCTGTATGGAAGGGCCATCGCTCAACGGATAAAAGGTACTCTGGGGATAACAGGCTGATTCCTCCCAAGAGTTCATATCGACGGGGGAGTTTGGCACCTCGATGTCGGCTCATCACATCCTGGGGCTGTAGCCGGTCCCAAGGGTATGGCTGTTCGCCATTTAAAGTGGTACGTGAGCTGGGTTTAAAACGTCGTGAGACAGTTTGGTCCCTATCTGCCGTGGGCGTTGGAAATTTGAAGGGGGCTGCTCCTAGTACGAGAGGACCGGAGTGGACGTATCTCTGGTGTACCGGTTGTCACGCCAGTGGCATTGCCGGGTAGCTAAATACGGAAGAGATAACCGCTGAAAGCATCTAAGCGGGAAACTTGCCTTGAGATGAGATTTCCCAGAGCCTTGAGCTCTTTGAAGGGTCGTTCGAGACCAGGACGTTGATAGGCTGGGTGTGGAAGTGCAGTAATGCATTAAGCTAACCAGTACTAATTGCCCGTACGGCTTGTCCCTATAACCTTAGCAGGTACAGAGGATAAGACGGTACAACGTTGTGCGTTTGTTGATACTACTATTCATTACCCAATCTTTGCTTCTTCCAGATTCAGGCTTTGTCGCTCCACTGAGGACAAATGCCGGTACAAGTTATGCCTGATGACCATAGCAAGTTGGTCCCACCCCTTCCCATCCCGAACAGGACCG
>NZ_LT607523.1:0-1367 GCF_900095235.1 Janthinobacterium sp. UMAB-60
TGAAATAGCCCCTTGATTCACCAGACACAGCCTATGCGTTATTCTTACGGATAGGAATAGGACTGTGCATATGACTAGGAACAAGCAAACAATCGAGGTGGTGACGGTGAGCCAGGAGCGCCGCAGGCGCTGGTCTGCCGAGGAAAAAGCGGCGCTGGTACGCGAGACTTACGAGCCAGGCATGAACGTGTCGCTGGTCGCTCGCAAGCACGGCGTCGGTGCAAGCCAGTTGTTCAACTGGCGCAAGCTCGAACGGGAAGGCGCGCTAACGGCGGTCACTGCTGGCGAATCGGTGGTGCCGGCGAGCGAACTGGCCGCTGCGCGCGCGCAGATAGCCCAGTTGCAGCGCATGCTCGGCAAGAAAACGATGGAGGCAGAAATCCTGAAGGAGGCCGTCGAGTTCGCTCGCGAAAAAAAGTGGATTGCGCGCTCGCCCTTGTCGGGCAAGGACGACCAGTGAAGCCGGTCTGCTCTGCCCTTGGCGTAGCGCGCTCACACGTCGCCCAACTGCTGGTTCGTCCCGCAGAGTGGATCGACGGGCGCACCATGCAGACGTTCCACCAGCCTGCCGACGCCATCCTGGTCGACGCCGTGCGCGCCGAGATTACGGCGCTGCCGACCTATGGCTACCGCCGGGCTGGCGCTCTGGTCAACCGCACGCGCGCCTTGATGGGCCTGCCAGCAATCAATCACAAACGGTTTTATCGCGTGATGAAAGCGAACAGTTTGCTGCTACCCAAGGCGCCCAAACGCCCAGTGAGCAGCCGCGTGCACAATGGCGTGGTGGCGGTGGACGAACCCAATCAGCGCTGGTGCTCGGACGGCTTCGAGATCGCCTGCGACAACGGCGAAGTGGTGACCGGTGTGTTCATGAAGGATTGCTGTGACCGAGAAATCATTGCCTGGCGTGCGTGGGCCGAACGTGGCTTGCCTGGCGAGCCCGTGCGCGACATGCTGGTGGAAGCGGTCGAGACAAGATTCGGCCAGGCCAGCGTCGGCTCGACCAGGCTGGAATTCTTGAGCGACAACGGCGGCGCCTATCGAGCCCATGAAACGCACGCGCTGGTGCGCGCACTTGGGATTGAACCGGTGCACACGCCGGTATGCAGCCCGCAGTCGAACGGCATTGCTGAAAGCTTCGTGAACACGTTTAAACGGGACTACGTGAACTTGATGGACCGCAGCAGCGCAGAAATCGTTCTGGCTCAACTGCCAGACGCCTTTATGCACTTCAACGAGGTCCATCCGCATTCGTCGCTGAAATGGAAATCACCTCGCATGTTCAGGAGGGAGCTGGCGCGCCGGGCTCAGGAAAGCGGCGCTAACTAAACGATTGGCTGTGTCCGGTTATACGGGGGCAAGATCAC
>NZ_LT607524.1:0-1124 GCF_900095235.1 Janthinobacterium sp. UMAB-60
AAAATGGCAAAAGGTAAATTCGAACGGACCAAGCCGCACGTCAACGTCGGCACCATCGGCCACGTCGACCACGGTAAAACCACGCTGACCGCTGCAATCGCAACGGTTCTGTCGAAGAAATTCGGCGGCGAAGCCAAAGCATACGACCAGATCGATGCGGCACCAGAAGAAAAAGCGCGCGGTATCACGATCAACACCGCTCACGTCGAGTACGAAA
Source organism: Janthinobacterium sp. UMAB-60 (assembly GCF_900095235.1). Taxonomy (NCBI): domain Bacteria; kingdom Pseudomonadati; phylum Pseudomonadota; class Betaproteobacteria; order Burkholderiales; family Oxalobacteraceae; genus Janthinobacterium; species Janthinobacterium sp. UMAB-60. Next base: position 218 of record NZ_LT607524.1, read on the forward strand.
CGGCAGCGCGTCACTACGCGCACGTTGACTGCCCAGGCCACGCCGATTACATCAAAAACATGATTACCGGTGCTGCGCAGATGGACGGCGCGATCCTGGTATGCTCCGCAGCTGACGGCCCAATGCCACAGACCCGCGAACACATCCTGCTGGCCCGCCAAGTTGGCGTTCCATACATCATCGTGTTCCTGAACAAGTGCGACCTGGTCGACGACGCAGAGCTGCTGGAACTGGTTGAAATGGAAGTGCGCGAGCTGTTGTCGAAGTATGAGTTCCCTGGCGACGACGTGCCTATCATCAAAGGTTCGGCACGTATGGCGCTGGAAGGCAAAGAAGGCGAAATGGGCGTGGATGCAGTGTTGCGTCTGGCCGATGCCCTCGATTCGTACATCCCAACGCCAGAGCGCGCTGTTGACGGTGCGTTCCTGATGCCAGTGGAAGACGTGTTCTCGATCTCGGGTCGCGGTACCGTGGTCACCGGTCGTATCGAGCGCGGCATTGTCAAAGTCGGCGAAGAGATCGAAATCGTTGGTATTATCGATACCGTCAAAACGACTTGCACCGGCGTGGAAATGTTCCGCAAACTGCTGGACCAAGGTCAAGCAGGCGACAACGTTGGTCTGCTGCTGCGCGGCACCAAGCGTGAAGACGTGCAACGTGGTCAAGTTCTGGCCAAGCCAGGCTCGATCAAGCCGCATGCGCACTTCACCGGCGAGATCTATGTTCTGTCGAAAGACGAAGGCGGCCGTCATACGCCATTCTTCAACAACTATCGTCCACAGTTCTACTTCCGCACAACGGACGTGACTGGTTCGATCGAGTTGCCAGCAGACAAAGAAATGGTCATGCCAGGCGATAACGTGTCGATCACCGTCAAGCTGATCAACCCGATCGCGATGGAAGAAGG
>NZ_LT607525.1:0-988 GCF_900095235.1 Janthinobacterium sp. UMAB-60
ATGCGGCCCTGTCGGGCGGCACCTTGAGCGGCCTGGTGGGCGGGGAAACCCTGGGCCTGTCCGGCTTGTCGGGGGTGTTTGGCGACAAGAACGTGGGCACGGGCAAGAGCGTGACCGTGAGCGGCGCCACCCTGGCCGATGGCACTGGGCTGGCCAGCAACTATACGGTCAGCAATCCGGGCGCCCTGACGGCCGATATCAGCAAGGCAACCATCAGCAGCGTGACGAACATCACGGCAAACAGCAAGGTGTATGACGCGAACACCAAGGCCACCATCAATGCGGGCGGCGCCACGTTCAATGGCATGTTCAGCGGCGACAGCCTGTCGTTCAGCGCGACGACGGCCGCGTTTGCCGACAAGAACGTCGGCAGCGGCAAGACAGTAGCCGTGAGCGGCATCGCCCTGGCTGGCACGGATGCGGGCAATTACAACCTGGCGCTCAGCACCGGCAGCGGCAGCGGCGATATCACGCCGAAGGCGCTGACGATCACCGGCATGTCGGCGGTCAATAAAGTCTACGACGGCAACACCAAGGCGACCTTGTCGGGCGGTTCGATCAGCGGCCTGGTCGGTTCGGAAACGCTGGGCGTGACGGGACTGGTGGCCACTTTCGACGACAAGAACGCAGGCGCCGGCAAAACCGTCACCGCTAGCGGCTCGACCCTGGTCAATGGCGGCAATGGCGGCCTCGCCAGCAACTATACGATCAGCAACCCAAGCGGACTGAGCGCAAACATTACGCCCAAGGCACTGACGGTGACGGGCATGACGGCCGACAACAAAGTCTATGACGGCCTGCTCGACGCGACCCTGTCCGGTGGAAGCCTGTCGGGTCTGGTCAGCGGTGAAACACTGCTGCTGTCCGGCGCGACGGGCGTGTTCAGCGACAAAAACGCAGGCAGCAACAAAACCATCGTCGTCAGCGGCAGCAGCCTGGCCGATGGCACGGGGCTGGCCAGCAATTACACGGTCAGCAACCCGACCAC
>NZ_LT607526.1:0-851 GCF_900095235.1 Janthinobacterium sp. UMAB-60
AATGAACTGGCCGGCATCGGCGACGTGGCCAGCGTGCGCGCGTTTACCTCGGCCGACGGCTTGAACTACGGCCGCCTGGCGTACCAGGGCCAGGCCGGGTTGCTGCGCCTGGGCGGCGCTTACACGTATATGGATTACAAGCTGGGCAAGGAATTTTCCGTGCTCGACGCCAAGGGCACGGCGAAGATCGCCAGCGCCTACGGCAGTTATCCGCTGATCCGCTCGCGCGGCAGCAATCTGTATGCGCAGGTCAGCTACGACGACAAGACGTTCCAGGACCGCACGGAATCGACGGGCACGGTCAACGACAAGACAGCCAGCGTGTGGATGCTGAACCTGAACGGCGACGCCAAGGATGGCTGGGGTGGCGGTGGCGCGAGCACGTATTCGGTGACCTACACCACGGGCAAGATCGATATCGGGACGCCGCTCGCCTTGCTGATCGACCGGCTGACGGTGAAGAGCAACGGCCACTTCAACAAGCTCGCCTTCAACGCGGCGCGCGTGCAAAGCCTGGGCGGCGAGACGAGCTTGTTCGGCAGCCTCAGCGGCCAGGCTGCGTCGAAAAACCTCGATGTCTCGGAAAAGATGGGCATCGGCGGCGTGGGCGGCGTGCGCGCCTATCCGGGCGGCGAGGCGTATGGCGACCAGGGTTACGTGCTGAATCTGGAATTGCGGCACAACTTGCCGGCGTTCACTGCCGTGGCTGGTCAGCTGCAGCTGATTGGCTTTGCCGACACGGGCACCGTCAAGCTCAACCGCGACGCGTGGAGCGCCGGCGAGAACCGCCGCACCCTGAGCGGCGCCGGCGTGGGCGTGACGTGGACGGGCGCCAATGCGCTCGTGCTGAA
>NZ_LT607527.1:0-798 GCF_900095235.1 Janthinobacterium sp. UMAB-60
CGACAAGTAGGGCGGGACACGTGACATCCTGTCTGAATATGGGGGGACCATCCTCCAAGGCTAAATACTCGTAATCGACCGATAGTGAACCAGTACCGTGAGGGAAAGGCGAAAAGAACCCCGGAAGGGGAGTGAAATAGATCCTGAAACCGTGTGCATACAAACAGTAGGAGCGGACTTGTTCCGTGACTGCGTACCTTTTGTATAATGGGTCAGCGACTTACATTCAGTGGCAAGGTTAACCGCATAGGGAAGCCGTAGAGAAATCGAGTCCGAATAGGGCGATCAGTCGCTGGGTGTAGACCCGAAACCAAGTGATCTACTCATGGCCAGGATGAAGGTGCGGTAACACGCCCTGGAGGTCCGAACCCACTAATGTTGAAAAATTAGGGGATGAGCTGTGGGTAGGGGTGAAAGGCTAAACAAACTTGGAAATAGCTGGTTCTCTCCGAAAACTATTTAGGTAGTGCCTCAAGTATCACCATCGGGGGTAGAGCACTGTTATGGCTAGGGGGTCATTGCGACTTACCAAACCATTGCAAACTCCGAATACCGATGAGTGCGAGCTTGGGAGACAGACGTCGGGTGCTAACGTCCGGCGTCAAGAGGGAAACAACCCAGACCGCCAGCTAAGGTCCCAAAGATTGGCTAAGTGGAAAACGAAGTGGGAAGGCTAAAACAGTCAGGATGTTGGCTTAGAAGCAGCCATCATTTAAAGAAAGCGTAATAGCTCACTGATCGAGTCGTCCTGCGCGGAAGATGTAACGGGGCTAAGCCAGTCACCGAAGCTGCGGATAT
>NZ_LT607528.1:0-643 GCF_900095235.1 Janthinobacterium sp. UMAB-60
GACGCGCCCTGGCCGAACAGCACGCCGTTCGGGTTGACAATAAACACCTTGCCGTTGGCCGACAAGTTGCCGAGGATGGTCGTGCCATCGCTGCCCAGCACGCGGTTCAGCGCTACCGCATTGCTGTTCGGCTGCTGGAACTGCACCGACTCGCCCTTGCCGACATTAAAACTGGCCCAGTTGATGACGGCGTTCTGGCTGCCCTGCTTGATGACCGTCGCGCCCGGCGTGCCGTTGATCGTTGCCTGCCCCGCCACCACCGTGCCGCCCGCCGGCCCCGCCAGCGCAAGACTGCCGTAGCCCATCATCAGCGCCGCCGCCATGCTGGTCAAGGCGAAATGCGCGCCGCCCCCGCTGCATCCTGGCATCGAGCGCTTGCCGGCCGATTTGACGTTTTCGGACACGGCGGCGTAGGCGCCGGTGGCCTGGTTCCAGATGGAGCGGTAGATGCGGTTCATGGCGGTGTCCTGATTTTTGAGCTTGTATTAATTAGAAGTACTTGACGGCTTGCAGCCAGAAGCGGCCGGCGGAGTCCGGTGCGGACGTCGCCTTGGCATTGCCCAGCTTGTGTGCGTAATACGCTTTCAGCACGAGCGCATTGGCGCCCGTCCACGTCACGCCCACGCCGGCGCCGCTCAGGGTG
>NZ_LT607529.1:0-470 GCF_900095235.1 Janthinobacterium sp. UMAB-60
CTTGTTATACGCAGTAAGAGAAAAACCCCGCCAGCGATGGTGGGGTTTTTTTTCGTCTGGTGGTTTATTCTCCAGATATTACTGAAAATGCTGTCGTCAGCCAGTACTAATCTCCGCATTGCTGCTCCTGCAGTCACCAGGCCGGCGCCGAGCTGGTACAGCTGTATGTGGATCAGCCCGTTAATATGCAAGCTTCAACGGGTACCAGGGCGTTCAGAATAGTGTTACCTGGTCGATTTGATGGCAATATGGCATCGTATCATTAAATTTCACACTTTCTTAGAATAAACCTTGCTGCCTGCGTATAGCTTTGCTATAGTTCGCCTCCCCAATGAGACGCTGCAGTTTGCGAAACAACGGGATCACTGGAAACGGTGAGGGTAGTAAAAAAGAAGGTTGACGGATTTAGCGAAATGCTTCATACTCTTTCTTCTTCGCAGCTGACAAACACAACGCTTTGTCGATAGCGC
>NZ_LT607530.1:0-464 GCF_900095235.1 Janthinobacterium sp. UMAB-60
CAGCAGCCTGGCCGATGGCACGGGGCTGGCCAGCAATTACACGGTCAGCAACCCGACCACGGTGAAGGCCGGCATCACGCAAAAAGCCTTGACGGTGAGCGGCGTGCAGGCCAGCGACAAGACCTACGACGGCAATACCAAGGCCAGCCTGTCCGGCGGCTCTCTGGATGGCCTGGTGGGCGGTGAAACGCTGGGATTGACGGGGCAGGTGGGCAGTTTCACTGACCAGAACGCGGGCACGGGCAAGGCCGTCGCGGTGACGGGCGCGACCCTGGTTGATGGCACGGGGCTGGCCAGCAATTATTCGGTCAGTAACGCCACTGGCGTGACGGCCACTATCGCGCAAAAGGCGTTGACCGTCAGCGGCGTGAGCGCGAGCAACCGCGTGTATGACGGCACGCTCGATGCGGCCCTGTCGGGCGGCACCTTGAGCGGCCTGGTGGGCGGGGAAACCCTGGGCCTGT
>NZ_LT607531.1:0-404 GCF_900095235.1 Janthinobacterium sp. UMAB-60
GGTGCCAACAAGGCCGTGACCGTGAGCGGCTACACCCTGTCCGGCGCAGACGCCGGCAACTATGTGGTGACGCAACCATCCGGCCTGACGGCCAGCATCAGCAAGGCCAGCCTGGCCGTGTCGGGCATCGCCGCCGCCAACAAGACCTATGACGCCACCACGGGCGCGACCCTGAGCGGCACGGCCACCGTGAGCGCTTTGGGCAGCGACAGCGTCACGGTTGCCGGTACCGGTGCCGGCAGCTTTGCCGATGCCAATGCCGGCGTTGGCAAGGCCGTTACCGTTACCGGCTATACGCTGGGCGGCATCGATGCTGGCAACTACAACCTGGTGCAGCCGGCCGGCGTGAGCGCCATCATCAACAAGGCTGATGTCATCGTGTCCGGCAGCAAAACCTACGACGG
>NZ_LT607532.1:0-374 GCF_900095235.1 Janthinobacterium sp. UMAB-60
CTCAGCGCATCGCGGCGGAACGGGTCGCCCAGTTCGCGCGTGCACATGATTTCGATGATGGTGGTCTTGCCTTCATTCATCTGCATGGCTATCGCTTTCTTCAGGGCCGGCCCCACGTCTTCCAGCTTGTCGACCGTGATGCCTTCGGCGCCCATGGCCCGCGCAATCTCGGCGAAGCTCTGGTTGTCGAGTTCACCGGCGACGAAGCGGCGGTTGTAGAAATCGACCTGGTTTTTCTTTTCCGCGCCCCACTGGCGGTTGTGGAACACCACCGCCGTCACGGGAATGTTGTGGCGCACGCAGGTCATCGTTTCCATCAGGCTCATGCCCCAGGCGCCGTCGCCCGCATACGACACGGCCGGACGGTGCGGTGC
>NZ_LT607533.1:0-369 GCF_900095235.1 Janthinobacterium sp. UMAB-60
GATGGGTAATGATTGTATGTATCAACAAACAAGCAACAACGTTGTACTTTCTTATCCCTGTAGCGCTCTTTCCTCATGCAAATGATGAGAGGCTAACGTTATAGGGACAAGCGAATAAGTGCACATGGTGGATGCCTTGGCGATTACAGGCGATGAAGGACGTAGTAGCTTGCGATAAGCTGCGGGGAGTGAGCAAACACACTTTGATCCGCAGATTTCCGAATGGGGCAACCCACCCTTTTAGGGTATTGCATACTGAATACATAGGTATGCAAGGCGAACGCGGCGAACTGAAACATCTAAGTAGCTGCAGGAAAAGAAATCAACCGAGATTCCCAAAGTAGCGGCGAGCGAAATGGGAAGAGCCTG
>NZ_LT607534.1:0-340 GCF_900095235.1 Janthinobacterium sp. UMAB-60
AAAAACCCGATCAGCAATGGTCGGGTTTTTTTTCGTCTGGCGGTTGGGCGCTGGTGGTGGTGTCGGATGACGGCCTGTGGCCTGATCCGACCTACGCTCATGTAAAGTTCAGCCGGGCAGGTCGGGTAGGTCGGATCAGCGCAGCGTAATCCGACAACATTGTTGGCGTTCGTTCGGGCGGCGGCTTGGCTTATGCGCTTGCGCGCCAAGCTGACCTACGGTATAATTCGCCTCCTCAGATCAGATGGTTTGCTGCCCCGTTGGGAGCAGGCTGTTGAAAAAGTTATGCCTGATGACCATAGCAAGTTGGTACCACCCCTTCCCATCCCGAACAGGACCG
>NZ_LT607535.1:0-331 GCF_900095235.1 Janthinobacterium sp. UMAB-60
CACCGCCAAGGCGGTGACGGTGACGGGTACAACGCTGGTCGATACGGCCAGCGGCCTGGCTAGCAACTATACGGTCGGCAATCCGACGGGCTTAACGGCCAGCATCACGGCCAAGGCCTTGACGTTAACGGGCCAGTTGGCGGACAACAAGGTCTATGACGGCAATGCACAAGCCAGCCTGTCCGGCGGTGCCTTGAGCGGCCTGGTGGGCAGCGAAACCCTGGGCTTTGGTGGCCAGAGCGCCGTGTTCAGCGACAAGAACGCGGCCACTGCCAAGGCGGTGACGGTGACGGGTACAACGCTGGTCGATACGGCCAGCGGCCTGGCCAGC
>NZ_LT607536.1:0-318 GCF_900095235.1 Janthinobacterium sp. UMAB-60
TGGTGGTGCCGTCCTGGGCCGTGACGACGGTGGTGACGGTGTTGGCGCCCACGTTCAGGGCGATCGCGCCCGAGGCGTTGCCGCTGGCCACGGCCACGCCGTTGACGGTGACGGAGGCGCTGGCGTCGGCCACGGTCGGCGTGACGGTGAGCGAGGTGGTGGCGTTGCTTACGCTGGCCGTGTAGCTGGTGGTGCCGGCGGCGAAGGCCGGACTCAGGGTGCCGCTCGAGAGCGCCAGTGCGGACAGATTGTTGTTGCTCGAGACCGCGCGCGTCACGGTGACCGTATAGGTCTTGGTGGTGCTGTTCTGCGCGGTGA
>NZ_LT607537.1:0-304 GCF_900095235.1 Janthinobacterium sp. UMAB-60
GATATGGTAGGAGAGCGTTCTGTAAGCCTGCGAAGGTGTCTTGTAAAGGATGCTGGAGGTATCAGAAGTGCGAATGCTGACATGAGTAGCGATAATGGGGGTGAAAAGCCTCCACGCCGTAAGCCCAAGGTTTCCTGTTCAACGTTCATCGGAGCAGGGTGAGTCGGCCCCTAAGGCGAGGCAGAGATGCGTAGCTGATGGGAAGCAGGTTAATATTCCTGCACCGTCGTATGATGCGATGGGGGGACGGATCGCGGAAGGTTGTCCAACTGTTGGAATAGTTGGTTTTTGGCTCATAGAAGGC
>NZ_LT607538.1:0-296 GCF_900095235.1 Janthinobacterium sp. UMAB-60
TGGCCGGTCTCGACGGGCAAGTGATTGCCACGCCGCCGCTGGAGCGGCGCTTGCTGCTGCTGTCGGACTTGCCGGGCGTGCAGGTCAGCTCGACCCTGGCGCCGGGCGCGTCCCTGGGCGCATCCGACCTCATCGTCGAGGTGCAGCCGGGATCGCGTTTCAACGGCAGCATCGACGTCGATAACCAGGGCAACCGCTACACGGGCCGCAACCGCATCGGCGCCACCCTGAACATCAATGAACTGGCCGGCATCGGCGACGTGGCCAGCGTGCGCGCGTTTACCTCGGCCGACGGC
>NZ_LT607539.1:0-271 GCF_900095235.1 Janthinobacterium sp. UMAB-60
TAGAGCGACGGACTGTTAATCCGCAGGTCCCTGGTTCGAGTCCAGGTCGGGGAGCCAGAATTCGAAAGGCCACGTTGAAAAACGTGGCCTTTTTTGTTATTGCGGCACCAGCGCGTGGTTTGGGGCAAGATAAGATTCCCCCTATGGAAATCTGGACAGCGCCAGGTTTGGCCTATATAATACGGCCTCTTTTCCCTGATAGCTCAGTTGGTAGAGCGACGGACTGTTAATCCGCAGGTCCCTGGTTCGAGTCCAGGTCGGGGAGCCAGAA
>NZ_LT607540.1:0-258 GCF_900095235.1 Janthinobacterium sp. UMAB-60
CGGCATCACGGCCGCCGGCAAGACGTATGACGGCACGGACGCGGCCATCTTGAACGCCGGCGCCACCTACAACGGCATGTTCGGCGGCGACAGCCTGACGTTTACCGCCACCAAGGCCGCGTTCAGCGACAAGAACGCCGGCACCGGTAAAACGGTCAACGTCAGCGGCATCGCACTCGGTGGCGCGGATGCGGGCAATTACACCCTGGCCAGCAACACGGCCACCGGCACGGGCGATATCGCCAAGGCGACCATCAC
>NZ_LT607541.1:0-254 GCF_900095235.1 Janthinobacterium sp. UMAB-60
ATTGGGCGGATTCAACCGGTCCTCGCAACACCAGATTATTGAGCAGATTTTAGATACTCGTCCAGTACTTCTGCCGGCGACTTCCAACCAAGCGTTTTCCGGGGCCTGGAATTCAGCGCATTAGCAACGGCTTGAATCTCTTGAGCGCTCCACCGAGACAAATCTGTACCCTTTGGGAAGTACTGCCGCAGTAGGCCATTCGTATTTTCGTTTGTACCGCGCTGCCATGGGCTATGCGGGTCGGCGAAGAATCC
>NZ_LT607542.1:0-219 GCF_900095235.1 Janthinobacterium sp. UMAB-60
GATAGAGTACTTGGCTACGAACCAAGGGGTCGTGGGTTCAATTCCTGCCAGCCGCACCAGAATACTGAAAATCAGACTTTGCCTGGTTTTGTTGTAACAAGTTTCACCTCCATGTTGTTCATGGAATGTTGTAGAAGTTTTGCGGCTGTAGCTCAGCTGGATAGAGTACTTGGCTACGAACCAAGGGGTCGTGGGTTCAATTCCTGCCAGCCGCACCAG
>NZ_LT607543.1:0-219 GCF_900095235.1 Janthinobacterium sp. UMAB-60
GCCGGCGCCACGTTTGCCGGCATGGTCAATGGCGACAGCTTGAGCGTCAGCGCGACCTCGGCCAACTTCATCGACAAGAATGTCGGCAGCGGCAAGGTTGTCAATGCCGGCGGCCTGGCCCTGGGCGGCACGGACGCCGGCAACTACAACCTGACGGCTGCCACGGGCACGGGCACGGGCAGCATCAGCCAGGCGCAAATTGCCAGCGTCAGCGGCATC
>NZ_LT607544.1:0-217 GCF_900095235.1 Janthinobacterium sp. UMAB-60
CCTTGGAGGATGGTCCCCCCATATTCAGACAGGATGTCACGTGTCCCGCCCTACTTGTCGTACGCTTAGTATCACCGGTCCAATTTCACATACGGGGCTATCACCCACTATGGCTCCCATTTCCAGGGGATTCTGTTATCGGTCCGACTATCACGTACAGGCTCTTCCCATTTCGCTCGCCGCTACTTTGGGAATCTCGGTTGATTTCTTTTCCTGC
>NZ_LT607545.1:0-217 GCF_900095235.1 Janthinobacterium sp. UMAB-60
GCAGGAAAAGAAATCAACCGAGATTCCCAAAGTAGCGGCGAGCGAAATGGGAAGAGCCTGCATGTTTTAGCATGACGCATAACAGAATCCTCTGGAAATAGGAGCCATAGACGGTGATAGCCCGGTACGTGAAATGCGATGTGTGGAACTAAGCATGCGACAAGTAGGGCGGGACACGTGACATCCTGTCTGAATATGGGGGGACCATCCTCCAAGG
>NZ_LT607546.1:0-212 GCF_900095235.1 Janthinobacterium sp. UMAB-60
ATTTGCTTCCTGGCGACCGTCGTCCTCTGCACAGCCTGCTCTGTAACACGCTCACAGGACGGCCCCGGCATGATCGTGACCTTCAGTAACGGCATCCAAGGAAAAGAGGTCGACGTGCTGCGCGCGCGAACCGCGAACAGCATATTTTTTCCGACCCCTGGCTCCCTGGGACCGGCCAAGAACCCCATGAAAGACGGCGGGGCCACCATGGG